>NZ_CP114583.1 GCF_030550815.1 Candidatus Mycoplasma mahonii | reverse complement strand
TTTTTTAGCTTCTGGAGAATTAAATCCTGGAAGTGGAAGATGAATTGGTGAAGATCCTGTTGCTAATATAATAACTTTAGTTGTAAAAGTTCTATTTCCAACTTTAACATTATGCTTATCAATAACTTTTGCTTCATCAAGAATTAACTCTACTTTGTTGAATTTCATTAGTGATTCAATTCCACGTCTTAATTTCATTCTTACTTCATTTTTACGGACTTGCATTTTGTCTCAATTCAATGAAAGCGATTTATAGTCAACATCAATTCCAAAAGATTGTGCTTCCTTGATTTGTTCCAATACTTTAGCTGATTTTAGAAGTGTTTTTGTAGGAATACATCCAACATTTAAACAAACACCGCCAGCAAATTCTTTCTCAATAATGACTGTTTTAAGTCCTTGTTTTGCGATGAACTCAGCAGCTGTATAACCACCTGGACCAGCACCAACAACAACAACATCAACTTGTTCTCCTGTTCCAATAGGCTTAATTGATTTTATATCGAATTCAGGTATTGATGTATTTTTAGTAACTGATGGGCTTTCCACTTGAACATTCTCAGCTTCTTTTTTAGTTCCAAACATATTAGTGCTAAATAAATCATCTGAAATCTTAACTTCTCCAACAACAGATGCTGCACCACTGTCTTCTTTTTTAGGGGTAACTTCTTTATTTGCATCTTCTGTTGTTTCACCACCATCAGCTTCAAAGTGAAAAATTTCATCACCAACAGTGACAGTTTCTCCTTGCTTAATTAAAACAGCTAGGACTTTCCCAGTAACAGGAGAAGGAATATCCGATGTTACTTTATCTGTTTCAACTGAAAAAAGTGAATCACCCTCTTCAATTTTGTCTCCGACTTTAACATAAATTTCTCCCACACCACCTTCGTGGAGACCTTCACCGATATCTGCAAATTTAAATTTATACATGTTGAAATTCTCCTAATAATGTGATTGGATTTTCTAATAGTCTCTTAATTTTGGCTAAAATTCTACCAATATCTGCACCGTCAACTCATCTATGATCAGCTGCTAATGTTAAATGCATTATCTTTTCATTAGAAAATTGTCCAGACTTATTCATAACAACTCTATCAACAATTCCGCCAGTTCCTAAGATACCAATTTCCGGGAAGTTAATAACCGGATCTCCATATAGTGCTCCCACAGAACCGTAATTGGTAATTGTGAATGTTCCGCCTTGCATATCTTGACCTACAAGTTTTTTATCCCTGGCTTTTGTTGCAAGGCCATTTATTTCTTTAGCAATTTCAACTAGATTTTTAGTTTCTGCTTGTTTAATAACTGGCACAAACAACCCATGAGGAGTATCAACTGCAATTCCAATGTTTTTATCATTATATGTTACTAATTCATTTGTTTTTTCATCATATTGAGAATTAAACATTGGAAACTCTTCAAGAGCAATAGTTGTAGCTTTAACAATAAATGGCAAAAATGAAATTTTAACGCCCAATTTTTCCACAGCTTGTTTTGTTGTTACAATTGCTTTTCTTTGGTCTCATAGAGAAGTCATATTTACTTCAATAACTAGATTTGTATAAGCAACTTTATTTCAAGAATTTTTCATCGCTTTACCAACAGCGGATCTCATTGAAGTAACTTTTGATCTTGTTTCCCCCCCCGGCGTTTTTGTAATAGCAACATTACATGCAACATTTGTTTTTGAGGTGTAATTAAGTACATCATTCATTAGCACTTTACCATTAATTCCTGATCCTTTAATTGTTGAAATATCAATATTTTTTTCAGCAGCAACTTTTCTGGCTAAAGGTGTTGTTAGGATTCCGTCATGAGAAATATGATCACTTGCTTTGGCTTTAAAATCATTTGTTTTGACTTCATTTGAAACTTTCACATCACCAACAACTGATGCAGCATCAGCTTCTTCTTTTTTAGGCACATCATGTTTTGGTGCTTCAGCGACCTTTTCTTGTGGCTCTTCTGTTGTGGTTTCTTCACCTTCAACTTCAAAGTGAAAAATTTCATCGCCAACAGTGACAGTTTCGCCTTGCTTGATTAAAACAGCTAACACTTTACCAGTAACCGGAGAAGGGATATCCGATGTTACTTTATCTGTTTCAACTGAAAATAGTGAATCTCCTTCTTCGATTTTGTTTCCGACTTTAACGTAGATTTCTCCCACACCACCTTCGTGGAGACCTTCACCGATATCTGCAAATTTAAATTTATACATATATATACCTAATACTGGAAAGAAACCAGTTCCTTTATTTTTGCAATTATTTTTTCTGGTGTTACAACAAACATCTTTTCTCCTCTTGCTAAAGGAATGGTAATATCAGCTCCTGTTAATCTTGTTGGAGGTGCCATTAAACTTGTGAAAGCTCTTTCGTTTACCCTCGCAATAATTTCAGCCGAGACTGAAAATGATTTAACAGCTTCATGGACAACTAGTAATCTCCCAGTTTTCTTAACAGATTTTGTAATTGTCTCTGTATCAATTGGTTTTATTGTTCTTAAATCAATTAATTCTATATCTATTTCCGAGTTTGTTTGTTGCAATGTTTTAATTGCTTCAATAGAATCATGCACTTGAGTACCATAAGTAACAATTGTAATTGAGTCTCCTTCTTTAATAACACTTGCTTTCCCAATTTCAACTTCATATTCACCTTCAGGTATTTCTTGCTTAAATGAACGATATTGTTTTTTTGGTTCTAGGAAGATAACTGGATCATTATCTTTGATAGCTGCTATCATAAGGCCTTTAGTATCATATGGTGTTGAAGGCATAATAACTTTGAGTCCAGGAATATGGGCATACATTGCTTCCAGAGCTTCAGAATGATGTTCTAAAGCTCTTATATCTCCGCCCATCGGCATTCTTACAACCATAGGTACACTAAAACGACCTCTACTTCTGTTTCTTAAACGAGCTGCATGAGCAAATAATTGTTGAATTGATGGTAAGGAAAATCCTTGAAATTGCATTTCCACTATTGGCCTAAGACCATAAACCGCTGCTCCAACTCCAATTCCTGCCATAGCAGCTTCAGCAATGGGAGCATCTCAAACTCTATCTTCACCAAATTCTTCTTGTAGTCCAGCCGTAGCTCTAAAAACTCCACCTTCAAATCCTGCATCTTGACCTCATAAAACAACTTTTTCATCTTTTTTCATCATAACTTTAATAGCATTATTGAGTGCTTCAATGTTATTTACTTTCATCATTTTATCAGTCATTATTTGCCCGCTTTCATAAGTCATTGTTGTAGTTCTTCTTTTTGCTCTAAAAGTTCTTGCGGCATAACTTCATAAGTATAATCAAAGATTTCATCAATTGTTTCTTCAAGGTTTTGACTTGTAGTTTTAAAGGCTTGTTTAACTTGCTCAAGTTTTTCTTTTTCAAGTTTTTCTTTTTCTTCTTTAGTAATGAAATTGTTGTCCATTAAATATTTTTCAATTCTGTGAAATGGTTCATTTTTTTCATTTTCTTTTTCAATTTCAGCAGTTCTGTATATTCTTGGATTATCAGAACTTGTATGTGGCCCTTGTCTTCAAGTGATAAACTCAACCAAAATTGGCCCCTTACCGCTTTTGGCATAATCAAGTGCTTCCACCATAACTTCATAAGAAGCTAAAACATCATTACCATCAACTCTGATAGCCGGAATTCCAACTGCAACTGCTTTAGCAGCAATTGTTGTTGACCCTGATTCTAGGTGATTAGGTGTTGAAATAGCTCATTGGTTATTATTGACACAAAAAACTGTTGGCCATTTATGAATTGATGATGTATTCATTGCTTCATAAAATTCTCCTTCGGCTGTTCCTCCATTACCGATAAATGACACTGATGCATTTTTCTTTTTAGCTAATTTCAATCCATAAGCAATTCCAGCAGCGTGTGAACATTGAGTTCCTATGGGAATATTAATTGGCAAGACATTAACCCCTTCGGGCATTTTTGAACCTTTTTCATTTCCATTTCAATAATACATTTGATTTTCCAGTGGAACACCTAAGTGTAACATTGTCGCATTTGCTCTAAAAGCAGGTATAAATCAATCGTCTTTTTCCATAGCCATTGAAACGGCAACTTGCAATCCCTCTTCTCCAAAGTTAGGGGCAAATGTAAGTGATCTACCTTGTCTTTGAAGTTGTGATACATATGTATCTTGTTGTCTAGATAAAACCATAAAACCATATGCTTCTAATAGCAGCTCCTGCGTTGCTGTTGTTTTGTAATTTTTATCTAATAGATTACCATCATTATCTAAAACTTTATACATTTTAGATTTGTCTTGATGGAAATTATTTAAATCGATGTGTTTATAATTCATTTTGTTCTTTTCCAGAAAATTATCTTATTATTACTTTTTCTATTTTATCATTATATAACTAATAGATATTATTTGGGTCAATATATTCACCCATAATCAAACTTTTTTGTTTCTTCACTTCTAATGAGTTTTTACCATCTCTATTCCTTATTGGAAATAAAGTTGCTTAAGAAATTTTAATTTCTTGATTTCTCTTGCTTTAAAGTGTGTAGAAGACTCACCATCCACTTGTGTAATATTTGGATTATACCTTTTGCTTCTTCTAAATAAGTTGCTTATTGATGAATATATATTTACATGTGTATGAGAAACTCTGCCACCATTATCAAGAATTGACCCGTTGTATCCAATCAAATCCCTCTTATGAACCTTTTTCGGATTGTCATAAGAGACACTTGGATTTATTATCAATTTATAATCATTATATTTTGTAGAGTATTTAACACTTTTAACATTTTTTTCTCCAAAATATTTGGTGAATCTTGGAATAAATGCATAAATGAGAGCAACCTTTTTTTGGAAGCCACTGAGGCAGATATATGCATTGTATTCTGATTTTGTTGCGATATTATTATCAAATTTAGACCTAATTTTGTGATCTATCATTATTGTCATTTTCGACACCTTATAAATTTTTTTTCTATTTGATAAATATACATACTTTTTATATTCCTCAAGGATATCTAAGTCTTTTATGTTCGCTTCCATAACTACAACTCCACCAATTCTTTCTGCAAATTTTTTGCTTTTCTAATTTAGTCAATAACTTGCTAAATTTTTTCCATTAACTGGGGCAAGAATTTTTTGATGAATGGGAAGCATAACATCAATTCCCGTGTGTCCGCCAATAGATTTTGGATCATCTGTGTAAAATTACCTAACCTCTCAAAATGTTCCAAAGATCATTTTCGACCCATAAAATTCCAAGCATATTTGTTGGTAAAGTATCTAATGCATGACGTTTTACTTGTGTTAGATCCATATGTTTTTTGAATTTATTGTCATGTATTTCAACTCATTAATCTACTTCAACTTTTAAAACACTTTCAATTATATCTCTGATTTTCTCTGGTTTTTCAAAAATGGGCGAGTGGCCACATTCTTTTATCTTAAACAACTTTTTATTAAATTGCTTTGTCGTCTCAATCATGCTATCCATTGAAACGTATTGGTCATTTTCACCGCCAATAACGTAAAAATCTTTCTCGGCAAACAACTTGCTCAATCCTGTTTGATAATAATCTTTATCCATTAGTTGTTTTTTAACCAACTGCGAAATAAATTTGTTATTTTTGTCAACAAATAACATGTGTGTGTTGGCCATTGAATTAATTTCATCATCACTTCAGTGATCTTCATATTTATAAACAATATTTTTCATAGCATTAGTTGCATCGTCCATGTTCCTAGCTAATAATCATTTTTCTTTATTGTTAACAAATGGATTCAAAGGAGCGATTAATAATCTCTTCTTGGCCTTTGTTATACCTAATGCAATTGGTCCTCCTAATGAATGACCAACAACATCAAAATCAATTAAACCCTTTTCATCAACAAATTTATTAACATAATCAATATATGTTTCAATAGATAATTCTTTATTATTTATCATTTTATTAAACGGCAAATTTATCGTGATGATGTTAAAGGTTCTTTTATATTTTTTTAATTTATTAAATGATGTTCCTGTTGCACCATACCCATGAATAAAAAGTAAGTCTCTTTTCCCTTCTTCATGTTCTCTTTTAAAACTATACATCTTGACCTTTATTAAATAATGTTAAAAGTTCATTTGCAGTTATTTTCCCAAAATAATCAGAAAAATTATTGATATCCGTAAAGATTTTTTTGATAGTTTTCAAATCAAATGTTTTTCCTATGAAAAATTTATATATATCTTCAAAATCATTAGTTGATAAGAAATCACCCTCAATTTTAATATGTGATATTTTGTTATTGTTTGTCGAAATTTTTAATGTAATTGTCCCACCGGAAAATCTCTTGGTATTTTTAAATTCAAAATCAGGATTTTTGCTAAAATTTCAATTAGGAGAAGATTTAAGTTCCGCCAATTGATTAATATCTTCTTCAGTAATAATATCTTGATTAATTAGTTCATAGTTTTTAGCCTGAAAATAACTTATCAACTTTTGGATGAAATTTTCTGTGTTAATTTTTGGATTCATTAAATCTCGAATATTAGATACTCTTTGTCTGGCTGACTTAATTGATTTGGATTGTAACTTTAATTTGTTTGGTTTAAGTGCTGAACCTAAAACAAATAAATCAGAATTAAATAACAGCGTTCCATGGTGAAACATTCTATGTTTGTATTTATATTGGGCATTCCCAGATATTTTGATATCGTCAATTGTTACATCATTTTTTCCGGTAAATACAGCATGAAGACCCAGTGAATTTAGAAACCCGATAATCGGTTCTAAAAACTTTGTATATGATGATTCTTTATCATGTGTTATGAAACAAAAATTAACATTTCCTTCATCCTGATAAACTGCACCGCCTCCAGATAACCTTCTAGCAATGCTTATTTTATTATCTTTAACAAAGACATCATTAATTTCCTCATGAGTATTTTGATTTCTTCCTACTATGATAGCGTTTTCATTTTGATATATAAGTAAGATGTCTTCTGAAGATAATTCGTCACTCTTTAATAATAATTCTTCAAGTGCAAAATTTAAATATGGTGTTTTATAATTTGATCTAATTATTTTCATTTTTAACCACCATATCCCAATTTGTAATTAACTTGAACATATTTGTGAAATTTTCCCGTTTTTCTTCTTCAAACTCTAAATTATTTATTCCACCAAGCAAAATAGTTCCAAAATCTCACCTCTTCTGAAAACCAGATTTTTCTATAAAAAATATCAAATCTTCCATGAATCATTCAAAGATTTTATTGATGTTATTTTTCATAATATCTTTTTTAACAGATAGCACTTTAATGTCTAGGATTCTTCGTTTAAAATCAACGACTTCAAACTGGAATGATAGATTTAAATCTTCAACATTATTCATATAATGATTATACTTAAAATATATATGAATATATTAAACTTTTGAATAAAATTCATTTTACTCTTAATTTGCAGACATAACATAACAAATACCGATAATTAAAATCAAATATCTTCCTTTTTAGTCTCGCTAGCAATTTTTAGAGTTCTTCTATATTTTATTATTAGTATACCTTGGCATTAATTGAACTAATAATTAAAGCAATTAACTTATAATTAATTTATGAAAAACAATCAAGATTATGTCATGTACATGAGAGATAAAATTAAATCCCATGATTTAATTATGGTGCCTTCTGCAACAATTATTCCATATATGGATAATAAATGCTTCAACTTAAGATCAGACACAAACACATGAGGCACATTTGGTGGCGGTATGAACATTGGTGAAGATATAATTGATATTGCAAAAAAAAGAGTTATTTGAAGAATCTAGTTTGAAAGCAGATAACCTTGAATTTGCAAGCATTTATTCAAATTTCCAAATTAAATATACAAACAAACTATCTTGTAAATGCATTTACTATTACATTTGTATGTGAATTAAATGAAAATGACAAATTTATAATTGACGATGAAGAAGCACTAGAAATAAAATGGTTTACGTTGGATGAGATACATGAAATGACATTTTGAAATCAAAAAAAACAAAAGAAATCGTTTTAGATATATTTGAATTCATTAAGAATAGGAAAATAATTATTAAGTAATTATAAATTCATGATCAACTCTTAACGCAATATTTAAATTTTGCACTTGAAGAACCATTATTAAAGAGTGATGAATTATCTTCAAAAGAAATCTTGCTATTTGTAAGTATTATAAACCTTTGAACTTTCAAGAGATGATGAATTATATTTTTAGGATAATTTAAAGACAAGATGAATTATAAAATTGTTTGGGGCTTATATTCTACCATCAACTATTTTGTTTCTTATTTCCGTTAATTTTTATTAATTTTAATTAACAAACAATAATAATTTACATTTAAACAATTTTGTATCATAACCATGGAGAGGTGAACATGAATAAATTTAAAAAAATTGGAATTGGAGTTGTAACCCTTGGCCTATTAAGTACCCCTATTATTGCGATTATTGTTTCTAAGTCTTTGTCTAAAGAAAAATCAGGAATTGAAATAACTGGTGTTGGATCATCATCAGTCCAACCACTGATAAATGAAATTAGTAAAAAAACTATTTATAATATTCAATATACAGCAAATGGTTCTGGTGCAGGACTTGAATCTCAGTCTGAAAAGAAGATTCTTTCTTATTTTGGTATGATGTCTTCGCTTAAAACACCAGGAGATGATAATAAGATTGCCAATTGGAAAAAACACAAGGTCAGAACAATTACATGAGCAATAGACGCAATCGGAATTAGCGTTAAATTACCTTCTAGCATCAAGATTATAAATAATGAGCGCCCTATCATCGATATTCAGGAGTTATCAAAACTTTATGATGTTGATAGTGCTGCCAATACCACATGAGGGAAATTATTGACAAACGAAACAAAGACTTCAACTGGACTTGATGCAGTACCTCTGGCTTTTGGTCGTCAAGGTGGTAAATCTGCTTCTGGAACAGCAGATGGATTTTGACACCAACTTGGTAAAAACATAGCACCAGGAACTCAGGCTGATAAGGATCATAAATACTTACCAAAAGTTCAACAAACTCCTGAAGCCAATTCTGTGGCCTTGAATGTTGTTGTAGGTAAATCATCAGGCTTAACATATATATCATTAGGATATGCCCTTGAAAATGAAAAATCTTCAGGTACACAAGTGGCGACTATAACTAACACTAAAGATGGAACAAATTGAGTACCTACAATGGACAATGTTAAAAATGGTTCATACAAATGGATCAGGCCATTCAATATGTCATTTTCAATCAAAAATAAAGATTCAATAAAGTTTGCATGATTCCTATTTTCCCTTGAAGTTCAAGAAATCATTAAAAATTTAAATTTTGTACCTTTAACAAGTAACCAGATTTTGTGACAAGCAAATTTATCCAAAACAGATGAAGAGTTAAAAAAAGAAGATGTACTTCATCTTGCAACTAAAGGTGATTTTAAACATGGATTGGAAATATAATGCAAAACAAAAAATTAACTAAAAATTTTCTTGGAAGATTATTGATTTTTATCACAGCACTGTTTTCGGTTGTTGCTTTAGTGACGATGGTGCTATTCATCTTTGTGCAATCAATACCGGCTTACAAAGAATATGGATTTTTCCATATGTACTTTACATCAGATTTTACACCTGAAGGTGGATTTGGAATTTGAAGTGGATTGCTCATTACCTTGATTTCATCAGTTTTAGCTGTCATCATTGCATACCCATTATCAATTAGGGTTGCTATATTCATGAGATTTAGAATGAAAAATAACAAGTGGTTGCGAATGATGATTAATATATCAGCTGGTATCCCATCAGTTATCTTTGGTATTTTTGCATTGAAGTCATTAAGTGGAGTTACAGATTTGTTAGGGGCAGATGGAGCTAGAACATTGCTTAATGCCATTTTAATGCTATCAATTATGTTGTTTCCCACAATGATTTCCCTTCTTTATAATCAATTACTTTTAATTAATAAAGATGAATTAGATGGTGCCATTGCATTAGGTAATTCAAAGACAACATCTATTTATAAAGTTGTTAAAAAAGGTCTTGGACAACAAAGTGCGATTGTTATTATAGTTGCGTTAGGACGAGCTATTGGTGAAACGATGGCACTTTCCATAATTTTAACTGCTCCTTCATCTTTGAATGGTTTTAATGATGTTTTTCCTCAATTTCTTAATATGCCATTTGCTACACTTGGAGTTGAAATATCAAGAATGATGTTTCTTGATGGTGCAACTGAATTAACTCGTAGTGCATTATTTGCAGCGGGATTGATCATGTTGCTAGTTATCATTATCTTGATTTCCGTCATTACTAAAATATTTTCGAAGAAAAAGGTAGTAATTAAAAGTCCCTTTTATATAGAAAATATATTTCCCACAAATTGCAACACAAAGTTAGCATGAATAAAAGCAATCATAAAATTATTGTTTCTACCCTTAAGGTGTTTACTTTACTCTTATAATTACATATTCCAAAAATTTAGAGTTTATTTACAACCATCAAGAATTTTGTATGGGAGGCGTAATAACATGGAATATCACAAATATTTTTTGCAAAATAAAAAATTAAAGCGTTCACAAATTCCAGACATGATTAAATTATTTTGAGAATCAATAGCACTATTTTTTGTAGTTGGTAGTATTGGATGAATTGTTCTATCAACATTGGTCTATGGATTACCAGAATGGAAAAGTGACGATTGGAAATTTCAATATCAAAATGTACAAGGCCAAGTTGTTGGTGGAAGTATTATGAACCCCCTTGTCTGGACAATTCTCTTGACTGCTATCTCCATCATTATCACCTTCCCATTTGCGTTAGGAACTGCAATATTCTTATCAGAATATGCCGGTAATAAACGCTATGCTAATATTGTTAGATTCTTCTTGGCAACTTTAGGAGGTACTCCATCCATCCTCTTTGGTATTTTTGGATCATTGTTCTTCCTTAAAGCCCTTGGCTTAAGTAGCATCCCTGGCGGCACCTCCTTAATTGCTGGATCACTGACAATGATGTTGGTTATATTACCAACTTTCACAAATGCCATTGAACAGGTATTTTCAAAGGTTGGTAATTCGTTACGAGAGGCCTCTTACGCTTTAGGTGCGACAAAGTGAGAGACCATTTGAAAAGTGGTCTTGCCTGGTTCCATTAGAGGCATCTCCACCGGGATTGTGTTATCCTCAGGAAGAGTTATCGCAGAAACGGCACCACTCTACTTAACATTGGGAATGTTTAACGGAATTGATGTTGGGTTCTTAAATGCCGGGCATACACTTACTACTGATATTTTATTCTATCAAGTATATGCTTCTGGTAATGCTGATGAGTTACTGAATAATTCATATAAGTTAGCATCAGTTGCAATTATCCTAGTTGGTATCATAACTATGATTTCAGAAACACTAAATAAAACAAAGAAAATAAGAAAGGGGCGTTGAAAATGAAAAAAAGAAGAAATATTTTCAAAGTTAAAGATTTAAATTTTTGATATTCTAATGGGAATACTCATGCTCTAAAAAATATCAATTTAGTCATTAAAGAGAATGAGATTATGTCTTTGATCGGACCATCTGGTTGTGGTAAATCAACTTTCATTAGATGTCTTAATAGAATGAATAATTTGGTTGAAGGAACAAAGATGACCGGATCAATTATGCTTGATAATAGATATCAACTTTTAAAGGAACCTTTGCCATTTTATAAAAAATTCTATAAGGATTTTAAAAAGAAACAAGCCAAGAAGAAAAAGCAAAGTACCACCATTAAAACAAATCATCATTCAAAAATAGTTAAGCCAAAAAAAAAGAAAAGACATTCGATTAAGGATACAGTTCTTAGAACTAGAGTTGGTCTTATATTTCAAACTGCAAATCCCTTTGATATGTCTATCTATGAAAATGTTGCTTTTGGACCTCGTTTAGCAGGAATTAGTAATAAAGCAAAACTAGACGAAATTGTTCAACAATCACTGCAAGATGCTGCTTTGTGAAAACAAACCAAAGACAGATTGAATGATCCTGCCTTTAGTTTATCTGGTGGTCAAAAACAAAGGCTATGTATTGCAAGAGCAATTGCCATGAATCCTGAGATATTGTTAATGGATGAACCAACAGCTAGTTTAGATCCAATTGCGACGGCTAAAATCGAAAAGTTAATCACAAAACTTAAAGAGAAATTTTCAATTGTAATTGTGACCCACTCTATGCAACAAGCTTTAAGGATTTCTGATAGAACGGCATTCTTTTATATGGGGGAACTAATTGAAAGCGGCGAAACTAAAAAAATATTCAACAGCCCTGCCGAAAAAATTACACACGATTACATTTCAGGTAAAATGGGGTAATTACAATATAATGATCATATGACAAAATTAAAATTATATTTAAGAACACGTGGAAATATTGAAGAACAATCGAATGCCTACATCGAAGCTTTTAAAGGAAAGCTTTTAAAAAAATTATTCCTAAAGCCTGAATTAGAGGTTGATGGAAATGAAAAAACATGAACTTATTCATATCTTGAACTAATGAATGATATAAATATTATGATTGCAAGACACAATGACACTTACCCTGCAACCGGTTATTCCGGTGACTTTATATTGAGGTTAGAAAACGAAACTCAGTTTGATGAAATTCAAAGAAATTTAGAAAACTCTAAATATTTTAAAGAAGATTATCCTAAAACAAAATATGAATATGCTGAAGGGATATATTTAACTAAATTTTATGACCAATGAGGCAATGGATGAATATTAGAAACGCATGCATAAGATTAGTTTATGTCGTGTATAAAAAGCAATTAAAATATTAACTTGTAAATTGACAATAAGTTAAATTTTAAAGCATTACTTTGATAAGACACCAAAAATACATAATAGTATTTTATTTTGAACTTTATCGCAAAATATAACATTTTAAAAATACCAAAATATAACATTTTAAAAATAATAATATTGATATGATTAAAGAGAAGTGGAAGTTAAGATTAAATACTGGGAATTTTATTTTATTGTAGCATTTTTTAAGTTAAGTATTGTATTGATTCAATGATGAGTTTATTTATAATTTATTTTTAAGAAAAGGAGAAAAAATTATGTTGAGTTCAATAACGGATAATATTTCAAAATTTTTCAAGTTTAAAGATCGGTCTGCAACATTTAAAAAAGAAATTGTCGGGGGGATAACAACATTTCTCGCTATGTCGTATATTTTAGCTGTGAATCCTGCTATATTATCAAATGCTAACGGAGCACGTGATTATACTGGTGTTTTCTTTTTAGGAACAGTCCTTTCAGCATTTATTGGAACGCTAGCAATGGGGCTATTTGCTAATGTTCCTATTGCCTTAGCTCCTGGAATGGGAGTTAATGCTTTTTTAGCCTATACAGTTGCTGGAAACATTCTTGGTATGCAAATAGAGGGGGCGCTTATTGCAACATTAGTCTCTGGTATCTTGTATGCAATTATAGCAATCACCCCTGCTCGAAAATACATTGCTAAAATATTACCAAGAAACATGAAATTGGGAATTGGAGCAATGATTGGAATGTTTTTGGCATACATTGGTTTAGTTGATTCAGGAATAATCGTTTCAGGTGCTTCTCCATTTGGAAATGCCTTTAACTTTGGTGAAGGAGCTTTTGATGGTTCTAGAGCGATGGAATCTGGGGCACTTGGCATATCTACAGCCACAAAGCTTGGTAATCTAAAAGATCCTTTTGTTATTGTTGCACTAGTTGTTATGGCTCTTGTATTTGTCCTTCATTTTGCCAAAATCAAAGGTGCTGCTATTATTGCGATGATGACAGGAATTGTACTTCTTGCTATTTTAAAAGTATCCGGTGTTACAGATGCATCATTGGCTTTTAAATTAAATAATTACAATTCATTTAGTAAGTTTGGTCAGTTATCTCGTGGAATGTGGAATTCATTTGGTAGTTCATTTAGCAATGGGAAAATCTATATTGCAATATTTGTGTTTTTGTATATTGACTTTTTTGATACTACTGGAACTTTATTTGCTGTTGAACAGCAAGCAGGTCTTGAGAAAGATGGTAAATGGCTAAAAAAAGCAAACATTGTTGATGCAGGATCAACTATTGTGGGATCATTGATGTTGACCTCCACAACTACTTCTTATATAGAATCCACTGCAGGAATTTCACAAGGAGCAAGAACGGGATTTGCATCAGTGATAAGTTCTCTAGGATTTATTTTGGCAATTGCATTATGACCCATTATGACACCAATTCTTCCGATAAACCATATACAAGAGGGAGTTGCATCTCAATCAGGAACGATTATGCCAGTCACTGGCCCAATATTAATCCTTGTAGGTTCAATTATGATTGGGCAACTTAAATCTTTCGATTGAAATAAAACATTGGAAATACCAATATTGTTTGTAACAATTGCTTTTGGGATGTTATCATATTCAATTTCAACAGGAATTGCAGCGGGAGTAGTCATGTTTTATTTGATAGATCTTTCAGGTTTATTAATTACAACAATTAAAATGAAAAGAGGGTTGCCAAGTGTGCTTCATAATTCAAGCCAAAAAGAATTTTGAGATCGCATAAAAAACCCAATAATGATTGCTATGTTTGCTTTGGCTGTTGTTTACTTTGCTACAATGCCACTATATGCATATTAACTCAGTATTACAAATTAAAAAGATAGATGATTTATATTCATAATATGTTTCTTCATTTCCATGTTTAAGTGTAAATGTTGTTTTTGTTTGAAGATTTTCCATAAATGTTTATCTGTAATATTCCTTATAATTTTACAATGTTGCATATTCAATTCTTAAAAATCATTATTAAAAAAACAGAATAGCATGTGAATCATACAAGATTTTAACCCCATCCAGTGTGACTCACGCATTTAAAACTATCTAAAATATTACATTCCTTTTGTTAGCAAAAATATTTATGCTAATAGAAATACCATGTATAAATTATTGTCTGGATATATTTTTATTTATAACCTATAATTTAATTATGAATTTCAAATTAAATAGTGGTTTTAGCCCAAAAGGTGATCAACCTAAGGCTATAGAAGAGTTGATAAAAGGCATCAATAACAAGGACACTCACCAGGTGCTTTTAGGTGCAACGGCCACTGGTAAAACATTTACCATTGCAAATGTAATTCAAAATCAGAATCGTCCCGTGATTGTACTTTCTCATAATAAAACATTAGCAGCACAACTCTATTCAGAGCTAAAAAGTTTCTTTCCGGAAAATAGAGTTGAATATTTTATTTCTAATTTTGATTATTATCGCCCAGAAGCCTATATGCCTTCATCAGATACATTTATTGATAAAACATCAAAATCTAATTGAGATCTAGAATCAATGCGCATGTCATCACTTAATGCCCTTTCAACAAGAAGGGATACTATTGTGGTTGCTTCTGTAGCGGCCATTTATGGAGCTTTATCTCCAGATGAATATCGAGCTTCATTTTACCCCATTGAAGTAGGAATGAAAATTGATCGAAAGGATTTCTTTGCTGAATTAGTGAAAAGAAATTATTCAAGAAATAATGTGACTCTTGAACCTGGTAATTTTAGAGCTAGAGGTGATGTTATTGAACTTGCACCTGGTTGAACAAGTGAGTATTACATTAAAATCGATATGTTTGGTGATGTTATTGAACAAATTATGCGAGTTGATGTTTTGACAGGCGAAGTTTTAAGGAAACATCAAGATATGACTATTTTTCCAGCTAATGCTTACACCACTAAAAAGGAAACTATTGATCGTGTTGTGGTGGACATCGAAAAAGAGTTAATCCCAAGGTTAGCTTATTTCAAAGAAAATGGAAAGCTTTTAGAAGCACAGAGGCTTGAAGAAAGAACCAATTCCGATCTTGAATCTCTAAAAGAATTTGGGGTTACTTCCGGAATAGAAAATTATTCTAGACATTTAGATGGTAGAAAAGTTGGTGAAAGACCATATACCATTCTTGACTATATGCCAAATGATGCTTTAATGATTTTAGATGAATCACACATGATGATTCCTCAGTTGCATGCGATGTATAAAGGAGATTTTTCTCGGAAATCAAATCTAGTTAATTACGGCTTTAGATTGCCATCAGCACTTGATAATAGACCGCTTAAATTTGAAGAATTTGAAAGTGATTTTAGCTTTCAAAAAATCTATATTTCTGCTACTCCTTCTGCATATGAGGTTGATAAAGCTGATGGTGTCGTGGTTTCACAAATCATCCGACCAACTGGATTACTTGATCCCACTATTGAAGTGGTTCCGATTAAAGGACAAGTAGAAGATATTTATGATCGTTTACAGAAACAAAAGAAAAAAAAGCAGAGAACTTTCATTATGACTACAACTAAACGTACAGCTGAAGAATTAACCCGTTTTTTGCAAGAAAAAAATGAAAAAGTCATGTACATGCACTCAGAACATAAAACATTTGAAAGAGAAGAGATTTTAAGAAAATTAAGAAAAGGTATTTATGATACAGTTATTGGAATTAATTTATTAAGAGAAGGAATTGATATTCCTGAAGTTTCATTAATTTTGATTCTTGATGCTGATAAAGAATCATTTATGAGGGGAAAAACATCATTAATTCAAATGATTGGTCGGGCTGCTAGAAATAAAGATGGTCATGTTATCTTCTATGGTGATGTTATTACAAAATCAATGAAGGGGGCAATGGATGAAACACAAAGAAGAAGAGATATTCAGGAGAAAAGTAATATCAAACATACCATTATTCCTCAAACAATTGTCAAGCCAATTCCAAAATCAATTGATGCTGACAGTAAACGTGGAAGTCTGAAGGAATTTATGAATGGTGAGAAATTGAACAAGGAATCCAAAAAGGCCTTTATTGATGATTTAAGGACCCAAATGTTAAAAGCATCCAAAGATATGGATTATGAAAGAGCTGCTCATTTAAGGGATTTAATTTTAGAACTGGAAAGTGATATTTTATAATTTTTTTAAATTATTAAGTTTAAAATTTATCATGCTTAATTAATAACATAAAATAATCTCAAACTACTTATAATACATATATGAATAAAAACGATAATATTTTACGAAAATGATGGTTTGGATTTGTGATAACACCCCTTTTCACGATTTCTTTTTCCTTTATACCTGGATGACTAGATATTGACGAAAAATTATTATCATGAATTGTCTTAATCATTATCGCTTTTGCATGTGAAATATATATTTTATATACTAATAAAATCAAATATAGAATGATGCACTATGTTTTTATTCTTTCGTCATTTATGGTAACTATTTTTATCTCCTTTATGATTAGTAAATTTTTAAATCTAAATATTAAATGGGAATGAGTTAAAAATATTGTTCTTATGATTATTTCGGTTGTAGTTCTCTTTATTGTTAAAACATTTATTTGGGTTTTCATGTCTTTAAAGCAACGTGAACTAGTTGTGAAAGACTTAACTATTGATGATCTAAGAATTAAAGTTTCCGAATTAGAAGATGAAAACCAAAGACTAAAAGAAAAACTAGAGCCAAAGGATGATACTAATGGTGATACAAAAACATTTTGGTCAGTTTTTGGAATTAAAAAATAACACATATATGTTGAGTTGCTAATTACATTAATTTTTGTATTTATACTATAATTCCATAATGAAAGAAACTACTAAATATATAATCGTTAAAGGTGCTAAAGAAAACAACCTGAAGAACATTGATGTTAAAATACCCAAAGACAAAATGGTTGTTTTTACTGGTGTCTCGGGATCTGGTAAATCTTCACTTGCTTTTGACACCATTTATGAAGAAGGCAGAAGAAGATACGTTGACTCTTTATCTTCTTATGCTCGTCAGTTTCTTGGAGGAACACAAAAACCACTAGTGGATTCTATTGAAGGTCTTTCACCAGCCATTTCCATTGAACAAAAAACAACTCATAATAATCCTAGATCAACTGTGGGGACCGTAACTGAAATTTATGACTACATTAGACTTCTATATGCCAGGATAGGTACCCCTTTTTGTCCTGTTCATAATATCAAGATATCAGCCCAAAGATCAAAGGACATTATTAATTCTATTTATAAAAATAAGGAAAGTGCAAGGTTGATTATTCTTGCTCCCATAGTTAGAGCCGAAAAAGGAATTCACAGTAATCTTTTTGAAAAACTAAAACGTGATGGATTTTTAAGAATCAGAGTTAATGGAACTCTAATGACTTTAGAAGATGAAATTAAATTGGACAAAAATAAGAAACATAATGTTGAAATTGTTGTCGATAGAATTATCTTAAAAGAAGAAGAAAGATCAAGAATTAGTGAAGCAATTGAGTTGGCCCTTGAATATGGAAAAGGATTAATAATTGTTAATGTAGTTGGAGTTGGAGAATCTTCTTACTCAAAATATCACTCATGTCCTCATGGTGATTTTGATATGCCACTTATTGAGCCAAGATTATTTTCTTTCAATGCACCAGCTGGAATGTGTACGGCTTGTAAAGGGTTAGGTGTTAAATTAAATGTTGATGTTGAAAAATTAATGCCTAATGAAGAATTATCTATTAATGAAGGCGGGATTGTCTTCTTTAAAAATTTAGTTGGTTCTGAGAACATTGACTGACAACAATTTAAAATATTGATGGATCACTACAATATTAATCTTGATAAAAAGATTGAATATCTATCAAAAAAAGAAATCAAGATTATTATGGAAGGTGCAACCGAGGATATAACCTATAAATTGATTACTTCATCTGGAAACATGTATAAGAAAACTGAGAAAATTGAGGGTATTGCTACAAAAATTGAAAGAAGACATTTAAATTCTAACTCTGAAAGAATTAGAAAATGAATTAGAGACACATTTATGTCTGATGTTACTTGTAAAGTATGCCGTGGTAAACGTCTAAATGAACATGCCCTTGCTGTCAAAGTAAATAAAATTGATATTCATGAATTTACTCAGTTATCTGTTACAGATGCCTTAGAATTTATTATTAAACTGAAACTCTCAAAAGAAGAAGTTGAAATTTCAACATTAATTATTAATGAGGTGGTTGATCGTTTATCATTTTTGGTTAATGTTGGGCTTGAATATCTTACACTAGATCGTAAAGCCGAAACTCTTTCAGGGGGAGAGTCGCAAAGAATAAGACTTGCTACTCAAATAGGATCAAACCTGACAGGTGTTTTGTATGTTTTGGACGAACCATCAATTGGCCTTCATCAAAAAGACAATAAAAAATTAATTGAAACATTAAAGAAAATGGTAGAAATTGGAAATACACTGATTATTGTTGAGCACGATGAAGAGACTATTAGATCAGCTGATTTCATCATTGATATTGGTCCCAAAGCTGGTGATGCTGGTGGTGAAGTTGTTGCAGCTGGCACTGTGAAAGAAATCAGCGATAACAAATATTCTATTACTGGTGATTTTCTATCGGGCAGAAATACTATTTCCACACCTAAAAATTATAGATCAGGTAATGGAAAGGTTATTGAAATTAAAGGTGCATCAGAAAATAATTTGCAAAACATTAGTGTTAAATTTCCTTTAGGAAAATTAATTGCAGTGACTGGGGTTTCTGGATCAGGAAAATCTTCATTAGTAAATGAAATTCTGGGAAAGTCTTTACAAAAGCAACTCACTAATCCATTTTTAAAAACAGGTGCTCACAAAAATATTACTGGTATGCAAAATATAGATAAGGTAATCCAAATTTCGCAATCACCAATCGGGAGAACCCCAAGATCTAATCCAGCAACATATACAAGCGTCTTTGATGATATTAGAGATCTCTTTACTCAAACGCAGTTATCAAGAGCAAGAGGATATCAAAGAGGGCGCTTCTCATTTAATGTTGATGGTGGTAGATGTGATAAATGCCGCGGCGGAGGTTCTATTAAAATCGAAATGCACTTTTTACCTAATGTTTATGTTATGTGTGATCATTGTGATGGCAAAAGGTATAACCGAGAAACACTTGAGGCTAAATATAAAAATAAATCAATTGCTGATGTTTTGAATATGAGAGTTCACACAGCGCTTAAGTTTTTTGAAAATAGACCAAAAATTAAATTTAAACTTCAAGCTTTGGATGATGTTGGTCTTAACTATATCACACTTGGTCAAAGTGCTACAACCTTATCTGGTGGAGAAGCTCAAAGAGTAAAATTAGCCACTTTCTTACTTAAAAAACCAACAGGTAAAACGATGTACATTCTAGATGAACCCACAACTGGGTTGCATCAATTTGATGTTCAAAAATTACTAGTGGTTCTTAATCGAATCGTTGATGGTGGTGACACTGTTTTAGTTATTGAACATAATCTTGATGTCATTAAAACATCTGATTATATTATCGACTTAGGACCTGGTGGGGGAATTAATGGTGGGAGAGTGGTTGCGGCCGGAACACCTCAACAAGTTGCTAAGAATAAAGATTCATTTACTGGCATGTATCTAAAAGATATTTTTGGGCACTAAGTACATGATTACATTTGATAAAAAAACACATAAAGCAACCTTTTCATATATTTCAAAACCATATTATTTAAGATGATCATAAAGAAACCGATAAGTGTTTAATTATCAGATCAAGAATTTAAAGTTGCAATATTGAAGACAATAATAAAATCATTTTTAGAATTATCCAACTAAGAGACAAGTTGTATATTTGAGTATGCTATATGTGGTAAAGGATATGCAAATCGAGACAGAATATTTTTTTAATTTTAATAAGGAAATATCTAATCTTTCAAATTTAACATTAATAAGTGGCCATTATTGAAAAGATATATTTTCCAACAAAAGTAGATATTGTTCTAAATTTTGTTTTTAAGATATACTAAATGTTCATCCATTTCTGAATTAAGCATTTTCTCAAGCATTGGCTTTGCAGTTTCTAGCAAAATTTCATCAAATGTTTTACCCTTAAATTCTTCACCACCATGTTCTTCCAAAAGTTTTGCTATTTTTTTTGGAAAGTTTTTTGGAAAGTTTTTTCTTTTTCTTTTTCTTTTTTCATAATAAAAACTCCTTATTGTAACTTTACAACATAGGAGTTACACAAAACTTTCTACTTTCTTATACATGTTTCTAGTCTTCCTAATTTTTGTTATTAATTAAGAGTTTTGCTATTTTTTTTGAAACCACTTTGCATAAATCTTCAAATGATGAATTGTAAATTGCTGAATATGTTTTAAAATGTTCAAGCAATTTTCTTTCAGTAACATCGCCAATGCCGGGGATGGTCTTTAAAATCCCTTCCATGCTTTTTCTTCTTCGGAAATTATGGTGATATTTGGCAAACCGATCAACTTCAATTTGTATTCCCTTCAAGAAGTTGAATAAATTTTGATCTTCAATAGAAATGTCTTGACCTTCTAAGTTAATCATATGGTCTGTTAAATGTTGGCTGTTTTTAACCAATCCAATAATAGGAACATTAGTGAATATCTTTTTTATTTCATTAACTTGTGCTTTACCTCCATCTACAATTAATAGATCGGGAATGGCATTTTTTTCATTACTAAAGTATCTTGTTATTCCCTGTTTCATATAATCAACATCAGCCAGACGTGTGCCTATTTCTAAGTTGTATTTCTTATATTCATTTTTCTGTTTAATCCCATTTCTGTAGGAGACAATTGCTGATACTGGATTAGTATTATTAGTATTTGAATTGTCAATCATAATAATATGATGAAGGTTTATTAAATTAAGTAATTTTTTTAATTTATCAACTGCACCCATTGTTAATTCTTCATGGCGAATAAATTCTTTTAGTTTTATATCAATATTATTGCTGGCATTAATGAGTGCAAGATCTAAAATCTCTTTCTTGCTTCCTTTCATTGGAATGAGAACATTAATTTCGGATTCAAAATCAAAATTTGAAATTATTTGCTTAGGCATATAGTTGTATGCATAATATTGGGAAGCAAATTGTCTTGTGCTTTCATTTAGTGACGAAGTGATTTCAATAATTCTTTCCTTCTTAGAAAGAAGCAATCCTTGACGATAAAAAAGCATGGAAATTGATAGATATCCATCTTTTTCAAGAAATCCAATGACATCAGTATCAACAAGAGATGTTAATTGAACATTTTGCGTGTCCTTGTAAAAATCAAGTGCTTTAATAGATTCTTGAATATCATGAGCAACTTCGTATTGTTCCTTGTTTGCAGCCTCAGTCATTTTGCCTTCAAGTGTTTTTAATAGAGATTTAGATCCAGATGATAATAATTTTTTAGTGTATTCAAATTGTTTTTTCCAGTAAATGGGATCATTGCTTTCTTTTGGAATCCCATTTTCATATGTTGTCAAACGTGTAAGAAGATTAACCATCCTTCGTGCTCTGAATCCAGTTGGAAAAGGGCCATAAATAATAGTATTTTTACTCTTGCTTTTTGGCAAACGATAAGCTAATTTTATTGAAAGTTTAGATGCTAAAGAAGCGACTATATAAGGATATCTTTTATCATCAGACAATTTAATATTATATTCAGGTGAATACTTACTAATTAAGTTTCTTTCTAAAATCAACGCTTCTTTTTCGTTTTTTGTTATGAAATATTTAAATGAAGCAATATTATCAACAAGCTTAGCAGTTTTATAAGAATTAAGCATTCCTTTAAAATATTGCTTCATTCTTATATCTAATCTTTTTGCTTTACCGACATAAAGGACATTATCAAATTTATCCTTTCAAATATAAACACCAGGATTTTTTGGAACTTGTTTTAAATCATCAATTTTCACAAACAAATTATACGATATTAATGTTTTTGTGTTTCTACATGATGCATGTTTATGTAAACTTTCATTATTAAACTATAGAGATGCTAAAAACAGTATGCAGAAGAATATGAAGTATTTTGTCCAAGGATAAGTGGACCTAATTTTCAGTAATGAAAAAAAAGTCTTTCAATGCCGTTATTGGTTCTGCTTCATTATATTCTATTAAATGTTCTTGAATAGTAGTTATTGACAAATTTATTTAGGATTAATAAATCTTTATTTGTATATTTATTTAATTTTTTCCCCTTAGAGATTAATCTTCTTATAATTCTATGTTTATTTTCTAGTGTTCCTTTTTCTCCTGAACAATATGGATGACAATTGCATTTTATGAATAAGCAAATGATTTATCTAGACGTAAAATGAAGAAGTTTATACATATTTTAAATAAGAAAATAACACTATTATCCGATGTTGAAAAAAGTGTTAAAGTTTGTCATAGCCTTACTGGGTCCTAACTCAATAAAATCATTTATAGCTTGACTAATTTGGTGAGCAATAGTATTAATTTTTTGCCATTGCACATCGGAAAATTTACCAAGAACATGATTGATTGAAGAGTCATTTCGACCAATTCCTATTTTTAATCTATTGATATGGTTGGTTCCTAGTTTATTAATAATATCCTTCATCCCATTTTGTCCTCCAGCAGATCCAGAACCCTTCATGACCGCTGTTCCTACTTTATGATCCATATCATCATAAATTATTAAAATGTCTTCAATCTGAATCTTATAAAATTTTACTATTGCAGAAACAAAGTCGCCAGAAAGATTGATATATGTTTCTGGTTTGGCCAATATAAAATCATCAGATTTATAGAAAATACCATTAAATTTATGTTTTTTAAGTTTCAAATTGCTTTGATGAGCAAAGGCATCAATGACGCTAAACCCGATGTTATGCCTTGTTTTTTCATATTTTTCACCCGGATTACCAAGTCCTACAATTAATTTCATGTTTAAATTATAACAATTCAAAATAAAAAACCCTTAGGTTTTATTAATTTATAGAGCAATCTTTCTATTATTAGATCATGCTTCATAAAATCTGCCATCTCTTTTTTCCATTGTAGCGATATCTACAATTCAGAATATACCAAGTGTGAATAAAATCAAGAAACTAATTAATATACGTACCAACCACGTCAAAACAATTTCAATTCCTCCATGCTCATATTTATATCCTGCTACTATCCCACCAATTGTTCTTCCTGATGTAAGCAGTAATATTAAGTTACCTATTCCAAGACCATTAAATGTGATTAGGTTTATTAAAAATCCTATAAATCTTTGTCCTCTGGTTATTGTCATTTTGACCTTTCATTTTAATATGAAAATTATACAATATATTTAATTTATATATACAATATATTTAATTTATAACTATTGTTTATATAATTAGCTAAAATAGAAATATTAAATACTATTGGTATTTCAATAAATATTACTAAAGTCTATAGTACTCTAAATGCTAAAATAATTATAAGCAACACCTACTATATGAAAATTTATTGAAACTATAATTTTATAGTAAAGAATACTCAAAATTTAGTTAATGCCTATAATAAATAGTGTGTCTTAAAAAGACGCAACAAACCCATCAATTACACAACATACTTCATATGTTAATTTAATAATCAGTTGGCTTTAATTAATGGAGCCTACTTTTTATTTCATAAAATGGATGTAAATATTTAATCTTTTTTGAATTTATTAAATGCTTCTGCTCTTTGAATTTTAATATTGCCTTCTCCTGATAAAGGCACTTCAATTAGTTTTTTATTAATCATTGAAGAAAATTCTTTAGATGCTAAGTTATAAACTTCATAACATTCAAAGTATTTATTTATATCTTCTTTTCAAAATGCTCTCAAGTTAAACGGGAATTTAATAGTAAAATCTAATCTATATTCACTTACACGATCATATGGTCTTAAAAGACCATATAAGGCGTCCACAATGACAACATGTTCTTGTAATCACTCTCTACTTTTATCTGTAAGATCAAGTCGTTGATAAAATAGACCGCCATAGTATTCTATTGCGTAATAATTATTCTCACCATGCTTTTGATGCATATCATAAACTTCTAAGCTTTTCTTGTCAGATAAACCATACAGTTTTTTGGTTTGAGCAAGATCAAGTTTCCTGATAGGACGAAAAACTTCTTTTGCTTTTATTAAAAATAATGGTTTTGATCCATCTTTGGTAATTGCAGATGCATTTCTATTAATATTTTTGGATGGGCTTATAATTATTTTATATTTCATAATTTGATTATAAACCTTTTAAAATCCGGTATTTATTATTCTTAACATTTGTTCAACCAATGATATATATAATGCATATATGAACATAAGGAGACGCATGTTCAATAAGGAAAAAGCAAAGAAAATAATTTCTATATTGTTATCTAATGGTGCAGATTACGCTAAGTTATTTGTTGAAAAAAAGTTGTGCAAAACAATACAAAAATTTAAATTTAGTAAAGCAAAAACAGTATGAGCTAATAAAATTGGAAAAGCAATATTGTCAAATAAAATAACGCTCATCAATAAACCGATTAATCAAGAAATTGGAATGTATAAGACATATGATGCTGATTGTCTTTTGGCTCATGAAGCTGAATTCATTGATAAAGGCATTTTAAAACATTATTTAGTGGATGAAAAACTTGCATCTAAACTAAATAATTGAGTCCGCAGGTAATAATGTTGTGAATGGCGCTTCTTTTCATAATGCTATGATAGCCCAGGTACAAAATCAAAAAATGATATTATTCAATCAACCTTAAAAGGGTTTATTATTAAAAGTATTAAAGGGGTTCATTTTGAATTGAATCCAATATCGGGTGATGTTTCACTTGAAATATTAAGAAATCTTGTTATCAAAGGTAAAATTGGAAAACACATAAAAGCAGCTGTTATATATGGAAATTTCTTTAAAGATGTTGCATTTAATATTAATCAAGTCTCTGATAGATTATTAAGACAACACTTATATACTTCTCCGATGATTAAATTGTCTAAAAAGCTTCCATTAGCTTAATTAATGTCATGATGATCATTTAACTTTCATTTTCAACAAATTAAGTTTATGCCCCTAAAAGGCATATTTTTCTTAATAACCATTATTTTAAGAAGTAGTTATTAAATAAAATGTTTAAGTTATTGAGCTTAAATCGTCTAAAAAGTGTATATTTGCTTAAAAAGCATAAAAATGGAGTATAATTCATTACAATATAAGTCAAGAGAAAGAAGGACGAAATGTCAGAATATAATGCTAGTAATATCCAGGTATTAGAAGGATTAGAAGCTGTTCGTAAAAGACCTGGAATGTACATTGGTACTACAGGAATAAAGGGGTTGCATCATTTGGTGTGAGAAATAGTTGACAACTCCATTGATGAAGCAATGGCCGGTTTTGCATCAGTTGTTAATATTACGATCACAACTGATGGATCTGTTATTGTTGAGGATGATGGTCGTGGTATTCCTGTTGCTATTCATCCTAAAACAGGCAAATCAACTGTAGAGACCGTTTTGACCGTTTTACATGCTGGAGGGAAGTTTGACTCTGATACTTATAAAGTCTCTGGTGGTCTGCATGGTGTTGGGGCTTCTGTTGTTAATGCTCTTTCTGATAGTTTAGAAGTTTGAGTAGAGCGAGATGGTAATCTTAATTACCAACACTTTAAAAATGGCGGTAAAGCTGTGGAACCGATGAAAATTGTTGGAACAACAGATAGACAAGGAACAAAAATTAAGTTTCACCCTGACTACTCAGTTATGGATGAAAATGAATTTGATTTTGAAGCTATCTGTGATAGAACAAGACAAACAGCTTATTTAAATAAAGGTCTAAGACTTATTGTTAAAGACGAAAGAATAGACAAAATAGAAGATTACCACTTCGAAGGAGGTATTGTTGAATATGTTTCTGAACTTAATCACTCTAAAGAGGTTATTAATGAAGAAATAATTTATGCTGAAGGACATTTTAAAGGGACTGATGGAGATGTTATTACTGAAGTAGCCTTTCAATACAACACAGGATTCCAGGCGAACATTGTCTCATATGCTAATAATATAGCTACTATTGAAGGTGGAACCCATGAACAAGGATTTATGGATGCTCTCATCCGTATCTTTAATCAATATGCTGGTGAAAATAAGTTATTCAAAGATGAGAAAGAAAAATTATCTAGAGACGATGTTAAAGAAGGTCTTACTGCTATTATTTCAATCAAGCATATGGATCCTGTTTTTGAAGGTCAAACAAAAGGAAAATTAGGAAACAAAGACGCCAGAATGGCAACAAATAAAGTTCTTTCCGAGATGCTTGAAAGATTTCTAGTTGAGAATCCACTAATTTCTAAAACAATGATTGAAAAATCTCTTCTTGCCCAAAGAGCAAGATTTGCTGCACAAAATGCAAGAGAAGTAACCAGAAGAAAGTCTGTCTTTGATATAGGATCACTTCCTGGAAAACTTGCTGACTGTTCAAGTAAAAATGCCGAAATATCAGAAGTTTATATTGTCGAAGGTGATTCAGCTGGTGGATCTGCTAAGCTTGGTAGAGACCGTGAAACACAGGCCATCTTACCACTTAGAGGTAAGGTTATCAATACCGAGAAAGCTAGAATTGATAAGGTATTTGCTAATAATGAAATTGGAGCACTAATAATTGCTCTTGGAACAAGCGTTGGGGAAGACTTTAATATTAATAAATTGAGATATCATAAAATCATCATTATGACCGATGCCGACGTTGATGGTGCTCACATTAGAACATTATTATTAACATTCTTTTATAGATATCTAAGACCACTTATTGAATATGGCTTTATTTATATTGCCCAACCACCTTTATATAAAGTTAGCACTGGTAAGAAAATAATTTATGCATATTCAGATGCGGAAAAAGATAATTATTTAAAAACATTAAGTGAAGATACTAAATTTACGATTCAAAGATATAAAGGTTTGGGTGAAATGGATCCTGATCAACTATGAGATACCACAATGGATCCTGAAGAAAGAAAGATGTTGCAAGTTCAAATAAATGATGCAGCTGCAGCTGACTTAACATTTTCAATCTTAATGGGTGATGATGTTGAACCACGTCGGAATTTTATCAACACTAATGCAAAATATGCGGAAATTGACGTATAAAATGATAAATGGAAAAAATAAATTTGATGGATTTAAAATGGTGAAAAAATGGATTTTATTTTGTCTAATAATATTCTTTTGACCAGTAGCACTTTTTTATTATTTTACAAACACTTGACCAAACCAATTGTCGCTCGATGAACAAGTGGAATACAGAGAATATCTAGTAAATATGAAAGGTGGTAAATAATGTTTGATGATAATGAAAAAGATCCGGATAAATTAGTTTACGATAATGCTTCCGATGATAATGATAAGTATTTAGTTGAAGAAGAGAAAATGGAAAGAGTTTTTGTCAAAGAAAAAACACAAGATGAAAAAGATAAAGAAGAAGAAATAAAAGAAGCTCCTCAAAATGCCGATACTTATCAAGTTAAGTCACAAATAATAGATGATGCTACAAAAGGTCTTTCACCAATTTCTGTATCAAAAGAAATGAGATCATCTTTCTTAGAATATGCAATGTCTGTCATTGTGGCTCGTGCACTCCCAGATGCAAGGGATGGACTTAAGCCAGTTCATCGGAGAATTCTTTTTGGAATGCATGAACTCGGATTAACTTCATCTGTGTCTCACAAGAAATCAGCTCGTATTGTTGGTGATGTACTTGGCAAGTATCACCCACATGGCGATTCATCAGTTTATGAAGCTATGGTTCGTATGGCTCAAGATTTCTCAATGAGATATCCAATGGTTGATGGACATGGTAATTTTGGTTCTATTGATGGCGATGGAGCAGCGGCAATGAGATACACCGAAGCTCGTATGTCTAAAATCGCTTCACTAATGGTTCAAGGAATTAGAAAGAATACTGTTAATTTTATCCCTAATTATGATGGTTCAGAAGTTGAACCGGAAGTTTTACCCTCAAGAATTCCCAATCTCCTTGTTACTGGTGGAACTGGTATTGCCGTTGGTATGGCCACAAATATCCCACCGCACAATCTAACAGAAGTAATCAATGGGGCTATTGCACTTTCAAGAAATCCAGAGATAACCATTGAAGAGTTGATGGAATATGTCACTGGGCCCGATTTTCCTACTGGAGGGATTATTCTTGGCTCAAATGGTATTAAGGCAGCTTACATGACTGGCAAAGGATCAGTTAAAACAAGATCAAGAACCAGAATTGAAGAACTTAAAAATGGTAAATCAAAAATTATTGTGACTGAAATACCATACATGGTTAACAAAGCAAATATGATTGAAAAAATTGCCTACTTAGTTAAAGACAAAGTTATTGAAGGTATTACGGATTTAAGAGATGAAACATCAAGAAAAGGAATTAGGATTGTAATTGAGCTTAGAAGAGATGTTGTGCCTGAAGTTCTTTTAAATAAATTATTTAAAAAAACTCAGTTACAAACAAATTTTTCTGTAAATTCTCTTTCATTAGTTAGTGGTCAGCCACAATTGCTTAACCTTAAACAATCATTAGAAGTTTATTTAAAACATCAATTTGAAATTGTCCAAAGAAGAAGTGAATTTGATCTCCAAAAAATAGAAGCTAGATCTCACATCATTGAAGGACTTAAAATCGCTATTGAGAATATTGATGCTGTTATTAAAACAATTAGATCTGCTTCAAATGATTTAGAGGCTCAAGAAAAGTTAATGAATACATATAGTTTATCTCAAGTGCAATCTAAAGCAATAACTGATATGAGGTTAGGTAGATTGACAGGTCTTGCGATCGAAAAAATGAATCTTGAGCATGAAGAACTTAACAAGACAATCACGGAACTGCAATATATTCTAAATAATAGAGAAGTAATGAGAGACCTGATCATTGATGAGTTAGAAGAAATTAAAGAAAAATTCGGCGATACTAGAAAAACAGAAATTGTTGAAGGAATAGGATCTATTCAAGATGAAGACTTGATTCCCCAAAAAGATATTGCCATCACAATGTCTTCTAATGGATATGTGAAGCGGATTCCGCTTGAAGAGTATTCTTCGCAAAACAGAGGTGGTATTGGTTCTAGATCAATGACAACTTATGAAGATGATAATGTTGAAAAGATTCTTACTACAACAACACATACAGACTTATTAATCTTTACATCTTATGGGAAGGTTTATCGAATTAGGGCGCATAAGGTCCCTGAAATGTCTAAACAGTCAAAAGGGATTCCATTTTTAAACTTAATTGGAATTGAGAAGGGAGAGAAAGTTATTTCACTCCTAACTACCGATTCATATGATGATGGTAGTTTCTTGGTAACTATCACCAAAAAAGGGATTATTAAAAAAACACATATTTTAGAATATGAAAGGATTAATAAAAACGGTAAAAGAGCTCTTGGACTTAAAGAAGAAGACATGCTCGTTAAGGCGATGATTGTAACTAATGATGAACAAGTTATTATTGGTTCATCAACAGGTAAGGTTGTGAGATTTGATGTTACTGAAGCTAGACCAATGGGAAGGACTGCTTCTGGAGTTAAAGGTATTAATTTGTCAGATAACCTGAAATCAAAAGTTGTTGGAGCATCTCATTCATTAGCTGGCGACTACATCTTATCCGTTGGAGAAGATGGATTTGGTAAAAAAACACATTTCTCTAATTATAGACAAACAAAACGAGGAGCAAAAGGCGTTAAATCTATTGATACTAAAAAAGCAGGATATCTTAAATTTGTGGAAGTTGTTAAAGGTAATGAAGATATTCTTATTATTACAAAGCAAGGTATCACAATTAGAACAACATTGACACAAGTCGCCAATTCAGGGCGTGGGGCCAAGGGTGTCAAAATGATTAAATTATCTGATGGTAATGCAATTAAATCTATATCAGTTATTGATACATTTGATATTGAAGAAAAAGTTGAGGAAGCAATCAGAAAAACTCAGGAAATTTCGCTAAAAAGTTTAAAGTAAGTTCAAACCATATCATTACAAAGCTTTAATGGATAGTTTTATATACATTAATTTTATAATTCTAATAAAAAATAGCGAAGATATTAAATCGCTATATTTATGTTCATAACTATTTTTTTGGACTTCTTGGTCTACTTAAATTGGCCCTGCTTGTGCTTGATCTATTTGAAGAATATGAATTGTTCTTTCCACCGCCATAACCTCTTCTGTTTCCACCTTGAGAACCATATGATGAACGTTTTCCACCGCCTCTATTTCTTCCTCCGGAAGACCTTCCGCCTTTTACCCCTCTTCTTTGTGCATTACTCACTTCTTGTGTTAATGTTATACTTTGAGAAACATCCTTTGAACCAATAAGGGCTTCACTAAGAATAATCCCAAGTTCCTCTTTGGTAAATGACTCAGAAATCATTTTTCCAGTTTCAGTGAATTTATTTTTGCCCATCTCCAAAAGAACTTTCATAGAATCCTCAAGTTGTTTCTCTTTAACCTCTGCCAAATCTTTCCCAGACGGTATTGGTCATTGTTCTGATGTTGAACCAGTTGTGTTCATAATCTGCTTAAAGTATGATCTTTCAGTTTCCTTGATAAAGGAAATTGATGTTCCTTTGCTTCCGGCTCTTCCTGTTCTCCCAATTCTATGAGTAAAGTATTCAAGTTCATCTGGTAAATCAAAGTTGAAGACATAATCAATCCCATCAACATCAATTCCCCTAGCAATTACGTCAGTTCCGACGATTATGCTTACTTTACCTCTTCTGAAACCATCCATAGCAAAGGATCTTTCTCTTTGTCTCATATCACCTTGGATTCCTACTACATCAAAATTCATTTTTTTAAGTGCTGCTGTTAATTCTTCAACCCTTCTTTTTGTTCTCCCAAAAATAATCGCGGACTTAGGTTTTAACATTTGCAATAATGCCACTAATGTTGAAATTTTTTGCCTTTCAGTCACTATAATATGTTTTTGCAAAACTGTTTGAGTTGAGGATAGTCCTTCTGAAATAATAATGGATACTGGGTTATTTAAAATTTCAGTCGCCAATTTTTTAATTTTTGGATTAAATGTTGCAGTAAAAAATAGTGTTTGAATTTTATCAGGCAATGATTTTTTAATTCTGGTGATTTCTTTATAGAAACCAAAATTCAACATTTCATCTGCTTCATCAAGTGTAAATGTAGTTACATGTGAAAGATCAATTAAGCCTTTATCAAGGTTATCGATGAATCTTCCTGGTGTTGCAACAATAATATTAGGTCCACTACTTAATGATCTTTTTTGAATGGTGTAGGAAATACCACCAATAATGTCGATCACCTTAATATCTTTATTAGCTGATAGCTTGTGCAACTCATTATATATTTGAGTTGCTAATTCTCTTGAAGGTGCAAGAATAATATGTTGCAAATTCCTATTTTTAATTGTATTTTCAATTAAGGGAATACCAAATGCCGCAGTTTTTCCTGTTCCTGTTTGTGCTTGACCAATAATATCATTACCAGACATAGCAACAGGGATCGCCTTTTCTTGAATTGGTGATGCTTCTCTATATCCAATTAGTTCGAGTGTATCGAGCAGTTCTTTGGATAAATTTAATTCTTTAAATTTCATTTTTCTCATTTCCGGTCGCCCGGGTAAGACAACTTCCCTCATTATATAGGTATTAATGAAATTTCCAAATATATTACACAATTATTCAATGTATATCTAAGTGTACTTAAAAATTTCATTATGAAAGACCCCTTGCCTTACAATTGGGTTACGGACTAATTAGAAACAAAAGGAACCCATGAAGTTACATTGCCATATAATGCTTTGGTGCACAAAAATCATTATTATGTTGGCAAGCAAAAAGTACAGTAATTATAGGACCAACTAGATAACAAATATATCCAAAAAGAATATTTCTTTGGTTTAACTAATTGTCAAATGCAAAAATCATTTTCATAAACAATGAATAAGTCTTTATTCATAACAAATATTCATCTAAGCACTATTAATTTTAAAGAGACCAAACATAATAAATAAAGTATTATAGTTACTCATAATAGTTCAAACCTTTATATCAAGAATTTACAAGTTTTGTAGCAATTTCATAAAAAAAGAATTATTGTTTAAAAAAGGTGTTTTTTTAACATCTTTATAATATAATAAGACTTGTAATATTAAAGGAGCTTAGATGTCACAACCAGCACAAGGTACACACGAACCAAAAAAAGGATTTAATTGAACTAGATTAATAATGACTGTGGTATTTTTTGCAGTAATTATCATACTTGCTCTATGAGTTTTTGACGTCTTTAAAAAATCAAAAGAAACTAAAAACATTAATGAATTTAAAACACGATTAACCGGCTCCTCAACAAATGTGGAAGATGATCATTATTTCAAATCTATCACAACTGATAGTATAGCACAAGCAATTTATGTTGAAGAAGTCCCTTCTTCTGGGGAAAGTGAAAGTTATGTTGTTTATGCCAGCCCAACTTTTATTAGTCAAATATATGAAAATAGCAATCAAGGTGGTATTCACGAAATTGTTAATATGGCTTTAAATGGTGGACAACCAAATGAAGGTAAATTAACTGCAATAGGAACCCCAAAAAATAATTCTGCCATTTGAAGTTTTATTAGCACATTTGGAATAACATTATTAATGATCTTTGGTATTATGTTCTTTATTAAAAGAGCAAATCAAGGCGGAGGAAGTGGAGGCATCTTTGGTGCAGGTAAAAACCCTGCCAAGAAAATTATTTCTAACAAAAGATTTTCAGATGTTGCTGGACAAAAAGAAGTTAAGGAAGAAATTGAAGAAGTTGTTGACTTTTTAAGAAATCCTAAAAAGTATGAAGCTGCAGGAGCAAGAATACCAAAAGGAATCATGTTAGGTGGTCCTCCAGGCACAGGTAAAACATTACTTGCTAAGGCAACAGCCGGCGAAGCTAATGTTCCGTTTTACTTTATATCTGCCTCTAACTTTGTTGAGATGTTTGCTGGTATGGGGGCTAAACGGGTACGTGAAATGTTTAAGGAAGCTCGTAAGGTTGCTCCAGCTATCCTATTTATTGATGAGTTAGATGCCGTTGGTAGAAAACGTGGATCTTCACTTTCGGGAAATGATGAAAGAGAGCAAACGCTTAATCAGATTCTTGTGGAAATGGATGGAATGGATGAAAACTCAGGCCTTCTAATTATTGCCGCTACAAATAGAACAGATGTTCTAGATCCAGCGCTATTAAGACCTGGTCGCTTTGACCGTGTTATTACAGTTAATAATCCTGATATTTTGGAGAGGGAAATGATTCTTGAGTTACATGCCAAAGGTAAAAGAATTCATAGTGAGGTTGATTTTAAAAATGTGGCTAAGAGAACTCCTGGTTACTCAGGTGCACAATTAGAAAATGTTGTTAATGAAGCTGCTTTATTATCAGTTAGAGAAAAAACTAATTTAATCACAATTCAGCAAATTGACGAAGCAATCGATAGAGTTGTAGCTGGTCCAGCTAAAAAACATAGAACAATTACGCCTGAAGAAATGATGATGGTTGCTTACCATGAAGCTGGTCATGCTATTATTGGACTAAAAATATCAGATGCAGAAATAGTTCAAAAAATTACCATCATTCCACGTGGCGATGCAGGTGGATATACATTAATGACCCCAAGAAAAGAAACATATAACTATAAAAAATCAGAACTTGAAGCTAAAATTATTTCTTACATGGGTGGTAGAGCTGCCGAGCAAATAATTTACGGTAAAGGCGAAGTGTCAACAGGCGCTCATAACGATATTGAAAGAGCAACAAACATTGCTCGTTCAATGGTCACACAATTTGGTATGTCAATCCTTGGTCCAATTGCTTATGAGAAAATAAATCCAAATGGATTCTTAGGGCCAAACCAGACAAGTAAAGATTATTCAGATGCACTTGCTGAAAAAATTGATGATGCCATTAGAGAATTAGTGGTTGGTGCTGAAACAAAAGCTCTTTCTGTCATAAAAGAAAATAAAAAATTGTTAAAATTAATTGCTGATGAGTTATTAGAAAAAGAAACAATTGTTAAAGAAGAAATAGATTATATTCATGAAAATCTTAAAAGACTTCCTGCAAAAAAAATCGTTAAAAAAAGCGAAAAAGATGCCTCATTAAGTGAAATAATTAATGATGTTAAAAAACATAGCAAAAAATAACAAACTGAAAATAACGTTTAGAAAAAGGTAAAAATATCTTTTTTTAATAATAAAGGTATAATTTCATTATGAACTACAAAGAGTTAACAAGAGAACATATTAATGATGAGTTAATTTTTGCAAAATTAGAAGAATATGTTGAAATTATTGAATCACAAAATAAGGTTATGAACTTAACGGGTTTCAAAGGTGATGTTTTATGAAAAGAAGGAATTCTTGAATCTATCTTAACACTTGAAGCAGCGTTTCCTCACACAGAAGATTTTATAGAAAAAAAACTATTGGATATTGGAGCTGGTGTTGGATTTCCTTCGATTCCATTTGTCATAAGTCACCCTGAATTGGAACTAATAATGTTTGAACCGCAAGAGAAAAGAATGATTTTTCTAATGGAAACATGCGTCAAACTAAAACTAAATGCTAGAGTCCAAATGACAAGAGTAGAAGATGCTAAAATGTTTAACTACTTTGACTATATTACAGCAAGGGCAGTTGCAGAATTTCGATATCTTTGTGAAGCATCGATTCATATCGGGAAGAAATTTTCTGAATATGCATTTATCAAAGGCCCAATGGCTAAAGAAGAAATAAAAGCAGCCAAAAAGATAATTAAAATCCTAAATGTTTCACCAAAGATAGTTCCAGTTAAAACCATTAAAGACAAAGAAGTTAATTTGATTACGTATACTAAAAAATCACTACACCTACAAGGATATCCAAGACCATGAAAAGATATTGTTAAGTAGTATCTTTTTTTATATAATTTATTTATGAAATATATCGACACTCATGCTCATATCGGTAGTGAATTTTTTAAAGAAAATGAAACTAATAAATTGGTAGACAACGCCACCATGAATTATATTTCCTATATTTTTGTTCCTGGAACAACTAAAAAAGATTCACTTAACGCGATTGAAGTAGCTAAAAAACATCCAAATGTTTTTGCAGGTGTTGGCATTCACCCATGTGAAGTGGATAAAAATGATACATCCATCCTAGATGAAATTGATTACAATGACATTAAATTCATTGGTGAAACAGGTATTGATCTTTATCATGATAATAATCCGTCATTAGAGAACCAAGTAACTTCATTTAGAAAACATCTTATTAAAGCTAAAGATCACAATCTTCCTATCGAAATTCATGCACGGGATTCATTTCAGCAAGTGTATAACATTATTGCAAGTGATGAATTTAAAGGGATAACATTCATCATGCACTCTTACACAGGAAATTTGGAATGAGCACAAAAGTTTATCAAACTGGGTGCTTACATCTCTTTTTCCGGGATTGTTACATTCAAAAACGCAAAGGATGTTCAAGAAGTTGTTAAAAATATTCCGTTGAATAAAATTTTGTCAGAAACAGATTCTCCCTTTTTAACACCAACCCCATATCGTGGAAAAATGCCCAATGAACCTAAAAATGTTAAATATGTTGTAGATTTTATCGCAGCCATTAGAAACGAAAAAGATGATGAAGTGGTTAAAAATATTTATGAAAACGCAATAAAGGTATTCAATATATAATTTCATTATGAATAACTTATCCGCAATTAAGAATTTATATAAAAAATATGATGTAAGTGCTTCAAAGAGATTTGGACAAAATTTTTTAATTGATCAAAACGTTTTGGATGAAATTCTTAAATTAAGTAAAATCAAAAATAAAGATGTGGTTGAAATTGGTCCGGGTTTAGGATCGTTAACCACGATGCTTTTACAAGACGCCAATACTGTTACTTGTTATGAAATAGATAGAGATATGATAAGAGTTCTTCAAGGCGAAATTAGGAAAAGTAATTTTAATTTAATAGAAGGAGATTTCTTGAAAGATAATTTAAATTGATCTGGACAAAAAACTCTTGTTGCCAATATACCCTATTACATTACATCACATATTTTATTCAAAGTTTTTGATAATGCACACAAATTTAACAAATGCATCATTATGATGCAAGATGAAGTTGGATCTCGTTTAGTCGCTAAAGTTGGATCTAAACAATATGGAAAGCTAACTTTAACTGCAAACTTGTATGTTAAAAACATTAAAAGAGAATTAATTGTTAATCCTAAATCATTTGTTCCTTTCCCAAAAATTAATTCAGTAGTTATGTCTTTTGAGACAAGAGACGATATAATAGAAAACCACAAGGAAATCGCTTTGTTTTTCAGGTTAATGTTTAGTCAAAGAAGAAAAACTTTATTAAATAATATGAAAATATTATCAGATGACACAGAACTGCTGAAGAGCATTATTTTAGAATCAAATATTAAAATAAATGCTAGACCACAAGAATTAGATGGATCAACATTTAAAATTTTATTTAAAAATATTAAAAATAAAAATATTAAAATTATTCTTAAATAAACATTATGATAAAATATAGATATGGATCAGAAAAACACCAGATTATTTGCTTTACATAATGCTCAAAAACTGGGTAACAAAATTTCTAAAATTTTAGGTATATCTTTATCTAAAATAAATAGAACAGTATTTGCTGATGGTGAAATTCTTGTACAATCAGATGACTATGTAAGAAATATGCATACATACATAGTTGCTTCAACATCTACTCCAACAAATAGTAACATCATGGAATTATTGATATTCATTGATTCGCTTAAAAGAGCATCTGCCAAAACCATTACTGTTGTTCTGACATATTATGGATATTCCCGTCAAGATAGAAAGGCAAAAGGAAGACAACCCATTAGTGCAAGGTTAATTGCAGATTTACTTCAAACTGCTGGAGCAACCAAAATAATTACTGTTGATTTACATAATCCTTCGATTCAAGGATTCTTTAATATTCCCCTGGATGATTTAAAAGGACAATATATAATTGCAAAAGAAATTAAAAAAACTGGAAAATTTACAGTTGTTTCACCTGACCATGGTGGAACAGTGCGAGCAAGGGTACTAGCAGAACTTATTTCACCCGATATTCAAATCGCAATTATTGATAAAAGAAGAACAGCCGCTAATCAGTCTGAAGTTATTGGGATTTTGGGTGATGTAAAAGACAGGAACATTGTAATTATTGATGATATGATTGATACAGGTAACACGATTATTAAGGCTGCTAAATCACTTAAAGAAAAAGGTGCTAAAAAAATTATTGTTGCAGCCACACATGGTATATTCTCTAAGGGTTTTGATCACTTTGATGAAGCAAAACATATCGATCAAGTCATTATTACTGATTCGATTGAAAAAGTTTATGAAATAAAATCGAAAAAATTGCTTATTGCATCTCTTGATAAATTTATAGCATCTACAATACTAGCAACTGGAGAAGGAACATCAATATCAGATCTTTATAAGAAAATAAAAGAGACAATCTAATGAAAATAGTCATTAGAGATAAAAGTATTAAGATCAATCAACTATTAAAAAAGATAAATGTCATTTCGACAGGTGGGGAAGCTAAATATTTTCTAGAAAATAATAGTGTAAAAATAAATGGGAAAGTTCCAGAAGGTAGAGGATCAAAAGTAAGTGTCGGATCAACGCTTTGAATAAATGGTGACCTTTATCAAGTTATTAATGAATAAACTTAAATCTGAGTTTTTTTTACTTATAATTAATTAATGAATTTAAAAGTAAAGTATTGAGATAAAAAATTTATTCTGAAAATACTTAAGGTTGCAGCACCTTTTATTGTTTTAGCAATTATTGACTCATTAATGTCACTCATTGATGGAATTATGGTGGGAAATTTCCAAACACCAGGTTCATCTGAAATGGCCGCGGTTTCTCTTGGCAATAAATATTCTGGTATTGCCGTTATTGTCATTGGCGCTTTTATTGCCATGTTTTCTTTCCTAGTAATGCAATACAAAGGTGCTAATAATCATAAAAAAATCAAATCAGTTTATAAAATAATAACTATTGGTATATTTGCTTTTAGTGCTATTTTTATCCTATGTGCATATTTTGCCACAGATGAGATTATGCGTTTCTTTCAAGGAACTAACATGGCAAATACTTCAACTGCATCAGGGGAAGCTCAAGACTATACAAAAGTTATTATTTGAAAGATTATTCCACTCATGCTTTCCTCAAGCTATATGCAGTGGCTTACCGCTAATAAAAAACAAAAAATTATCATACCTCTATCTTTAATGATTGTTGTTATTAATGCTTTTGGTAATTACTTGTTTTATCGAGTATTTAGTCTGGGACTTGTAGGAGTTGCATGATCGACGGTCACAGTTGAATGTTTCTTAGTGATAGCTATTGGGGGTTATATTTGATTTAGTAAAATTGATCCGGTTATGTTCTTTAATCCTCTCAAGATATTTCAAATTGATAAAACAATATTGTTGCTTGGATTAAAAAGGAGTGGATTATTTATTCAAAATATAACATTTTCACTTGCATCAATTGGCGTAATGATTATTTATTCACGATGATATGGCGATGGTGCATCGAATGTCTTAGCAATTGTGCAACCAATTCTAATGATGTTCTATTTGGCTTTCAATGGTGTTGGGAGAACAAAAGGGATTTTTGTTGGATACTATATTGGAAAAGGCGATAGAGAGCAAGCGTACATTAATGATAAGAAACTTAATATGTATACATTCATAACAGCACTTGTTGAAGGAACTATTCTAGCTGCAGTTGCTTTACCCATTCCCTTAATGTGAGGAAATATTTCACATGATATACAATTGCATGCTACTCTTGTATTGCTTGCAGTGGCGTGTACATATCCTTTTGCAGCAATTTCTAAAAGTATGTTATTGACTTTTAAAGCAGCTGGTATGGGTAAGGAAGCGGTCATGTCAAATGGAGTTTTTTCAGTTATATTTGAATTTGGGATTCCTTTAACGCTTTATCTTATTGACGCATATGTTGCTCATATTGGTATTTCATTTTGACAATTGTATTGAATATCCAGACTAATAAAATTAGTTAAAATACCACCAACATATATTTTTTATAAGAAATATAAATGGTTAGATAAGGCTATTTAATTTATAATGATGATATTTCCGCTTACTTTCTTTTGAATCAACAATAATTGTTTAAAAAATTATAAATATCTCATTCGGCTCCAACTGCAACAGAAACTAAACCAATACTACCAAAAATAGTTATTTTTTTCATTGCCATATACATCTCTTTTTTTAATCAATTATAATATTGTACATCAAATTAGTTGGAAGTTCAAATTAATTTATAAATATTTTCAATGCATTATTATAATGTTATTGTTCTTTTATGAAACTTCTGATTGCAATCATAGCCGCATTATCTGTTGTGAATTTCTTTGATGGAATTAAGGCTAAAGAGGCAAATTCATCCAAGATTCTTCTTCGTAATAAATTATTTGCCGACACTCCCCCGCCAATAATTATTGATTTGTAATCACCTTTCATGAAGGCTTGCTTTGTTTTGTCAATTAAATTTGATACAATAGCATCTTGAAATGAACATGCAATATTTTCGTTATTTATCAGTTCATTTTTCTGTTCTAGATTATGAATATAATTAATCACTTTTGTTTTTAGACCAGAAAAAGAAAAATCGTTTCCTGATGTCATTTGGATTTTAAAATTAATGTTATTTAGGCCTTTTTCTGCAAGTTTTGAAATAGCTGGTCCACCAGGAAAACCGGCTCCTAATTTACGAGAAATTTTATCAAAGGCTTCTCCGGCTGCATCATCTCTTGTTTCTCCTAAAAGTTTAATGTCATTAATACCCTTAACATTTCATAGTTGTGTATGCCCTCCGCTAACTATTAACGCAAGAGCAGGATATTTAATTTCATGATCAAACTCCACTGCATAAATATGGGCAAATATATGATTAATAGGCTTAACGGGTATATTTAAAGAAAATCCAAGACCATAAGCAAATAAGCGACCCATTTGTAGCGACCCAATTAAGCCTGGTTCATTTGTATAGGCAATATGATCAATATCGCTTAAATTTTGCTCTTTGATGAACCTATCCAGAATAATAGGCAATATGTCACAATGCTTTCTAGCAGCATACTCAGGAACAGTTCCTCCATATGACTTGTGGAAGTCTGTTTGGGCAAAGGAAACATCAAATATAATTTTTTTATCCTCAAATAAAACAACGGAAGTATCATCATGTGAACTTTCAATTGCAAGTATTTTCATTATTCCCTTCCGATTCTTGGTGATTTGATGTAATTAGGTTTTACTTCTAGAACATTTCTTTCCTTAAAAACATCTAGATACTTGTTTGGTTTGTTGATAATTTCATTGTAATCCACTACTGAATCATCACGAAAACTGATTAATGTTATAGACATTTTGCTATCAAGCACACCTTTATAAGACTTATCGGATCTTGCATCAATGTAATAAGTGCCTTTTGTCCCACCACTTATGAAAGAAAGAGTGTCAGCAACAAAAATTTTTGTGCCATTAATTTGGGCGATTGTTCTTACAAATGTTAAAGCTGTTCGCACACCCATGAAAGACCCCGGCCCATTTGTAACATATATTTCCTTTATGTCTTTAGTCTTAATACGAGCCTTTAAGAGCAACTCACTAAATGCGCCCGGTAGCCGGTCAGCTTTCTTTTTAACCATCTCTTTTATGAAGGTTAATGTTTCACCACCATCAATAATAGACATGAATAATGTTTTTAATGAGGTATCAATAAGTAATTTCATAAATAAATTATAAAGAAAAGGTCGATTTATCTGCATAAAATTAGAATGCATAAATTATTTTTTGTAAAATTATTAAATAAAAACCCTCAAATGGGTTTTATGATTGATATTTGATTAAGCAATAACTTTAACGTCTGTTGCTCTCTCTTTACCATCAACTGTTTCAACTTCAAATTCTACTTGATCATTTTGATTAAGTGTTCTGAATCCATCGCCTGAGATAGCTGAGAAATGTACGAATACATCTTCTTCTCTACCTTCGACACCGATAAATCCAAAACCTTTAGATTCATTGAAAAATTTAACTGTTCCTGTCATGTGTTCTCTCCTTTATTTATAAATATATTATATAGAGATAAAATTAAAAATTACAAAAATTCATTTTTTTTAAATAAATTAATTAGCAAAGATATTAAGAGAGGAAAATTTACTTACCTAAACAAAAATGAGAAAACATATTATCAAGTAAATCTGCTTGTTCTGCTCGGCCTAAAATGTTTGATAAATCCTCTCAAGCTCTTTGTATATCTATGATTACAACATCGGGTGTTTCACCTGATTGTAATTCACTAATAGCATTTTTAATCGCCTTATTTGCAGACTCAATCAAAGATAATTGCCTAGTGTTATTGATAATCTTTGTGTCATAAATATCGATTTTCTTAAATACTTTTTTTATTTCATTAATTAATTCCTTAATATTACCATTCTTTGCCGATATAGAAATGCCCATTTCTTTTTTAAGATCTGATTTATTAAGTACTCTAATATATGTTTTTATACTAGAAGCTTTTTTTATTTTTAAGTCATCTTGATCTTCATTAACCATCGGATCAATAACATGAATAACTAAATCTGCGTCCTTAATCTGGTTTAATGATTTTTTGATCCCCATTTGTTCTACTGAATCATTTGTAGTGTGAATTCCTGCAGTGTCTTTAAAGTTTAATAATATTTGACCGATTTGAATAGAACCCTCTACAACATCTCTGGTTGTTCCTGGAATATTACTCACTATAGCCTTATCTTCATTTAAAAGGGCATTTAACAAGGATGATTTACCCGCATTTGGTTTACCAACAATGGCCACCATTACACCATCAAAGATATATCTTGATGATTTGGAAACATCAAGTATGTTTTCTATATCATTTTGTACATCAGTTAGTGCTGGAATTAACTCTTTGGTGGTCAGGATGGCGACATCATCATATTCAGGATAATCAATATTTGTTTCGCATGTAGCTATGATAGTTAATAATTTGAATTTTAAGTTTTTGATTAGGTCTGATGTCTCACCCTTAAACTTGTAAGCAGAGATCTTTGCTTGCTCATCTGTTTTGGCAAAGATCAAATCATGAATCGCTTCTGCCTTTATAATATCCATCTTTCCATTAAGGAATGCTCTTCTTGAAAATTCTCCTCTTTCTGCCATTCTGGCACCATTTATCAAAAGAAGTTTTAGGATATTATTAGAATTAACAACCCCACCATGAGCATTAATTTCTACAATATCTTCACCGGTGAATGTGTTTGGTGCTTTAAACCACGATACCAATACCTCATCAACTTCTACATTATGATCAACAATATGACCATATGTTATGGTTTTGTCTTTTCCTATTTTTCCTTTAAAAATTTTCTTGACCATGGTAAAAGCTTCAGGACCAGAAAGTCTAATAATTGATATAGGTTGGTTGATTAAGCCAGATGATATTGCTACAATAGTGTCAAACATATTTTTATTATAAATAAAAAATTACTATTGTAATTTTTTAACTTTTACATTTGAGACTTTTTTACGTACTTTCATACCTAATAATATATGTCGCAGAGATCGCCAATCCTACCGCTAAAATAACGCTGATAATATGTTTTCAGTTTGCTATGTTCCTTCATATGTTAGTATCGAGACTAAAAAGGGATTTTGTAATTAAAACTAACCTTCTGAAAAATCCTAAAATAGCAATGGTTGTTCCTCCGGAATATTCAGGAATGCCATCAAACATACCATAAAAGCACCAACGCAAACCCATTCAGTTCCCTCTTTCATGAATTCTAATCCAATGGCATTTTAAAATGTATTAGCAAGATTTACAATTTCTGATGCTTCTATTTTAGAATTGTTATTTTTATTTTTTGATCTTTTTTCACATAATTGATTACAAATAAAAAACATTAAATTTCTATGTATAAAATTATTTTTTTATTTAGTCTTTCCGAGCATTCTAAACATGTTTTGTTTATATACTTCAACACCGGGTTGATTAAATGGATTAACACCTTGCAAGTATGCTGTCATTGCAACTGCTCTCTCAAAGAAGATAACTAATTCACCAAAATGTTTAGCATCAAGTTTTCCAATTTGGATATGAATATTAGGGACTTTACCAACCATTACATGAGCTTCAGTTGTAGCTTTAAATGTAACCTCATTAATATTGTGAACAGTCTTATCAATTAAATAATTTAGATTATCAAGATTTTTCTTCTCCTCAATAATTTGAACATCAATGTTTGGTATTTCACATGTGATAATTGTTTCAAATAAAATTTTAGATCCATCTTGAATAAATTGTCCTAGAGAATGCAGGTCTGTTGAAAACACAGCCGAAGCAGGAAAGATGCCTTTTTGATTTTTTCCTTCTGATTCACCAGCTAATTGTTTTCACCATTCATTAAATGCCTTCATTTGAGGTTCATATTGAACTAATAATTCAATTGAAAATTTAGAACTTAGAATTTGTCTGGCTACAGCATATCTATAAGCATCATTTTTAAGAACGGTATCTGGAGAATATTTTTTATGAGCAGCAAGAGCTCCATTCATAACTTTATCAATATTAATTCCAGCAAAAGCAAGTGGAAATAAACCGACCGGAGTTAGAACAGAAAATCTTCCTCCAACATTACTGGGAATAATAAAAGTTGTTAATTCATTTTCTTTGGCATTTGTTAAAAGTGATCCGTGGTTAGCATCAGTTGTGGCAATAATAAATCTATTAGCATTATTAAGCCCTACTTTTTCTTCAAGTAACTTTTTAAATAATCTAAATGCGATTGCTGGTTCAGTTGTCGTCCCTGACTTAGAAATTACATTAATTGCAAAGTTCTTATTTTCCACATAAGCTAATTTTTGAGCAAGATTAGTTGATGAAAGAGATTCTCCAACATAAATAACCTCTGTTTGTTGGTCGATTGGATACTCGCCATTAATCATTTCAATTCCAGCTTTAGCACCAGCATATGAACCACCAATACCTATAACAACAAGAATGTTTACTCTTTCTTTTATCAATCTTTTAACTTCTTTTTTAATTCTATTAATCTCTAACTTGTCATAATTAACAGGAAGATCTTTTCACCCTAAATATTGGTATCCATCCGATTTTAAATTTTCCATTTTGGAAGCTAATGCTTTAACTTTCTTTTGATATTTTTTTATTGACTCCTCAGTTACTGCATGGGATAAATCTACTTTAATCATTTTCCATCTCCTTCAATGTATTTGCTAATAATTTTTTAAATCCACTACCCACTTCTTTGATTTCGAATTTAAAGGGGTTCTTAATATATCTTGCAACTAGTTGTTTTCATGATAATTTATTGCCGTGCTTAGTGTTAATAACCAAAAAATTATATGTTTCACCAACTTCAAACATTGATTCCATAGACTTCACAAAATAATCTGATATTTCAGAAATATGCAAAATAGCAGATTCATTGTTATTGAACTTTACAATTAAATGAGTTTTATCAATTTTTACAATTTCACCATTAACAACATCACCAATAGACATTATAAAATCACTTTTTCATGTCGAGTTGGCGAAATATATTCAATATACTTTGATGGTATGGTTGTTTGTAGGTAATCATCACCATATCAATTTACTAATAAAGTTTTATATTCTTTAAAAACAGGAATAAGGATTTCTAATAGCTTCAAATTAACTGTTTCAAAAGTGATATTGTGTATTCAATATTTTACAACACTTGATCTTCTGGAATTAATAATAAAGAAACCCTCGTGTTTCCTGACGTGCAAATCATCAATGGCATGTTTGATATTGTCCCTTCTAAATGTTAGGAAGTTGTATATCATTGAATTTATTGAACGATAATGTTTTATCTTCTTTAAAGTTGTTGGAACCAACAAGACAATTTCAATAAACGGCTGTTTCTCATCAATATTTTTATTATTTCTAACTCATGCTGATTGTAGTTTTTTATATTTTCTATTAGTCGAAGAGTCAACAATATTATCCGGGTATAGTCTCATTAACTTTTTATAACCATCTGGTTTTATTATTACTTCAAACTTATTATTTCAAGGAATGAAACCACCATGCCTTACCATTCCTAAGATTGATGATTTTCCGGCTGAAAATCAAACTTTTTCTTTTCCACATATTTCTATAAATTCTTTTATTAAGTTTAATATTTTTGTTTTGTTCATTTCCATAATTAAATTATACAATTTTTAGAATATACTAATACAAGTATTTTGATATAATTCAATACGAAATGGGGAAGTATGAAAATAAATAAGAAAAAGTCAGTTATAGGATTAGGAGCAAGTATTGTTATGGTGGCACCTATTGGGTTAGTCATTGCATGTTCTAATGGTGGAGATAATTGAAACTACGATTCTAAAAAAGCAATTTTTGATAGTAAGACTGGTAAAGAGTTTTCAAATGATATTAATAATTATGGAGAAAAAGATGATGTAAGCATGACAATCTTGCAAAAGAGGATTGCCCGTTTTATGTATAATAAAGAGCAAATAGCATCCAAAGATGTTCAGAGAGATGAATTCAATTGGTCAAAACATGAAATATACAAAGATGTTATCAAAGATTTAAATACTGTTACATATTTTAGAGATGGAGATTCATCTAAAAATATTGTTGGTTTAGGAAATGAATTACCAAGGGATTTTGATTTTCAAGAAGCATTAAGAACTAACTCAGAAAAACCACTAGAGGACGCTTACAAAGAATGATCAAAAAAAATTAATGATTATGTTATAAAAAATGAGAACAAAGATAAAATATTAGATCTTGCTAAAGAACATGACAACAATGATAAATCTTTTAAAAATAATTATGATAACCTCAAAAAAATAGATGATAATTTAGCGTTGCTTAATGATGATACAGTACCATATGATGTAAGTGATTTTTCTTCAAGATTTTCAAGACTATTACAACCTGTTACAAATATTAAAAAAAGACAAACAAAAATATTTCAAGACACAAAAAACGGAGTAGTTTCGGCAGGTTCAACAAAAGCTGAAGGTGAAGAAAAATGAGTAAAAGATAGACTTGGTAAATATGGTGGTGCAACTTCTGATGATGAAGCTATAGAATACCTTGTTTTGCAACAAATAAAAAGCAAGGCATTGCTATCAAGAAATATTTCAGTTATTAAAAGTTATACAAGAGAGCAACTTTTATGATCAAACACAGACGAAGGATTTTCTTTTCTTAAGGAGATCGGAGAATTCGGTGCAATAGAAAACAATCAAAAAAATACAACAACAGATCTAATTGATAATACAAAGAAAAAAATGACTGATAAAATTTGATATTATGGAACTCATTCTAATATTAATCATAAGAAAGTTCTTAAGGACAATTTTAACACTTGAAATACTTCAAGTGTTATTGGTCAAAAATTTAAATTAATTAGACACGCATTAATAATCGCAAAACCAGATGATAATGGTGAAACATTGCCGTGGGTGGTGGATGAAAATGTGATTAAAAATATGTTCTCATTTAAACCAGTCATGCCAGGTGCAAACATTCAGGAACATGCATTTGAAGATATTCAACATCTTTTTGAAAACATTGAAATAGACGGGGAAACAGCTAACAAAAATGATGTAAATTATACCAAAGACTTTATAGAAGGTTATTCAGATAATGGTGGAACAAGGTCAAACATGGGTTCATTAGGCATTTTGCATAATGGTGCTATTTCTAATAATATGAATAACGGATTCTCATTGGGAATGTTAGCAGCAGATAGTACAACCAGTACTACAACAGGAAGGGACAGTAATCTAGTTAATCAAGATGATGATATTTATAAAAAAATTCAAATAGCAATTAAAAAAGCTTATATAAAAACAATGGTTGAACCAGACATATCTGATGTTGATTTAAACCTTATAACGATAAATAGCTCAATTAATGACGAAATTGTTAGTATCAGAGAATTTACTCAAAAATATAAAAAGATTTTAGGAAATCCATCTCTTAAGGCTAATATGATTAAAACATTTGGTAGATTTATTAGTGAAGCGCTTGGAGCTGGAGATGGGCGTAAGTTGGTTTATACAAATGGCAATAAAATTAATGGAAAACAAAGGTACTTAGTAACTTCTAAAAATGGTATTCACTTTGTTGCATCATATGATTTTGACCAAACTGGTCAGCAAAATATAGGGACAATTGTTAAATCCGAGGTTAAAAAGATGGCTCAGAAAAAATCTAATTCTGCAGCTCAATATGGCCTTGATAAATATTTCACTAATATGTTAACGGAAAACGGATTCTATTATGATCTTCTCAAAGGAGAAAGTAACATTGATACAGAATTCAAAAAAGAATTTAGTAAATATTTAACTACATTGAATAAAAAAGATGATTTGAATGATGAAACACCAGAGGAATATATAGAAGGATTAATAAACCAGTTAGAAAGAGTAATTGCTTCAAAAGCTGGAACAATTGCAAATGTTTATGCTGAAAATAACACAAAATGGTTGGTTGGTCAATACGATACCGGGATGATTGAATCTTCTTCAATTAATCCTGATGAAATATACCAAGATGCATTCGATATTGTTGGAGGAGAAATATAATGACAAGTATTAAAAAAATCATAATAACGCTCGGAACATCTTTAACCGCCGCTGCACCAGTTTTTGCAGCTATTGCTTGTTCTCCAGGAACAAGAATGGGGAACAAAGAATCTAAGTTCATTTCTTTTGTTCAATCAAATAGAGGAAGAGCACTGCTCGAAGGAATGTGGACACAAAAAGTGGTTAATTCAATCATAAAAGATGCTATAACAAGTAAAGGTAAGAAATTCTCTTTACTTGGTGTGCCAGAAGTAGGTCATGATGAAGCAATGTTCAAAAAGGCATTACTAAAGAATTTAACTAAAAACTTTTTAATTGAACAAACTAGAAAAAATTCTAGTTACTTAATTACACTTGGCAATAAAATAAAGACTGTTGATAATAGTGTTAGTATGAAAGACAAATTAAATACATGAGGATTCAATAAGGATTATGTTTCTTCTAACGATAAATGGGAAAATACATCAGCACATTATGATGATACATTATTTGAAATCCTAAATTCTATCGGCGATGATAACAAGAAATTTGAAAAAATTGGTTTTGCAGCATTAATTAAAAAGTTATTAATCTCAAAAGCTTATTTATCAATTAATAAAACTAGCTGAGAAGATGTTTTTTCAGCTGATAATGCTGATGAAAACAACCCGGATGATATAACACATACAATCACTCTTTCTCCCATTGAACAAAAAATTGATGATTCAAAAGATTTTCCATTAACAAGATATGCGCTTAAAAATAAATTTGCTTACTCATGAAATATAAAGTTAACAAAAGAAGATGATACTTTCGCATTTATAAAAATGGGGAAATTATCAAGCATTAATGCATTTAAACAATTAAAGATTAATGATCAACCACCAGATGAAAAAATTTCTAATTATGCAACTTATTCTGAAAAAAATAGTTCATTTCACATTGGGTTTCAAACAATAAGTGATCTCACTAATGCATCCAAGTTTCAGGAGTTAATTGGTTATAAAGGGTTAGTTCCCTTACCGTCTGGAACTGGTAGATTGGATTTTAGCATCAGTTCACTTACTGCAAATGACAAGCAAGTCATAGAGGCAGATAAAGACAAAATATCTAAAGACTGAGGATTTCTGCAAAAAGGTGATATTATTGATGAAGATATTACACTTAGAAATCTTGATTCTAATAAACCAAATCAAGAACCAATTAAATTAAATGCTGTTATAGGAATAATTCCTAGACCGAATAAAGAAAGTAAACTAGAATTAAATCCAACAACAAAAGATGGCAATAGCAGAGTGCTAAAGTATAATCTAAATAATCTTTCAACAATGTTTTCTATTAAATCTCCAAATATCTACTCGGATGCGATTATGTATTTTAGTAATAGAAAAACTGATCCTATCAAAGTAGAGGTCCATGATAAATATATTAAAGATCTATTAAAAGATGCTGGTATTGGATTCATTAAATAGCACTTAAATAAACATTGAAAAACATTTCTATACTTTAGAATTTAGTACACACTTACTTTGGTTAGTTTTTTTATTAAAAACCTTATTAAGGGATAATCTAATCATTAATTTTATTTTATAATATTTTTACCCATATATTTAACCAACACATTAGGAATAGTGATTGTTCCATCTTTATTTTGATAATTTTCTAAAATTGCAGCTATGATTCTGTCAATTGCTAATCCTGAACCATTAATAGTTGAAGCTATTTGTTTTTTGTCTTTATCATCAATATATTTTAGAGACGCTCTTCTTCCTTGGAAATCTCCAAATGACGAAACCGAGGAAGTTTCACGATAATTATTTTCTGACGGAATTCAAACTTCTAGATCAGTTGTCCTCTCTGCAGAAAATCCTAGGTCTCCAGTACATAACTCTATCTCTTGGTATGGTAGTTCTAATTGGGAAAATAAACTCTTGATATCATTCAGAGTTTTTTTAAATTCTTCTTCTAATTGTTCACTTTTAAGTATTTTAACAATCTCAACCTTGTTAAATTGGAACCCTCTTATGATCCCCTTTATGTCTTTGCTTCCAGATGAAGACTCATTTCTAAAGCAGGGAGTGTAAGCTGTTAATTTAATTGGTGATAATAAATCTAAAATTTCATTTGCATAAAAATTAGTAAGTGGAACCTCTGCAGTAGGTATTAACCACTTATCCTTTCCTTCTATTTTAAATAAATCGTCTTTAAATTTAGGAAGCTGTCCAGTGCCTTCCAATGTTTTTGATAAAACAATTACCGGAGGAACTATTTCTACATACCCATTATTAGAATGGGCATCTAAAAAGAATGTTTGCAATGCTCTTGCTAATCTTGCTCCATCACCCATATATGACCAAAATCTTTTTCCAGATATTTTTACGGATCTTTCAAAATCTATGATTCCGAGTTTTGTTGCAATATCATAATGAGGTAAAACATCAATAACTTTACCTCTTCCTAAATTTGCATACTCCTTAATTAAAACATTATCTTCTTCAGAATTACCAATTGGCGTTTTAAGTGATGGTGTATTAGGAATTAGAAGCAGTAGTTCATGAACATCTTCATTAATCTTAATTTCATCATGCTTAATGCTTTCGATGCTATGTTTAATTAATGCAACATCTTTCAAAATATTTTCCACAGGTTCATTTTTACTTTTATTGAAGCCAATTTGCTTAGATAAAATATTTCTTTTATTTTCCAAATCTTGTAGCAAAGGCATCAGCTTGGATCTTTTAGCTAATAAAACCATAATATCATCAATGATTTTTGTATCGATCCCTCTAGTTTTTAATTTCCTTTTAATTTTATTTGAATCATTTGTTATATCTTTTATGTTTAGCATAATCTCATTTTACATTAAAAGAGAGACTTACCTCCTTATTGATGCATTAAATACAACTTAATTTCTCTAAATATTTATAACAAAATAATTATTTGCTACACAACAAAATGGTTTACAACAAGTCGCTAAAGTATGTTATATGTATTTAGAAATGTGCATTTATGTTGAGCTTTAATAAAAAGTTGCTAAAAGAAAATTTTGGTATTGAAAAAAGTTTAAAAGTTGCTAGCTATTCATGTACATACTTATTCGTTGGTAGAAAAAAACAGACATCCAACAAAAGAAGTATTGCAAATGATAAAAGACCAAGAATAGCAAAACAATATATTTCAATAAAAACACACCAAGCATATGTTGCTATGTGTGTTTTGTTGGCTTTTTCTCAAACATTTGGTGCGCCCGAGAGGAGTCGAACCCCTAACCTCTTGGGCCGTAACCAAGCACTCTATCCAATTGAGCTACGGGCGCATTAAAAAAAATGGAGGCGCCAACCGGATTCGAACCGGCAATCAAGGTGTTGCAGACCTATGCCTTAGCCATTTGGCCATGGCGCCATGATATATCATCCATATTATTATATATAATATATATGTGCTTTTAAATACTTTACTAACAATTATTATAATACCAATCATCATTACTAGTATGTTTTTGATTGGGTCATATGTTTCAAAATCACAAGATATCTTTAAGGGCAACGATTTTGCATCTTTTGTACTTGGCTCTATAATTTATTTTATTATTACATTTGCTATTTTTATTCCGTTTTTATGAACTATAAATAACGAGTTGTATTATATTATTATCTTTTTCATAAAGGAAGCATTTCTCTATTTAATTCTTGGTCTTAAATGAGAAAAAGGAACACTGACAACCGCACAAGCCAAGAAGCTTATTATGGTTGTATTTGTCGGAGTGTTGATAACGATTATCTATAACTACGGAGTTGTGAAGGCAATAGGAACACACAACGAGATCACGCCAAAATATTTTGAAACATGGCATAAATTCAAAATGGTAATGACTAGATTTTTGGTTTTAGGTACAGATTATTCATCGAATTGATTTTTCCCTATTTTAGTTTCATCAATTGGTTATGCATCGGTGGCTAGTTTCATTAGTGAATTTTATAGGATGAAAAATTACTTAATAATTATTTCATCATTTGTTTCTACATTGCTTGTTACTTTATTCTTTTCTATTGGCTTAAACTTATCTGAAATGCTTGGTATTTTCTTAATTTTATTTGTAATCGCATCAGCCGTAAGATTAATAAACTTATCAAGACGCAGATATGGTGTGGTATTTGGACTTTCTATTATTGGCATATTCTCTATTCAATCTAGTTTAATTGCAGTGTTATTTATGATTGCATTGTCAACAATGATTACTTATACATTCCTTAAGAAACCAAAAAATTCACTATTTTTAGTTCAGTTATTTGCTCCGATTTTAATCGTAGAATCTTTAACCTTGTATGGTTATTCGAAAATATTGTCTATAACAATATTTGTCCTAACGATATCTGCTTATGTCTTCATGGTTTCGATTGGTAGAGCAAAGTTAATGAATAGAATAAATACTTTTCTTGAAATGACAAGAATATACACACCAATAATTATCTTTCTAACAATTTTTTCAGCAGCCATAAGTGTTTTCTTTGTAAATGCATATGATTCAAGTATTTTTACAATTTACGAATCATTTGTTTACACTCGATTCACCAATTCATTTATCGAATATATGTTTCAATTAACGATTTACTATTCATCAATTGTTGTATTAATAGGATTTTTAATTCATTCATATATAAAGAAAAAGAAACTTTCAAACTATATTTTGTTAATTTTATTTGTGCTCATAATAACAATTATTGTTTATAACCCTATAACTAATATATTGTTTGAAGAATTAAATTATCAAGAAGAATTTTCATTGATGAAAACTTCTGTATTTATGCCAATCTTTGCTTTGGCTCCTCTTTTAATTATTAAAATTGCAAAAAAAATAACTTACCATATACGTCACTAAGTAATTTTTTTATATTCTCCCCTTAGAACTTTTGCAACACCACCATTTTTATAGGAGGGGCCAATAAATTTTGTTATTTTCTTTAATTTTTTTTCGGAGTTTTTCATAGCAACAAGTCTCATATGTCTAGCAACTGTAGAATCATTCATAGTATCACCTATATGCATCATGTTGTTTTTCTTAGTAATGCCTAGCATTTTAGCAACATATATATTGCCAATTCCCTTAGTAGATTTTTCATTAGTAACTTCAATTGTGTAGCCCTTAGCAGATGTTACAACTGAAAGTCCATCAATTTCAGATGTAAGTAGCGCAACTAGTTTTTGAATTTTCCATTTTGTTTTACCAAAAAAGATAATTTTTGGGTATTCACGTTGTAGGTCACAATTGTAATGACCAATTGCGGTGAAACCTCACTTATTAACAATAAATTTTTGAAGAGGTTTTCTAACGCCATATGCTATTCATGATTCATTAACTTTGAAGCTGAGTTCATGTTTTCTTGCAAAATCTACCAATAATATAATTTGCCTAATGGATAATTTGTCATCCTTATATAATTTTCGGTTATTGTCAATGACATAAGCGCCATTTGCAGTTACGGAATATTTAACATTCGTCAGTTTCATAAATTTTTGAACTTGATCTCCGTATCTTCCCGTTGAAATAACAACATGTTTTTTTGCTTCTTGTATTTTTTTTATTTCCTTTATGTTTTCCCTTGAAATTGTCAAGTTACCATTATTGTCTTGACTATCTAATAATGTCCCATCAAGATCTATGAAGAATACTTTTATATCTTTATTTAAATTTGTCATAGTTGTATTATATAAAAAAATGACAATAGTCATTAATTACATTTTATTTGGAGCAGAAACCCCAATTAATTTCAATCCATTTGCTAAAACAATTTGAAGAGCCATAGTTAAAGCTAATAAAGATGTTTCTCTTTCCGAATCAATTATCTTTGTACTTGCATATAAAGAATTATATTGCTTTGCAATATCAATTAAATACTTTGGAAGTAAATGAACCTTGTGATTGTTTGCTATATCGATAATTAATTCTGGGAATCTATTTAAGGAGTTTATTAAATCTATTTCCTTATCAAGATATTCTCCAGGTTTAGGTTTCTTATTTGATTTAGATAAAACCTGGTTTGCTCTGGCGTGGGTATATTGAATTGTGAACACTGGGTTATCACTAGACTTTTTAGTTACTTGGTTAATATCAAAATCAAATGTAGAAGTATTAGATCTGTTAATTAAGTGAAATCTTGCAGCATCAACACCAACTAATTTAATTAATTTTTTTATGGTAAATGATGTCCCAGCTCTTTTTGACATTTTCAATTCTTGACCATCTCTAACCAACCTCACTAGCTGAACTGTCAATATATCCAATTTTTCAGTTTTAAGTCCTAAATATCCGATTACGATTTCCATACGTTTTATGTATCCAATATGGTCAGCACCTAAAATATCAATTAACTCATCGTATCCCCTATCCATTTTAGTTTTGTGATAGGCAATATCTGGTGTGAAATAAGTATATGAACCATCACTTTTAATAAGGACTCTATCTTTGTCATCTCCCATGGCAGTAGTATTTAATCATGTTGCACCATCAAGTTCATAAAGATGTTGTTTAATTTTTTCCAATGCAGGGTTGATTAAATCATTATTATACATGCTTTGTTCAGATGAATAAATATCAAATTTAACACCCATTAATCCAAGATGCTCTTTTATCATTCTTAATAATATTGATTTAGCTTTGTCTTTAAAAACATCACCAACATCTTCATAAGGTACATTTATAAATTTATCACCAAAGTCTTTTATGAATATTTTAGCGACATCAATGATATCAGAACCCTTGTATGTATCTTCTGGCATATCCATTTTAACACCAAGTTCTTGTTGATATCTAACATAAACAGCCATACCAAGTGTTTCAATCTGATTACCGGCATCATTTATATAATATTCTTGATCAACAGTATTCCCGGCAAATATCAAAATATTAGAAAGTGTTGCACCGACAGCTGCGCCCCTTGCGTGACCAATATGCAAGTGCCCCGTTGGATTCGCTGAAACGTATTCAATATTTATAAACTTTGATTGATTACCTTTCCCGAATGTTGAACCGGATTTTATTATGTCTTCAACTACATTTGATAAACTGTTTGAATTTATAAAAACATTAATAAATCCAGGAATAGCTATCTCCACTTTTTTTATAGAATTTTTATCAATGTTATCAACTATTTTTTTTGCGATTTCCATCGGGTTTTCATGTAATTCTTTTGCAAGTTTCATTGCAATATTTGTTGAAAAATCACCATGTCCTCTTGATGGAGTTAATTTAACAATTTGTGTTCCACCAATTGATTTAACGGCTTTTTGAATAGTATCTATTATTTTATTTTTCATACCTAAATTATAAAGAAAAAAATAATCTTATGAAATAAACCATTTCTTTTGGTGTACAGAACATAAATTATTTGCGACTTTGTGATGTTTTTGATTTTTTGATCTTTTATTGGAAATACATAAACTTATAAAAGTTTATTAATTTATTTAAAGATCTCATGATTGTCTACCTAGCAAATTAATCATTAAAAGTCTTTTGTTATAGGTTTTATGTCCATATCATTTTTTAATAATCAATTTTATGCAAAAATATAGTAATATATTGCAGGGCCATTCATTAATCATAATTCCACTTTATTCTAAATAACTACAAGTTTGAACTATTTGATAATTACACTTTATTGCTAAAAGGTTATTTTTTATGAGATAAAACCATTTCTTTTTATCAAATATATCCCATCTTTTAATTTATACTTTTTGTTTCCCTCTATTCCATCAATAAAAGAAATGATAGAATTAATTTTAGTTCCTGTTAATTGAACGTTGTTGAATTTATCATGAATTAACTCAAAAACTAGTTCCTCTTTATATTTTTTTAAGAGGTTAAAGAACTTAATAGAAAAATTTGATTCTTTTCATTTTGCATAACAATTATCAATTTTTTTAAATTTTTTCTTAAGTATTTTGTTGCATATTTTAAATCATGAAACAACACTTTTTTTCTTTCTTGGTGTTCAGTCTTTAATCTCTTTTCTGATCTTATTTCTTAAAATTTTTAAATCATTATTTGTTTCATCTAGACCATAATTGATTTTTTTCTTTTTAAGTTCAATGCTAATTTCGTTTTTTCAATATAAATCAATGAACGGTCTATAAACCTTCATGCCATCTATCATTCTAACTTTCTTGATCCCGTAGTATCTTGGAGTCCTATTGGAGCGTTGTTGCATTAATCCCGTTTCAAGAAAATCATCCCTATGGTGTCCAGTTAGTAATTTATTACAATTGAATTCAGTATAAATTTTGTTAAAAAAATCGTATCTTATTTTTCTTGCCCATGCCTCTGTATTTCTAGTAGGTTTTAATTTGACAGATAATAATTTGAAATGTATATTATGTTGTTTACAAAAATTCCTAACAATATTTTCATCCCTCATAGAGGTGGTTCTCAAATTATAATTAATATGGGCAACTATAATACCCTTCTTTTTATATTCATTCAAAAGAAACATTGAATCTGGACCACCACTAACAGCTAACAACAACACTATAATCCAACTTCTTTTTCAAAATAATGCTTTGTTGGCTTAAATTCAGTAATTAAATCAACATTTTTAAATAGTTTATCTAGTTTTGTATGACCAGGCATCAAAATCTCTTTGTTGCCAAGTGGATTTTCTGTCATAAAATTAACATTATGAGCATATAGGTCTATTATTTCATCCAACATAATAACATCATACTTATCAACATTCATTTTGATAAATTTAAGAAACATCATTGTGTTATCCAACTCTTTTAATCTCACCAGTGGTTCCATCTGTAAAACGAATTTTTTTGATTTTTGACACATAAAGATTAGAATATCTAATTTTTCAAGTTTAGCATTCTCTGATGTTGCTCTCTCTTTTCAAAAACGAAAAGTAGCAACATTTAAATCTGCCTCTTTCGCTCTAATGGTTGATTCATTCAAGCATGAAGTTTTTCCTTTTCCCAAGCCTCGGTATATGTGTTTCATATAAAAATTATACATTTTTGGTATTAAAATTTGTCATGGCCTTACTTTAATATAACTATACATCTGTTTCGTGGTAAATAGAGACTCAGAAAGTAGCACTTTTATATTATACGTTATGATGGTAAATATCAGGAAAATAATAACTAAATTCAAACATCAAGAAAAAAATTTGATACAAAACTGATATATATAGTAAAGTTATTCACAAGTAGTATTTTAAAAATTATCAATAAATTTAAAGAAGATGTAAATGATTTATGAATGCGTGAAATTGAGGAATTTATGCATATTTTGAATAAGAAAATAACACTATTTTCCAATTTTGGGAAAATGGGAAAATCCAGTCGCTTTATAAAGTTTAATTTAACCACAAACATGGTTAAATAGCATTTTTTTAACGAAAAACATTTATCAATGTTAACATAGTTAAATAACACCTTATTTACTAATTCTATGAAAGAGTGTAATATAATTTACATATGACTTTTTATAAAAAATATTCAGAGGGATTAATAGAAGTGATTGTAGGACCGATGTTTTCTGGTAAGTCAGAAGAACTGATTAAACGAATTAAACAAGTTGGTTATGCAAAAATGAAATCGTTGGTTTTTACTCCAATCATTGATGATAGATGAGATGGCGAAAAAATTATTTCACGGGCCGGTGGATCAGTTAAAACCAAAAAAATTAAAAAAGCAAAAGACATTTTAAAGTTTTGAGATCCAACATTTAAAGTTGTTGCCATTGATGAAGCTCAGTTTTTTGATAAAGGTATTCTTGAAGTTATCACAACTCTTGCAAACAATGGTGTTAGAGTTATTATTTCTGCTTTAGATTTGGATTACACTGGCAAACCATTTGGACATGTTCCAGAAATTCTAGCTATGGCTGAAATGGTTTCTAAAGAGTCTGCTATTTGTGTTGTGTGTCGTCGCGAGGCTACACAGACATATAAAAAACAACCGGGAGGACCACAAGTTCAAGTCGGAAATGAAGAATACGAAGCAAGATGTCGAGAATGTCATAGAAGAGGAACTCTTTCAAGAACATAATCACTAATCAAGAACAGTGGCAATTTTACCGATTTGTTCAGAAAATAATTTCTTTTCTTTTTCAGAAAAATGTTTATTAATAACATGATTGACTTTATTTTTAATATAGGTTCACTTAGATATCAATAGAACATATGATTTTTATGTATTTACAGAATAAATTAAATGGTATAATTGCTACAATATAAAAATATACATAAAGAGTCATGGAGCCTAGCGGTGTTGAAGTGAGCCAACCCCTCATCAGAGGAAGGTGGAGAGCAAGGTACAATTTGTACAGCATGTAATGTCTAAACTCCATGACCACTTTATGACAAAGAAAAGGAGTTTTTTATGTATGCAAAATTATTTACATCCGAATCAGTTGGGGCTGGACATCCTGACAAAATTTGTGATCAAATTTCAGATACTATCTTAGATCGTGTTTTAACTCAGGATAAAAATGCTAGAGTAGCAATTGAGGTGATGGCTTCTAATCGACTAATTATTGTTGGTGGAGAATTAACAACAACCGGGTATGTCGATGTTGTGGCTGCCGCTTGAGAAGTACTTGAATCTGTTGGTTATCATGAAAATGATTTCACTATCATTTCTAATGTTAATTCACAATCATCGGACATCAATCAAGGAGTTGATCAAGCTGATGGAGAAATTGGAGCTGGCGATCAGGGAATTATGTTTGGTTATGCAGTGAATGAAACACCAGAACTAATGCCTTTGCCGATTACTTTAGCTCATGCTCTTGCTAAGAGAGCAGAAACATTAAGGAAAAATGGTACTTTTAAATATGCTCATGCAGATCTTAAAACACAAGTCACAATTGATTATTCAGGTAAAGTGCCGACTATTAATTCCATTTTGATGTCAGTGCAACATGATGTTGATTATGATCAAAAGCAATTTTATGCATATATCAAAAACGATATTATGGATTATGTAGCTAATCAATATCATTTAAATAGGGATTTTAAAGTATATATCAACCCGATCGGTCAATTTATTATCGGTGGACCAATTGGTGATACTGGTTTAACTGGCAGAAAAATTATTATCGATACTTATGGTGGCAAAAGTCATCATGGTGGCGGAGCTTTTTCCGGGAAAGATTATACAAAAGTGGACCGTTCAGGAGCATATGCAGCCAGATGAATAGCTAAAAATATTGTTGCAGCTAAATTAGCAGATGAAGCAGAAATACAATTATCATATGCCATTGGGATATCCCAACCAATTTCAATTGCAATCGAAACTTTTGGGACTGAAAAAGTTGATCATCTAAAAATTGAGGAAGCAGTTGCTAAAGTATTTGACCTCTCACCAAAGGCTATCATTAAAGAACTTGATTTAAAACGTCCTATTTACCATAAGACATCTGTTTTTGGTCATTTTGGTCGTACAGATGAGGCGTTTACATGAGAAAAAACCAACAGAGTTAAGCAATTATTGCAAGCTGTTAAATAGGAAATTATGTATAATATTTTCGAGTGGTAAATCAATATATAATGGATAATGTCCTAATTGTAACCTAAGTGTAAATCACATATTGTTCTTTTTATTTGCTCCATTTAAAAGATAAAAGTTACTAGTAGACAAAGGTGGTTATTAATGGAACTAAAGTATTATGGAGAATTTGATGATGTTGGAAAAGCTATTGAATATTATCAACAAATATTTGATTTAAAAATAATTAAAAATACTTGATCACATGGAAATGTAACATTGTTTGGTGGCATAACATTACTTCTTTTACCAAGACAACCACAGAGAGATAAGCCTGGTTATCACATTATTAAGTTTGATCATAATGAAGTGGATAAATACAGATTAGCTATTCATAAGGTTAAAGCAAATAATTTAGTAAAAATAAGATATGATCAATATAGTGCTGGATGAGGTACAACATTTTTTGAATTTATTGATAAATATGGTTACAACTGAGTATTTGAAATTGATACTGATGTATTGCATTAAATAATAATTACTATAAATATTTCCTTAATCAAATGTTATAATTAAAAAGGATATTCATTTTTTATGAATTTTAATATTTAATCCCTTAAAGAGAAACAAGGAGATAAATGAAAGTATTTGATTATGAACATGTGCAGTTATTACCAAAAAAGGGTGTTGTGGCTTCCAGGTTAGAATGTGATGCAACAGTTAAATTTGGAAAACACAAATTCAAGATACCACTAGTACCAGCAAACATGAAGACAATTATTGATATTGATCTAGCAATTGAGTTAGGTATGAATGGTTACTTTTATATTATGCATAGATTTGATATTAATACAAAGGATTTCATCAAACGTTGCCTTCAAGAAAAAGTGATATCATCAATATCTATTGGCGTTAAGCAAGAGTGATATACTATTATTGAAGATTTAGTTAAAGAAAAACTTATTCCTGACTATATCACCATCGATATTGCCCATGGCCATTCAAATGTCACAAAAAATATGATTGATCATATTAGAAAACATATGGGAAATAAAACTTTTTTAATTGCAGGAAACATTGCCACTCCTGAAGCTGTGACCGATTTAGAAAGATGAGGTGTAGATGCCACAAAAATTGGTGTTGGACTTGGAAAAGTTTGTATTACAAGATTAAAAACTGGTTTTGGCACAGCAGGATGACAATTATCAGCTATTAAACTGTGTGCCAAAGCAGCATCGAAACCCATTATTGCTGATGGAGGGATTATGTATCCCGGAGATATTATTAAATCAGTTAGATTTGGTGCAACCATGGTGATGGCCGGGTCAATCCTATCAGCTCATGTTGAGTCTCCTGGCAAAATCATTGAAAAAAACAAGGTTCAGTATAAAGAATATTTCGGTTCTGCTTCACAATTTAATAAAGGTAATATGAAAAATGTTGAAGGTAAGAAAGAGCTTGTTGAACTTAAAGGATCAATATGGGATACATTAAAATATATTGAACAAGACATTCAATCAGCTATATCTTATTCGGGCGGTAAACACATCGATTCTTTGAAGTATGTTAGTTATGTATTACTTAAATCCGTTGAAGGATATTAGAATAGTCCCATGATATTTAATGCTTGTAGAATTATTTAGTAGGAATGAGGAAAAAGTCGTTATTTTAAGACTCTAGGGTATTATTTATGATATTTCTTCACATGAACTAAATTAAATTCATATGGCCATTCTTATATAAATAAGGCTCATTACTTTTAAAATAGTAAATTAAGCAAAAAAAAACAAAGGAGGCTATTATGGCCAAAGAAGAATCATTAAATTCAAATCCAACGATAAGACAGAAACTAGTTGGTATAGAAAAAAAGGTTTCAGCAAAATCAATATCTACTTGACTATCAAGTGAGGTAAAGATTTTATCAACTGAGAAAGAAATTAGAGAGACACAACAAGTAAGATTTTTCATTCCAATTTTCATTCCATTAGTGCAAAAGGAATCATTAGTGCTAGAGGAAGCAGAATCAATCTGGTGAGGCGAAATAGAATTAAAAAACAAACTAAGAACCCATAATCTAACTTGATGACCAATAAGTGGGCAAGTTTTAGAAGACGACAACGAATTATTGGCAAGATTCCAAGAAGTATTTAGAGTTAGTGCGACGGTCATAAAGGATCAAAATTATTTTCAAGCAATAATTGCCCAAAGTAAGGTCGTATGAACAATAAAAAGTATTGAAAGTGTGGATACAACTGCTGCTCATATTGGGACACTTGCAGAACAAGGAGCAAAAATTAAAAAACTCATTGATGATGCTGTAATGAGAATTATGAAATGTGCAGATGGAGTCATTCAAGGAGGCATTGATAATGCAGATATTGCAATTGCCACAACCCCATCAGTTCATAAGGCTCTTAATGCTCATTCAAATCTTGCAGTTAGAACTGATTCAGCTTTTGCTTTTGCAAAATATGCAACATCATCTTCCGTCCAACTTGACGGACTATATGATGGAATCCACGAATTCAAATCCACCAAACAAATGATAAAAGCAGGCCTTGATTTTGTCGTGATGGTCAAAGGTTCAGCGGTATCCCATTTATTTATAAATATTATGAATAAGGACAAAGTAGGGGAGAATGCTTATTGAATTTCTTTAGAATTTAATGAGGGGACACGCATATTTTTCCCACAATTAATTACCGTAGGAGCAAAAACTGCAACTCATACATCACAAGATGCAATTGATACAACTAAAAAAAATTAATATAAAAATGCAGTCAATAATGCATCTGACAAAATTTTAAGAGTAGGAGATCAAGATTAGTTGATAGTTGCCATAAAAGATCAAACCGATTTAGTTACAAAAGCATGTGATAATTATGATGCTACAATTAATCAAGCTAATGAACAATTATCATAAAAGATAGTACAATTAAATCCCAATCTTAAGTCTTTTAAATACGGCATCAATGTTTCGGGAATAATAATCAAGACTAAAACATGATCCAATATTTTGCTCTGACATAATATTATTTTCAATTAATAATTGTTTAAATGATATTCCTTCATTAAATGCCTTCATTGCTATTGGCTGGATTACATCATATGATTTTTCTCTTGATCAGTTGTTCACATCAATTACTTTCAGCATTACTCTTTGGGAAAAAATAACACCATTAGTTAATTCAATATTTTTCATCATATTTTCCGGAGAAACAACTAAATTTTGCAATACCTTATCAAACCTTTTTAACATGTAATGCAACATAGTTGTTGAGTCAGGAATAATAACTCTTTCAGTTGAGGAATGTGATATATCTCTTTCATGCCACAGCGCCACATTTTCTAATGCAACTTGAACATGCGACCTCATTACTCTTGATAAGCCTGAAATATTTTCTGAGACAATCGGATTTTTTTTATGAGGCATTGCTGATGATCCCTTTTGATTTTTGGCAAAACCTTCTTGAACTTCCCGAACTTCGGTCCTTTGCAAGTGTCTAATTTCAGTAGCAATTTTATCCATCGATGTTGCAATTGATGCTAGGGAAAAAATATATTGTGCATGGCGATCACGTTGCAGCGTTTGGCTGGAAATTTTAGATGAAGCTAAATACAATTTTTTAGCGACATAATCTTGAACATCCAAAGGTATGTTGGCATAGTTACCAACAGCACCTGAAATTTTAGCAATTTGAATTTCTTGACAAGCTTCATCAAATCTTTTTATATGTCTTGTGAATTCATCATATCAAAGGGCAACTTTATAACCAAAGGTTGTGACTTCAGCATGCACTCCATGTGTCCGTCCAATTTGGTAAGTATATTTGTGTTTTTTAGCTAAATTCTTTAATGTTGTGCAAAATTGTTTTAATTCTTTTTTAATAAGGTCATTTGCTTTCATTAATCTAATTGACTGTGCAGTATCAACAACATCAGTAGAAGTTAATCCATAATGAAATCATTTTTTTTCATCGCCTAACGTTTCAGAAATTTGTCTTGTGAAAGCAATGACATCATGCTTTGTTTCTTTTTCAATTTCTTTGATTCTCTGAACATCAACTTTAGCATTTTTTCACAAGTTAGCAATATCTCTAAGAGTGATTTGGGTATTATGTTTGGCATAAGCCTCAATGCTGTAGATTTCAACAAGCAACCATGATTCAAACATAGCTTTATCATTTCATATTTCTTTCATTTCAGGTGTGGAATATCTATCAATCATAACTAATGAAATTATAACAACGAATTATATATATTTGATATAAAATAATTTTTTAGATGAGTCAATATGTAACAGCAAAATTGTTTTTATAGTGACAAACTAGTTAACGTTCTTTTTGTTATAAAGGGAGATATGGGATCAGGACGATATGGTAAACTTTTTCTAATCTTAAATGATGTTTTTTCATAAGATTATTCTATATAAAAACTCCCTTTAGAGGAGTTAACTGCATTCCGAAGAACTAAGGTGATATTATTCACTAAAAAGGACCTATAACATTAAGATTATTATATGCTATTTTATTGTGATAGTTTGGTTTCTATCTGGCCCAACGGAAAATCTAGTAACTTGGACAGACGTTAATTCCTCAATTTTATTTAAGAAAGCTCTTGCTTCCATTGGTAAATCATTAAAAGATTTTGTTCTAGTAGTATCTTGCTGTCATCCAGGCATTTCTAAATATATAGGTTTGCATCTTACAAAGGCTTTGTTAGTTGCTGGGATGTAATCAATTATTTTTCCATCAAGTTCATATTGATAGCATATTTTAATTGTTTCTAGTTCATCTAAAACATCTAATAATGTAATAGTAAAATCGCTAATACCTGAAACTCGCACCGCATGTTTTAAAACCACGGTATCTAATCAACCAACTCTTCTGGGGCGACCAGTGACTGTTCCGAATTCATTGCCTTTGGTTCTGAGGTGTTGAGCTATCTTTGGGTCTGTTAATTCAATCTCAGTTGGCAAAGCTCCTTGGCCCACACGGGTGGTGTAAGCCTTCACAATTCCAGTGACTACATTTATGTAGTTATGATTAAGGCCTGTTCCAAGAGGGATGGCTGATGCAGTTGGAGAAGAAGAAGTTACATAAGGGTAAGTTCCGTTTTCAATGCAAAGCATAATGCCTTGGGCACCTTCAAAAACAGCCGATTGACCTTTTTCTAATTCCTTAGCTAAAAAAGAACCAGTTTCAGTTACCATTGGGGCAATTATTTTGGCATATTCCACATATTCATTAAAAATGGTGTCTGCTTCATATGTTTTTAATCCTAATCCTTTCAAGATTTTGTTTTTAATTAGCAAAGCATCTTGCAGTTTTTCTTTAAATAATTCTGGATCAATAAATTCACCCATACGGATTCCGACTCTACCAAATTTATCTTCATAAGCGGGACCAATTCCTTTTTTTGTGGTCCCAATCATTTTAGTTACATCTGCTGTTGCTTTAATTTTTTCTAGTTGAGCATCAATATCAAGATGATAAGGAAGAATGACATGAGCACGATCAGAGATGATTAATTTATAATTAGTAACACCACCATTTTCTAATCTAGTTATTTCATCTAAAAGCATTTTGGGATTAATCACCATCCCTTGAGCCATAACATTAGTTGTTTTGGGATTAAATATCCCCGAGGGAATATGGTTAAGACCATAACGCTTTCCACTAAATTCAATAGAATGACCAGCATTATTTCCACCTTGGTATCTAACAACTATATCTGCAGACTGTGCCAAATAATCTGAAACCTTTCCTTTGCCTTCATCGCCCCATTGGGTGCCAATGACCACTTTTGTGTTGTATTTCATGCAGGCTCCTTATTGATATTATATGAACAATTATATTTTAATCCAAACACATAAATAACTACATAGATATTTTCATAACATATGATTAATAATCCAAAATTAGATAAATTTCTCTAAGTTTGATTTAATAACTAAGGTTATCGTATTTTTGTTTGAAGTCCATATATTTTTCAAATGTATCAATATTCGATACTTTATCATCTAAAATCATTTGGGTAACTAAATATTGGCTCAACATCCCATAAATAAATTGCGATGTATGTCTTGCACCTTTCAGAACAAGAATATTTGCGCCAGATTTTTCCATATTACTTCATGTTCAATCTTGAATGTATTCATAAAAAGCTTTATATTCAGGAAAAATCGTTGATTTTGAGAAGAATCAATCATCATCACCATAACTAATAGTTACTTTATTGTCCAACTTCAATTTGGCGATTGTTTCAGTATTAGAAAGATTATTTGTTGCTCTCAAAAGCGTTATTCTATTTGCTATTACAAAGTTTTTCATTTGTTTTAATTTTGCTTCACGAACTTCATGTTCAAGTATTAGTTCTTTAGCACCATCATTTCAATGTGGTAATTTATAGATGTTTTCAGTACTAAGATTCTTTTTAATGTTTTTAATGGACTTTTGTGGACTATTTGGTGAGTACATAAATGACCCATAATTAATAGGTCCACCAAAAGCGATCATTCCATCTGAGTCATTACCGTATCTTGCTAAATATCCATAAAGAGTCATCGCTCCAAAAGATGAACCTCAGAGATAGACTTTTTTCCCATTATCTTTAAAACTTTTTATTGCCTTGTGCAAATTAATTAAAGTCATTTTTTGAGCATCCAGCATATGTTGATAGCTATAAACTCTGGTAAAGGCGTCATTTGTTAAATAATTTTGTGATTCTATAAAGTTATATAATCTTGGTTTAATATTTTTATATTTTGTTTCTTTAATACTAGATTCGGTTTCATTAATAGCAGATAAATGAACATATTTTTGGATATTTGCGAATATAAAATTATCTCTTACACCAGAACGAGTCGCTTCACTACTTAAAATATGGTCATTTTCAGAGGTATATCCAGGTAAAAGTTCACTACCTTTTTCATCGAGTGTGGTTGGATCCAAGAAAAATCGAGGTCCACCATCTAAAAACAACAAAACCTTATTATATGAGCTATCATCATTTTGATATGATTCTGGATCATACAAATCTAAAGCTTTAGCAACAGTATATTGTTGATATTTTAAAGCCAATTCCCTATCTTCTTCTTCAATATCCTGTTTTGATAAGGTTTCTTTTCATAAAATATTATCTTTTTGCTTTAAAAATATGTTTCTTTGTTGCTCCTTTGATGGGATGGCTTTACTGCCACAAGATATTGCAACTGTTATGGGGGTAATCATGGCCACCATCGATCCTAATCTTAAAAGTAATTTTCATGTCTTTTTCATTTAATACCTCTTTATCTAAATTATAGCATTTTTGCGTAGTGTGTTTTGTCCAGGGGGGTAAGTGGACCTAATTTTCAGTAATGAAAAAAAGTCTTTCAATGCCTTTATTGGTTCTGCTTCATTATATTCTATTAAATGTTTTTGAGTAGTAGTTATTGACAAATTTATTTAGGATTAATAAATCTTTATTTATATATTTATTTAAATTTTTTCCCTTAGGGATTAATTTTCTTATGATTCTATGCTTATTTTCTAGTGTCCCTTTTCTTTCTAATTAGTCTTCAAACCAATTGTAAGGCAAGTGGCCTTTTATAATGAAATTTTTAGGTACACTTAGGTGTGGACAGAACATTGAAAATAATTTGTTTCACTTTTTGCAAAAAGGTATATAATAATATTTGCTAACATTGTTAATAAGAATACACAAGTGTTAGCAAGAATACACAAGAATGATACATCCTCAAGATAAGGCTTTATGCCGTACATCCTTGGGATGTTTTTTTTATCACAAATGAAAGGAATTATTTATGGGATGAAAAATCGTTGAAATTAATACTGATGAGTATATTTCATTATATTTGAATAATTTATTTATAAAGAGAATTAAAGAAAAAATATTAATAAACATGAATGATATTGACCTTTTGATATTTAACAATGATAGAGCAACTATTTCTATTAAATTACTTAATGCTTTAACTAATTCAAATGTCTCAATTGTATTCATGGATGGGAAAAGAGAACCGGCTAGTTACACTATCCCTGTCAAAGGTAATCATATGAGTTTAAAAATCATTGAAAAACAAATATCATGAACTAATCTATATAAAAATGCCTTGTGGAAAAATATAGTCAAAAATAAAATAACAAACCAGATTAGTCTTTTAAATAAAACTGGTAATAATGAATATATTCAAGATATGGAAGTTTTAACACAAGAAATCAAATCATTTGATATTTCTAATAGAGAAGGGCATGCTTCAAAAATTTACTGGCATTCTTTATTTGGCAAAAATTTTTATAGACAAAAGAATATGGATATGAATAAATATACAATTATTAACTCGATGCTCAATTATGGTTATTCCATCATCAGGGCCTTAATGATCAAGTCCATTATTTCATCGGGTTTAGATACTAGAATAAGCATTTTCCATAAATCATTTAGTAATTTTTTTGCCTTAGCTTCAGATTTAATGGAGCCTTTTAGACCATTGGTAGATAAAGTTGTTTATGAATTAAGGGCAAAAGAATCATTTGATTTTTCGGCTAGAAATTTATTATTGGATCTATATCAACACAAGGTCAAAATTAAAGGCAAAAAACATTATCTAGCTAATGCTATGAAAATGTATGTAAATAATTTAGTGCAAGGGAGAATGATCGAATGGATAGAATTATGAGATTGCTAGTTATGTATGATCTAAATATGACTGATGAATCATCAAGAAAAGAATATACTAAATTTAGAAATGGTTTAATTAGAAGAGGATATATTATGCTTCAATTTTCTGTGTACTATAAAATATTAAATTTTCCCTCTTTAGCTAAACAAGAAGAAAATTATTTAAAAAAGGTATTACCATCTAAAGGTAATATCAGAATGATATTAATATCTGAAAGGCAATATATGAATTCGATTTTTTTAAGAGGTAGTAAAAGATTAAATGAAAGTATTAATAACGCATCAAAACGAGTTATTATTGATTATGAAACTAATTAATGATTTCGGTAATAAATTGCTATATACCAATGATATATTTAAATGAATTTGTGGCTCAAAAAGTGATTTTTTTGATTTGATTATCACTCCCATGACTAAAGTTAGTGATGTATTTAGTTTTGCCAGTAACAATGCTTTTTCCAAGCATTATATTGATGAAATTTATATAATGATAGATGAATTAATGGATGTGGACAAAATTAATGCTTTTATGATGAAAAATAATGAACTTACCGATGTGCTAGATATTGATATTAATAAAAACAAATTGATGAAAGATATTTTTAAATTTGAAGATAGATATATAAATTTAATGGATGTGGAAAAGTTATTACTTATTTTAACAAAAACATCTAATAAAAAAATGAGAATATTAATTACTGGTTTCCCAGGAATCGACCTTGACTTAGAAAGGTCCATGATTGACATATTTTTATTATCCAGCAATTTAAGTTTGATAAAATGAAAAACAATTGAAAGGTTAATCATTGATAATGATGCAGAAGTGATAGAAATAATTGATGCAGATAAATTTAAATCATGATTAGAGTTAAAAACAAGAATGGTTTTATCAAAACAAGATATTGATGATTTTTTATTACAAAAAAAGACATTTAATACTTTTATTATTCAAAAGACATTAAATCAATTATAATGATTAACATAGGAGACATATGAAAAACATAGATATAGGATTTGATATTGGTATTTCTTCAGTGGGATGAGCATTAGTTGACTCCCAAACATCTAAAATAATTTTACATGGATCAAGACTTTTTAGCACAGTTGATAACCCTAAAGATAGTAAACTTTTAAACGAGAAAAGAAGGGAATCTAGATCAGCAAGAAGACAGGTGAATAGAAGGTATACATTAAAAAGGGATTTCATTAAATGACTTATTAAGTCTAAATATGTTTCCGATATAAAACTGGATAATAAAGATTTTTTTGTTAGCAATTTTCTTCATAATTATATAAATATTGAAAATAAAGTGCAATGAGACGATTCTTCTTTAAAGAATTTATCATCGGTTTTTTACTTTAGAAACAAGGGCTTACAAGAAAAACTAGATAAAAATTCACTAATAAAAGTATTGTATTGATATATATTGCATCGAGGGTTTAAATATACGGTTGCAGATGAAAATGAAGAAGATATTGCTATCAATGAAAAAGATATTTTTCCAATTACCCAACAAATTAATTATTTCAAAGAAAATGGTTACTTAAATGGTGAATTTAATAGAAGGTTTCATCAGGATGATTATTTAAAAGAGATTGATCAAATATTCCTACACCAAAAATTAGGTGAATCATTTAAAAAGAAATTTTTATCTTTTTTCACTAGACAAAGGAGTTTCGAAGATGGTCCTGGTAATTATAAAACGAATACAAAGTATGGAGTAGGCAAAGAAAATTACGTTTGGGATTCAAAATTAAATAGATCTAAGCCTACTATTCCTATTTGAAGTAAAACTATTGGGAAATGTTCTTTATATCCAGATGAAAATAGAGCCCCAAAAAAAGCTCCGACTTCAGAATTGTTCAATTTAATTAATGATTTAGTTAATTTAAGAGTAAATGGTTCAAACTTAAACGAAGAAGTCATTAGAAAATGCATTGATTTTTCATTTGCGACAAAATCCAATTTAAATAAGATTATGAAATATATATCCGAAACTTTAAATGTTAGTATTGATGATATAGAAGGTTTTAGAATTGATAAGTCAGGGAAAAATTTAATTACCTCTTTGGTTTCATTTCATTTAATATCTAAAGCTCTATTATTTGAAACAAAAAATTTAAAATTTGTATTAGAGGATTTTTTGAAAGATAATCGTTTTGATTCAATAGCTGATGTATTGTCTAATACTAAAACAATTGAAAAAAGAAAAGAAGAATTTAAAAATATTTTTAAAGAATATAAAATTGATAAATCCAAAATTGATAACGTTTCTAAAATTAAAGAAAATATGTCTCAGAGGCACTCTTTTTCATACAAAGCGATGAGATCAATGTTGCAAACACTTGTTATTGAATCTATCAATCAGCAACAATATATTTATAAGTATCACCAACCTGATAGTGAAAATGCCCCAAAAACGGATTTAAATGCATGGTTACATAACTTAGTGGCTACACCAACAGTCAAAAGATCGTTGCGACAAACAATTAAAGTATTGAATGCTCTAGTGGTCAAATGCCAAGAAAATGATTATAAGATTCAAAATATTGTTGTTGAAATGGCAAGAGAAACAAAAAATAAACAAGCAAGAGAAAATGAAACCCAAAGACAAAAGTTCCGGGAAGCAAATAATAAAGAGATTGCAGGATATATAAATAGTGATAAAAATATTCCTTCATCTGGTGGTAATTCAAGATTAAGAGAAAAAATATGATTTTGGAAACAACAAATGGGCAAGGATGTTTATGATGGAATAGATATTAAGCTAGAACACCTTAAAAAGAATCCTCATTCATATGATGTGGATCATATTATTCCTAGATCACAATCATTTGATAACTCAAGAGAAAATAAAGTTTTGACAAAAAATCAACACAATGCCCGTAAAAATAATTTAACACCAATCAAATATATTAATAATAATGAAAAATTTGAACAATTAAAATCATTATGAAACAAATGGTATCTAACAAGGGGTGAAGATAAATCATTTCTTTCTAAACAAAAATTTAATTTTCTCACTACAACACTTGATATGACTAGACCTGAAAATCAAATTGGTTTTATTGCTAGGAATTTAGTTGATACTAGATACACTACAAAAGAGTTTTTAAAATACTTAAATTCTTATAAAGATGATAATAATCTTGATTTTAAAGTAAAAACAATTAATGGCAAGATGACCTCATTTGCTAGGCAAACTATTTTTAAAAGTAATTATGAGTTAAAAAGACCAGATGGAGCAGATGCTATGACTACTAACAAAGAAGGAAAAATTACCAAAGAAAGATTATGACATGGCCATCATGCGGAAGACGCTTATTTAATTACAATTTTAAATAAAAATTATCGGGAAAATAAAATGATTGAAAAAATTTTATCCTCGCCCAATAAATTTCAAAAAAATAATAAATACGATAATTTAAAATTAGACAAAAAGGATGCACTCATAAATACAGAATATGCTTCGCTTATCAGTTCTATTAGCTGTGGAGCTGAAGAATTAAATAATAAAATGTCGAAAATGAAATTTTCAAGAATGAAACAAAGAAGAAGATCATTTGCATTATTTGATGAAACAGTTTATTCATCCAAAATTGTAGTAGAAAAAGATAAAAAAAATAAGGAAGCAACCATTTTAAAAAAGATTAAAACCATTAATCTTTTTGATAAAAACAAAAAATCTTCTGATTATGCTCCTTATTTTGATGAAGAGCATAAAGATTATGATAAAAAAAGTAAAAGCTTATTCATTTATGATGATATTTATCAACAAGCTAAAAATAAAGAAAAAACATTGTATTATGATTTAAAAAAAATATTTTTCTCTTATCAAAATGAAAAGCAACCTTTTATTTCCGCTTATGAAGAAGCTAAAAAAACAGGGCTGTCATTTGGTAAGTTGAATTATTTAAATTTCCCTAAAAAATTAAGATTATTAGGTCCATCAAAAAATGTTGATGAAATCATAATGTTACCTAATAATGCCAACAAATCATTTTATGAAAGTATGAATTGATTTGAAATCAGGATCTATAAAGATGTTAAAAATAACAAGAAAGTTATTCCAATTAATGCTACCAACGCTAAAATTATAAATAATAAAATAATAATAGACTCTCAAAAATTATTCAAATGACTAGAACGAAAAAATGTTAAAGATCCAAATAACTTTAGTGTTCTAGATTATGGCGATGTTATTTCCAATGATGTTGATTGATATTGAGTGTGTGGACATCACCATGCGACCAATAGAATAGAACTAAAAAATTTATCCATGAATAAAAGCAATAGTGAAAATCAAAACTATATTACATTATCATCTTTAATTGACTTTAAAATTTTTAAATTAGATATTCTTGGTTTTATTATTCAAAAAAGTGAAATTTAAGAAAAATAAAAATTATTTTTGCTATTTGAGGTTTTGGGGTGGTATCATTCTTGTGTATTCTTAAACCGGTTTTTTAGTTTCAGATGAATCAACCCCGTTTTGGGGTGGTATCATTCTTGTGTATTCTTAAACGAGAAGCATTTATTGAAAAATGCAAAGCTGGTTTTGGGGTGGTATCATTCTTGTGTATTCTTAAACTAAGTTAGTAGAAGATAAGATTAAGAGCTTGTTTTGGGGTGGTATCATTCTTGTGTATTCTTAAACGAATAGTTCTACGCAATGAAAATTCCCTAAGTTTTGGGGTGGTATCATTCTTGTGTATTCTTAAACGTTTCCAGAAATATCAACTTTACCTTCAATGTTTTGGGGTGGTATCATTCTTGTGTATTCTTAAACGTAAAATAATGTGTTATAATATTTTTGAAGGTTTTGGGGTGGTATCATTCTTGTGTATTCTTAAACTGATTTACCAATTAGATTATCATTATTCTTGTTTTGGGGTGGTATCATTCTTGTGTATTCTTAAACTGGTTGCGGCTACACTTATTTATCAGGTGAGTTTTGGGGTGGTATCATTCTTGTGTATTCTTAAACTTGCTTCAATTTGTTCCGCAGTTAATGGTGGTTTTGGGGTGGTATCATTCTTGTGTATTCTTAAACGACAGATTAGTAAAGAAAAAAAGAAGGTAGGTTTTGGGGTGGTATCATTCTTGTGTATTCTTAAACAATCTTAATATCTTTTGCTAAATCAAACTTGTTTTGGGGTGGTATCATTCTTGTGTATTCTTAAACAACGCCTGGAATGATAGACCATAACTAATGGTTTTGGGGTGGTATCATTCTTGTGTATTCTTAAACTTAAAAAAATGAATGCTCAAATGTCAAATGGTTTTGGGGTGGTATCATTCTTGTGTATTCTTAAACTAGCAAAAATGTGATATCTTCAACAAATAGGTTTTGGGGTGGTATCATTCTTGTGTATTCTTAAACGCGCGATTGAATGACAAAATAACAAATTTAGTTTTGGGGTGGTATCATTCTTGTGTATTCTTAAACTCTATCAAATCCAGCTTTTTCCAAAGCTAAGTTTTGGGGTGGTATCATTCTTGTGTATTCTTAAACAGTAATAAATTGATTAAATGGATTAAATGAGTTTTGGGGTGGTATCATTCTTGTGTATTCTTAAACCCAAATATGACAACTGGCCTATTTAGGCCAGTTTTGGGGTGGTATCATTCTTGTGTATTCTTAAACCTCAAATTGTCAATAGAATTAGTCAAGGCGGGTTTTGGGGTGGTATCATTCTTGTGTATTCTTAAACCTGGAATTACTCCGTAATCCGTTCCGTCGAGTTTTGGGGTGGTATCATTCTTGTGTATTCTTAAACATATTATACCACAAATTACCACCGGGTCCCGTTTTGGGGTGGTATCATTCTTGTGTATTCTTAAACATTTTATTGTGTTAGATTAAGACGCCAAAAGTTTTGGGGTGGTATCATTCTTGTGTATTCTTAAACTACATCTAAGCAAGTCCATTATAGTACAAAGTTTTGGGGTGGTATCATTCTTGTGTATTCTTAAACGAATTTTAAGATCTTTATCAATCGACAAATGTTTTGGGGTGGTATCATTCTTGTGTATTCTTAAACTGGCAGATATAGATAGCTTACAGCTTGTTAGTTTTGGGGTGGTATCATTCTTGTGTATTCTTAAACAATAAAAGCGGCCTTTGGTGTTGACACCCAGTTTTGGGGTGGTATCATTCTTGTGTATTCTTAAACGTTTGGCTTTAAATGAATTTGTAATATATAGTTTTGGGGTGGTATCATTCTTGTGTATTCTTAAACAAATAAATCATTTGAATCATAATTAATTGGGTTTTGGGGTGGTATCATTCTTGTGTATTCTTAAACAGAAGGGATTTAAATATGATTAGAAGAAGAGTTTTGGGGTGGTATCATTCTTGTGTATTCTTAAACTTCTGTATTTAAATAATCGAATTCTTTCTTGTTTTGGGGTGGTATCATTCTTGTGTATTCTTAAACTTAAACACGAGGCCCAAATGTGAGCTTTTAGTTTTGGGGTGGTATCATTCTTGTGTATTCTTAAACTGAAATACCTCTTTCATTAGGTGTAGTATTGTTTTGGGGTGGTATCATTCTTGTGTATTCTTAAACAAAATAGTTCATATATCACACACAATTATAGTTTTGGGGTGGTATCATTCTTGTGTATTCTTAAACCCTTTTTTTAAATCTCTTCTACCTATTCAGGTTTTGGGGTGGTATCATTCTTGTGTATTCTTAAACTGGCAACAAAATAAACCTAATGACAGTATTGTTTTGGGGTGGTATCATTCTTGTGTATTCTTAAACTAAATATTATAGTTAAAAAATATGATAATGGTTTTGGGGTGGTATCATTCTTGTGTATTCTTAAACTAAATTGTATCTGGCGCCGCGGCATTTCTAGTTTTGGGGTGGTATCATTCTTGTGTATTCTTAAACAGCAAATGATAAAAACATTGAGCGAGTTATGTTTTGGGGTGGTATCATTCTTGTGTATTCTTAAACCTGGGATTATTCCATAATCAGTCCCATCCAGTTTTGGGGTGGTATCATTCTTGTGTATTCTTAAACAAATATATAGATCTATGAATGAAAAAGCCCGTTTTGGGGTGGTATCATTCTTGTGTATTCTTAAACTGGTTGCGGTTATACTTATTTATCTGGGGAGTTTTGGGGTGGTATCATTCTTGTGTATTCTTAAACAAAAATGACAGAAAAAACATCATCTATTACGTTTTGGGGTGGTATCATTCTTGTGTATTCTTAAACCCATTTTTTATAACCCTAAGGGCGAAGTTGGTTTTGGGGTGGTATCATTCTTGTGTATTCTTAAACTTACAATGAATGGGAATAGCTGAAAGGGCAGTTTTGGGGTGGTATCATTCTTGTGTATTCTTAAACTCCAAGACCTAATAGTATATATATATATATGTTTTGGGGTGGTATCATTCTTGTGTATTCTTAAACTAATTCAAAAATCAAATTTGATTTCCAATCGGTTTTGGGGTGGTATCATTCTTGTGTATTCTTAAACCATTTGTCTTGCACATGTTTACATTCCTTTTCGTTTTGGGGTGGTATCATTCTTGTGTATTCTTAAACAAGAGAAGAAGGAAGAATTAGATAGTAAATGTTTTGGGGTGGTATCATTCTTGTGTATTCTTAAACGAATTGTTTTACGCAATGAAAACGCATTAAGTTTTGGGGTGGTATCATTCTTGTGTATTCTTAAACCAGCAATAGATAGAATAGCGGCCTTACTTGGTTTTGGGGTGGTATCATTCTTGTGTATTCTTAAACATTTTTACAAATGAGATAAGGAAGAAACATGTTTTGGGGTGGTATCATTCTTGTGTATTCTTAAACTGAAGAGGAGGCAGAGTTTCCAGCAGGTGAGTTTTGGGGTGGTATCATTCTTGTGTATTCTTAAACTTATCCTTCGCAATTCCAGGGTCTTTACTAGTTTTGGGGTGGTATCATTCTTGTGTATTCTTAAACTTCGATCTAATAAATCTAAAACGTCTAATCGTTTTGGGGTGGTATCATTCTTGTGTATTCTTAAACCTTGGCAGTACATTTATCAAAGAAACAGCGGTTTTGGGGTGGTATCATTCTTGTGTATTCTTAAACTAAATTAAGCTTAAATGGAGTTTTAAATGAGTTTTGGGGTGGTATCATTCTTGTGTATTCTTAAACTAATCTTATTAGCTTAGTTAGTGATAGTATGTTTTGGGGTGGTATCATTCTTGTGTATTCTTAAACCAGATACCGAAGGTTGAGACGGATTGTATTGTTTTGGGGTGGTATCATTCTTGTGTATTCTTAAACCGGGTAATACTTCTTCTACCATTAAAGGTAGTTTTGGGGTGGTATCATTCTTGTGTATTCTTAAACTCAACCTTCCAAAGATTGTTTACTGGAATAGTTTTGGGGTGGTATCATTCTTGTGTATTCTTAAACTATTCTTGTCTGCCATATAATTATTATACCGTTTTGGGGTGGTATCATTCTTGTGTATTCTTAAACGAATTGTTTTACGCAATGAAAATGCATTAAGTTTTGGGGTGGTATCATTCTTGTGTATTCTTAAACTGAGAGTGAGAAAATAATTGTTTTTGTATTGTTTTGGGGTGGTATCATTCTTGTGTATTCTTAAACGAGAGGCATTTATTGAAAAATGCAAAGCAGGTTTTGGGGTGGTATCATTCTTGTGTATTCTTAAACTAGTTTCAGATAAACTCACTAGTGCCGGCAGGTTTTGGGGTGGTATCATTCTTGTGTATTCTTAAACAAATTTGGATGTGGTTTGATAGGTTCCACTGTTTTGGGGTGGTATCATTCTTGTGTATTCTTAAACACATCTTTTTTGGACAGTTCATCGAATCACGTTTTGGGGTGGTATCATTCTTGTGTATTCTTAAACTTGCTTATATTTCACCTCGTGGCTCAGATAGGTTTTGGGGTGGTATCATTCTTGTGTATTCTTAAACTATCTATCGTAAAGAAATTTACGCATCCAGGTTTTGGGGTGGTATCATTCTTGTGTATTCTTAAACTCAATCCTGCAAATAAAACTTTATCATTAGTTTTGGGGTGGTATCATTCTTGTGTATTCTTAAACTAACTCAATTGCTTCCATTAATCGAAACAAGTTTTGGGGTGGTATCATTCTTGTGTATTCTTAAACTAACTCAATTACTTCCATTGATTGAAACAAGTTTTGGGGTGGTATCATTCTTGTGTATTCTTAAACTGATATGATATGATCAATATATTCTGTATTGTTTTGGGGTGGTATCATTCTTGTGTATTCTTAAACACTTCTACTTCACGAGCATCTTCTGGAGCTGTTTTTGGGGTGGTATCATTCTTGTGTATTCTTAAACAAGCCTGGAATATTGGAGGCATATATATATGTTTTGGGGTGGTATCATTCTTGTGTATTCTTAAACAAATGAAAATGTCATCTGAGATTACAATGAGTTTTGGGGTGGTATCATTCTTGTGTATTCTTAAACTTCCGGGTCAAACTTTCGAACGTTTAACTTGTTTTGGGGTGGTATCATTCTTGTGTATTCTTAAACTAATTCAAAAATCTAATTTGATTTCCAATAGTTTTGGGGTGGTATCATTCTTGTGTATTCTTAAACTGACAAAAGGCACAAAAATACATATCATCTGTTTTGGGGTGGTATCATTCTTGTGTATTCTTAAACTGATAAGAAGGATATAACAGATATTAGCAAGTTTTGGGGTGGTATCATTCTTGTGTATTCTTAAACGTGATCCATGAAAACTGGATTACCAAAAAAGTTTTGGGGTGGTATCATTCTTGTGTATTCTTAAACTAAATAAAGGTACAAAAATTCATATCATCTGTTTTGGGGTGGTATCATTCTTGTGTATTCTTAAACCTTTTTCAACTTCTTTGAATATTTCATCAAAGTTTTGGGGTGGTATCATTCTTGTGTATTCTTAAACATCTCAACAAGAAGGGATAGCAATTGGCTAGTTTTGGGGTGGTATCATTCTTGTGTATTCTTAAACAATACCAAAGATATTGACGAAATTTTAAAAGTTTTGGGGTGGTATCATTCTTGTGTATTCTTAAACGCGCTAATATGAAATGAATGGTTCCGGGACGTTTTGGGGTGGTATCATTCTTGTGTATTCTTAAACAAGAAATAGGCGATTTAAAAGAATTGATAAGTTTTGGGGTGGTATCATTCTTGTGTATTCTTAAACAAAAGGAGGGCAAAAATGCCTAGAAAAACAGTTTTGGGGTGGTATCATTCTTGTGTATTCTTAAACACGCTGAGCTCTCATAATTGGTATTTGCGAGTTTTGGGGTGGTATCATTCTTGTGTATTCTTAAACAGCATTTGATAAAGAATGAGAAGAAGATTTGTTTTGGGGTGGTATCATTCTTGTGTATTCTTAAACAATCTAAATTGTGAGTACTAAATGGATTTTGTTTTGGGGTGGTATCATTCTTGTGTATTCTTAAACATATATGTATGGAAGAGTTAAACAATTCCAGTTTTGGGGTGGTATCATTCTTGTGTATTCTTAAACAACTGGATATGCATTTATTCAATTCAAACAGTTTTGGGGTGGTATCATTCTTGTGTATTCTTAAACGTAAAACCGCCTGAGGTATCTCCGGTTAGAGTTTTGGGGTGGTATCATTCTTGTGTATTCTTAAACAAAATTAGCTGAAGATAAAACACCAATTGAGTTTTGGGGTGGTATCATTCTTGTGTATTCTTAAACACAAGGAGGTAAAATGGCTGGAATTACAAAGTTTTGGGGTGGTATCATTCTTGTGTATTCTTAAACTGCCGAAAATGTCATTTGAGATTACAATGAGTTTTGGGGTGGTATCATTCTTGTGTATTCTTAAACCCTCTTGTGATAAATTGTATTGGTGTTCGAGTTTTGGGGTGGTATCATTCTTGTGTATTCTTAAACTCATAGCGAATTAATGCCAGACCATATTGCGTTTTGGGGTGGTATCATTCTTGTGTATTCTTAAACAGTTCTTCCATATTATCAATGAATTCGTTAGTTTTGGGGTGGTATCATTCTTGTGTATTCTTAAACTTTGAAGACGCTCAATTTAAACTAATGAATGTTTTGGGGTGGTATCATTCTTGTGTATTCTTAAACAACTCCCTCATCCACCCTTAGGTACTTTCAGTTTTGGGGTGGTATCATTCTTGTGTATTCTTAAACATCTCAACCAGAAGGGATAGCAATTGGCTAGTTTTGGGGTGGTATCATTCTTGTGTATTCTTAAACTATTAAAAATGGTAAATGTCAATATATTAAGTTTTGGGGTGGTATCATTCTTGTGTATTCTTAAACTTATCCGCGTACTCATTAACCGGAAATACCGTTTTGGGGTGGTATCATTCTTGTGTATTCTTAAACCTAAAAGTTTAGGGAACTTAAAGGGTTTAAGTTTTGGGGTGGTATCATTCTTGTGTATTCTTAAACAAATTTTGCTGGCAAAACTTGAACGACAAAGTTTTGGGGTGGTATCATTCTTGTGTATTCTTAAACAAGGTCGACGTTCAATAGGAATTTTAATCAGTTTTGGGGTGGTATCATTCTTGTGTATTCTTAAACTCATACTCCGATAATGAACGAACAAGTTCCGTTTTGGGGTGGTATCATTCTTGTGTATTCTTAAACATAGAACTGCCAAAAAGGAGCAAGAAATGAGTTTTGGGGTGGTATCATTCTTGTGTATTCTTAAACGCTATCGACTATTCTACAATCAAAATGATAGTTTTGGGGTGGTATCATTCTTGTGTATTCTTAAACCGTTTAGCCGCTGACTTTTATACTACCAGAGTTTTGGGGTGGTATCATTCTTGTGTATTCTTAAACTAGCTTCTTCCAAATCTTCTTCCAAATCTTCTTCCAAATCATGTTTTGGGGTGGTATCATTCTTGTGTATTCTTAAACATCTGTTCCATAGTAATCTGTTAGGAACAAGTTTTGGGGTGGTATCATTCTTGTGTATTCTTAAACTCCATAACCTTTAGAATCATCTTCCATTTGGTTTTGGGGTGGTATCATTCTTGTGTATTCTTAAACAAGTAAAAAAGAAGTGAAAAGATTTAGAAAGTTTTGGGGTGGTATCATTCTTGTGTATTCTTAAACTAGCACTCCTGGAATGTCTATCGGTTTTGGGTTTTGGGGTGGTATCATTCTTGTGTATTCTTAAACTATAAAGATTACTTTACCTCAGCGCTCCCAGTTTTGGGGTGGTATCATTCTTGTGTATTCTTAAACAGAGCTAAGAATAAAACCTATATGAAATCAGTTTTGGGGTGGTATCATTCTTGTGTATTCTTAAACTAGCACTCCTGGAATGTCTATCGGTTTTGGGTTTTGGGGTGGTATCATTCTTGTGTATTCTTAAACTGATTATGGATTTTGAATTACAACAAAGAGTTTTGGGGTGGTATCATTCTTGTGTATTCTTAAACTGTCATATAACCATTGAGATCATATAATGGGTTTTGGGGTGGTATCATTCTTGTGTATTCTTAAACTAGGTCTACATTCAACCGTAATTTTAACCAGTTTTGGGGTGGTATCATTCTTGTGTATTCTTAAACAGATGCGGCCTCATAATTGACATCGGCAAGTTTTGGGGTGGTATCATTCTTGTGTATTCTTAAACAAAAATACAAAAAGCTTTAAACGCTCACGCGTTTTGGGGTGGTATCATTCTTGTGTATTCTTAAACTAGCTTCTTCCAAATCTTCTTCCAAATCATGTTTTGGGGTGGTATCATTCTTGTGTATTCTTAAACGAATAGTACTACGCAATGAAAACGCCCTAAGTTTTGGGGTGGTATCATTCTTGTGTATTCTTAAACATCTGTTCCATAGTAATCTGTTAGGAACAAGTTTTGGGGTGGTATCATTCTTGTGTATTCTTAAACTCCATAACCTTTAGAATCATCTTCCATTTGGTTTTGGGGTGGTATCATTCTTGTGTATTCTTAAACAAAAAAGGAACTATTCCAATTTCATTTACAAGTTTTGGGGTGGTATCATTCTTGTGTATTCTTAAACGCCTATTAAGTTTTCAACTTGGGAGCAAATGTTTTGGGGTGGTATCATTCTTGTGTATTCTTAAACCCGCATCGTACGTCGCTCGCTACATTATGAGTTTTGGGGTGGTATCATTCTTGTGTATTCTTAAACTCAAACCCAGGAAGTTTGAAAGTTCGCCCAGTTTTGGGGTGGTATCATTCTTGTGTATTCTTAAACGCGCCGCTTCCCCTTAAAGAAGTGCATAACGTTTTGGGGTGGTATCATTCTTGTGTATTCTTAAACTAACTCAATTAGCTCCATTGATTGAAGCAAGTTTTGGGGTGGTATCATTCTTGTGTATTCTTAAACGTTTCTTTAATAAAATCTTCGCAATGTGTTGTTTTGGGGTGGTATCATTCTTGTGTATTCTTAAACTAATGTAAAAAATATTCCATTGGCTATTAAGTTTTGGGGTGGTATCATTCTTGTGTATTCTTAAACAGTTGAAACATTACAATTGATGCTTTACCAGTTTTGGGGTGGTATCATTCTTGTGTATTCTTAAACCGGATCAACCTTAATTGCAAATACCATAGCGTTTTGGGGTGGTATCATTCTTGTGTATTCTTAAACCGGATCAACCTTAATTGCAAATACCATAGCGTTTTGGGGTGGTATCATTCTTGTGTATTCTTAAACTCCATAACCTTTAGCTCCATCTTCCATTTGGTTTTGGGGTGGTATCATTCTTGTGTATTCTTAAACGTTAGTGATTATGGGCTTGAAGATTTTGGCGTTTTGGGGTGGTATCATTCTTGTGTATTCTTAAACAAATTATTTCCAAACTATTATGGTACAAGGGTTTTGGGGTGGTATCATTCTTGTGTATTCTTAAACGGGGAACGCCTTGCCAATGAGTTCTATGTCGTTTTGGGGTGGTATCATTCTTGTGTATTCTTAAACGCTAATATGATATTTGACTTAGAGATGTTTGTTTTGGGGTGGTATCATTCTTGTGTATTCTTAAACTTAGGCGTCAAAATAGAAATAATTCCAAAGTTTTGGGGTGGTATCATTCTTGTGTATTCTTAAACTCAATTTATCTGCGATTTTCTATTTACTAAGTTTTGGGGTGGTATCATTCTTGTGTATTCTTAAACAAAATCAAAATAAAGAAATATCATATTTCAGTTTTAGGGTGGTATCATTCTAGTGTATTCTTAAACTTATTACCTATTTTTGCCATAAATAATTATTTTATATTTTTTGTGTCATAGATAATAGAATGTATAATATTGTTATGAGCATTAAGAGACACTTTTATAATGAACAACACTACACAATTGATCCTGAGACAAAAAAGATCACCTTGAAGAATAATTTTCATGGCCAATTATTAAATAAAGGACTATGAGGCGGTTCGCTAGGGCTTGGATTTAAAAAAATTGGAGGATCATCAGTTGGTGATGTTTTATTAGTCGATAATTACAAATCAAGATTCCAAGCTTTTTGCCGTATGTCTTGAGTTGGTGTCCCAATTCTTGATCGCAAATATGTTGATGCCGGGATCGCCATTGAGCCTAAAGTACTTGATTTAATCTCGAATAAATTAAGCAAACCAGTTAAAGGTTTTCCTGCAAAAGAGTATAACTATGATTATTTCAAAGGCAAAGACGATGTTGTGGGCGGTCTACCGGATGGATTACTTGAGGCTGATGGAATTGTTATAGAAGTTAAAACTACGGGCGCTAAAAACTTTGATAAATGAAAAAAATGGGGAATTCCTGTTGCTTATCATAAACAATCGCAACTATATACATATTTAATGGGATTAAAAGAATATGTCATTGTAGCAACTTTCTTAGAAGAAGAAGATTATGCTCATCCTGAGGATTATGATATTGTTCAGCGAAAAACCAAATTATGAAAATTTAAAATCGATAATAACCAAGTAGAAGATGATATTAAAAAGATCAAGACATGATATTATGAATATACAAAGTCTGGGATATCTCCAGAATGAGATCCCATTCTTGATAAAGAACAAATTGAATATTTACAATGTAAAAATGTTGATGAATGATTAGAACTACAAAACAAATGAATACAACAAGGCAAAATTCCTCATGAGTAATGAGTATATTAAATATGCCCAATTTAGAAAATATTTAACAGCTCAACCATTTTTTATTTGGCATAAATTAGATGATGCTATCGATGTTGAAGAATCAGCAACAGGTTTTAGTTTTGAGGATTTAACCGATTCTTTAGATATTGATCCAACTAGTCAAATTATGGCAAGAACATATAGCTTATTTGATAAGTGACTTATGAATAAGCTTATTAAAGATAATGAAATAATTATTTTATCAGCTAAATCAGTCGAAGATAAGATTATCGAAACAAAAAAATATCTCGATTCAGGCAAACTAATTTTACGACCGGTCTTTGAACACGATGGAGCCGTGGCTCAACCTTTTGCTTATGATACTAAATCAAAGATCATTGTTGATATTAAATATTCCAAAAAAACCAAAAGAGCTGATTTTATGAAAGCTTTTTGAAATTATTCCATCACTGCAAAGTATAATATCGTTCATGATTATCAATTATTTTTACCAGTGGATAAAGATTATAAAAAAAATGAAATTGATTTAATTGCTGTTAATAAAATTCATTCCCAAAAAGGCGGTTTTGCCCCTGGAGAAATAGATAAAAACGGTAATGAAAAAGCTAAACTTATTTTGCCTGTGGTAATTTCTAGACAAGTAGATAAAAACACAATTTTTCCAGATATTGATTTTGCTATTAAAAAAATTAAAGAAGCTAAAGATACTAAAGTCTTTTCTGAAAACTTGGAGCTTGATACAACGTCTTTTGGTGATAACAATCAATGGGTTGAGTTGTTAGAAGTTTTGAAACATCCTTATGCGGGAGTTAATGGTAATTTGATTAAAAAGAAATCATTAGCTAATGACGATACCATTGATTCATCTTTATGAGATGATATCAAAAAAGCCAAGAAGGCTAGTGTTTATAATGAAGAAATAGTACGTAAAACAATTGATCCTATCATCCAAGCAACACACGTCCTTTGATATGATTTTGAAGGATATTCATTACCATTTGCCCCTTTAGACAATATTGCTCCTAATTCACAAGTCCCTTTTCAAGTCTCAATCATTGAGACCATCGATAATGTGGAAGTGAGAAAAGAAAACAAAGTAGTTGATCCTAGGACTTTAACACTTGAAGACTTATTTGATGTTGTTAAAACTGTTTATGCCAATAAAGTTGATTGTTATGTTGTTTATAACAAAACTTATGAAAATACTAGAATCAAAGAAATAGTTAAATACATGGATAAAGCAGATCATCCTCAAGCAGCAACAGCGAGATCAATGTATGAATGGATCATTAATCATACAGTTGATCTTTATGACATCTTTGTGATTTCCAAAAAAGATGCTGAACCTGGAATTATCTTGCATGATCAAAAGGCTCGTTCATCAATTAAGAATGTTGAAAAACATATTACAGCAAATCATATCGAGTTGCCAAGAGTAATAGTTCCTTATAAAGAACTAGATGTTCAAAATGGGATGATGGCCATGAACTTAGCCATTGAAAGAGCACTAGGGATTATTGGTGAAAATAAGTGAAAACAAGAAGTGACAAAATTAAGAAAATATTGCGAAAATGATGTCCGCGCTATGATTATGGTTTATGACTTTGCTTTGTTATTGATGGATTAAGTGGAAGATTTATTTATGTATTATTAATCAATCTGAGGGTCTGCTTTTCCTCGTTTGTCAATTTATTTATATTACCTCTATTTTTGTTAAAGCCAATTTCAAAGGAACCATACTTTTGTATGAAATATACCTCAAAAAAATTTAATTTTTCAACAGAGCAATTTATGAGTGTTTTTACAATGTAATCTGATCTATTTTTACTATTTTTAGAGTTAAAATGCGACGAACTTTCTTGAAAATGCTCTTTTAGTCTTTTGATCACATTTTTGCTTTGTCCTACATAGATTTGCTTTGTAGATTTTAATTGCATCATATAAATCCCAGACTGATAGTGCGAATCTCACTTCTCATTTTTAAAAATATTTATTTTATATTCTATTTTTTTTGATTCTGAATTGAATATACATTTTTTCGTTAAAAGATTATCAATTTTAATTTCTTTTGTGAATTTTTTTTGAGATTCCAGTTTCTTTCTTTCTATATCATTTAAAACATTTTTATTCATTCAAATATAATGTTTTTCACTTATATCTATTTGCACATCATATCCGGGTGTTTGATGTATCAAACATTTACTTCTTCGAGAAGTTATTTTTCCTGTTCCCTTAAAATATATATCTCCTATTGCAGAAACCGGTTTTTTACATTTGTAACACACAGGACGAAGATATGATGAATTAAAAATAAGTAAACCAATAAGTAAACCAATTACTCCTACAATAATTATAAACACACCAATTAATATTAATATAACCATTATTAATTTATATCATATATTAATAATTCTTACTATCTTTTTCAATAATATAAATATTTAAAACTAAATGCTGATAAGAATATTAGCAAACACGCAAATATTGTTCCGGATCATATTCAGAACAGGATTTGGTATATATTAAAATTATGTTTTAATTCTTTAAAAAATAATGTACTTGTATTACTTGTTGTCTCGTACACTGATATAAGGTGTCTAATGGCATTCATATTGTCAACATAATTAATGATAAAATATATATATCAACCGATATTTAAAATTATAAAGATAAACATTCATGCAGAAAACACCCTTCTTTTTCATCATCATATATAAATATAAACAGATCATAATACCCCAAATAAATTTAATATAATCCCAAAATAACCATTGCCATTAATTGTGGAAGTATCAAATAGTTTATTTTTAAAATATGTATTTGTAAAAAATGTTGAAATAGTCATTAAAAATAATGCAGATATTAGTGCAGTCATTATTATTAGATTAATAATATCTGTGGTCATCATCTTTGGTTTTGGCTGCTTTGCCTTTTTAATTTTATGTCCTGATACTAAAAGTATTTGGTCAATCAACGCTTCTTTATTTAAATTATCATATTTATATATGGAAAATTGTTCTGCCACTTTTTTTAATTCTTCCAAACTTAAATTATTAAGTGAATTTCTCTTGTTTGCCATAAAAAGATTATATTGTATTTCACATGTTTTATTTACATGTATATTTATATGTTCAGCTATCACCCAAGAGAATATCTTTCTGATTTTGTGGTGGAAATAATAATCGGTTATGCCATTAAATGATCATAAAGTATAATTTCTGATAATAAGATAGGGCAACCAACTGCTAAACTAAGGAGGTATTGTGAAAAAATGTCTGCAATCTGATTATGGTTTATGACTTTACCATCTTCCTCTTGAATGGAAAAGATAAGTATATGACTTTATTTTGGGTAAATTTTTTAATTTTATGAAATTAATAACATAATTATATAGTTATCGTAGATCCTAATGAGGATCGTTTTTTACTAATAAATAGTTATCGCTAGTTATAGTCTTTTTGTAAAATATTTAGAGTTTTTTAAGAATTGATGTTTTTTTACTACATATATAAGTGAGTAGAAAAATATTTTACTCACTTAGAAAGGTTATAAATATGATTGAAAATAAAGCAAATATGAAATTATGTAAATTGGATCTGGAAAAAATAATTTTCAAATGTATAATTATAGCGATGTCTTAATGAATGAAAAGAAGATCTTAGCATTGATAAAGCATCTCAATAAAAAGGAAATTATCGCTAGAGAACTAAAAAGCGGAATCATTAGATTATGGTTTAAGTCAGTTCATGATGTGACAAATAAATTTTGCAAAGATAATGGAATCTATATTATTCCATATAAGACTAGGAGGTGACCTGTGAGTCCAACATTTGAAAAAGAAGTAAGAGCTTTTATGGAGAAGACAAGTGTGTTTATTGATAATCAGGGTATTTTCAATGATGCTGTCTTTGAATTTATGAAAGAACAAAGGGTAGTAAACAAAGAACAAAGGGGAGTAAACAAAGAACAAAGGGAAGTAAACAAAAAACAAATTAAATTTAATAATGCCATCATAAAACATACTAAATTTAAAATTAATGATAAACAAGAATAATTATCTAAAGATTTCATCATTGATAAAATCTTTGCTTTATATCCATATTATTCATGACAAAATAATTCATAGAAACAATATGTTGTCCAATTAAAATGGTATGAACAAAAGGTTGATATGTGAATAAATTAACTCAAAGAATACTAAAGGAACAGAGCGATTTGTTAATAGTTATTACTGTCACCAATTATTAAAAACTAAATATCTATTGAAGCTATAAATTTAAGAGATAAAATCTTGTGTAATTAAGGATGGGAATGAAGGTGTAGCAAATAAATACTTTACTCTTGATACTTTTTGATATAATTTTTTAGCAAATTACTTGGAGAAGTAGCTCAGCTTGGTAGAGCGCTACGTTTGGGACGTAGTGGTCGTAGGTTCAAATCCTATCTTCTTCACCATTTGGGGGGGTAGCTCACCTGGCTAGAGCACCTGCCTTGCACGCAGGGGGTAGTGGGTTCGATCCCCATCCTCTCCACCATTATGGCTCTGTAGCTCAGTTGGTTAGAGCACGCGGTTCATACCCGCGAGGTCAAGAGTTCGATTCTCTTTGGAGCCACCATTTGGCTAATGCCGCCAAGGCACCATGGTCCCATAGCTCAGTTGGTTAGAGCAACCGGCTCATAACCGGTTGGTCACAGGTTCAAGTCCTGTTGGGACTACCATATGAAAAAAGTAAGGTAACACCTTACTTTTTTGTATTTTTGATATAATGATTTTATGTTGTTAAATAAAAAAGCAAAAGTTATCAATGTAAAAGATCTTTCTAAAAAAGTCAATTGACTGCTAGGAAGAAACTTTTATAGTATCCAAGACTTTAAAGTCTTGTCTTCATGAAGACAATATAAGGTCTTGAAAATGATTGTGAAGATTGAAGGTCTAGTTCTAACAAGAAGTGAGATTAAAGATATGATCAAAATGATCAACAACGAGTTTGCTGGTAATGTTGATCAAATTAAGTTATTGTTACCAAATGTTGGAACACTGATTTTATTTGAAAAAGTAACTGAACGGGTGAAAGATGTCTTTGTGAATTTCATCTTTATTATTACCTTTAGAAGTAATAAATTCGAGTTGATGCGAAATTAGACCGATGTTTAGATTTAAAGTAAATAAAGACAATAATATTTTTGTATCGACTTATTTTTAAGTACTAAGAAGATAAACATGGGGTCAAGCCCAGAAACGAGAAATAAAATGAAAAAATCATTATTGGCATTAGGTGCTATAACAGTAGTTATTACTCCCATGACCGTTGTTATTGCTTGTGGTGATGATAGTCCAACAACATTGGATCTAACTATTGGTCAAGTTGCTGCTATAGGAGATGAACAACTGGCTATTTTGGTAGCAGATGATACTAAAGGATTAACCAAAGCACAAGCTTTAGCTAAGGTTGATACATTAACAGGCAGTGCTGATCAAAAAGCATCACTTAAGACATTAATAAATTATTATAAAAACTGAGAGACATCATGAAATGTTATTAGTTTTGCAAGAGGCGCTAGAGGACCCACAGCTGAATTGGGTTTGATTGCTTGAAAAGGTTATAGTGAAGCTAAGGCCAAGCTGTCAACAGAAGAAGAAGAAGACTCAGCTGCATTATCTGCACTTCAAAAACCATTTTTTGATTTCATAAAAAACGGATCTGCTGATATAAATGAAATTGGAAAAGGCATTATAGAGAAATTCACAAATGTTGGAACCGCTGATGAGCCAGCTTCAAAAAATAATAAATTTTCGTCATTGGTTCTTAATGTAGCAACCGCAGATGAAAAGACTCACACCCTGACAACAGGAGTTTTATGGACTCTAGGTGTTGATGCAATGGGCGGAACTGAAATTGTAAGATACATCCTAGAACATTTGACTCCTAAGTGAACTTTAGTAGAAGCATCATAATCAATATCATTAATTAAATCTAATAACTTGCTTAAATTATTAAGATTAACAATAATTTCACCATTCAAATAAAAAATTAACTAATTAGATTACATGAAAATCATTTATTTGTTCTATCATGAAATCCTATATCACATATCCACTTAATAACATTAATGACTTAAGAGCTTAAAACCATATTAGGTTATATGTTAAAACATTAATAATTAAGGTAGATATTTAGTAAAGAATGAACAAGATACTTTTAGTGTGCTTCTTTTAAATATAAGTAAAAATAGCGATCATGTCGAAAAAGGCACAGATTAATTAAAAATTTTAGTGATAGATGAAGCAAAAACATTAACTGATACATTAAAAATGGTCCAGCAAATATAAATGAAATTATTAGTCAATAGTAAAGAAATTCACATTTGTATTAAAATGATTACTTAAAATTTATTTTTTAATATAGTCAATTACCAATAATAATAAATTTAGTTCTTAGATATTTATGTAGTCGTTATTAAATTTGTTACATGCAAAATAGAGACTTTAAAGTATATTATAGAAAATTATAATTGGACTGAATCGTTAAATAATGCAACTTTTTTACAATGTGATTTGCATAATCACGTTAGATTAATAATCGATGATTTTGGTGATATTAGAAAGGATAATATGTATAAATATAACGAGTTAAAAGCAAAGTATAAAGATAAGAAAAAGATGGTTAAAATTAAAACTCAGAATGTAAGATCGAAAATGGTTAAAATGGGTAACAACACACCCAAGGGTGATCCTTCATTAAAAAACACCGAAGGTCATATCATTGATGTCAAAGGTGCTACAAAGGTATATCTTAAAGGTAAGGTTCAAAAAATAGCGCTTTATAATGTTAACTTTGAAATTAAAAAAGGTGAATTTGTTGTAATATTGGGACAATCTGGATCAGGAAAAACAACCTTACTTAATCTTTTATCTGCTCTTGATCGCCCAACAAGCGGCGATATTATTGTGGAGAACACAAATTTGTCATGCCTTTCTAATACAGATCTAACTACATTTCGAAGAAACTATGTTGGGTTTGTCTTTCAATCATACAATTTACTATCAGAATTAAATGCAAGAGATAATGTTGAAATTGGCAGACGTTTACAAAAAGATGGGAACTTAAGACTTGATGTGCAAGAGCTTTTTGAACGTGTTGGCATTACTGATGAGTTAAATTCTTCTGTTGGTGAACTATCTGGAGGACAATTACAAAGAGTGGCACTAATTAGAGCTCTTTCAAAAAATCCATCCATTATTTTTGCCGATGAACCGACGGGAGCCTTGGACTCTAAGACATCCGATAAAGTCATGAAACTTTTTAAAGAAATCAATAAAAAATATAAAACCACCATTGTTCTAGTGACTCATAATAACCAAGTGACTAAAATGGCAGATAAAATTATCAATGTCTCAGATGGGAAGGTTACAGTACAACATGTTTAAATTGCTTTTAAAAAGATCTTTCAAAGGGTTGTTTTTACATAAAGTTTTTTCGATATTATTAATTATCTTGGTTATTTTATCAGGGGCAATTTATACCATTTTGGAATCAACTTCCTCATCTTTTAATGCTTCTTATAATGATGTTATTAATAAAGGTAAACTACATGATTTTGTTATTAAAGAAAATTTTAAGCAAAGTGATGGTTCTAATTTTAAAGTTAAAGGCGTCACAAATACTTCTGGCATGTATGAATTAACAGACGAAAACATCAAGGCAAACGCTCGTCGTGGCATTGATAATGAATATTTTATAAATCTTGGTGTAGGAGATGCTATTGGTGATTTTAATGATGAAGATATTATTCAACAGACAAGAAGCATATCTTTCAACTATAATGGTGTTACACTAAATGATGATTCTAAAAAAATTATAGAAGATGGTAAATTAAATTTTAAGAGTCTTGTAGAGTTTAATGCTAAACAAAAACTCTCGATCAGATTTACTGATGCTCTTAGAGAAGAATATGATAGCGAATTATTTTTAAAAGAAACACACTCGATATCAATCTCATCTGGTAATAAATCTTTTAAGGTCGTGAGATTTAACAATGTGTTAGGGATAAATCAATTGGTGATTAATGATGGATCATCCTTATTTACAGAACCTTTAACAACAAAACAATTAAAAGACCAATTAGAAAAAAGAATAGATAAAAATAAATATTCCTTCAATACAACAAAAGGGTTCAAGGTAACTGCCACAACTGTTTTAAATAAGTCAGAAAACATTATAGACCCTTCTTCATATCAAGCGATTATTTCTCCGGCCTATGCTAATATAAATGAAAAAAAGTCTATTTCTCCAACTGAATTTCAAAAAATATTGAAAATAAATCCAGAATTCATGGCTAATCTTATCACTGATAATGTACTTAAAATGCAATACGATAACAACTTAATCTGAGTTGATCAAACACCATTTATTATAATAGGCATTGGGACAACGCCAGATTTTGCTAATCCAATTATTGATGGTCAACATCCAACAGTGGATCCTGCTAACCAAGCGATTGTCTACACAAATGTAAGAGGGTTTCAAAGAACTTATGATGCTTTTAGAACTAATGAACAAGAAAATTATATTTCTGCAAGATTTAAGAAAAATATTACCCAAGAAAAAAAAGCTGAAATTAAGACAAGTGTTGAACATTTTGCAAGAGGCCAAGACGCAAATGGTAAAGCACTTCCTCTTGTTAATCACCCCACTTCTGCATGACCAAGGAATGTGAAAATTGTTACAAATTGAAATGATAGTAATGATCAATTATTATTAACGCAAGAACGTGTCATCTTTTTAGAACAACTAAAAAATACTATTAGAACAGTTTCATTAATGACTACGTTTATGCTTATCGTATTTGTTGGATCTATTGTGATTCTTGTTTTGCAAGCGATTATTGCTATCAATAAAAAGCAATTTGCAACATTACTTTCATTAGGAATGTCAAAATGAAAGCTTGGATTAAGTGAAGCGATAGCTTTTACAGTTTTAATTGGCACTTCTACCATAATTGCTTACGGAATTGGGCATGGAATGCAATTTATTGCCATTAACTCTTTTTCCAATTATTGGACTTTGCCAACTTATGGTGTTTTGTTTTCCCTAACATCGTTGTTAGTTATCGTGGCCTTGCCGCTATTATTAGTTGGTCTAACCATTATTTTGTTAACAATATTTTCGTTACGTTTTCCTTTACCTAAAATGTTACAAGGCAGAAATGATCCGTCTAGCATCATTTTGACAAAGATTATTTCAAAATTAAGAGTTGTTGGTATATCTGGCCGTTATGCCATTGCCCTTTCAACAAAAAACATTTGAAAAATATTTTTAATTTTTATTACTTCCACAATTTCCATTACAGCAATCATTGTTGGCATGGGTTCATTTGGCAAAGGGATGTTAGCATACAATGAAACTGCTAATGTTCAAAAATTTACTTTCCGAGTTAATTTGAATTCACCAACTAAAGAAGGTGGACAATATGGAACAATTAATTATAAAGATTTAGTCAATGAAAATATTATTCCAATGGAAGTAACATATGGGCCCCCTGGAACAATTTCTGTTGACCTCTTAAAACCACATTGGCATATACCCAGTATTGGGGATTTAGAATATGGATTACCAGATAACGCGCAGAATAACTTAGTAGCATCATCTACGTATCTTAAAAATAAACTACAAATAGAGACATTGTTAAATAGGGATTTAGGGCTTAACCCATGGGATATAGCCAAGAAATTAATGCCAGAGAATCAACTTAATAAGACCATTGAAGATTCTAAAAGTATTAATCAATTAATCAACGGTCCTAATACAAAAGTTCCGGATGAAAAATTAATTGCTGAGAAAATTGCAGTTAAAAAAGTAATCGGTTATCACTTGAGTGATCAGGCACAGGCAAGTCCTTACATCATTTCTTATAATAATGTTATTATCGATTATGGAGATGAAAAATATACGTATTTAGATACAAGTATCGATTCTAAAAAAATGACCATCTTGGGGATTGATAGCTCAACTAAAATGGTGGATATTAATGATCAGTTAAAAAAATTGGAATCAAATACTGATGAATTACCACTTCTAATTAATAAATATATTTCTAAGAAATATGATCTCAATAATGGATCAACGATTGATTTTACAATTAATAATGACTCGACAAGAAATTTCAAAGATCATAACCCACATATAGTAAAAGGTGTCATTCGTGGAATTGTTAATGGCTATAATGATGCAGGTATATATACTTTAAAATCTAAGGCAAATACCATTTTAGGATTAAATGTTATTGATGGCTTTAATGGTATTTTTTCTAAAAATAAAAATCCCGCCATAATTAACACGCTGCCTTTATACTCTGAATCTGGTTTGTATCCAGGAACGGATTCTTTTTCCGGTGCTTGGAACTCTGTCCTAAGTAACATGCTTAAAAATAATGATATTTGGAAGTATTCAGATACTATTGCAAATGATTCTTCATCATTTATTGATAAATACTCATCTACACCATTTGTAGCAGCCATATCAGATGTATCATGAGATAAAATTGATCGGTATACATTTAACAATATATCGAAATTAATTTCATTTATGATTATTTCGATTGAATCAATCTCAATTATTATGGCACTAATTTTTACCATTATTATCACATCATTATTAATAAGGGCAAACTATACCAAAATTGCCACCTTATGAACAATAGGGTATCGCAAGTGAGAAATATCTAAAATATTTTTAACAATGTATTTGTTACCTGTTATTTTAGCTGGTATTTTCGGCACGTTAATTAGTTTAGGAGTATTTGTTGCCATGACTGAGTTTACGATGAATTTTGGTCATATATTAATTCCGTTTGGTATGTCTTGATGAATGCCAATTGCTGCCGTCATAGGAATCCTATTCCTATTTATGATAATTACTTTTTCCAGTATTATGCGATTGAAAGCCGACACTGTTCTTGCAGCGTTTAAGGAGCAATAATGTATAAAAAATTATTATGATTAGGTAGTATTTCATCAATTGTTGTTGTGCCAACAATGGTTGTTTCATGCACAACAACTTGAACAAAATGACAAAAAGAAAAAAATCCCAAGCAAACTATCACTGAATTTCCAAACCTCAAATATGCCAAACCAGATAAGTGAGAAGTAAGGCCAGATATTTTGACATCTAAACTTGCTTATGATGAAAGTACACAGACAGTTATGTTGGATAAGATCAATAATCAGTTTGAATTAAATTTAATTTTAGCTCATGTTTTAGGGCTTATTTCAGCAAAAAGAGCTGATTTATATTGAAAGGATGACCCTGTTCCAAATGCTTACTGAGGAATGAGAGACTATATTGAAAATACAACAAAAACAATTAACTTAAATTTTCAGTATAAAAATAAGAAGACATTAATAAGATGAGACATAACTGATCTAGCAGATGCAGCAATTCAAGGAATAAACTTGTTTAATAATTTAAAAAAACCTGCCGAAAGATCTAGTGCCAAGTCATTCGATGTTGAAGCCGAAGGCCTTTCTGCTGATGGACAACCCGTTAACTCTAGTGGCGTAGCTCGTGTCGGTAGCATTTTAATAACTAATGATGTAGTCAAAGCGCTACTTAATATTGATCCTTCATTTGCACTGGATCTCTCTAAGCTGGTTAATTTGCCAAAAATGAGTTTTAAAAGTTTTAAAACACTTATGGATAAAATCAATGAATTCCTGGATCAAGTTTATAAAAGTTCTTATAAAACATTAGAAGGAAGTTCATTTGTTTCTTCTCACACCGGAAATCTAACTAAAAAGTGATTTAATGAGAAGGAACTTATATACAATGTTAATCCATTGAAAAAAGGCCAACTAAATGATGAAAAAAGTACAATTTATACCAAGGCTTGGAGTGATTCAATGAAGGGGTACTTCCTCATTGATGCTTTAAAACATAAATAAACTGAAAAAAAGACGTATTAATTTACCGATAATGTCCCAAAAAATAATTATTATTTTATGATTTTATATAACAAGATGGTGAATATAATAATTGAATAAATAAACAAAAAGAAGTTACATTATGGAAACAAATAGACCATACAAGCAAGATCATATGGACCAACTAAATAAGCAAATTAGGTTATTTTTCCCCTTATTTACCCAATAGATAAGTTAATGGGTATACCACATGATAGCATCAGTAAGATGTTGATGAAAACTATATTCCTCAAATTGATCCATCTTATAAACCAAAAAATGGTGTCATTACTTTAAATAAATCAGTTATTTCAAAACCGCTTGAGATATTTTATGAACAAATTGCTAAAAGAGTGAAAAATGCATTAGTGGCTGATGAAAATCAAAAGTTTGCCAAGGAATTTTCCGATGAAATTGCTTCAATGAATATTGTTCCAGCCAGAAGAGTATTATACGGAGCAAGATCAGGAACAAGTGTTACTTATTTTAATTGTTTTGTAATGCCAATGCCAGAAGATTCAAGAGAGCAAGGCCAAGAGAAATACCCTAGCCAAGCTTTGAATGCCTTTAAATGGCCTTAAACAATCCAATATATGAAGAGATGAAATACCAAGCTATCCAACTCCTATATACAAGAACCCAATCCACATTAGAGATGATAATTATGAGTTGAGACAATACATTAGGAGTGGGGGGGATTATAGGGGGGTTAATAAGGACACCTAATTAATTACAACTAACTATATCAACTCCAAGATGTAAGGATCCAATCAACATTAGAGAAGTAGATGATAAGTTGAATCCTATTAAAAAGAAATAGATACTAAATAATTGTAATCAATACGGTATTTCTGATCATCGTAAAAACGTAATGGAAATTATGTCTAGAGGCGGAAGAGTAGGAACCAATGGGCAACTCAAGTGTGGCATCTAGATAGTTTTTTTAAGTTATGTATCTCTAATGTAATCATTATGATTGCATTTTTTACTTCATGTATTTTTTTGGAGAACTATGCTTAAAAGAAATGTCATTGTGGTTCCAAAAATAAAACAAAGGTGAAACAACCAACTTTGGGAAAATTGGTTGTTAAAGAATCTTAAAAATTGATTAATGGTTTAACAAGGTTGATGAAAAAGTTCAAACAACGCTACAAAATATTGAATTTTATCTAAAATTTAAAAAGAATCAGTTTCTTACAAAGGCAAATAAAATTCATTAAATAAGCAATTTATCTTAAATATCTATTTTTAAATATTTTTTATTCATAACTTTTGATTAGTATTTTTACTCTGTTGTATAATCAATGTATGTACAAATTTAAATCATATATAAATGGAAAGTTTATTGATTCTGTTAATAAACTTGAAATAATTGGCCCAAAAGATAATGCGATTGTAGGAGTTGTATCAACATTATCACCAAAGATGATCAGCGAGGCCTTCGCACATGCAAAATTATCTTTCTCATCATGAAGAAAGTTATCATCTAGCAAAAGAATAACTTATGTGCAAAAATTCAAAAATCTTTTGAATGAGAGAAAAAACGAGTTAGCTAAAATTATGTTTTTAGAGAACGCCAAAGAAATGTCCGATGCCATATCAGAAATAAATAGAACTATCGAGTATATTGAAAAGACAACTATAGCATTTGATAAGATAAAAACTAGACAAATGATCATTGGCGGCAAAACAAATGATATTCATCTTGTTCCTCTTGGTGTTGTTTTAGCTATTTCTCCATTTAATTATTCAGTTAATTTATCAATGTCTAAAATTGCCCCTGGGTTAATAGCCGGGAATACAATTGTCTTTAAACCTGCCACAAATGGCACACTTGTAGGAGGCTTTCTTGCTACTCTTATGCATGAAGCGGGAATTCCTAAGGGAGTCTTTAATTTAGTCACTGGAAGAGGTAGAGATATTGGTGATGTTTTAATATCAAACCCTAATATTGATATGATTTCATTTACCGGAAGTGTTAGAGTTGGTAAAAATATCACCAAAGCCCAAAGTATGATTCCTTTAGTATTGGAATTAGGTGGTAACGATGCTGGTTATGTAAGACACGATGCTGATTTAGACAACGCTGCTAAGGAGATTGCTAAAGGTGCCTTCTCTTATTCAGGCCAAAGATGTACAGCTATTAAAAGAGTCATTTTACATAAAGATGTTAAAGATGAGTTTATTAAAAAATTATTGATTGCTGTTTCTAAGATGAAGACAAATCCCCTTATTACTTCTCATGCAAAAGATTATGTTGAAGAGTTAATTTTAGATTCTAAAACAAAAGGTGATAAATTCATTTTAGAAGGCAAAACAAATGTTAATGATGTTCCATTTCATATTGTGGAAACAGATGCTTCATCCAGAGCATGAAAAGAAGAAGCCTTTGGACCATTACTGCCAATTATTGTCATCGATGATGAAAAAGATCTGATTAATATCTTCAATCAAACCAATTTTGGATTGCAAAATTCCGTTTTTACAAAAGATATTGCCTTTGCTAAAGAACTTGCTCTAGATTTAGAATCTGGAAGCGTTAATATTAACCGTTCTTCATCTAGAGGTCCAGATGAGTTTCCTTTTCTGGGAGTTAAAGATTCAGGATTTGGCACACAAGGCATAGAATCTGCACTATTTTCTATGACTAGAGAACTAAATGTGATTAATAACAAGTAATTAACCAAAATTAATAATTGATATTGATAAATTAAATTATGTTAAATACTGTAATTACAATGAAAGTGAATTCAAAATATTGAACAACATCTTTCAATTAAAAAACAAAACATATTTCTAAAGAAAAGAGATGTTAAATAAAGTTTGTGAATTGTATATATTTCTTTTCAGCTATTAGTAAATACATTCTAAGTTGGAGCGAACAATATAAAGGCAAAAAAATCCAATTACCCAATCTTGAATTAATTCAACAAAGAGTAAATGATTTCAAGAAAAAAAGATACAAATATCTTAGCATCTGATTTAAGAGATATTCATGCAATTTTTGATGGCCAAATTAGTTAGTTAAATCTTACTTTATATAAAAGCCAAGATCACAAAATGTGATTAAAAGTTTCTTAATTATTTTGGATTAAAATAAAGCAGATGAATTTATTTCTAAATCTCACATGTATCCATATTGGTCAAGAAATTCAAAAAATGTTGTGCCTCATTTGCCTGCATGCATATCAATACTTATTTGAACGGAGTTACTGGCCTTTATCTTTTTGACGGCAGACATATACTTATCTGCTTCATCATCATCAAATTTAATAATATAATAACCTGGTTTTGCTCTAAAACTACTTTCATTATGTAACAACAAAGTTATTTGATAATACAGTAAAATATTGCCATGAGTTTTTGTATTTTTAATTACATCAAAATCAAATATTTTTTCATAATATTTGATTGCCTCTTGAACATTTGGGTATTCTCCATAGTATTTTAATTTCATTTATTGTTCCTTATATGTCATCTTTTGCATGATCTTCTTCATAACGTGTATAGTTTAGTATGAATGGCTTGCCCTCATTTTTGATTATCTTTGCATTAACGTGAAAAGTATTCTTAAGATTTTTCTTAGTGATTACTTTGATTGGAGTATCAAAATCAACAATTTTTCCTTTACTCATCATTAGAATATAATCAGAAAATTTGCTAGCTTGATTAATATCATGAATAGTTAAAATAATTGTCTTGTTATGTGTGTTAATTAAATGCTTTAAAATGGTCATAATTTCATCAACATGATATATATCAAGATAAGAATTAGGTTCATCCAATAAAATAATTTGAGCATCTTGTGCCATTGTTAAAGCAATGGCACACATTTGTTTTTGACCTCCAGAAAGGAGGGTTATAAATTTATCTTGTAAATGGCTTATCCCACACAATTCTAGTGCTTCTTTGACTTTTGTCTTATCTTCATTTGTGATCATTCCGATGATGTTGGTATGCGGGTTACGACCATAGGCAACAAAATCAAAAACAGTTGTGCCAACGGGGAAGGTAATTTGTTGAGGAATATAAGCAACTTTTTTGGCATACTCCTTGGACTTAAATGTTGAAATATTTTTATCATCAATATCAATCTCGCCTTTTTGTTGTTTTAACAATTTCATCATAATCTTAATTAATGTGGTTTTTCCAGATCCATTAGGACCTAAAATAGATGTAAAAGCATTCTGCTTAAATGAAGCGGAAATTTTTTCTATTATTGTTTTTTTCGAGTATTTAAAATTTATATTTTTTATGTTAAACATTATTTGACCTCTTAAATATTTTATAGATAAAGTATGGTGCAATAAGAATTTGTAGCAGAATTCCAATTGGTGCTGATACGTGAGATCAGTTAACGTTAATAAATTGCGCTAAAAAAACAAACATAATTCCAAATAACGAAGATACAATGAGTAAGCTCCTAGTCTTACTACCAACTAATGATCTTGCAATATTAGGTACGAACAAGCCCAACAATGCAACCGATCCAACACTTGATACTGTAGCTCCAATAGCTAATGCTACAACTACAAAAACAACAAACTTTAGTAATTCAACCCTAATCCCCACAGACCTTGCCATGTTCTCGTCAGATTCTAAAATGTCCAGTTTCTTGCCAATGATCCATGTGAAAATGATGACACATACAATAATTGTTGCTGATACAATTCACAATAATACAGGCTTCTTCTCAATAAAACCCATGAGGTAACGAGTAAAAAAACTGATTTCATACCCATTATTGAAAAAAACAACTAATGTAGCCGCGCCAGAGAAAAAAATGTGTAGTCCAATTCCCATAAGAATGACTCTTTCTGGGGATACTCCTTGTTTGATTGACAAGACATATAACATAATCATTGTGATAAATGCAGAAACACCAATGATTAATGGAGTAATTAGGCTAATGGTTAATGTATTATTGATTGGATTAATAATACTTGGTGCATATATAGAAATAATTGATAATGCAAATACACCTGAATGAGATATTCCAATAAGACCTGCATCAGCAAGATTATTTCTGGTAATTTTTTGAATTAGCAAAGCACTTAAGGGTGTTCCCACACCCATAATAATTAATAAGGGCATTCGCGGTAATCTATATTTTAATATTGCATAAGTATCAAAGCCTCCAATAGTATCAATGAATACAAGACCAAATCCAATAAGAAATATAAAAAATGATATAATGGCAACTGAAATAAAAAACCTCTTACTCACAGTCGAGTTAATTCAACTTAATCTTATATTTTTAAAGAATACTAAACATTTATTCATGATGTCTCCTTGCTAATATAATGAATATTGGAGCAGCGATTACATTAAGGAGTGAACCCACATTTATTGTTATATATGCTGACATAATTGATGTCAAGCAAATAATAATTATACTGATCAAAATCGTGGTAATTAGAAGTTGAAGAAATTTCTTATTTTTGATCAATAGCTTAGCAATATTTGGTGCAATAATTCCGGCAAATAACAAATTGCCTCCAATAATAATTGTGACAGGAGCCATAATAATGACCAGTGCAAATCCAAACATTCGTACTCTATTTGCATTGTTCCCTGTTGCTGTTGATAGCGAATCACCAACAGACAATATTGTAAATTGCCTAGAAAATAATAATGATAATAAAATGGGTATAGTTACAAATCAACTTAATATAAATAAATTTGTTTTTGAAACAAGAGTGAAATTAGAATCAACAAAGGTTCTTACAAATAATGCACCCTCTTCGTTGTTGTACATAACGAATCATTCAATAGAAGAAAAAACAACTCCTAAAGCAACACCAATAAAAATAATAGAAATACCAGATATTCTGATTTTTGAAAATTTCAATATCATAAATAAAAATAAAATAGGTATCGATCCAAATATCATCAATAATGCTTGTTTACCAAGCAATGGAATAGATATACCAGTTAATAAAAGAATTGTAGCTCCGAGTTTTATAGCTCCCATCATACCCATAACACCAGGAGATGCCAAGGCGTTTCTTGAGATTGTCTGCATCAATAATCCTCCAACACTTAGTGCTACAATGCAGAGAATCATGGCAGTCAGTATTAATAGTCTATGACGTATCTCGTATTGATAAGGGTTTGAAGAATTGTAGTGAAAAACAGCGCTATAAACTTGTGAAGGCGTCTTTTTCACAACATCAAAAATGAGGCCCAATAAAATAAAGAAAAATGTTAAGAAGATTAGAAATATAATTAATAATGTGTTTTTGTAACTAACTTTATTTAAAAATCTCATTTTAGTACGTCTGAATCAACATCAACATCGTAAAATGCCTTAGCGATTTTGTCAATAAATACATTTTGACCTATTGGCATTCTGAATCCATAAGCGCCTGATCCAGCAAGATATGTGTCCATAATCACGGCATTATTGCTTGTTAATCCATTACTGCCTTTCATAAGATTTGTGATAAAAGGGTAGTTTGATATTATGGTTTGTATATTTATATTATCCACTTCACTAGGAGAAACACCAATAACTATTTTATCTATTTTATTATCTCACGAACTTCAAAACGATTGAGGCAATGGGTTTTGTTCATAATTTGGAAAATATACTCCGTTATTTGTTGCGCTTGCAACTACAGCATGACCGTCATTTTTAAGATTATTGCCTTTCGCTAAAATATTAAATTGTTCTTTATTTAAATTAGGCATCCTAAAGTGTGTCTTTGTATAAGCCTCTTTTTGAATTGATGGAGTTGAAAAAGCAACAGTATCATTTGATCCAGCACTAACGGCACCAGTCTTTATATTGATAATTAAAAGGGTTTGATTTTTATCAATATCATCATTAATTCATTCATGTTTATTTTCATCAATAGGAACATCGCTTCCTTGTAATTTGGCAAATTCTGATCAATGTTTATTAGTTTCTTCAATTACTTGTTTTGCTTTAATGGAATACTTTGTTTCGTCAAAAGCTTTATCTAATTCGCTTGCAGCTTTTTTAAGAATTTCACCCATATCTCTAATTTGATACAAATCAGATGTATTTATATAGTTAACATCTCCTTTGTTTTGAAGTAAGACTTCATTAACATTTTCATCGCCAATCACTTTTCAATGATATTTTTCATTTGCAATTCCTGAGTTATAATCAAATTCAATGGGGACAATGTTAGGATCACTTGCTAAAAAACCTTTTTGTGGTGTTTCTACTCATTTTTCATAGACGAGGCCTACTGGTTTTCCTCCATTTAAGTTTCTTCAATACTCTTCGTCAATTGTATCGACATCTCATAAAGGTCTATTTTGAATTAGATTTTGGATTCTATCCTCAAATTTTGTGCCAGTAAATCATGTGGCACTATGGCCTCCAGAAAATGCTGATGTTTTAATTTTAGCCCCTAAAGAGATTGCAGGATCAATATCTGGTCAATAACTAATAGTCAATCCTTGGTCTTTATCTAATTTCTTTTGTGTTGAATCTCCGCATGAAATAAGTAATGCTGATGGTGCTGCAATTGCAGATATTATCCCAATTGATATTATTTTATTTTTCATATGTATATATTTCCTTTTCTAAGTGTTATTATACATAAATTACAAAGTTTGTAAATAATTTTTATTATATAAGTCTAACAAAAAATCTTTTTGGACAGCATTTTGTATTTCTTTTTATTAATCTATATATTATTGATTGACAATGTCACCACAATTGTTATTTATGTATTTGTAAATATGATCACCGCAGATCTTTTGATGGACCTTTTAATAATTTTGTTATTTTTCAAAGGTAGTTATAACAGTGTATCATATGTTTGTTTAATGAATATAATTAATTTTTCATTTTTTTTGAATACATTTATGAATATTTTTACAATTACACTCATATTTGTTTTTGATCTTATTTTGCCCTCATCTAGAAATATCATATTTCTAATTTATTTAAACTTTTAAGGTATGTGATTATTGTAAAAATTTTGAAATAACAGACTTGCTTTAAACATAAGGTCGCTCTTTCACTATTTTGCAAATATACTTCTTCATTGCAAAACATTAATAATCATTTGCTAGAACAATAATTTTCTTTGTAATAATTTTCTCCATTTGTCTTAATATAATTTAAAGTGTTAACATAACATAACATAACATAACATAACATAACATAACATAACATATATAATACATTTAGAATATATAGAATAAGGAAAAATATAATATATGAAAAAAACGAAAAAACTAGCTTTAGGATTTGGAATGGTAACAACCGTTATTGCTCCAGTTGCTGTAGCAATATCATGTGATGAAGAAAGTCCTACTAAAAAACCTGTAGATGATTCACCAGTACAAGCACCTATAGATGATTCACCAGTACCAGCACCTATAGATGATTCACCAGTACCAGCACCTATAGATGATTCACCAGTACCAGCACCATTTGCTCTTAAAAATGACTTAGTTTTCTTCACTGATGTCTCATCTTTAAAAAATAAATATGATCTAGAAACTGCTATTAATTCAGTTAAGGTTATCACTCCTGATGTGCTTGGAATTTCTGAGCCAACTTTAACCTCGGGGGTAACAGTAAGATATGCTATTGCAACACCATTTTATGATCAGACAAATGCAGTTGTTGTGAGAGTTACTTTAACCAAAGAAAATAAAATAGCAAGGAAAAATATTATAATAACACCATTTGTTTTTACAAATGACTTAGCTCTCTTCACTAATACCTTATCTTCAAAAAATAAAGCTGATCTAAAAACTGCTATTATTAATTCAGCTAAGGATATCACTCCTGATGTGCTTGGAATTACTGAGCCAACTTTAACCTCGGGGGTAACAGCAAGATATGCTATTATAACACCACTCAATGATCAGACAGGTGTAGTTACTGTGAGCGTTACTTTAACCAATGGAACTAAAACAGCAAGTAAAAATATTACAATTACACCACCATTTGTTTTTACAAATGACTTAGCTCTCTTCACTAATACCTTATCTTCAAAAAATAAATATGATCTAAAAACTGATATTGATTTAGCTACGGTTATCACTCCTGATGTGCTTGGAATTACTAAGCAAACTTTAACCTCGGGGGTAAGAGCATCTGCTATTATAACATCATTTAATGATCAGACAGGTGCAGTTATTGTGTTAATTACTTTAACCAAAGGAACTGAAACAGCAAATAAAAATATTACAATAACACCAATTCAACCATTTGATTTTACAAATAACTTAGCTCTCTTCACCAATACCCTATCTTCAAAAAATAAAGCTGATCTAAAAACTGCTATTGATTCAGCTAAGGCTATCACTCCTGATGTGCTTGGAATTATTGAACCAATTTTAGCCTCGGGGGTAATAGCAACATATGATATTAAAACTTATAATGATCAGACAGGTGTAGTTACTGTGACTGTTGCTTTAACCAATTTAACCAATGGAATTAAAATAGCAAGTAAAAATATTACAATTACACCACCAACACCACCAACTGTTCTTACAAATAACTTAGCTCTCTTCACTAATACCTTATCTTCAAAAAATAAATATGATCTAAAAACTGCTATTAATTCAGCTAAGGATATCACTCCTAATGTGCTTGGAATTTCTGAGCCATCTTTAACCTCGGGGGTAACAGCAACATATGCTATTGCAACACCACTTAATGATCAAACAGGTGTAGTTATTGTGAATGTTACTTTAACCAAAGGAACTAAAACAGTAAATAAAAATATTACAATTACAGCACCATTTGATCTTACAGCTGACTTAGCTTTCTTCACTAATACCTCATCTTCAAAAAATAGAGATGATCTAAAAATTGATATTGCTTCAGCTCCTGGGGGGGTTATCACTCCTAATGTGCTTGGAATTACTGAGCCAACTTTAACCTCGGGGGTAACAGCAACATATACTATTACAACACCACTTAATGATGATACAGGTGCAGTTAATGTGTTAATTACTTTAACCAACGGAACTGAAACAGTAAATAAAAGTATTACAATTACAGCACCATTTGATCTTACAGCTGACTTAGCTTTCTTCACTAATACCTCATCTTCAAAAAATAAATATGATCTAAAAACTGCTATTAATTCAGCTAAGGATATCACTCCTAATGTGCTTGGAATTTCTGAGCCATCTTTAACCTCGGGGGTAACAGCAACATATGCTATTGCAACACCACTTAATGATCAAACAGGTGTAGTTATTGTGAATGTTACTTTAACCAAAGGAACTAAAACAGTAAATAAAAATATTACAATTACAGCACCATTTGATCTTACAGCTGACTTAGCTTTCTTCACTAATACCTCATCTTCAAAAAATAGAGATGATCTAAAAATTGATATTGCTTCAGCTCCTGGGGGGGTTATCACTCCTAATGTGCTTGGAATTACTGAGCCATCTTTAACCTCGGGGGTAACAGCAACATATACTATTACAACACCACTTAATGATGATACAGGTGCAGTTACTGTGTTAATTACTTTAACCAACGGAACTGAAACAGTAAATAAAAGTATTACAATTACAGCACCATTTATTTTTATAAATGACTTAGCTCGCTTCACTGATGTCTCATCTTCAAGAACTAAAGATGTTCTAATATTTGCTATTTCTTCAGCTCCTGGGGGGGTTATCACTCCTAATGTGCTTGGAATTACTGAGCCAACTTTAACCTCGGGGGTAACAGCAAAATATACTATTACAACACCACTTAAGAATGAGACAAATGCAGTTACTGTGTTAATTACTTTAACCAAAGGAACTCAAACAGCAATAAAAAATATTAAAATAACACCATTTGTATCATTTGCTCTTACAGCTGACTTAGCTTTCTTCACTAATACCTCATCTTCAAAAAATAGAGATGATCTAAAAATTGATATTGCTTCAGCTCCTGGGGGGGTTATCACTCCTAATGTGCTTGGAATTACTGAGCCATCTTTAACCTCGGGGGTAACAACAACATATACTATTACAACACCACTTAATGATGATACAGGTGCAGTTACTGTGTTAATTACTTTAACCAACGGAACTGAAACAGCAAGTAAAAATATTACAATTACAGCACCAACTGCTCTTGTAACTAACTTAGCTCTCTTCACTGATGTCTCATCTTCAAAAAATAGAGCTGATCTAGAAACTGCTATTAATTCAGCTAATGGGGATATCACTCCTGATGAGCTTGGAATTATTGAGCCAACTTTAACCTCGGATGTAACAGCAACATATGCTATTATAAAACCACTTTATGATCAAGGTGTAGTTATTGTTAGAGTTACTTTATTAACCAAAGGAGGAGCTAAAACAATAAGTAAAAATATTACAATTACAGCAGCTTCTTAATAATTTAAAATAATAATAAATGCCATAAATATAATTTGTGGCATTTTTTCTATCACTTTTTATGCTTACTATACCTAAATAACACAAAAAAAATGCTAATTTAATTACCTTAAAATGACTCTGAATTTAACTTATTTAAACATTATCATCTTCTTTGTTTTTATATGAAATTAAAACATTTGAAACATTTTCTTATATTTAATTAAACCTTTATACCCTTCAACTCTTTAACCTTTGTATAAAAAATAATATGTTTCTCTATTCATAATAATGACTTTATTATCAATAAAATTCTTTTACATAGCAATATATGCCTTGTTTTGACTTACGAAATCATTTTTAAACAATTGATTGATTGATTGGTGATGGATCTAACCTTAATAATATCTTTCTTGGTTCATATTTTTTAGGTCGTTGTTTTTGCCAAAGACAATATTGTTCATGTTATCTCATTACTTCATTTTTCTTGCCATCAATAATTTCAGAGGATTTTTTATTGAAGAGGAATGAATTTTAGTTTTTAGGAATATTTGTTTTATTCTTCTGCTTAAGATTTATTTGATGCTTATCTTAAATGTGAAAAATCTTGCCTCGCGTTCTTGAAGTGTTTATTAAATATTTGCTTAATTGGTTTGTTGTTACTAGAGGTTATCAATTGTAAATAATTTTTATTATATTTAAATTATTATGCATATATTAAGTTATTTTCTTAACAATAATAGCTCTTCTTTAAACTTGTTTAATTTTTTTTCTTCTATAACTTTTTCCTTGGGGGCCTTAGCAATAAATCTTTCATTTTTCAACATGTCTTCTGCGCTAATAATTTCATTTTGAATTACAATGATCCTGTTTTTAATTCTTTTTGATTCATTTGATTTTTGGATATCCGAAAGTTTAATATAAATTTCAAACTCATCTATTTTTATTAGTGCATCTTTATTCTCTTGTATTAAAGCGCTTGCTAATATTTTAATGAATATAATTAATTTTTCATATTTTTTTGAATACATTTATGAATATTTTTACAATTACACTCATATTTGTTTTTGATCTTATTTTGCCCTTATCTAGAAATATCATATTTCTAATTTATTTAAACTTTTAAGGTATGTGATTATTGTAAAAATTTTGAAATAACAGACTTGCTTTAAACATAGGCTCGCTCTTTCACTATTTTGCAAATATACTTCTTCATTGCAAAACATTAATAATCATTTGCTAGAACAATAATTTTCTTTGTAAAAATTTTATCCGTTTGTTTTAATGTAATTTAAAGTGTTAACATAACATAACATAACATAACATAACATATATAATAAATTTAAAATAGAATTATACAAAAGGAAAAATATATATGAAAAAAACGAAAAAACTAGCTTTAGGATTTGGAATGGTAACAACCATTATTTCTCCAGTTGCTGTAGCAATATCATGCGGTGAAAAAAGTCCTACTAAAAAACCTGTAGATGATTCACCATTACCAACACCAATAGATGATTCACCAGTACTAACACCAATAGATGATTCACCAGTACTAACACCAATAGATGATTTACCAGTACCAACACCATTTGTTTTTACAAATAACTTAGCTCTCTTCACTAATGTCTTATCTTTAAAAAATGAATATGATCTAAAAACTGCTATTAATTCAGTTAAGGTTATCACTCCTGATGTGCTTGGAATTCCTGAGCCAACTTTAACCTCGGGTGTAACAGCAACATATGATATTGCAACACCATTTTATGATCAAACAAATGCAGTTGTTGTGAGAGTTACTTTAACCAAAGAAACTAAAATAGCAAGAAAAAAAATTATAATAACACCATTTGTTTTTACAAATGACTTAGCTCTCTTCACTAATACCTTATCTTCAAAAAATAAAGCTGATCTAAAAACTGCTATTATTAATTCAGCTAAGGATATCACTCCTGATGTGCTTGGAATTACTGAGCCAACTTTAACCCCGGGGGTAACAGCGGAATACGCTATTATAACACCACTTAATGATCAGACAGGTGTAGTTACTGTGAGCGTTACTTTAACCAATGGAACTAAAACAGCAAGTAAAAATATTACAATTACACCACGATTTGTTTTTACAAATGACTTAGCTCTCTTCACTGATGTCTCATCTTCAAAAAATAGAGATGTTCTAAAAAATGATATTGATTTAGCTAATTTAGCTAATGGGCCTATCACTCCTGATGTGCTTGGAATTACTAAGCAAACTTTAACCTCGGGGGTAAGAGCATCTGCTATTATAACATCATTTAATGATAAGACAGGTGCAGTTACTGTGTTAATTACTTTAACCAAAGGAACTGAAATAGCAAGTAAAAATATTACAATAACACCAATTCAACCATTTGATTTTAGATATGACTTAGCTCTCTTCATTAATACCTCATCTTCAAAAAATAAAACTGATTTAAAAGATGATATTAATTCAGCTAAGGATATCACTCCTGATGTGCTTGGAATTCCTAAGCAATATTTAACCCCGGGGATAACAGCAACATATGCTATTACAACACCACTTAATGATCAGACAGATGCAGTTACTGTGTTAATTACTTTAACCAACGGAACTAAAACAGCAAGTAAAAATATTACAATAACACCATCATTTGCTCTTATAGATTACTTAGCTCTCTTCATTAATACCTCATCTTCAAAAATTAAAACTGATCTAAAAACTGTTCTTGATTCAAATCATGGGCCTATCACTCCTGATGTGCTTGGAATTACTGAGCCAACTTTAACCCCGGGGATAACAGCGACATATGCTATTACAACACCACTTAATGATCAGACAGATGCAGTTACTGTGTTAATTACTTTAACAAAAAGATTTGATTACTATATTGAAACAGAAAGTAAAAATATTAAAATAACACCATTTGATTTTACATATGACTTAAATCGCTTCATTGATGTCTCATCTTCAAAAAATAAAGCTGATCTAAAAACTATTCTTGATTCAACTCTTGGGGCTATCACTCCTAATGTGCTTGGAATTACTGAGCCAACTTTAACCCCGGATGTAACAGCAACATATGCTATTACAACACCACTTAATGATCAGACAGGTGTAGTTATTGTGGGCGTTACTTTAACCAAAGGAACTGAAACAGCAAGTAAAAATATTACAATTACAGCACCATTTGAATCATTTGTTTTTACAAATGACTTAAATCGCTTCACTGATGTCTCATCTTCAAAAAATAAAGCTGATCTAAGAACTGCTATTAATTTATTTAAGGTTATCACTCCTGATGTGCTTGGAATTTCTGAGCCAACTTTAACCCCGGATGTAACAGCAACATATGCTATTGTAACACCACTTAATGATCAAACAGATACAGTTACTGTGTCAATTACTTTAACCAAAGGAGTTGAAACAGAAAGTAAAAATATTATAATTACAGCATTATTTATTCTTAAAGATGAATTAGCTCTCTTCACTGATGTCTCATCTTCAAAAACTAAAGCTGATCTAAAAACTGTTCTTGATTCAGCTCCTGAGGTTATCACTCCTGATGTGCTTGGAATTAATGAGCCACCTTTATCCCCGGGGGTAACAGCAACATATACTATTACAACACCACTTAATGATCAGACAGATGCAGTTACTGTGTTAATTACTTTAACCAAAGGAGCTGAAACAGCAAGTAAAAATATTAAAATAACACCACCTGTTCTTACAAATAACTTAGCTCTCTTCATTAATACCTCATCTTCAAAAAATAGAAATGATCTAAAAACTGCTATTGATTTAGCTAATGGGGCTATCACTCCTAATGTGCTTGGAATTACTGAGCCAACTTTAATCCCGGGGGTAACAGCAAGATATGCTATTACAACACCACTTAATGATCAGACAGGTGAAGTTATTGTGTTAATTACTTTAACCAAAGGATTTGAAGTAATAAGAAAAAGTATTACAATTGTAGGACTATTTACTCCTACATATGACTTAGCTCTCTTCACTGATGTCTCATCTTCAAAAACTAAAGCTGATCTAAAAACTGTTCTTGATTCAGCTCCTAAGGTTATCACTCCTGATGTGCTTGGAATTACTGAACCAACTTTAACCCCGGGGGTAACAGCAACATATACTATTACAACACCACTTAATGATCAAACAGGTGTAGTTATTGTGGGCGTTACTTTAACCAAAGGAACTCAAACAGAAAGTAAAAATATTATAATTACAACACCATTTGCTCTTACAGATAACTTATCTCTCTTCACTAATATCTTATCTTCAAAAAGTAAATATTATCTAAGAATTGCTCTTGATTCAGCTCCTGAGGTTATCACTCCTGATGTGCTTGGAATTACTGAACCAACTTTAAACCCAGGGGTAATAGCAACATATACTATTACAACACCATTTAATAATCAGACAGGTACAGTTATTGTGTTAATTACTTTAACTAACGGAATTGAAACAGTATTTAAATCTATTACAATTGCAACACCATTTGATTTTACATATTATTTAAATCGCTTCATTGATGTCTCATCTTCAAAAACTAAAGCTGATCTAAAAACTGTTCTTGATTCAGCTCCTAAGGTTATCACTCCTGATGTGCTTGGAATTACTGAACCAACTTTAACCCCGGGGGTAACAGCAACATATACTATTACAACACCATTTAATAATCAGACAGGTGCAGTTACTGTGTTAATTACTTTAACTAACGGAATTGAAACAGTAAGTAAAAATATTACTATAACACCATTTGCTATTACAGATGACTTAAATCGCTTCATTGATGCTGCCTCATCTTCAAAAACTAAAGCTGATCTAAAAGCTGCTCTTGATTCAGCTCCTGAGGTTATCACTCCTAATGTGCTTGGAATTATTGAGCCAACTTTAAACCCAGGGGTAATAGCAACATATACTATTACAATACCATTTGATAATCAAACAAGTACAGTTATTGTGTTAATTACTTTAACTAATACTTTAACTAACGGAACTGAAACAGCAAGTAAAAATATTATAATAACACCATTTGCTCTTATAGATGACTTAAATCGCTTCATTGATGTCTCATCTTCAAAAAATGAAACTGATCTAAAAGATGATATTAATTCAGCTAAGGATATCACTCCTGATGTGCTTGGAATTACTGAGCCAACTTTAAACCCAGGGGTAACAGCAACATATACTATTATAACACCACTTAATGATCAGACAGGTGAAGTTACTGTGTTAATTACTTTAACAACCAAAGGATCTGAAGTAATAAGAAAAAGTATTACAATTGCAGGACTATTTGCTCTTACAGCTGACTTAGCTCACTTCACTAATACCTCATCTTCAAAAACTAAAGCTGATCTAAAAGATGATATTAATTCAGCTAAGGATATCACTCCTGATGTGCTTGGAATTTCTGAGCCAACTTTAACCCTGGGGGTAACAGCAGAATATACTATTATAACACCACTTAATCAAACAGGTGTAGTTATTGTTAGAGTTACTTTAACCAGAGAAGGAACTAAAACAATAAGTAAAGATATTACAATTACAGCAACTTCTTAATAATTTAAAATAATAATAAATGCCATAAATATAATTTGTGGTATTTTTTCTATCGCTTTTTATGCTTACTATCCTAAATAACACAAAAAGAATGTTAATTCAATTACCTTAAAATGACTCTGAATTTAACTTATTTAAACATTATCATCTTTTTTGTCTTGATATGAAATTAAAACATTTGAAACATTTTCTTATATCTAATTAAACCTTTATACCCTTCAATTATTTAACCTTTGTATAAAAATAATATGTTTCTCTATTCATAATAATGATTTTATTATCAATAAAATTCTTTTACATAGCAATATATGCTTTGTTTTGACTTACGAAATCATTTTTAAACAATTGATTGGTGATGGGTCTAACCTTAATAATATCTTTCTTTGTTCATATTTTTAGGTCATTGTTTTTGCCAAGGACAATATTGTTCATGTTATCTCATTACTTCATTTTTCTTGCCATCAATAATTTCAGAGGGTTTTTTATTGAAGAGGAATGAATTTTAGTTTTTAGGAATATTTGTTTTATTCTTCTGCTTAAGATTTATTTGATGCTTATTTTAAATGTGAAAAATCTTGCCTCGCGTTCTTGAAGTGTTTATTAGATATTTGCTTAATTGGCTTGTTGTTACTAGAGGTTATCAATTGTAAATAATTTTTATTATATTTAAATTATTATGCATATATTAAGTTATTTTCTTAACAATAATAGCTCTTCTTTAAACTTGTTTAATTCTTCTTCTATAACTTTTTCCTTGGGGGCCTTAGCAATAAATCTTTCATTTTTCAACATGTCTTCTGCGCTAATAATTTCATTTTGAATTACAATGATCCTGTTTTTAATTCTTTTTGATTCATTTGATTTTTGAATATCCGAAAGTTTAATATAAATTTCAAACTCATCTATTTTTATTAGTGCATCTTTATTCTCTTGTATTAAAGCGTTTGCTAATATTTTAATGAATATAATTAATTTTTCATATTTTTTTGAATACATTTATGAATATTTTTACAATTACACTCATATTTGTTTTTGATCTTATTTTGCCCTTATCTAGAAATATCATATTTCTAATTTATTTAAACTTTTAAGGTATGTGATTATTGTAAAAATTTTGAAATAACAGACTTGCTTTAAACATAGGCTCGCTCTTTCACTATTTTGCAAATATACTTCTTCATTGCAAAACATTAATAATCATTTGCTAGAACAATAATTTTCTTTGTAAAAATTTTCTCCATTTGTTTTAATGTAATTTAAAGTGTTAACATAACATAACATAACATAACATAACATAACATATATAATACATTTAGAATATATAGAATAAAGGAAAAATATAATATATGAAAAAAATGAAAAAACTAGCTTTAGGATTTGGAATGCTAACAACCGTTATTGCTCCAGTTGCTGTAGCAATATCATGTGATGAAGAAAGTCCTACTAAAAAACCTGTAGATGATTCACCAGTACTAGCACCTGTAGATGATTCACCAGTACCAGCACCATTTGATTTTACAAATGACTTAGCTCTCTTTAATGTGCTTGGAATTACTGAGCCAGTTTTATCCCCGGGGGTAACAGCAACATATGATATTACACCTAATCATCAGACAGGTGTACTTATTGTGACCGTTACTTTAACCAAAGGAAATGAAACAACAAGCAAAGATGTTATACTTACAACACTTCTTGGAGATGTCCTAGCTCTTTTCAATGATGTCTCATCTTCAAAAGATAAAGCTGATCTAATGACTGCTATTGAGCAAGCTAATCAAGCTAATGACGCTATCACCTCTAATGTGCTTGGAATTATTGAACCAACTTTAACAACTGCGGGGATAACAGCAACATATGCTATTACAACACCATTTAATTATCAAACAGGTGTAGTTATTGTGGGCGTTACTTTAACCAAAGGAACTGAAACAGTAAATAAAGATATTATAATTACAGCACCACCAATTGATTTTACAAATGACTTATCTCTCTTAAATGATGTCTCATCTTCAAAAGATAAAGCTGATCTAATGACTGCTATTAATCAAGCTAATCAAGCTAATGACCCTATCACCCCTGATGTGCTTGGAATTACTGAGCCAACTTTATCCCCGGGGGTAACAGCAACATATTATGGTATTATAACACCACATGATCAAACAGGTGTAGTTATTGTGGGTGTTACTTTAACCAAAGGAATTGAAATAGCAACTAAATTTATTATAATATCATCATTTGCTTTTACAGAGGACTTAGCTCGCTTCACTAATACCTCATCTTCTAAAACTACAGATCGTCTATTAGATGCTATTATTTTAGCTAAAGGGGTTATCACCCCTGATGTGCTTGGAATTACTGAGCCAGTTTTACCCCCGGGGGTAACAGCAACATATGCTATTTCCTCTTTATTCTCACCTAATGATCAAAATGATCAAACAAATGCAGTTACTGTGACCGTTACTTTAACCAAATGAATTGAAATAATAAGTAGAACTGACACAGCAAGTAAAAAGATTACAATTAGACCAGCATCACCATTTGATTTTGACAATGACTTAGATTTATTCACTAATACCCCATCTTCAAAAGATGAAGCTGATCTAATATCTGCTATTGAGCAAGCTAATCAAGCTAATGACGCTATCACCTCTAATGTGCTTGGAATTAATGAGCCACCTTTATCCCCGGGGGTAACAGCAACATATGCTATTACAACACCATTTAATGATCAAACAGGTGTAGTTATTGTGGGTGTTACTTTAACCAAAGGAAATAAAATATTAAGTAAAAAGATTACAATTAGACCAGCATCACCATTTGATTTTGCAAATGACTTAGCTCTATTCAATGATGTCTCATCTTCAAAACATAAAGTTGAACTAACGTATGATATTAATCAAGCTAATGACGCTATCACCGCTAATGTGCTTGGAATTACTGAACCAACTTTAACCCCGGGTACAATAGCAACATATGCTATTACAACACCATTTAATAATCAGACAGGTGTAGTTATTGTGACCGTTACTTTCACCAAAGGAACTGCAATATTAAGAAAAAGTATTACAATTACAGCACAAACAGCACAAGAATCATTTAATTTTACAGAGGACTTAAGACGCTTCTGATTTACGACCCACTCTTCAAAAAATGCATCTGATCTAAAAACCGCTATTCTTTCAGCTATAGCTAATGGCGGCCCTATCACCCCTATCACCCCTAATATACTTGGAATTAATGAGCCATATTTATCCCCGGGGGTAACAGCAACATATGTTATTAAATATGCAATACCACTTTATAATGGGGTAGATCCAATGGTTCTTGTGACCCTTACTTTAACCAAAGGAACTGCAACAACAAGTAAAGATATTACAATTATTCCAACTTCTTAATAATTTAAAATAATAAATGCCATAATAAACTTAATTTGTGGCATTTTTTCTATCGCTTTTTATGCTTACTATCCTAAATAACACAAAAAGAATGTTAATTCAATTACCTTAAAATGACTCTGAATTTAACTTATTTAAACATTATCATCTTTTTTGTCTTGATATGAAATTAAAACATTTGAAACATTTTCTTATATCTAATTAAACCTTTATACCCTTCAATTATTTAACCTTTGTATAAAAATAATATGTTTCTCTATTCATAATAATGATTTTATTATCAATAAAATTCTTTTACATAGCAATATATGCTTTGTTTTGACTTACGAAATCATTTTTAAACAATTGATTGGTGATGGGTCTAACCTTAATAATATCTTTCTTTGTTCATATTTTTAGGTCATTGTTTTTGCCAAGGACAATATTGTTCATGTTATCTCATTACTTCATTTTTCTTGCCATCAATAATTTCAGAGGGTTTTTTATTGAAGAGGAATGAATTTTAGTTTTTAGGAATATTTGTTTTATTCTTCTGCTTAAGATTTATTTGATGCTTATTTTAAATGTGAAAAATCTTGCCTCGCGTTCTTGAAGTGTTTATTAGATATTTGCTTAATTGGCTTGTTGTTACTAGAGGTTATCAATTGTAAATAATTTTTATTATATTTAAATTATTATGCATATATTAAGTTATTTTCTTAACAATAATAGCTCTTCTTTAAACTTGTTTAATTTTTTTTTTTCTTCTATAACTTTTTCCTTGGGGGCCTTAGCAATAAATCTTTCATTTTTCAACATGTCTTCTGCTCTAATAATTTCATTTTGGATTACAATGATCCTGTTTTTAATTCTTTTTGATTCATTTGATTTTTGAATATCCGAAAGTTTAATATAAATTTCAAACTCATCTATTTTTATTAGTGCATCTTTATTCTCTTGTATTAAAGCGTTTGCTAATATCTCAATCATTTTAATTTCCTTATCATTAAGTTTTACAGTTGGTCAATAACCCAATATTTCTTTATTTGATATTTCATGATCAACTTTAAATTTTCTTAATTCAGTAATAATTATAATAACACGATCAATATAACTTTTTTGGCAGTTATGGTTCATTCTGGGCCATGACTGATCCAATAATTCACCGTCATTAGACATGCTATAAATATGATCTGTTATATTTGGCATAAAAGGATGTAACATGATTAATAATTTATTCAGAACATCTTGTGCAATTTTTTTATTTGGGGTAGCTTTGGTAAATTCGATATATCATGATGAAAAATCTTCCATGATGAATTTACTTAGTTCCTTGCCAATAATAGTGAAATCATATTTATCTATCTTGGGTTTAATCAGCTTCTCAACATTTGCCAGTTTATCAAGAATCCATTGATCCGCATCAGTTATTTCGGATTCAGCATCAGACATTATTTCAATAATATAACGCGAAATATTTCACAACTTATTATTAATATTTCATGCCGCTTCTATCTTCTGTGGAGAATATCTAATGTCTTGCCCGGGAGTTGAATTAGTTAATAAGAATCATCTTAAGGAATCAGATCCATATTTCTCTACAACATCCATGGGGTCTACACCATTACCTAAGGATTTAGACATTTTCTTGCCATCTGCAGCTCTAATTAGTCCATGAATTAATACATCGTTAAATGGTTTTTGATCCATGAATTCCAACCCTTGAAAATACATTCTGGCAACTCAGAAAAAAATGATGTCATAACCGGTCACCAAAAGTGATGTTGGATAATATCTTTTTACATTTTCTGCATCATCAGGTCATCCTAAAAAAGAAAAAGGCGCTAATGCTGATGAAAATCAGGTATCCAAAACATCTTCCTCTTGAATTCAACCATTGCCTGGTGATATTTCTTGAACCCTAATATCTTCATTTTTATATCAAGCAGGAATTCTATGACCTCATCATAATTGCCTTGATATAGTTCAGTCATGAACATCTTCCATTCAAGTTTTTAATACGTCTTCATATCTTCTTGGATAAAAAGCAACTTTAGTTTGTGATGCTAAATCTTTCAAGATCTTATCTCTTAAAACATCCATTTTAACAAACCATTGTGGTGAAACTAAAATCTCAACAATGGCACCTGATCTTTCTGAATATCCTACAGCATTAATTATCTTCTCTCTTTTAATGACTAAATTATTATTTTCAAGAAGATTAATGACTTTTTCTCTTGCTCGAAATCTATCGAAACCTTTTAATTCTCCGGCTTCTTGGTTCATCATGCCATGAGTGTCAATGCACTCAATAACTTCTAAATTATTTTTAATGATAATATCAATATCAGTAGTAGCATGGGCTGACACTTTCATTGCGCCAGAGCCTTTATCACACTTTATGTATTCATCAGTAATGATCGGCAAAATTTTACTAGTTAATGGGTGAATAATATTCATTCCCACATATTTATGCATCTTCTTATCACCAGGGTGAACAGCAATAGCTACATCGGAAAACATTGTTTCGGCTCTGGTGGTTGCAACAACTATAAACTCATTTGAGTTTTCAATTGGATAGTTAATGTAGACCATTTCCGATTCGGTATCTTTATTTATAACTTCGATATTTGATAAAACAGTTTGTAAGGTAGGATCTCAGTTAATAGCTTTGGTGCCACGGTAAATTAATTTATCTTGATACATTTTAATAAATACTTTTGAAACCGCTTCAGATAACCCCTTATCCATAGTGAATCTTTCTTTTTTATAATCAAGTGCAAGACCCAATTTTCCTCATTGTTTTTTAATAGTTAAGGCATATTCATCTTTCCACTTCCAAATTTCATCAATAAATTTTTCTCGCCCCATTTCAAATCTGCCTGGCTTATTTTCATCTCTCAACTTTGCTTCGACTTTTGCTTGTGTTGCAATCCCGGCATGATCCATTCCTGGCACTCACATGACATCAAATCCATTTAATTTTTTATATCTAATAATTGTATCTTGAATCAAACCATCTCATGCATGACCAAGATGTAATTTGCCAGTTATATTAGGTGGTGGCAAGATAATTGAAAAAGATGGCTTTGATTTATCATGTGTTGAAAAAAATTCTTTATCAATTCATTTTTGATTTTTGCCTTCTTCAACTTCTTTATGATTATATTTTGTGTTCATTGTTTTATCTCCTTATATAAAAAGCCCTGTTAAGGGGCCAACGCACCACCCTTATGAGGACTCTTTAATCGTAACGTGATTAGACGGTTTGTAACTGCTATTTAGTAACTTGTAAGTTTTCCTTGCCAGGCTTCCACCGTCCCCAGCTCTCTATAAAATAATTATCTTACTACCTCTAAAGTAATTGCACTATAGGTAATTATAGTAAGAGAAACCAGATAATATCATCCCCAAAACAATAATAAATACTGCTATTATTGCAAAAACTAATAATATCTTTTTCAACCCTGGTTCCATCTCTTTTTTAACCTTTGCAGGTTTGAAATCTTTGTTTTATTCTTTAACATATCTTTATTATACACTTTGGATAAAAACATGCTAATTAATAATATTATTTATTTGCTTTTGTCTAAAGATAATACTTTGTCAAATTTTTTAATTTCATCTTTTTTAGTGAATAGAATATAACTATATTTATAGAATCTTGTTTTAAAATTATATCAAGAACCTTAATGCGCTTTTTAGTATCTATATTCATAAGTAATTCATCATAAATTTTTAATTTTGCACCTGAATAAAGAACTGTTGCGATTTTAACTAGCACCGCTTCTCCTGAAGATATCTTTTGTATATTTTTTGAAGTGATCTTTTGAATTTTTAGCATATCAACTATATTTTCTAATCTTTGAGTATCGTAATCTTCGTTGAATGAAGTTATGTTTTTTATAACATTGCCATTAATGAAATCCCGAGATGATGATTGATAAATAAACGATGATTGATAATAATTATTTTTAGTAGATTTATCTCTGAATACTTCACGCTCATATTTTTTATCAAGCCTAGAAATTATCTTTGAAAGTGTTGACTTCCCGGATCCATTGGAGTCAAAAAATAAAATATTGGATGATTTGTTAAAAATGAATGAGATATTTTGAAAAATATATTCATCATCATATTTTTAATTCGTAATATAATTTATTCATGAAGAAAATAATTAAAGAATATAGATTTCAATATTTAAAAGAGTTCATAAAAAATTGTAATATACAAGAGTTTTTTTCATTATTGGGAATAAAAAAGTTCTCTCAGTACTTTAAGGTAATAAAGCCAAAAATAGAAAAATACAGTGAATCTCAATGGAGATATACTGCAGCAGAAATTTTGGTTAATTTATTTATAATTGAAAATAATCTGCTTAGGCTTAATAATAAAACGATTCTATACAATCAACAAGGATTTGATAATTTTGCAATTACAAAAGATGAAATAGATTCATTAAGAAGAATTATAAGATTTGAATGTAAAACTAAAGATGATGTGTTGAATTCAACTATTATGGAAGCATGTGATGAAACAATTAAAGATATAAAAAATAAAATAACATCTCATCAAAAACAATCTGATATCAATACAATAATTGAGAGAATCAATAATGGGGTATTTAGTTATAAACAAGTGACATCTCTTAAGCTTAATTCACAAGAAAAAGAAGAAGCCATAAACGAAATAGAAAAAATTGAAGAAGGTAAACAAAGTAATTTTGGAGCTGGATTAATTGCAGCAAAAAATATTATAAATATAGACAATATTCAATTCAACATAGTTAGAATAGCTTTTATGAAATCTGAATCAATAACTTTTCTACAATTATGAGATGTTATAAACAACAGAATACTCAAAGAAGATATTTATGAATAATCTAGTTAATAAAATAATTTTATTGGATTTTGATGTTAATTTGCAACAAAAATCAATCGTTCTAGTTAAACAAGCAAATAAAAAATTAATAGATACAAGTACACATATTTTTGAAAAAGATGTTATTTTGTGTGCTCTTAATGATTTTTCTTCAATATCAGATTTAGAAAAAATAATACCGATAACAGACATGAGAAAAGAGGATTTATTTACAACATTGCACAATGTTAAAATGAATAAGCATCAAAAAAAATTTATAGAACTTTTGCGTGATGAAAAGAACTATTCCATTTCCTGTCCTACGTCATTTGGAAAATCATTTTTAATAAGGCTTTTGGTGAAGGACTTATATAAAAAAATAAATAAAAAAATGATAATAGTTGTACCAACAAATGCATTGGCAAATGAGTATCATCAACAACTTTTAAAATCTGAAATTCCAAATTCAACTCTACCAATAGTTGATGAAAAAGTTAAAGTTCTCACACAAGAAAAAGCATATCAAGAAAAGATTTCATTTGGAGACATTATTTTTATGGATGAAGCATATGAAATGATAAATACTTCTTCAGATAGGAACATACTTTTAGCAAAGCTTTTGAAAAAAGTTGTTGACTGTGGTGCAAGAATAAAATTAATTTCTCCGAATATAAAGAATCCGATTACGATAATTCCAAAATCAATTTCTGATAATTTTATATCTGAAATTTTTACATATGATATAACATCGAGAGACATAGAACTAATTAAAAAAGAAAATATGATTGAAAAAATAAAAATCATAAAAAATTCTATTATTTATTGTAATAAAAAATCATCATTCAATCTTTCAAATAAAATCAAAAAATATAGTGATATCAATTTGGAGAATGAATACAAAGGTATTTTTAAATGGATAAGAGATGAATACGGAACTAATGAATATATACATTTGCTAAAAGTTGGGATTGTAATCCATAACGGGGATGTACCAAAACCTATAAGAATAATACAGGAAGCATTATTCAAAGCTAACAAAGCTGAATATATGTTTGCCACAACAACCGTTACTCAAGGAGTTAACTTAAAAGCTAATTCTCTTTTTATTTATGAGGAAATAGGTAAGTCAAAATTCACAAATTTCAATTTCAGAAATTTAATTGGTAGAGTTGGTAGATACAGTGTTAAAGACTTTGAAAGTAGGAACGGGACCATATATGCTTCCGATGATATTGATAAAATAGACTCTTTGTTTGATGTTAAAAATAAAATATTAATAGATATCGATAAAACAGAGAGCACATCATTGGTTGCAGAAACATCAAAAGATGATTTATTATACGATGGAACAAAAACAAAAACATTAATTGACTACTACATAGAAGGAAAGGAAAAAAAGACACGTTTTAGAAAAATTGTTCTTTCAAAAAAAGATATTTTGATGCATATAAAAGACTTAAAAAATCCTAGTGATTCATTTTTAGATATTATCACTAATTTATCAAGATTAATTTATGGTGCATCAGAAATATATATAAAAAGAGATATAGAAAGATTAATATACAAATACAAACCAACTGTATTATGAGAACAATATAAGTACTACCTAGAGCAAAGATCTAATAATCTAGAAAAAAAATACAAAAGTTTTATGTTTTCGGGAGCTAATAAAGAAAATTGATCAGATTTAGATGATTTAGAAAAATCATTGTATAAAACTTGTTACATTTCATTTATTGCAAGAGATAAAGAAAAAACTAAATCGATTATCAATAAAGTTTTCATATTAATAACGCTAATTGATGAAAATATTGTGATACCAACGGAAACAGATGAACAAAATAATGGTTTACCACATGATTTCATAGATACAACAATTTCAAATGGAGAATATGATGATGCTGTTACTGAAATTAAAGAAATTATTAAAATAGCAAATAAATAATTTATTTTACTTCCAGTTATTTTTAATCCCTTTTCTACCTATTCAAGGAGATAGATAAGGAGTTTTATTAATATGTTCTATATTATAAAAGAATCATCTCCAAATCTTTTCATATCACCTTTTTTCTAAAACAAGGATACCAGATAGCTTAATCAACATTGTAGCGATAAAGATCGGACCCACTAAAGATATTAAGTTAATAGTTTCAAAATGATTACTAAGATGAAGACTGTTAACATAAATCAAAACATTATTTTTCCAAAGTAAAATTATTTTGAAGTTCTAAATATATATAATTCTTTTTTATTTAATTTATGTTATTCAAAATGAACTTAAGTTTTAAAACATGAAATCAATATATAATTCAATCATGTGAAAAATTGGAAATATAGAAATAAAAGACAAGGTTGTATTAGCACCTATGGCAGGAGTAACTAATATTGCTTTTCGTAAGTTGGGTGCTAAATATGGTGCTGCTGTAACTTATACAGAAATGATTTCTAATGTTGGCTTAAAATATAATTCTCAAAAAACATTAGAACTTGCTGATATTAAAAAAGATGAAGGGATTGTTGGCCTACAAATATTTGGCGGTTCAGTCGAAGAATATGTTGTAGCTGCAAAATATTTTGACCAAAACTCCAACTGTTCCTTTATTGATATCAACATGGGTTGTCCAGTGCCTAAAGTGGCCCTTAAATCTCAAGCTGGTTCTGCCCTTGTTAAAACTCCCAAACTAGTTGGAAAGATAGTTAGAGAAGTTACCAAAGTCATTAGTAAGCCGCTTACAATCAAAATAAGAATTGGATGAGATGAAGCATCATTAACTCATATAGAAGTTGCTAAGATTGCTGAAGAAGCAGGTGCAGCAGCAATCACGGTTCATGGTAGAACTAGAGACCAAATGTTTAAAGGTAAAGCTGATTGATCCAAAATTAAAGAAGTCAAAGATGCTGTATCCATTCCGGTTATTGGTAATGGCGATGTATGTACCCCTGAAGATGCAAAACAATTACTTGCTGAAACTAGAGTAGATGGTATTATGATTGCTCGTGAAGCAAGAGATAATCCATGAATTTTTAAGCAAATTAATGATTACCTTGAAAAAGGAACATATGACAAGTTACCTAATCTTCCTGAAGTAATTAAAGAGTTAGTTGATTATCATGATGACTTAGTAATTATTAAATCTCAAAAACAAGCTATTTTGCAGACAAGAGGGATGGCTATTAATTGATTAAAAAGATTTAAAGGAGCCAAAGCAGCTCGTGAAAAAGTTATTAGATCAAATTCTAGGGATGAACTAATTATCAATCTTAATGAATTCAAAGCATCATATCAGTTAGCTCATAGTAATAGTTAATATTAATTTTAACAACCATTTAGAAACTTTTACAAAAGGTTGTTGAAAGTGTAATATATATGAATGAGATTGAATTGAAAAACATAAATTTAAATATCAGCATGAATAACAAAAAAAGTTTCTTTATATCAAAATTCAATATTTTATCAAACTTCATTCAATTAATAAAAGAAAATGTAAAATATATCATTAAATAAAATTTTGGTTAAGTCAATAAATTAATTATGAAAACTCTAGCTGTGCATAAAGAATTTATTAAAAAACTAATGGAAGATAGGTTGAAACATAATTTAACAACAACGGATATCGAATAATATTTTCATTCATTTTTAATATAAAGAATAATTAATGAATATAATATAGAAAAGGAGTATTTATGTACCAATACAAAGCTATGTTAAGAAGGAATAAAGAAGTTATTGCTGAGGGTCACACAGTAGAAGGTATTGAAAAACAAGTTCTGCATTATAAAAGAGGACAAAAAAAAGGTGAACATACCAATATGAATAATGAGATTGAAATCATCCATATTAAGAGAGATCAGTTACATGGAAACCCAAAAGAAACATTAATAAAAGTTGTTTAAACAACTTTTTTTGTAAAAAAAAGACCATCGGACACAATACTTCTCGACGTGGCTGCTACGTTCCCGTCCTGACCAATTTACAAGGTTACAGTTCCAATGGCAAATAAATTATACTATTTTATTTTTCTAATAATACATTTTTAAAGATATTTTGTATATAAATGAATTCATGATTACAAAACAATGTCTAAAGATAAATTATTTTTAGATGGAATAATATGAACATGAGTTCTGAAAACTTCTTGTTGTGAATTAGCACCATTATTTATATGGACTTTAAATCCATCCACACATAAATCATGAATTACTTGAAGAGCCAATTCTTTGGCTTTTATTATCGGTCTAGAAAGAGTTTCATTATCAATGTCTATTAGGTTAGTTGAAAACTTTTTTGGTACAACTAAAAAATGTCTTGGTGATTTCGGGTTGATATCATTAAAAGCAATAAATTGATCGTCTTCATAAATAATAGTTGCTGGTAATTATTTTCTAATTATTTTTTCAAAAATATCCATATTAATATCCCATTTTATCTTCGTATTCTTTTAATGTCCCGCGGAAAATAAATGAAGAATTACTTTTAATTTCAATAATGACATTGGCCGCTTCTCTAATTAAAGCCCGATTATAAGTTGTAAATATACATGCTGATTTATATTCCTTAATTCCATCAATAACTGAATCAATTGATTCAGTATCTAAATGATCCAAAGGTTGATCTAGTAATAAAAAATTTGATTCAGTTAACATCATTTTGGAAAACATTAGACGGGCCTTTTCCCCACCAGAAGTCATTTTAGAATTTTTTAAGGCTGAATCACCCTTGAAAAGCATTCTCCCTAAAAATGATCTCATTCTTGAATCAGAGTTATCTTTATTTTCTTCTTCTTTATTATTAAGTGGAAATTCGGAAATTCAATCCATAATTGGTTTGTCAGTTTTGAAATAAGCAGAATTATCATTTGGATAAAAATCATGAGTAATGGTAGAACCTCACACAACTTCTCCGGATGTTGGCTTCACATCACCATTCATAATTTCAAGGAGTTTTGTTTTAGCAAGGTCGTCTTCTCCAATTAATACAACTTTTTCACTCTTATGAATAATGAAGTTAAGATTGTCAAAAAGAGTTTCTCCTTGTGGTGTTTTGTAAGATAAGTTTCTGACCGCTACCATATCCTTACCAGGCTCGCGGTTAAGATTCCATCTGATATAAGGATACTTTCTTGTTGAAGGTTTAATATCATCTAATGTAATTTTATCAAGAGCTTTTTTTCTGGATGTAGCTTGGGATGATTTAGATGCATTAGCAGAAAATCTCCGTACAAAATCTTCCAGTTGTTTTATTTGATCTTCCTTCTTAGCATTTTGTTTGGATTGTAATTCAAGGGCAAGTTGTGAAGATTCTTTTCAAAAGGAGTAATTCCCTCTAAACATTTTAGCACCACCAAAATCAATATCAACAATGTGGGTACAAATTTGATCTAAAAAATCAGAATCATGGGAAACAACAATTACAAGATTGGCATAATCTACTAAAAACTCTTCTAATCATTTAATTGCTTTTAAATCAAGGTGATTACTAGGCTCATCCATAATCAAAATATCAGGTTCTCCAAAAAGCGCTTGAGCCAAAAGAACTTTTACTTTATCAGTTGCTTTTAGATCAGACATTTTTGCGTCTCAAAGTTTTTTCTCAATTCCTAGACCTGAAAGTAGAATTTGTGCATCATTTTCAGAATTTCATCCACCTTTGGCCCCAAATTCTTCCTCTAAATGAGCAGCCTCGTTATAATCATCTTCGGTTGCTTCAGGGTTTTCATAAATGGTATTCTTTTTTTCCTGAATGGCATATAGATCTTTATTACCCATGACAACAGCATTAGTTACCACCTTATCATCAAATAAGTTTTGGTCTTGGCTAAGAGATGAAAGTCTAGTATTTTTACTAATGATAACCTGACCTTCAGATGATTCAATATCGCCTGAGATAATTTTAAGAAATGTTGATTTACCAGCTCCATTGGCGCCAATAATTCCGTATGTATTCCCTTTCAGAAATGTTAAATTCACATTTATAAACAGTTTTTTATCTGAAAATGCTTTACCTAATCCGATTATATCTATCATGTTTCTCCTTTAAATAAGCTCCATTATTCTTTTTGCAATTGCGGTTGAATTATTGCTTCCAATTACTTCGTTAGCAGCATCTTTAGCCATTTGATTACCATTTCCCATACAAATACCCAACCCTGATCCAGATAGCATATCAAGGTCATTACCAGAGTCACCAAATGAAATAACATCATCAAGATTTCTTCCAATTAATTTTAAAACATTCTTAATTCCACCTAATTTAGAGACACCCTTTGGGTTGACATCAAGATAGACTTCATTAGCAATACGAAAATTGATTTCTGATTCATATTGTTTGAAAATCGGAATAATCTTATTGATTATTTCGGTTGTGCCCCTTAGGGAAAGTTGTAATATTTTTTCTTTGCTAATATTATTTGAAACAGACTCAATTGTATCTAGATCAAATTTCATTCACTCTTCATATGGTCCATCGCTCATATCTATTGGAACATCCATCAAGCTAGCTCGATAAGCTCTCTTTTCAACGTGAGCTGCAAACATACAATTATATTGCTTACCTACCTTAACAACAATATCAAAAAACTTATGCGGCAGTTCTTTGTCATAGTAAAATTTCTTCGTTCTACAATCATAAAAATAACCACCATTATTGGCAATTATAAAATCAAATCATTCTTCATCTAAGTCTCTCACGATATCGACAAATGGTCTACCAGTTGCAATCATTGTCATATGTCCTTTTGTTTTTATTTCTTTCAAAGCTTCAATGGTTTGGGGAATAATTTTCGATGTATCATCAAGAATGGTTCCATCCATATCAAAAACAAATATTTTACTCATTGTTATCCTTTTTGTTTTTCAAATGTGGAAATAAAATAACTTCTCTAATTGATGTTTGACCAGTTAAAAGCATTACAAGACGGTCAATCCCAATACCACATCCACCAGCTGGGGGCATACCATACTCTAAGGCCTCGACAAAATCAAGATCTATCTCGTTAGCCTCATCATTACCAGCTTCTCTTTCCAATAATTGCCCCTCAAATCTTTTCATCTGGTCAATGGGGTTATTTAACTCAGTAAACATATTGGCATATTCTCTTCCTAAAATAAATAATTCTGCCCTTTGAGTGAATCGTTGGTCATTTTCATCTAATGCAGCTAGAGGCGAAATTTCAATAGGATGACCATAAATGAAAGTTGGTTCAATAATAGTATCTTCCACCAATTTTTCAAATAATTCATTAATGATATGTCCTAATTTAAAATATGATTCAATTTTAATCCCTTTAGAAATAGCAATGCTTATAGCATCATCAAAAGAGATAACTCTAAAGTCTTTACCAGTTTTTTCATTAACAGCATCAACCATATTAACTTTTTTGAAAGGCCCTTTAACATTTATTTTATGTCCTTGATATTCAATTATTTCTTTATCAATTGCTTTTGCTGCAAAAGCAATAACCTCTTCAGTGCGTTTCATCATTCCATTTAAATCTGTATGCGCTTCGTAAAATTCAATCGTAGTAAATTCGGGATTATGAGTTGTGTCAATCCCTTCATTTCTAAAAAGACGTCCAATTTCATAAACACGATCAATCCCACCAACAAGCAATCTTTTTAAAGGAAGTTCTGTGGCAATTCTTAAATAAAATTCCATATCTAAAGCATTATGATGAGTGGTAAAGGGTTTTGCAGCAGCACCGCCAAGAATAGCTTGTAAAATTGGTGTATCAGCTTCCATATATTCTTGGTCATCAAAATAACGTCTGATGGATGAAATAATTTTAGTTCTTTGTCAAAAAATATTTTTTACATCATCATTAACAATTAAATCAACATATCTTCTTCTATATCTTTCTTCAACATCTTTTAATCCGTGAAATTTCTCGGGTAGTGGTCTTAAAGATTTTGCTAAAAGTGATAACTTAGAGGCTCTAATAGTTAAGCTTCCGGTGCTAGTCTTCATTACTTCGCCTTCAAAAAAGATGATATCTCCTATATCAAGTGTTTTGACTAATTGATCAATTTTTGGGAAAGTTTTTTTAGCTATATATGCTTGAAGTGGTCCAGTTGAGTCTTTTCCGATGATAAAAGGACCTCTTGTAGTCATAATTCTGCAGACAACTGATGCTTGTGTTTTTTGTTCATGCAACTCTTCTTTTGAGAATTTTCCATACTTATCTTCGAGCGACTTGGAATTATCTGAAAAATCTTTCTTTGCAGATCAAGGTTTAATTCCTATTTCATGATATTTCTTAATTTTTTCTCTTCTGACTAGTTCTAATTCAGTAAATTTTCGACTCATAAGTACCCCTTTTTATGTATATTTTACCATTAAAACAAAATTGATGTTTGGTAAAGTAATAATAACTTGAAATAATAACAAAAAATTGACCTAATAAGTCAATTTTTTCAAATGGCGGGCGATGAGGGATTCGAACCCCCGCGGGCCGTGAAGCCCCTGCTAGTTTTCAAGACTAGTCCCTTCAGCCGGACTTGGGTAATCGCCCATTTGCTTAAATATTATATCTAAAAAATATTAGATTAATCATTTATTCTAGATAGGATAAAAATTGATGCGGTTTCAGCCCTTAATATTCTTTTACCTAAATTTAAAACTTGAAAATTATTTTTTTTGGCTAAAGAAATTTCACTATCACTAAAGCCTCCTTCTGGTCCAACAAGAAAGATTGAATCCGTTGGTAAATTATTTTTTACTGGGCTGGCATCTGTTACATGAGCGATAAATTTATTTGTTTGATCAATGACAATGACTTGATCAAATGATAAAATATTAGTCACTTCCATTGGGACGTTTCTGAATGATTGTTCTGATGCATTAAAAGCAATTTTATTTCATCTTGCTACTTTCTTGTCTAAGTCACCAGATATTTTTTTAGAAACATGGACGGATTGCATAGGAATAAATTTTGTGGCACCCAATTCAGATGCTTTTTGAATTAAAAGATCGAATCTCTTAGAATCGATAATGGAAGCCGCCAAAATAACTTCATTAGTAAACTCATGATTATCATCCATTTGTCGGATAATTTTAGCATGATTATTTTCTAATGTACAAACATAAAATGTTTTATTATATGTACAAATGAATTCCTTATTTTGAACTCTTGCGACTTTAATATGCCGGAGTGTTTCTTGGGTTAGTGGAAAAAATTCATCATCTTTTTCATTTACAAAAAATCTAAACATTATCGCTCCTTAAATCTTTAATTCAAATGGTTCCATTTTTCTAAATGTAATAGATGATTTTTTTAAAATATCTTTTGCAATCAAGTTATCCTCAGTGTTTTTATATTTATCATTCTCGTAAATAATTTCAGTAATCCCTGCCTGAATTAAGAATTTTGCACAAGTTGAACACGGGAAAAGTGACACATATAACATTGAATCTTCTAAATTTGATATAGCATTTAAAACAGCATTCATTTCTGCATGGATCACATATGGATATTTAGTATCAACATGTTTGCCTTCTCGACTTCAAGGAAAATCATCATTACCACTTGGCATGCCATTATAGCCAAGACCAATAACTCTTTTCTTTTTGTTAACGATAGTTGCCCCTACTTTGGTGTTGGGATCTTTTGATCTTAGCGCTGAGACCTTAGCTAAGGCCATAAAATATTCATCTCAATTTATGCTTTTCATAATTAAATAATAACTTAAAAGTAATAAAAATTCAAACAAAATATTCTATTAATAATTGGTATCATCATTTTGGTTATTGTTCTTTAAATTTAATAAGGCATTTTCCTCCTCACTTGATTTAACAATAACATTGATCCTTGATTTGTAAAACCCGGATGACCCAACAACATAACTAAGATTAAACCAACAATTAATCGCGGCATAGTTATTTTGTATAACGTGATCCAATGATCATTGTCGGAATAGCTAAAACTGAGATAAATGGGCAAAGATCACTGAACAAGATGTGGTGTCAACCGCAAATGATACTTTCATGAATCATAAATGTCACTGTATTAAGGATGGTGGTAACAACAAAAGCGTTTCTAATCTTTTTATCATATTTTATGAAAAATGATCCTTTATTAAATATGAAGACTAGTCCAGCAACAACAGCAATGATGGATAGTGTGAGAAAATATAGTGAATTATCTAATAATTTCATTTTTATATTATAAAATAAAAAAAACACTCATTTTTAAATATGTTTTAATGGTATTTAGTAATTACATATGGCGGGAAATGAGGGATTCGAACCCTCGCTAGATTTAACTCTACTACACCCTTTCCAAGGGTGCCTCTTCGGCCACTTGAGTAATTCCCCGTGGTGCCGACAATTGGATTTGAACCAACGACCTACTCCTTACCATGGAGTTGCTCTACCAACTGAGCTATGACGGCATAATGTTATTTTATCTTATTTTTTTAGCAAGTTAGATAAATATATTCCCTAAATTATTTATAATATACATATTATGAAACAATACTTATCACTATTAGAAGAAATAACAAAAAATGGAAAGCACAAGGGTGATCGAACAGGCACTGGGACCATAGCTCTTTTTGGCACACAAAGGAGATATGATTTAAGATCACATTTTCCATTATTAACAACCAAAAAAATCCATTGACCATCAGTTGTTCATGAATTATTATGATTTATTGCTGGTGATACTAATATTAAATATTTGGTTGACAATAACGTTAGAATCTGAAACGAATGACCTTATGAAATCTATCATAAGTCAAACACATATCAAGGCGAAGATATGAAAGCCTTTGTTGAAAAGATAAAACATGAACAAGGATTTGCTGAAAAATGAGGCCAACTTGGGCCCATCTATGGAGCACAATGAAGAAATTTTGAAGGTGTTGATCAATTAGCAAATGTAATAGACAAAATTAAAAATAACCCACAATCAAGAAGGATTATTATCAGTGCTTGGAATGCTCAAAGAATTCCAGAAATGGTATTACCACCTTGCCATGCTCTCATTCAATTTTTTGTTAATGATGGTGAATTATCATGCCAATTGTATCAGAGATCAGCTGATGTGTTTTTGGGCGTACCATTCAACATCGCCTCATACTCACTATTAACTTTAATGATTGCACAAGTAACAGGTTTAAAACCAGGAGACTTCATTCATACAACTGGTGATACCCATATTTATGACAATCATCAAGAACAAGTTGCTTTACAACTGACAAGAACACCTAAAGATCTTCCTACAATCAAACTGAACTCAAATATTACATCTATTTATGACTTTAAAATGGAAGATATTGAATTAGTTAGTTATGATCCTTATCCTTTAATTAAAGGAAAAGTGGCTGTTTAGTGATTAAATTAATTGTAGCTGTCGGATTCAATAACCTGATTGGTAATGGCAACAAAATGCCTTGACATATCGTTGAGGAATTTAAACATTTTAAAAAGATGACAATGGGTCATGATTTACTATTTGGAAAAACTACGTTTTTAGGTTTGCCAAAAAAACTTCCTGGGAGAAAACATATTGTATTGGGGTCTGCTGAAACAAAAGGAGCTGATGAATCAATAACATCTTTAAATGAACTACAATCTGTATTTAAAAAATATAAAAATTCTGATAAAACACTCTTTATCGCTGGTGGTAAATCCATTTACGAGCAATTTTACCAATTTGCAGATGAAATATATGTGTCAGAAATGAAAACTAATGTTCAAGGTGATGTATTTTTGAATATGGACTTAAGTGATTATAAGAAAACTCAATTTGATAAGCAAGAAAAATTTACTGTTTATAAATATACTAAATAAAATAATTATGATTGTCTTATAATTTTATACAAATTTGAAAACACATAATATCCGTCTCCATTGTCTTTAATATTCAAGGCTTTTGTGACAATATTCCAGTCATTATAAAGTGTTTGTATCGACACACCTTTATGGTCGATTTTTAACTTTTCCATAGCAAAATATTTTTTTATTTTATAGTATTTGAAGAAAATTTTTGCAATTTCTTTTCTAATGGTAGTATTGATGGAATTAGAATCTTCAATTTGCTTTCATAATTTAATTATATCTTTAACCCTGTCAGACATTTTTCTTTTAGATGTAATTAGTGAGTCAATAAAAAAAGATATTCATTCGTTCCATGAATCATAATTATCATTTAGTTGAACATCACGCAAGATTTGTTTATATTTTTTTTCATTATTATTAAAAAATTCAGATAAATATATTGGGAAATTCAGTTGTTTATATAAAAATTTCAAGGAAAGACTCAAAAATAATCTCCCAACTCTTCCATTACCATCAACAAACGGGTGGATTGCTTCAAAAAGTGGATGCATTAATGCTATGTGTTCTATCAACAAAGAATCTTTTTCATACTTATCATGTATTGTTTCCATTAAGTCATCAAGATACTCCCTTTTACGGGATGGCTTAACCATGATTATAGAAGCATCTCTAATATCTGCAGTGGTACCAGCAATAAAGTTGGGGTCTGCATCATCTTTCATAATTTTTCCTGGTTTTACCCTGCTTATTTCCTTTGATGTATCATAAGTCATTTTAAATTTTTTATTTGAATCATTCGCATATAATTCAAGATGTATGTTGGCAATACTATCTGCAGAAAAAATGAAATTCTTGTTATAGTAATCTCCATTAAAATATTTATGATAAAGATTTATTAAATTTCTTGTCTCTCATTGAGGAATGTTATTCATTTCTACAATATCGTATGCAAAGTCATCAATCCTAGTTTTTGTGCCTTCAATAAGGGATGAACTTTCTCCTTCAATCATGAGTAATGGCAATAGAAAAATCTTATAGTCTCCTGTAGTTAAACTAGTTAGTGTTGAATTTAGTTCAGACATTTCAAAAATAAGATCATTAACTAGCTTTCTTTGGTTATCCGTAAAACGTATTCCATCAATTAATTCAGAAAATAACCTTATTTTCACATAATTTTTTTGGTCTTCAAATTCCATTTATTACTTCTTTCTGCTTTTATTTTAACATATTTTAAAGCAATTAAACCATTTTGCTTTAATTACTTTAAAATATTAATTATTCGTCGATAGTAATATTTAATAAAAGTATATATCACCCATAAATAATTAATTCTTTACAACTGATTTCATGTTTAAAAAGATATTAAGTACAAATCAACTTAACTTATGTTAATGACAAGTTAATCCGATTTGCACTATAACATTTATATAATTTTTTAATATAGATATTTTTATTATCGCCGCTTTTATTAGATCATGATAATGGTAAAATATACTTAATAGTGATAAAGAAATTAAAAATGACGAATTTCAACTGAATATTCTTTAGACAATCACTAAAGATTTTGGTTCCCATTGTACTATCACAAGTTGTGGTAGTTGCTATTTCATTTATGGATGGAATTATGGTTAATAGTTATGAGCGAATTGGGCAACCCCCTAAAGTTGATTACGCTGCAGTTGGCATAGCCGGAGAAATATGATTTGGCTTTCAAGCATTCTTTTCTGCTACTGCTATCATCTTTAGTATTTTGTATTCACATTTTGCCCATAATCAAAAGACATTTACCGATGTAGCTAAATTTAATTTTTGATATTCACTAGTAGTCACTACTGTCATAACATTAATTATGTATTTTGCTGCTTCACCAATAGTTAATCTATTTTTTCTGAGTAGTGAATCAACGGATTCACAAATCATTAAACAAATAGCTACAAATTATTTAAAAATCATTGCTCTTGGACATTTATTTATTTCTTTTGCTTGGGCAATGTTAAATCCGCTGGCAATAAAAGGTAAAGCCAAATATGCACTATATGTTTCCTTGGTTTCCCTTGGATTAAATATAGTTTTTGATTACATTTTTATTTATGAACTTGATCTTGGTGCAGAAGGATCAGCATGAGCAACAACAATTTCTTATGCGGTTGAATTTGGCATTGTGACATTTTTTGTCTGATGACATAAGGGTTGATTCAAGGGATTTTGATCCACCAATATATTTATAATGAATAAATTTGTTGTAAAAGAAGTTTTAAGACGATCATGATTATTTTTTACCTTTGTATTAATGCAAGTATCAATTGCCGCTTCTACATTTATCTATGTCAATTTATACTCAACCAATATTATAAAACCAATGACTGTCGCTTACATGGTGGCAGGCATCATGTTCTCAGTCTTTACTGGGATAAATAGAAGTGTGAAAATCTTTATTGGCACTTTACTCGGTGAAGGAAAGTTTGAAGAAGCACGAAAGACAGCAACAAAACTATGATTTTCGATTGTATTTCTGACTAGCATATTTGTTGTTTTAGCATTAATTTCAACAGCATTTCTACCGCAAGCGATGTTGGATAGTAAAAGTAATATAAGAGTGGCTAAAATAATGATATACACGTTCGCTGGATCCGTGATTGCTTATACGTGTGCTCAATATTTTTCGGCTATTTTAGAAACAAGTGGATTCCAACTTGTGCCAAATTTATTAAATTATTTTTTTCACACTTGACTAGTTATTCCTATGATCTTTATTTTATCTTACTTGGGGTTGGGGTGATCATTCGAGGTAAACTTTATTGTTTGTCAATGCCTTTACTTTATTCCGGCTATTTTAATCTACTTTGACTATAAAAGATATAAATGACTCAAAAGAATCAAAGAATATTAATAAATATCAAGGTAGGTAAAAACTCATTATTGCATTTGTTTTTCTTTTGCTACTTTAATTGTCTTCACAACCCAGTAATATGAAATTATAAATAAATAACACCAAGATAACATTTTATCAATAAAGTGAAATTATGAAATAGTTCAAACTTGTAGTCATTTACAATAAAATGTAATTATGATTAACAAATGGCACTGTAATATATTGCTATATTTTTGCATAAAATCGATTGTCTAAAATATAATATAGACATAAAAACTTATAACAAAAGGCTTTTAATGATTAATTTGCTAGGTTGACAATCATGATATATCTGAATAAATTAATAAAATTTGATAAATTTATGTATTTCCAATATAAAGATCAAATAATCAAAAACATTACAAAAATAACAAAATTGCAAATAATTTATGGGTTCACATTTATTACTATCAAATTAATAATTCAATGGTATAATCAACGAGAATATAAAATTAAAAAGGAGATGAATATGGATAAAGTAACAATTAAGGGTGATGAATTTAAATTGATTGGTGAATTAATTAGCGAAGGCAGCAAACTGGATTTTAAAGCTGTTAATCGTGAAGGTAAAGATATGAATTTTAGTGATCTTAAAGGTCTTGTAATCATATCTACATTTCCAGACATTACTACAAGTGTTTGTGATGATCAAACACAATGAATTGCCAAAATAGCTGCAAAACATAAAGATATTAAATTTTTATCATTAACAGCTGATCCTGTAGATACAATTAATGATTGATGTTTAGCTCACGGTTATAATAATATTGATATCTGAACAGATCAATATAAAGAATTCGGAAATAACACTAATTCAATTATTGAAAAAATAGGAAAACTAACTAGAGGATTTATGATAGTTAAAAATGGCGTTATTGAAAAAATGGCTTATAAAAATGAAATAGCTGAAGAACCAAATTATAAATTCGTTGAAGATTTTTTAGTATAATTATTTGAAGGAGACATAAATGATCTACTTTGAAAGAATTAAAGGACTAACGCAAGAGTCTATAGCTGTTAAGGCCACAAAAATGGCAAATAAATTTGAGCAAATGGGTTATCAAATTGTATCTATAACTCAATACGCTGATTCCAATTCAATTGGAAGAAATAAAGCTTGTACAATTTATTACAAAAAATAATATTTGTTGAAGCATAACAACTATGCACCACATTTTGGGCATGGTTTTTTTATTTTGGGTTCTATGGATCTAGTAAATTTATTGAATCAATTTACACCATCATAACGGGACAAAGAACTCTTGAAGTGACTAAAGTTTTTGGTGATTATGAAAAACATTTTCCAATAAGAATATTTTTGTTGCAACATCAAAAAACCTATTAATAATGGTAATGTAGTTGCGCCAAAAGCACCAATTCAAGACATCATGGCATAAGCTAAAGGGAATGTTTGGATGTTTGGTGGAGGTATTTTAGCGAAATAATTTTTCGTGCAAGATCCTAAATATATGAAATTTATCTTGCTATTATTCTGATTATTTTTGGCGAGGTATTAGGATGCTCCTTAATAGTGAAACTAATTCCATGATGGAATAATGAAATCGTTATGTTAAAATATATGCGTAATAATTAAAGGAAAATAACCATGATCAGACCAAAATTGAAAGTAAATGACAAAGTTTCTTTGCAAAGTTTATCCGGAGGAATGGCTGGGGATAAGCGTTTTTATCATCGCTTTTTAATTGGTAAGGATAGAATTGAGCATATCTTTAACTTAGAGGTTATTGCTTCACCCAACTCTTTGAAAGGTTTTGATTTTATCAATGATAATCCTGACAAGCGTGCTAAAGATTTAATGGACGCTATTAATGATCCCACTATTCAAGGAATTATTGCTAATATAGGTGGAATTGATTCTTCAAGGATATGACCATTTATTGACCTTAAATCTATCAAGGCATATCCCAAAATTTTAGTTGGTTATTCAGATATTACTTCAGTACATCTTATGTTTTATAAAGCTGGCGTCCAATCATACTATGGTCCGGCTGTCCTTGATGGCTTTGCCGAAAATGTTAAGATGCATCAGTATACAATTGATAGTTTTAACAAAGCTGTATTTAAAAATGCTACTCAGCATATTGAATCTGCCAATGAATGAACCAGCGAATTTTTAGATTTTGCTGATGAAAGTTTAGATCAAACATCAAGAAAAATGAACAAAGAAAAACAAGGTTTTATTTTTTCAAGATCTACTGGCGCAATCTCTGGGCACCTTATTGGAGGAAACCTGGATACAATCATTAAAATTAAGGATGAGGAATTTTTCCCAAATTTAAGTGAATGAAATAATGCGATTATATTTCTAGAAACTTCTGAAGAAAAAATGAAGCCAGAAATTTTTAGAAAATCCATACTATCACTACAAAAAGAAATAGATGTTTGCTCAGGTCTTATATTTGGTAAACCCAAAGATGAAACATATTTTAACGAATATTTAAGCATCATACAAGAGCTGATTATAAAACCATTTGTCTTTAATATGAACTTTGGACATACCGCCCCATTATTAACTATTCCTTATGGTGGCAATTGTATGATCAATTTTAAAAATAAGAAAATTAAAATATCCTAATTGCAGACAAAATAATGTTTTTTGCAAAGGTATTTTGTTGAATTTAAGTAAAATTATGGTAAAATGTTTTAGCAATTTACATATATTGCATGTTTACATAATATAATGTGTTACACTAGAAAGAGGTTTTATGGCTATTACTAAAGAATACAAACTAAAAACATTTGGACCCACCACAAAGAGAAGGGATTATTCTGAGACTGCACATGATTTACCTATTACTGATTTATTAACAATCCAAAAAGATTCATATAAATGATTTTTGAATCATGGTCTAGCAAAAACATTTAAAAATATATATCCAATTGAATCTTTCAATGGAAGAATAAGATTAGAGTTTTTACCCAAGTCATTAAGACTTGAAAAACCAAAGAATGAATTTGATGCAGTTAAACTTGCAAAACAAAAAGGCATGACTTACAATGTCAAAGTCATGGGTAAAGTTCAAAAAATTGATGAAGAAACAGCTGAAGCTAAGACCCAAGAAGTCCTATTTGGAGAAATTCCACTTATGACAAGCGGAGGAACTTTCTTGATTAATGGTTCTGAAAAGATAATCATTACACAATTATTAAGATCACCAGGTGCTTATTATGGAGTTAACACTAAAAACTCTATTTCAAATATCCGTGGTGCTCTTTACAATAGATTGGAACTAATACCGAAATTAGGATCATGACTTGACATATCTCACAGAGTTACTGGTTCTACAGCAGACTATGTAAGGATGTCAATTGATAAAAAGAAATCGGTTTCTATTTCCACTTTTCTAAGAGCATTAGGAATGTCGAAGGATGGGATTGTCGAAACTTTTGGTGATGTGCCAATTATTACTGAGTCAATTCTTAAGGACAAAGATGTAACTGAAGAAGATTGTCTAGAAAAAATGCACAGAATTATCAGAAAAGGCGATAGAATCACAGCTGATTCTAAGAAGAATCTTTTCCCAAATATTTTCTTTAATCCAAGAAGATATGATTTATCCCAAACTGGTAGATACATGCTTAATAGAAAACTTAATTTGGTTGAAAGAATCACTGACACAATTTTAGCTGCTGATATTAAAATAGCCGATAAAGTTTTATATAAAGCCGGAACAGTAATCAATTTTGAACTTGCTAAAGAAATTCAAAAACAATTCAACAAGAAAGTCCTTAAGCCAATAAACGCAAAAGGTATTACTAAAGAAGTTTATGGATCATATCTAGAAGATAACCCCAAACTGGCAAGCAGAGTTAAGGTTATTTCTATTTTAGTTAATAAGAATCTTGCGGATTTTGAAAATAAAGTAAAACCCATTATTGTTTTGGGGAACTTGTCTGCATCTGATGAAAATCATTTATTAATATCTGATATTGTTGCTGCTGTTTCATATTACTTTAATCTTGCAGAGGGCTTAGGATTGGATGATGATCCAGATTCACTTATTAATAAAAGAGTTGTGGCTGTCGGAGAATTATTGCAAAACCAATTCCAAATTGGCTTAACTAAGTTAGAAAGAAATGCTAAAGAAAGAATGTCATCAAAGGAACCAGAAAAGATTACTCCAAAAAACATTACTAACAACAAAGCGATTTTCAATCAGTTTAAGACATTCTTTAACTCCTCACAACTTTCACAATTTATGGATCAAATGAATCCTCTTGCAGAAATTGCTAACAAACGTCGGGTAACATCATTAGGTCCTGGTGGGCTTAATAAAGATACAGCATTTATTAATGTTCGTGATGTTCATAGTACTCACTATGGGCGTATTTGTCCAATTGAATCACCCGAGGGGCCGAGTATTGGATTGATTCTTAACTTTTCTAACTATGCCAGAATTAATGAACTAGGGTTTGTTGAAACTCCATATTTTAAGGTAATTGATAATGTTGTTCAATCAAAACCAATCTTTATGACGGCCTTCCAAGAAAAAGGATTGACTTTTGCGCAATCAACAATTAATATTAATGAGAAAAGAGTCCTAACTGATAAAGTCATAACTGTTAGAAAAGATTCTGATTATATTGTTGTCTCACCAAAAGAAGTTGATTATGTATCTGTCTCATCTAAACAAATGACTTCAATTTCTTCTTCGTGCATTCCTTTCTTAGAAAGTGATGATGCTGTTCGTGCCCTAATGGGTTCAAATATGCAACGTCAAGCAATTCCTTTATTAAAATCAGAGGCACCATATGTGGCTACTGGGGTTGAAAAAGATATTGCTAAGTTTTCTGCATCTAATATTCGCGCTGAAAGAGATGGCGAAGTTGTTTATGCTGATTCAACTATTATCAAAATTAAGCACGGATCTAAAAATAAAACTTATAAATTAAGAGCTTTTGAAAGATCTAATCAAGGTTCAGTTATTAGTCAAAGACCAATTGTTATTGTTGGAGATAAAGTTAAAGAAGGTCAAATAATTACTGATGGTCCTTCATTTGATAAAGGTGAATTAGCACTTGGTAAAAATGTCACAGTTGCTTTCACCACTTGAAATGGTTATAACTACGAAGATGCTATTATCATGTCTGAAAAATTAATGAAAGATGATGTTTTTACATCTTTACACATTGATGAAAAAACAATTCAATTTAGAAAAGCTAAAATTGGTGATGATGAGTTAACTGCTGAAGTTCCTAATACATCCAACTTCTCAAGAAGAAATCTTGATGAAAATGGAATCGTTAGAATCGGTTCAGAAGCAGTGGCTGGAGATGTACTTGTCGGACGTGTTTCTCCTAAAGGTGAAGATAATCCCACTCCTGAAGAAAAATTGATTGCCGCCATATTTGCTAAGAAATTTAGTAATCAAAAAGATACTTCTTTAAAAGTTAAACACGGGCATGGAGGAACTGTTATTGATGTTGAAGTTCTTTCTAGAGACAAAGGCGATAAATTAAAAGATGCCATTGAAATGGTTGTTAAAATTTATATTGCTAAGAAAAGAAAAATTAAACCTGGGGATAAGATGGCTGGACGTCATGGTAATAAAGGTGTTATTTCAAGAATTTTGCCTATTGAAGATATGCCTCACTTAGCAGATGGTACACCAGTTGACATTATGCTTAACCCCCAAGGTGTTCCTTCACGGATGAACATTGGTCAAATATTGGAATTACATTTAGGAATGGCAGCCAAGAAATTGAATGTTAAATTTATTTCGCCGGTTTTTGATGGAATTAAATACAATACAATTACTGATATTCTAAAGGAAGCTGATTTACCAGAAAATGGTAAATTTGATCTTTATGATCCAACGTCAGGTGAAAAATTTGATCACAAGATTTCTGTTGGTTCCATGTACATGATTAAGCTTGCTCATATGATTGATGATAAAATGCATGCTCGTTCAGTCGGACCATATTCACTTATTACGCAACAACCACTTGGAGGTAAGTCTCAAAATGGAGGTCAAAGGTTTGGTGAAATGGAAACATGAGCCGTTGAATCTTATGGTGCTACAAATGTGCTTCAAGAATTACTTACTTATAAATCGGATAATATCGAAGGTCGTAATAAAATTTATAATGCCCTAGCAAATGGTGCCCCATTACCTAAACCAGGTATGCCTGAATCATTTAATGTTCTTGCCTATGAATTAAGAGGCTTGGGATTAAAAATTGAGTTAGATATTGAAGAAAATTCACACTGAGAGGAAGAAAATGCCATTTAAATCTAGAAAATATGCCACAATTGATGAAAATTCAATTAAATCCATAAGATTATCTCTTGCTAAATCTGATGATTTCAAAGAGTGATCACATGGAGAAGTTACAAAGCCAGAAACAATTAACTATAAAACTTTTAAACCAGAAAAATATGGTTTATTTGATGAAATGATTTTTGGGCCGATTACAGACTTTAAATGCCCCATTTGTGGAACTAAGCACAAAAGATCTAATGAAGGTCAAATTTGTGAAAAGACTGACGAATGTAAATTATTCCAACCAGAAATTTTACCTAAATCTTCAAGAAGAACAAGAATGGGTCATATTGAACTAGCTTCACCTGTAATGCACTTTTGGTTTTTCAAAATCGATCACTCTATTCTTGCTAAACTACTAGGAATCAGAGCAGAAGGATCAGCTAAAATTCATTCTAAAACAACAATTGAAAGTATTATTTACTTTAAATCACACATTGTTTTAGAATCAGGTGGATTAAAAACATTGCCCAAACACAAAATTATCGATATTAACAATGCGGCCGTTTTTTATCGAGACACCTTTAGAGAATTATTGAAAATCATGACAAAGGGAGGCAATCAAGACGCCATTGAAGAAATTAATTTTGCCATCAAAGATCTTGAAGAAACAGCTTCTTCAAAAATTGGTAAAGATTATGGAATTGATTTCTATGAATTAAATGAAATTATTGAGGAGTACTCAGAAGCCAAAATCGGCACTGGCGCTAATGCTATTAAATATATTTTAGAAAAAATTGATCTTAAAGCAGAGGTAAAAGTAGCTAAAACAGCTATTGCTAAAATTAATAACAAAATTTCCAAATCTGCTAATCACACTACACAATTACAAGCAAGGGCTAAATTATACAAACGTTTACTAATTATTAATGCATTCATTGAATCTAAACAAGACCCAAGTGATATGTTGATTACTAATTTGCCAGTTATTCCAACAGACCTAAGACCATTAGTCCAAATTGATGGTGGCCGTCATTCAACATCTGATGTTAATGAACTATACAGAAGAATTATTATCAAAAATAATAGATTGAAAAAATGATTTGAACTTGAAGCACCAATTTTAATTATTCAAAATGAATTACGTATGTTACAAGAGTCAGTTGATGCTTTAATTGATAACTCTAGAAAAAAACCTTCACCAGTTATGTCTAAAGATAATAGACCACTTAAATCTATTTCTGATGCCTTAACAGGTAAAAAAGGAAGATTTAGACAAAATCTTCTTGGTAAACGTGTTGATTATTCAGGCAGATCAGTTATTGTTATTGGTCCAGATTTGAAAATGCACCAAGCTGGAATTCCTAGACAAATGGCCGCGAAGTTATTTGAACCATGAATTATCAAAAAATTAGTTGATGCTAATGTTGTTTCATCAATTAAAGCTGCTAAGAAGATTATTGAAGAAGAAGATAATAAGATTTGACCATTTGTTGAAGAAACAATGATTGGTAAAGTTGTGCTGCTTAACCGTGCGCCAACATTACATAGATTATCTGTACAAGCTTTTGAGCCTGTATTAGTCAGGGGTGGAGCAATCAAACTTCATGCCCTTGTTACAACAGCTTTTAATGCTGACTTTGATGGCGATCAAATGGCGGTTCATGTTCCTATTTCTCCTGAAGCTATTAGAGAAGCTAAAGAACTAATGCTTGCTAACAAAAATATTCTTGGTCCCAAAGATGGAGAACCAATTATTAATCCTTCACAAGATATGATCTTGGGCCTTTATTACCTAACTATTGAAAAAGCTAAAGCTAAAGGTGAAGGTACTTTCTATTCTAATTATGATCAAATGTTTAAAGCCTATAACCATAAAGTTATCGATCTGTATGCAAGGGTGATTATTCCTGCATCGCAAATAGGCAAAGAATATTTAGAAAATGATGATAGATATATTATTTCAACAGTTGGGAAATTTATTTTTAACCAATCATTCCCGACAAGATTTCCGTTTATTTTTGATGGTAGTTTTAAGACATTTGATGGTAAATATAGTAAATACTTGTTCCCTCAAGGAACAGATTTAAGAAAAGCCATTGCGGAAATGGAAGTTAATAAACCATTTGATAAGAAGAATATTTCTAAAGTTGTTCGTGCAGCCTTTGACCAATATGTTTCACAAATTCCAAAAGAGGATTTGGCAAATGTAATTAATACCATTAACGCAGGTAATCACCAAGATTCAGTTATGAAATTTTCACAATTACTTAACCATAAAGGTGAGCAATTAAGTGTGATTCATGCGCAAATTCTTTCTTCGTTTGTGAAGAGAAGATATGCTCAAATTGATAAAGCTATTACATTAAAAAATGAAGGGGTTAAACGAATTTTTGAAATTAATGAAAAAGTTAAGTTATTAGAAAAAGTTTGGTTTGATTATACTAATATCGTGGCTAAGTCACTTGATAATATAAAATTACTAGGATTTAGATATTCAATGCTTTCTGGTGTAACAATGTCTATTGATGATATTAAAAATTCGCCAATCAAAGAAGCACAAGTTATTGAAGGTGATAATTATGTAGCTGAAATTCAAAAGATGACCAAAAAAGGTTTACTAACTGATGATGAGAGATATAATTTAGTTATTGCTAAATGAACAGCTATCAAAGATCTTATTCAAGCTGACTTAGAAAAAGTTGCATCTTCAACTGAATATAACCCCATCTTCATGATGATGAAATCTGGAGCCCGGGGAAATATTTCAAACTTTGTGCAATTAGCTGGTATGCGTGGACTAATGGCTAATAATAAGAAAATGTATTTGGCTTTTGCTAAAAATGATATTCAGGTTCGTTCAACTGTTGAAGTACCGGTTAAATCATCCTTTCTGGAAGGATTAACAAGTTATGAATTTTATTCATCAACTCATGGGGCTAGAAAAGGTCTAACTGATACAGCTCTTAATACAGCTAACTCAGGGTATTTGACTAGAAGATTAGTTGATGTTGCCCAAAATATTGTTGTTAGAGAAGATGATTGTAAATCAGACTATGGTTTCCTTGTGAAGGACATAAAAGATACTAAGACTAATACCGTTATCGTTTCTATGCAAGAAAGAATTGAAGGGAGATTTACCAATAAACCAGTAGTTAATGCTGATGGTGAAGTTATTATTGAAAGAGGCGTTTTAATTACTAATGAATTAGTTAGAAAAATTGTGAAAGAAAAAATTGATTCCATTGAAATTAGATCGGTTCTTGGCTGTCAAGTGCGTCATGGTGTATGTAAGATTTGTTATGGTAAAGACCTTGCCACAAATACTGTTGTACAAATTGGTGAAGCAGTCGGAATTGTTGCTGCTCAATCAATTGGTGAACCTGGAACTCAACTGACTATGCGTACTTTCCATACAGGTGGTGTTGCTGGGGTTGATGATATCACTGGTGGATTTGATCGTCTAAAACAATTAATTGATGCAACGAAGAAAACATGAGAAAGATCAGCGGTTATTTCTAAAACTAATGGTCAAGTAGTTTCCATTGAATATGAACTAGATGAAAATGATAATAAAACAAACAAGAAAATTATTTCTGTTAAAGCCACTGACTTATCTAAAACTAATAATGGGAGCAAAGTTTATAAATATAAATTCTTAGCCACTAGACGGATTAGACGTAAAAAAGGTGAAATTGTTAAAGCTGGTTCAAAGCTTGTTGATGGGCCAATTGTTCTTGAAGATCTTCTTGAATATGCTGGACCTAGACCAGTACAAAATTATTTATTAAAAGAAATTCAAAGAATTTATCGTATGCAAGGTATCGCGATCTCTGATAAGTATATTGAAATTATTATCAGACAAATGCTTTCCAAAATTCAAATTGAATATCAAGGTGATTCAGAATTATTTGCCGGAACACTTGTTGATGTGCAAAAATATAAAATGATTAATCGTGAATTATTAATTCAAGGTAAAAAACCAGCTTATGGGTCCATTATTTTAAAAGGTGCTAAACAAACTCCATTATTATCTGAGTCATTCCTATCAGCCGCTTCTTATCAAGAGACAGCTAAAGTGCTTGTACATGCTTCTATTTCAGGAAGAAGAGATAATTTGGAAGGACTAAAAGAGAATATCATTGTGGGTCATAAAATTCCGGCTGGAACTTCATCTGATTATGAGGCTAAAGGTAAATATGATATTAGAGATCCAAGAGATTACTTTAAAACAAAACAAGTAGAAAAATTAAATTTTGAAGAAATTAAAATGGCTGAAGATGAATTAAGAGAAGAATTTGGTCAATAAAATATTAAAAATGATATAAAAATGGAGTGCTAAAGCACCTCATTTTTTTCTATCTTTGGTCATTTATGACATGGTACCCGCGATGGGACTTGAACCCATAAGCCGAAGCGGGAGGTTTTGAATCTCCTGTGTATACCATTCCACCACGCGGGCATATTTGGCAGGGATAGAAGGAATCGAACCCTCATCGACGGGTTTGGAATCCGTAGTTCTACCACTAAACTATATCCCCATATGCCATAGAATTATACTATTTTTCAATCTGATTATTCATTAAATGTTACTAATAATAATTTGGTACATAAGTTTTATGCGATTAGTAAACATTTTTTACTTAAAGGCTTTTAGCTACCTAAAAAGTTGTTAGAAATTTAATTAATTTTATATATTTCTTAATCTTAGAATCTGTCATTAATACGCTAATCGGTATTACCCATCTTCCCAAATTGAATTTTAAATAAGGTTAAAACTATTTCCTTAAAGCTTGTAAGAATGTTGGATTATGTTTGGAAAGCTTATTGTTTGCTAATTTATATATGTAGTTAAAGAAGACGGTTTTTGTTCAAAAAAAATAAAAAATTAATAAAAACACACAAACTAATATTTACTCATCAGCAAAATTAAGTGACATAAAACAATAAAAGTTTTGTTTTCATAATTCTTATGAGCATTACTTATTCTGTCTTTAACAATACAAATATGTAAAATCATTATTAAAACAAATAGTTAGTGTCATAAATAACACAAAGATAACCTTTTAGCAATAAAGTGAAATAATGAAATAGTTCAAACTTGTAGTTATTTACAATAAAGTGGAATTATGATTAATGAATGGCCCTACAATATATCACTATATTTTTGCATAAAATTGATTATCTAAACATAATATAGGCATAAAATCTATAACAAAAGACTTTTAATGACTGACTTGCTAGGTAGATAATCATGAAATATCTGAATAAATAATAAAATTATATATATAAGTTTATATATTTCCAATAAAAGATCAAATAATCAAAAACATCACAAAAAATAATAAAATCGCAAATAATTTATACGGGGTGGGAATGAACCAGAATTCATAATTAAGTAAAATAAAAAAACAATTTACTATATAATTAAATTGCATTTAATATGCAGAAAAATAAATTAGTATTTTAATTAAAAATAAAAGGAAAATATATATGAAAAAAACAAAAAAATTAGCCTTAGGGCTTGGAACCCTGACAACCATTATTGCTCCAGTTGCTGTAGCGATATCTTGTGTAGATGATGGAGAGGCTGTCAATGATGAAAATGTACAACCAGTAGTTGCCGAAATAGCGACACCGGCAGAAAAAGCCAATATGGCAGTTCAAGCTCTTGTGATTGATAATTTTGTAGATGTAACAGGGTCAGGAACAACAAATGACACTGTATTAAATTCAACTATTACATTAGCTCAAGTTGTCGTTGCAATTAAAGCTCAAATTGCAGATATTGATGCTAAAGCATTAATTTTAGATACAAACATTGCTTTAGATATTGCTACTCCTGGTACTCTTCAAATAACTGTGTCAGGTCATGGAGATGATAAAGTTCTTGTTGTAACAGGATTTAGAATTGAACTAACCCCAGCTGCTGCTGCAGTTCAAGCTCTTGTGGTTGGTGATTTTGTAGATGTAACAGGGTCAGGAACAGTAAATAGCTCTGTATTAAATTCAGCTGTTACAATAGCTCAAGTTGTCGTTGCAATTAAAGCTAAAATTGAAGATGTTAATGCTAAAGAATTAATTTTAAATACAAACATTGCTTTAGATACTGCTACTCCTGGTACTCTTCAAATAACTGTGTCAGGTCATGGAGATGATAAAGTTCTTGTTTTAACAGGATTTAGAATTGAATCAGATCCTAGAATGGCTGCTATAACAGCAGTTCAAGCTCTTGGGGTTGATGATTTTACACATATAAATAGGAATTTATTGAATTCAGCTATTACAGCAGCTCTAGTTGCCAACGTAATTAAAGCTAAAATTGACGATGTTAATGTTAAAGCATTAATTTTAGATACAGAGATTGCTTTAAATGCTGATACTCCTGGTATTCTTCAAATAACTGTGTCAGATCATGGAGATGCTAAAGTTCTTGTTTTAACAGGATTCAGAATTGAATCAGCAATAGCTGCTATGATAGCAGTTCAAGCTCTTGTGGTTGATGATTTTGTAGATGTAACAGGGTCAGGGGCAGCAAATAACACTGTATTAAATTCAGATATTACAGTAACTCAAGTTGTCGTTGCAATTAAAGCTCAAATTGAAGATGTTAATGCTAAAGCATTAATTTTAGATACAAACATTGCTTTAGATACTGCTACTTCTGGTACTCTTCAAATAACTGTGTCAGGTCATGGAGATGATAAAGTTCTTGTTGTAACAGGATTCAGAACTTCATAATCCAATACAAAAGATATGACAATGACAGGTTAACAATCCTAAATAATAATAAATACCATAAACCTAATTTATGGTATTTTTATAGTGTTTTTTAGTATGTTTTTTTAATCTATAACATAACTTTTTATTTTACAATCAAAAATACTCTTTTAATTGGAGTATAATCATTTAGAAAGAGGTTCCCATGGACAAGAAGACAATTGATGATATAAACTTAAGTCATAAAAAAATATTGATCAGAGTAGATTTTAATGTACCAGTTGAAAATGGGGTGATTACTTCTGATAAAAGAATATCCGCTGCCCTTCCCACCATAAAGAAAGTTATTGCGCAAAAAGGTAAAGCAATCTTATTTTCTCACTTGGGCAGAATTACTTCAGAAGAAGATAAAATTAAAAAAGATTTATCAATTGTGGCAAAAGATTTATCTAAAAAACTTGGGCAAGAAGTCAAATTCATTAATGCTACAAGAGGCCCACTCTTAGAAGGGGCTATTAATGCTATGCATGATGGAGAAGTATTGATGTTCCAAAATACAAGATATGAAGATCTTAATAATAAGGCTGAATCAAAAAATGATCCTGTATTAGGTAAATATTGAGCATCATTAGGAGATATATTTATTAATGATGCATTTGGCACAGCTCATAGAGCTCATGCCTCAAATGTGGGGATTGCTTCAAACATCCCGATATCTGCAGTTGGTTATTTAGTTGAGAAAGAATTAAGAATGCTTGGTAAAGGATTGGATATTCCACAAAAACCATTCATCGCAATTGTCGGAGGAGCCAAAGTGTCTGACAAAATTAAGATGATTAAAAATCTTTTAAAAATTGCAGATAAAATTTTAATTGGTGGCGGAATGTGTTACACGTTCCAAAAAGCGCTAGGTCATTCCATTGGTGATTCATTATTAGAAGCAGATTATATTGATATGGCTAAATCGTTTTTAGATAAAGCAAATGGAAAAATCATTTTACCAGTTGATTATGCTGTAGCTTCATCATATGCAAATGAATCAAGAGAAATAATTGATACAATTGATATCCCTAATGGTAAAATGTCGTTGGACATCGGCCCTAAAACAATTAAATTATATGAAGAAGCATTACAAGGCGCTAAAACAGTTGTCTGAAATGGCCCCATGGGTGTGGCGGAGTTTAACAATTTTAAAGATGGAACAGAAGCAATTGCTACAGCAATATCTAAACAATCAGGAGTTTTTTCTATCATTGGTGGCGGAGATTCAGCAGCGGCAGCAATTAAGTTAGGATTTGAAGATAAGTTTACTCACATTTCAACAGGAGGGGGTGCTTCCTTAACATATATGGAAGGCAAACCTCTTCCTGGTGTTGAAGCAATTCAAAATAAATAATGTTAAAAAATAAAAGGAGTCATAATGGCAAGAAAAATCATAATAGTCGGTAATTGAAAGATGAATAAAATACCATCTGAAGCTAAGAAATTTATGGTTCAGTTTAATAAGTTGGTGATAGCTAATAAAGCAAAAATTAAAAATATGAAATTTGGAATCGGTGCACCTGCAGTCTCTTTAGCGACTGTTAAAAAATTAGCGCCAACTGGGATGATTGTAGCTGCTGAAAACTTTAACGAACATATTTCAGGAGCCTTCACTGGCGAGTTATCAGCTACCATGATCAAAAGTGTTGGAGCTAATGCAGTCATTATTGGACACTCAGAAAGAAGAGCAATGTACAATGAAACAGATCAATCTGTTAATGCAAAAATGCTAGCTGCACTTGAAAATAAGCTACTACCAATTGTTTGTGTAGGTGAAACATTGCAACAAAGAAAATCCGGTAAGTGGAAGGCAACGATTAAAATTCAATTAATTAATGCTTTTAAAGATCTAACAGGTGAGCAAACACAAAAAGTTATTATTGCTTATGAACCCATATGAGCGATTGGCACCGGAGTTACTGCTTCATCATCTCAAGCTCAAGAAGTATGTGCTTACATCAGAAACTTGATTGGAAAAATATTTTCAGAATTAGTATCATCTAAAATTATTATTCAATATGGTGGTTCAGTTAAACCAGACAACATCGCTGAATTGATGGCAAAAAAAGATATTGACGGTGCTCTTGTTGGTGGTGGATCGTTAGAAGCGGATTCGTTTGTAAAATTATTAACGCTTAATCAATAAACTCGAAACAATATTTCTACTTTCTTTCTTAATTAGAATATTTTTTTATCACAATATCGATATATAACAAAATTGGTGATTTTATGAAAATATGTCTTTTTTATATAAAAGAGGATATTTTTTATATAATGATGTGATGAAAGAGGTATTATGAAAAAACCGGTTGTATTAACAATTATAGATGGTCTAGGATTTGATAGTAACAAAAAGGCTAATGCATTTAAATTAGCAAAAACTCCAACACTTGATGATCTTCTTGAAAATTATCCCAATGTCAAACTAAAGGCCTCAGGAGAACAAGTTGGTTTACCTGATGGACAAATTGGCAATTCAGAAGTTGGTCACCTCAATATTGGAGCTGGTCAAATTGTCTATACTGGTTTATCTTTAATTGCAAAAACAATTCTTGATGGCACATTTATGAAAAATGAAGCCTTTTTACAATCTATTAAACACGTTAAAGAACATGGCACCACTATGCATGTTATGGGGTTGTTATCCCCTGGTGGAGTCCATTCTCTAGAAGCACATCTTTTTGAAATACTAAAATTATTACATAAACAAGGCATAACAGACGTGACATTGCATGCTTTTACAGATGGAAGAGATGTTGATCCTAGATCGGTTCTTGCTTCGCTAACAAAAGTATTACCTATCTTAAAAACATATGGTTACAAACTTGGTTCAATCCAAGGACGTTTATATGCCATGGATCGTGATGCTGACTTTACTAAAACTGAGCAAGCTTTTGAAGCACTACAAGGCCGTGCTACAAATTCATTTACCAATGTGGTGGATTATATTAATGACCAATATAATAACAAGAATTTAAATGATGAATTTATTGACCCGGCCGTTAATCAAGATGTAGATGTAAAATTTTTGTCTGATAATGATGGGATCATTTTATTTAACTTCCGCCCAGATCGAAGTAGACAACTATCACATTTATTTGTTGGTTCGCAATTATATGATGTCAAAGCCAATCATCCCGTGAAAGGTCTTAATCTAACTATCATGATGCCTTATGAAGGAATTAAGGCGCATGTAGCCTTTGATTCTATGAAAGTGCAAAACACCTTGGGTTCTGTTGTTTCCAAGGCAGGATTTAAACAAATTAGAATTGCTGAAACACAAAAATATGCCCATGTAACATTCTTTATGGATGGGGGAGTGGATATTCAATTGTCAGGTGCAAGTAGAATCTTGATACCTTCTTTAAAAATATCTGATTTTTCAAAAGCTCCAGAAATGTCAGCCCAAGGTATTACTGATATGTTGTTACCGGAACTAAGTAAGGTTGATCTTGTGATTATGAATTATGCTAATCCCGATATGGTTGGACACACCGGCGTTTTATCAGCCGCCATTGCAGCCGTTGAATTCATTGACTTACAAATTAAAGTTGTTAAAGCTGCTATTGATAAACTAGATGGGACTATGTTCATTACAGCTGATCATGGAAATGTTGAAATTATGGCTGATGAAAAAGGCAACCCAGTTACTAAGCACACAACAAGTGATGTACCATTTATCAGTACCGATCAATCATTAACACTTACAAATGGTTCACTTGCTAATGTCGCGCCCACAATCATTGATTATTTAGGATTAGAGATTCCAGCTTCAATGGACCATGAATCACTAATTAAATAAGTTATAATGTCTAAAGATATTTAAGGAGATAAAATGAAAAAACTATTGTTAACATTAGGATCAATAACAGCAGTTATCGCTCCGATAGTCGCAGTTATTGCTTGCGGTGCTAAAGCTACAAAAGGACAATATGGAATTGGTATCATCACTAATTATCTTGTTGATAATGATAGACAAACTATCACATCACTAACTATTGATTTAACTAAATATAGTACAGCTAATCAGAATCTAAATTCTGAAATTGATTTGCTTACCCATGCCACACTTAATGGTGAGACCTCTTTAAAAATTATTATCTCACATGAAAATTCTCTTGAGCAGAAAATTATGGCTGAAGCACCAGAAATTGATCCAGCTAATCAACTCCTAAAAAAAAATCATAAATTCAGAGAGTTAATTGATTTGCTTAAATTTAGAACAGCACTTAGTAGTTAAGTAAAAAAACAACGATTCTTAAATGAATCTTTTTTTATGTCAATTAATATAGGGGTAAAGCATTTCTTATCATTATTTGCAATAGACAAAAATGTTTTGTTTATCTTGGTTAGCCATTTTTCCCCCTAAGCATCGAAAATGATTTACCTTATATGTTAAGTATTGTACATATAATTATCCAAATATTATTGTGCTATATATAATTGAGTCAAATACTTAAAAACATAAAAAAATAGAAGATCATTCTTGTAAGAGAATATTTACATGATCTTTATGATTAACATTAAGTAACACAATGGGTTAAAATATCGTTAGAAAAAAAATAAACATAATATTTTAAGTTGAGTATCAAATTAATAAAATTGGTCAGTAACTCAATAATATTTTCCGTGATATTAATAGTTTGATATTCAAACAATAAGTTAGCTAAAAATAATATAAGTGTGCTAAAATAATTTCAAGAGTGTCTAAGTTAGCTACAACATCTGGTAATAGCCCACAAGAGTTTGTTTCAATAGTTGAGTTAAATAAAATCCATGAATCTAAAACTTAATAATTTATATTATGAGTACTAGATTAAATTAATGTCTAAAGTAACTAAATTTAACACTTTTTTTGACATCGGATAATAGTATTATTTTCTTATTATTAATATGCATAAATCACTTATTTAACGTTAAGATACATCAGATAGTTGCATTTAAATTTATTAGTGATTTGTATTAATGCTTTCACATTTATCACGATAACATTTTATATTTTTGCCTGAAAGTATAAATATGCTTCCATTATAATCCACTCTCATATTATAGTCAATGGTGTTTCAAAAACTATGCTTAAATGCTTATCTCAAAAGACATATCACTTTCATGTGAAAAACATAATTTAATCATCCAGAACTTGTTAATAAAAACATTGGGTGTTTATTAACTCATTTCTTTATAATATAGTTATGAAAAGAAAAAGAGGACTATTATCTAATTATTTTAAACCTTCCATTTATGTAAGGTCTTTTAAAGATGTTAATATTAGTCAGTTAAAGCGTCAAGGAATTAAATTATTTATTTCTGATCTTGATAATACCCTTGTGCCTCATTTTACAAAATTACCCAATAAAGATGTCATTGATTTTGTTAATCGACTTAAAAGTGCTGAGATTGAGGTTGTTATTATGTCTAACAACACCACCAAAAGAACAGGGCTCTTTGCAGCTAAAGCTGGTGTAAAAGAGTTTTATGGTAATGCTAAAAAACCATTTAGAAAATCAGCCAAAGAAATTATGAAGAAAAGAGATTTAAAACCATCAGAAGTGATTATGATGGGGGATCAAATTATTATGGATACCTTAGTTTCTAATTTGATGAATTGAGAGTCCATTTTAGTGCAACCCCTTGTTTCAACAGATTATAAAATGTCTTCATTTAATGTTTTTTTGGAAAACTTTATTTATAAAAAACTAGAAAGGCAAAATATTCTCAAGAGTGGTAAGTTCACATCCATGACAACTAACAACTCTTTTGAATTACTTTAAAATGACTTTAGCGGCAGTAGAATCAATTACTGGTGGTCTTTTTGCTAGTGAGATAACTAAAACTCCTGGAGCATCAACATTTTTTAAAGGATCTCTTGTTACTTACAGTAATGAGATCAAGGAAAAATTGGGTGTTGATATTTCTGCTGGAGTGGTTAATTCCAAAGTAGCTCTAGCTATGGCTCAAAAAGGTCAAGCATTTTTCCAAGTTGATTTGTGTGTAGCTTTTACCGGTAATGCTGGGCCAACTACTTTAGATCAAAAACCTGTAGGCAAAGTCTTTATTGCTATTAATGAGCAAGTGTATGAACTTGATTTCAAAGGTGATCGTCAGTCTATTAGAGAGCAGTCCGTGGCCTTTGCTTTAAAGAAAATAAGCAAACTTCTTCCAAAAAAGGCTATATAGTAATGGAGGAAAAAATGAAAACAGAAATAAAAAACGCTCTTCAACAAATTGAAAAGCAATTTGGTAAAGAAGCAATTATGCTCCTTGGAGACAAACCGGCTGTTGATCTAGATGTCTTTTCATCAGGGTCAATTGTGGTTGATGATATTTTAGGTATTGGTGGTTATCCCAAAGGACGGATTATTGAAATCTATGGTCCAGAATCATCAGGCAAGACAACACTAGCACTACACGCCATTAACGAGGTTCAAAAAAACGGGGGGATTGCAGCATTTATTGATGCAGAGCATTCCATCGATCCTACATATGCAAGTAATTTAGGAGTTGATATTGATAATTTAATTTTATCACAACCAGATTCAGGAGAACAAGCATTAGAAATTGTTGATACTTTAGCTAAAACTGGTTCCATTGATTTAATTGTAGTCGATTCTGTGGCAGCATTGGTCCCTGAAGTTGAACTTCATGGGGAGATGAGAGATCAAACCATAGGGGCTCAGGCTAGGTTAATGTCGAAGGCCTTGCGGAAAATAACTGGTTCATTAAATAAAACTAAGACCACAATTATTTTCATCAATCAAATTAGAATGAAAATTGGAGTCATGTTTGGCTCACCAGAAACTACTTCTGGCGGAAGAGCTTTAAAATTCTACTCATCAATTAGATTAGATGTGCGTCGAATCTCGTCTGTTGGGACAGGGCAAGATGTTAAAGGTAATGTCATTAAAGTTAAAGTAGCTAAAAATAAATTAGCTCCGCCTTTTAAAATTGGAATTACAGAGATTATCTTTTCCCATGGAATATCCAAAGAATCAGAAGTTGTGGATTTAGCTGTTGAACATGAAATTATTGCCAAAAAGGGGTCTTGATATCAATATAAAGGTGATAATATTGCCCAAGGTAAACAAAACTTACGCGAGATCTTTGTGAATAATAGAGAACTCTTTCAAGAAATTCTTGATCTAGTTTTAGAAGCCATGAAAGCTAAGAAATTACCCAAAGTAGCAAAACAAAAGATTGAAAATATGCCTGAAGGGTCAAAAGTAGCAAAAAGTAGCAAGAAAAATAGCCTTTAAGTATCTATTTTTAAACCCTCTTATAATAAGGGGGATTTTTATATATAATGATTGAGTAGAAAAGAGGAAAGATGAACATATTATTTCTTGGAGATATCTTTGGTGAACCAAGTATCAAAGCTCTAGAAAAACATCTACCCAAAATAATTAAGCAAGAAAAAGCTGACTTTGTAATTGCGCAAGCAGAAAATGTTTCCGGTCGTAAAGGGTTTGTTAAAAGTGACTACTTAAGATTAAAAGCCATTGGCATTGATGCCTTTACGATTGGTAATCATGTTTGGGCTAAAAAGGATATTAAACATATCATTGGCCAAAAGGATTTAATTAGACCTTATAATGTCAAAAGTAAGTATCCAGGCCACGGCACAAGCATTTTTATCGTTAAAGGTAAAACCATTCGTATTTCACAATTAATGGGCATTGGGTTTAATCGCTTAGGTTATGGTTGGAAAGAAGATGAAGCCGAAAATTTCTTTGATGCCTTTGATAAGTTAGAGAAATTACAAGAAACTGATTATCATATTATTGATTTTCATGGTGAAACAACTAGTGAAAAGAATGTATTTGGGGTATATGTGGATGGTAAAGCCACGGCGGTGTTAGGTACTCACACCCACATTCAAACAAGTGATGCTAAGATCTTGCCTAAAGGTACTGCTTATATTACAGATGCTGGTATGACTGGTCCCATTAACTCCGCGATTGGGGCAGATTGAGACAGTGTCTATCAAATGATGCGTTATGGTGAACGGTCTGTCTTCACTGTTTCAGATAATAACATTGAGCTTAATGGGGTTTTATTATCATTAGGTAAAAATGGTAATGTAATCAAGTCGATTAAAAGAGCACTACGGTAGCTTTTTTATTTTGCAAAAAAAGTTCATATTTTTCCTATTTTTTTATTTTTTGATATATACTTAAAAGGCACTGCATTTTATGAACTCGATTTGGGGTTGGAAATTTGGTGTTGAAAGTTCTTTGAAAACTGGATATAAGAAAATCACAACGTTTTAATTCTTTTAACAATAATTACATATAACAATATTAGTTAAGATATAAGAATTCTTATTACAAATGAGAGTTTGATCCTGGCTCAGGATGAACGCTGGCTGTGTGCCTAATACATGCATGTCGAACGAAGCACTTGTGCTTAGTGGCAAATGGGTGAGTAACACGTACTTAATCTACCCTATAGTTTGGGACAACAATTGGAAACGATTGCTAATACCAAATATTCAATTTCTTCGCATGAAGAAATTGTGAAAGGTCCGTTTGGATCGCTATTTGATGAGAGTGCGGTACATTAGTTAGTTGGTAGTGTAATGGACTACCAAGGCGATGATGTATAGCGGGGTCGAGAGGCTGAACCGTCACACTGGGACTGAGATACGGCCCAGACTCCTACGGGAGGCAGCAGTAGGGAATATTCCACAATGAGCGAAAGCTTGATGGAGCGACACAGCGTGCAGGAAGACGGTCTTAGGATTGTAAACTGCTGTTATAAGGGAAGAAAAGCAAGTATAGGAAATGATATTTGTCTGACGGTACCTTATCAGAAAGCACCGGCAAACCATGTGCCAGCAGCCGCGGTAATACATGGGGTGCAAGCGTTATCCGGAATTATTGGGCGTAAAGCGTTCGTAGGTGGTTTATTAAGTCTGAAGTTAAAGCCTGGGGCTCAACCCCAGCCCGCTTTGGATACTGATAGACTAGAGTTATAGAGAGGTCGGTAGAACTCCATGTGAAGCGGTGGAATGCGTAGATATATGGAAGAATACCAATGGCGAAGGCAGCCGACTGGATATATACTGACACTGAGGAACGAAAGCGTGGGGAGCAAACAGGATTAGATACCCTGGTAGTCCACGCCGTAAACGATGATCATTAGCTGGTGGATTTAATCACTGGCACAGCTAACGCGTTAAATGATCCGCCTGAGTAGTATGCTCGCAAGAGTGAAACTTAAAGGAATTGACGGGGACCCGCACAAGCGGTGGAGCATGTGGTTTAATTTGAAGATACGCGTAGAACCTTACCCACTCTTGACATCTTTCGCAATGCTATAGAGATATAGCGGAGGTTAACGGAATGACAGATGGTGCATGGTTGTCGTCAGCTCGTGTCGTGAGATGTTAGGTTAAGTCCTGCAACGAGCGCAACCCCTATCTTTAGTTACTAACATTAAGTTGAGGACTCTAGAGAGACTGCCTGGGTAACCAGGAGGAAGGTGGGGACGACGTCAAATCATCATGCCTCTTACGAGTGGGGCAACACACGTGCTACAATGGCTGATACAAAGGGATGCAACATGGTGACATTTAGCAAACCTCAAAAAATCAGTCTCAGTTCGGATCGAAGTCTGCAACTCGACTTCGTGAAGTTGGAATCGCTAGTAATCGTAGGTCAGCTACACTACGGTGAATACGTTCTCGGGTCTTGTACACACCGCCCGTCACACCACGGGAGTTGGTAATGCCCGAAGCTGGATAGTTAACTTCGGAAGCTACTGTCTAAGGCAGGGCCGATAACTGGGGTGAAGTCGTAACAAGGTATCCCTACGAGAACGTGGGGATGGATCACCTCCTTTCTACGGAGTACATTACATTCATAAGTCATAAATACAAATCTTCTTTCTCTCTTTTGAGAAAGCAGTCGTTGTGAGCGTTAGACTTATCGCATTCTTATATCCAGTTTTGAGAGTTTTTTCTCTCAGTATAGTTTTTTGAAAACTGAATAGCAATCAAATAAATTTTTTAATACACAACAAAAAACAGAATTTGAAGATGATGTAATGTCGTTATCAAAGGAGTTTTTTCGTCAAATTAAATAATTTCACACCTAAGATACTCTAAATTATCAATAAATATATTGAATAATTTAAATAATCTTAAACGAGATGATCGAAAGATCAAACCAAACAATAGATCAAAAAGAATTAACAATAGGACGTACTTTTTAATAAGTACAAGCAATAAAGAAAAAGTTACCAGAGTTATTTGGAACAAGTTTTTAAATAATTAAGGGCTTTTGGTGGATGCCTAGGGTCTGGAAGGCGATGAAGGACGTGATTACCTGCGATAAGCCTCGGTTAGCTGGATATACGCTGTGAACCGGGGATTTCCGAATGGGGGAACCCAGTAAGATTAATCTCTTATTACTCTACACTGAATACATAGGTGTAGTAGAGCGAACCATGTGAATTGAAACATCTTAGTAACATGAGGAAAATAAAATAAAATATAATGATTCCGTCAGTAGCGGCGAGCGAACGCGGAAAAGCCCAAACCAGCTTCGGCTGGGGTTGTAGGACATTCTGCATAGAGTTACAAAACTTATATATAGCTGAAGTAGTTGGGAAGCTACGGCATAGAGGGTGATACCCCCGTAAGTGAAATGTATAAGACTCTTGAATGTATCCTGAGTAGGGCGGGGCACGTGAAACCCTGTCTGAATCTGCCGGGACCACCCGGTAAGGCTAAATACTAACCAGACACCGATAGTGAACTAGTACCGTGAGGGAAAGGTGAAAAGAACCCCGGGAGGGGAGTGAAATAGATTCTGAAACCAATTGCCTACAAGTAGTTAGAGCCCGTTAATGGGTGATAGCGTACATCTTGCAGTATGGTCCGGCGAGTTAATTTGTCTAGCAAGGCTAAGTGGAAAAAAGCGGAGCCGTAGGGAAACCGAGTCTTAATAGGGCGACATAGTTAGGCGGATTAGACCCGAAACGAAGTGATCTATCCATGAGCAGGCTGAAGCAATGGTAATTCATTGTGGAGGGCCCAACCAGAGTACGCTGAAAAGTGCTTGGATGACTTGTGGATAGCGGTGAAATTCCAATCGAACTTCGATATAGCTGGTTCTCTTCGAAATAGCTTTAGGGCTAGCCTGTAGATTTAAGTAGTGGAGGTAGAGCACTGAATTAGGAATGGCGGCACCTAGCCGTACTGACCTAAATCAAACTCCGAATGCCATTATGTATATCTATGGAGTCGGACTGCGGGAGATAAGTTCCGTAGTCGCGAGGGAAACAACCCAGATCGTCAGCTAAGGTCCCAAATTTATGTTAAGTGAAAAAGGTTGTGAGGTTTCTTAAACAGCTAGTATGTTGGCTTAGAAGCAGCCATCATTTAAAGAGTGCGTAACAGCTCACTAGTCGAGAGGCCTTGCGTCTAAAATGTAACGGGACTAAACATAAAACCGAAGCTACGGACACGAAAGTGTGGTAGAGGAGCGTTCCTAGGGCAATGAAGTCAGACCGTAAGGACTGGTGGAGCGCTAGGAAGTGAGAATGCCGGAATGAGTAACGATTCAAAGTGAGAATCTTTGACGCCTATTGGGGAAGGTTTCCTGGGCAAGGTTCGTCCACCCAGGGTTAGTCGGGACCTAAGGTCAGGCCGAAAGGCGTAGCCGATGGACAACAGGTTGATATTCCTGTACTTCCGCTAATGTGATGGAGTGACGGAGAAGGATAATACTACCACTTATCGGATTGTGGGGTAAGTATTGACTGGTCAGTGTAGGCAAATCCGCACTGTATAACCGGGAGATATGATGCATAGGGAACGCTTCGGCAATTACCAAATTGTATGATTCCATGCTTCCAAGAAAAGCTTCTAACTTAAATTAGTGAGAACCCGTACCGAGAACGGACACACGTCCCCAAGATGAGTATTCTAAGGCGAGCGAGATAACCATTGTTAAGGAACTCTGCAAAATGACCCCGTAAGTTCGCGAGAAGGGGCGCTGACTTTATGTTAGCCGCAGGAAATGAGAGGGGCGACTGTTTACCAAAAACACAGCTCTCTGCTAAGTCGTAAGACGATGTATAGGGGGTGACTCCTGCCCAGTGTCCGAAGATTAAATTAACGTGTTAGCTTTTTAAGCAAAGCATTGATATGAAGTCCGGATGAACGGCGGCCGTAACTATAACGGTCCTAAGGTAGCGAAATTCCTTGTCACTTAATTGGTGACCTGCACGAAAGGAGCAACGATCTCTCTGCTGTCTCAACAATGGACTCGGTGAAATTATGGTACCAGTGAGAACGCTGGTTACCCGCAGCAAGACGAAAAGACCCCGTGGAGCTTTACTACAACTTTGTATTGGGATTTGATTTAACACATGTAGGATAGGTGGGAGACTTTGAAACGTAGGCGCTAGCATACGTGGAGTCAACCTTGAAATACCACCTTTGTTAAATTGAATCTCTAACCTGCTACCGTTATCCGGTAGGGGGACAGTGCATGGTGGGTAGTTTGACTGGGGCGGTCGCCTCCTAAAAAGTAGCGGAGGCGTTCAAAGTTACCCTCAGTATGGTCAGAAACCATATGTAGAGCGCAAAGGTAAAAGGGTGATTGACTGTGAGACTTACAGGTCGAGCAGGTACGAAAGTAGGACTTAGTGATCCGGCGGTTCCGAGTGGAAGGGCCGTCGCTCAACGGATAAAAGCTACCCCGGGGATAACAGGCTAATCTCTCCCAAGAGATCACATCGACGGAGAGGTTTGGCACCTCGATGTCGGCTCATCGCATCCTGGAGCTGAAGCAGGTTCCAAGGGTTGGGCTGTTCGCCCATTAAAGCGGTACGCGAGCTGGGTTCAGAACGTCGTGAGACAGTTCGGTCCCTATCTGCTGTGGGCGTTGGAGTATTGATAAGAGCTGTTCTTAGTACGAGAGGACCGGAATGGACGTACCCCTGGTGCTCCTGTTGTCACGCCAGTGGCATAGCAGGGTAGCCAAGTACGGAAAGGATAACTGCTGAAAGCATCTAAGCAGGAAGCCTCCTTAGAGATGAATACTCCCTGAATTTCCTTATAGACTATGAGGTTGATAGGCTGGAAGTGTACGTGTAGCGATACATTTAGCTGACCAGTACTAATAAATGATAGGTTTAAAAACAACGCATAATATTTAGATATCTTAGACGATTGCTATTCAGTTTTTAGAAAACTAGGAAACAGACCAAATGGTCCTTTTTTTTGTCCTTTTTGTAAAACATATTTAAACTTGTCAAGTAGACAATCACGAGATCTCTGAATAAATTAATAAACTTATATAAGTTTATGTACTTCCAATAAAAGATCAAATAGTAAAAACATGACAAAGTTGCAAATAATTTATAAAATTATGATATGTTATTTTTTAATATATATATATATATATATATGACCTTATAATTATTTTAATATACATAAGGAGAATAATGTCCAAGAGAATTAAAATAGCGGTTTGCGGTGGAATTGGAGCAATAGTAACAACTAGTATAGCAGTTCCATTATTAATGATAAATAATGGTGACAGTATTTACATCACACCAGGAAAGAGATTAGTCGATGCTAAAATTATAGAGTCAAGAGAATATGATACTTTCAAAGAAACCTTTCAAGATTTAAAATTAGGACTTACTAATATCAATGTGACTGATATGAATGATGATGGGGATAATTTAGTATTGACAGCTACTGGAGTATTACCAAGAGCAACGGTTTCAACTCATGCAAGTTTTATTGTGCAAAGTGCAACAGCAATTCAAGCCAATCCTAACACCATTATTAAAGCTATTTTTAATGTTGTTAAAACAACAGGTGAAGTAACTTTACTTAAATTATTAAAATCAGGGTCCAAAGAAAGTGAAGCAGTTATTAAAGCTGCAATTACTAAAAATGAAGTGCTTAATACAACTGCGATGGAACAACCAACTGCTAGGATGACAGATAGAATTACTAACCCAAATAATCCATTTTTATTATCAAGTACATTAATCTTTGCTATTAAAGCACTTGATTCAGATACTGCTTTACAAGGACTACTTAATCCAAATGAAATAGTTTCTAATTTACCAGATATAGATATATTTAATGAACTAATAAAAGTTTTACCAGAAGGAACAATTGGTAAAAATGAAATGTTGTTAAAAGACATTGAAATTACCAAAAATGATATAACCGGAGTTTTAAAAGTGATAGTAATTAATGCTAACAAAAGTTTTATAGTAAGCAATTTCTTGGTAGCATTAAGTAGTGAAGACATATCATCTAGAGTTACGGCTTTTGAAAGTTATTTTGACTCACTACAAGTAACTACTTTCAATGAGGGTGTTACAGCAGATAATGATAAAGCTATCTATGACCAAATAAAAACTGATGGTGTATATAGCATCAATGCTTCTTCAAACATCAATGAGATGAATTCCTTATTTAATGCAGAAGGAGATGTAGGATCATTAAAAGATGGTGCCGATGAAGGATTAGTAATTTATAATGTTGCGATTGCTCTTGCTAATAAAAAAGCTAATGATCAAAGACACCTTAATACTGAACAATTAAGAGTTAATAGTCTAAGTTCAAATGGAGCTAATGCTAAAATTGCTGATGCTGAAGCCCAGGGAAATTTTGACGATAATGCCCAAACCAAATACGGGATTACATTAGGTAGTGCCACTGAGGGTGCATTTACTTATACTTATGATGCTACTGCAAAAACGATTACCATTACTGCAGTTTTAATTGGTGGAGCAGGTGATTTAACAATACCACTACCAACACCTATTGGTTTAAGTCCTACACCAGCGGAAAATACAGAAATAGAAACTGCTGCAAATTTACTAGCAGCTAAAACTACAGCAAAAGGATTTATTAGAACTGCCTTTGAAACAGCTCCTTCACAAGATAATGCTGCTCATAATGCCAAACTATTTGGCGCAATTGCTCTTGCCAAAACAGCAGCTGATAGTGCGATAGATGAAGCATTAGATGAAACTGCAGTTAATGCCCTTGCTTCTTCAGAAACTGTTGGATCAGAAGTTGACAAAGTTCTTGTAGCTATTACTAAATATAAAGAGTCAACAGGGGAAAAAGCTATTGCTGATGCTTTAGCAATCACTAAAATTACAGCAAAAGGATTTATTAGAACTGCCTTTGAAACAGCTCCTTCACAAGATAATGTTGCTCATAATGCCAAACTATTTGGCGCAATTGCTCTTGCCAAAACAGCAGCTGATCGTGCGATAAATGATGCACCAAATGAAGCTGCAGTTAATGCCCTTGCTTCTTCAGAAACTGATGGAATAGAAGTTGACAAAGTTCTTGTAGCTATTAGTGAATATGAAAATTCAACAGGGGAAAAAGCTATTGCTGATGCTTTAGCAATCACTAAAACTACAGCAAAAGGATTTATTAGAACTGCCTTTGAAACAGCTCCTTCACAAGATGATAAAGCTCATAATGCAGAACTATTTGCCGCGATTGCTAATGCCAAAGCAGCAGCTGATGTTGCGATAGATGGAGCATTAAATGAAGCTACAGTTAATGTCCTTGCTTCTTCAGCAATTGCTGGATCAGAAGTTCTTAAAGTTCTTGCAGCTATTAAAGAATATGAAGATTCAACAGGGACAGATAAAGCTTTAGCAGACGCTAAAACTAAAGCAAAAGAATTTATTGCAACTGCCTTTGCAACAGCTCCTTCACAAGATGATAAAGCTCATAATGCTGAACTATTTGCCGCGATTGCTAATGCCAAAGCAGCAGCTGATGTTGCGATAGATGGAGCATTAAATGAAGCTGCAGTTAATGTCCTTGCTTCTTCAGCAATTGTTGGATCAGAAGTTGACAAAGTTCTTGCAGCTATTAATGCATATAAAGAGTCAACAGGGACAGATAAAGCTTTAGCAGACGCTAAAACTGCAAGTAGGAATGCATTTACAGATTATTTTAATGCTTTAACTATAACTAGTCTAAATACTGATGTTATTCCTTTAAATGCTACAACTGCTTATGAGAAAATAAAAATTGATGGCTTAAGTAGTATTGACAACGCCTTATCTATTGAGGACGTTGAGGCCTTGTTTAGTACAACAAATACAGGATCATTAAAAACTGCCGCTGATGCTGGTTTAGAAACTTATAATGCTGCGATTGAAAATGCTAATATTGATCATGATGCATCTTTACTGACAGAAGCTAAAAATGCAAGTAGTAAGGCGTTTATAACTTATTTTGATACTTTAGCTACAACTATTTTAGACGATGATGTCATTGAACCTTTGGCTGCTAAAGCTGCTTATGAGAACATAAAAACTGATGGCTTAAGTAGTATTGACAGCGCCTTATCTATTGAGGACGTCAATAACTTGTTTAATGGAACAACAAATATAGGATCATTAAAAACTGCTGCTGATAATGGTTTAATAATTTATAATGATGCGATTGAAAATGCTAATATTGATCATGGTGCAAAATTACTGACAGAAGCTCAAACTAAAGCAAAAGGATTTATTGCAACCTCCTTTGCAACAGCTCCTGAACAAGATGATAATGCTCATGATGCAAAACTATTTGGTGCAATTACTAGTGCTAAAACAGCAGCTGATCATGCGATAGATGAAGCATTAGATGAAGCTGCAGTTAATGCCCTTGCTGCTTCACCAACTGATGGATTAGAAGTTCTTAAAGTTCTTGCAGCTATTAGAGAATATGAAAATTCAACAGGAACAATAGCTTTATTAAATGTTAACTTAGCTAAATTTAGGAGGAATGTAAATTCTTCAAAAAGTAGACAAACTTTCAAAGATGATGTTTCTGGATTGAGTTTTTATCGTAACATCAATGTTGATGTCCTTGGTATTACTACTCCAATAGATTTAAGTCCTGGTATAAGAGTGAAATATAGGCTTTCTGCTAAAGATAATAGGAAAGCTTATTCATCTGCTGATGTGCTTGTTACTTTAACTAAAGGAACTGAAACAGTTGAAAAAACGATTATAGTCACTGCAAGAGGATAATAATTTGAAATAATAAAAATAAATGCCATAAATATAATTTGTGGCATTTTTCCTATCGTTTTTTATATTTGCTTCCTAAATAAAACAAAAAGAATGTTAATCTAATTATCTTAAAATGATTCAAATAATTTTGCATTTAACGTTGGGGTTCACTCCCGCCCTTAAGTGTACTAGTTAGCTGCTTCTAGAATGCTATTTTAATTATATACAAGAAAATACAAAGCACAAGTTTCATTGGTTTTGATTTTCTTTAATCACACAAGATTATGATGCCTAGAATTCATTAATTTTGTGATTAGTTAACATTTTTTGCACTTATCCACGTTTGGGTGTTTTTCTTATAATTTAATTCAGAAAGGAGGTTAATTAGAAAAGGAATGTAAACATGTGCAAGACAAATGCAAGTAAAACAAGTACCGACTTAAGGAGGTTAATGCATTAGGTGTGGATGAGAAAGCATATAAAGAAGGAAGTATCATCATAAATGCCTTTGATAATAAATTTATTGAGAATGGTGTTTTGCTAGTAAACAAAGAATCATTTAAATTTATCTTAAAAAATATAGACGATATACATTATAAAAGAGTATTGAGACATGGCAAGTACAAATTAGATCAACAGTACCAAGATAGGATTTTAGACTTAAGAAAACTCTCCTCTATAGATTGAACAAAAACAAGAAGAGCTTTATAAGTTAGAAAAATAACTGGATGAGCAACTTTATTATAAATATATTTTCTTGTAATCTAAAATGAAGATAAGTAATTAATGAAACATCTCATTAGTACTAACATTTAAGATTAATAATGCAAAAATATTTATTCATCATGTAAAACTTATGGAATGTTATTTTTTAATATAACATAGTTTCATATTATAAAATTAATATACTTATAATTTAACTAGCAATATTTGTTTTGAACTTCCTTCAAAGGTAAAAGAAAGAGAATATATGAAAAAAAAAATTAAGATAGTATCTGGCATTGGAATTGGAGCAGTAATAGCAACGGCTATAGTGGGTCCATTATCAAAAGTGAATAACAATAATGATGGTGTTTATATCACACCAGGAAAGAAATTAGTCGATGATAAAATTATAGAGTCAAGAGAATATAATACTTTCAAAGAAACCTTTCAAGATTTAAAATTAGGACTTACTAATATCAATGTGATTGATATTAGAGATGATGGGGATAATTTAGTATTGACAGCTACTGGAGTATTACCAAGAGCAACGGTTTCAACTCATGCAAGTTTTATTGTGCAAAGTGCAGCAGCAATTCAAGCCAATCCTAACACCATTATTAAAGCTATTTTTAATGTTGTTAAAACAACAGGTGAAGTAACTTTACTTAAATTAGAATCAGGGTCCAAAGAAAGTGAAGCAGTTATTAAAGCTGCAATTACTAAAAATAAAGAGCTTAATACAACTGCGATGGAAGAACCAACTGCTAGGATGACAGATAGAATTACTAACCCAAATAAGTTAACTCCAGAAGACAAATTATCTAGAGCTACGGCTTTTGAAAGATACTTTGACTCACTACCAGTAACTACTTTCAATGAGGGTGTTACAGCAGCTGATGATAAAGCTATCTATGACCAAATAAAAACTGATGGTGTACTTAGCATCAATGCTTCTTCAAACATTTATGAGATGAATTCCTTATTTAATGCAGAAGGAGATACAGGATCATTAAAAGTTGCTGCCGATGAAGGATTAATAATTTATAATAATGCGATTACTCTTGCTAACACCACCGCTCAAGAAATTGCTACTAAAAAAGCTAATGATCAAAGATACCTTAATGCCGAACAAACAAGAGTTAATAATCTAGTTTCAAATAGAGCTACTGCTAAAAGTGTTGATGCTGTGGCCCAGGGAGCTTTTGACAATGATGCCCAAAGCAAATATGGGATTACATTAGGTAGTTCCACTGAGGGTGCATTTACTTATACTTATGATGCTACTGCAAAAACGATTACCATTACTGCAGTTTTAATTGGTGGAGCAGGTGATTTAACAATACCACTACCAACACCTATTGGTTTAAGTCCTACACCAGCGGAAAATACAGAAATAGAAACTGCTGCAAATTTACTAGTAGTTCAAACTACAGCAAAAGGATTTATTAGAACTGCCTTTGAAACAGCTCCTTCACAAGATAATGCTGCTCATGATGCAAAACTATTTGGCGCAATTGCTCTTGCCAAAACAGCAGCTGATCGTGCGATAAATGATGCACCAAATGAAGCTGCAGTTAATGTCCTTGCTTCTTCAGCAATTGTTGGATCAGAAGTTGCCAAAGTTCTTGCAGCTATTAGAGAATATGAAGGTTCAACAGGGACAGATAAAGCTTTAGCAGACGCTAAAACTACAGCAAAAGGATTTATTACAACTGCCTTTGAAACAGCTCCTGAACAAGATGATAAAGCTCATAATGCTGAACTATTTGTAGCAATTGCTAATGCCAAAACAGCAGCTGATGTTGCGATAGATGGAGCATTAGATGAAGCTGCAGTTAATGTCCTTGCTTCTTCAGCAATTGTTGGATCAGAAGTTGACAAAGTTCTTGCAGCTATTGAATTATATAAAGAGTCAACAGGGACAGATAAAGCTTTAGCAGACGCTAAAACTAAAGCAAAAGAATTTATTGCAACTGCCGTTGCAACAGCTCCTTCACAAGATGATAAAGCTCATAATGCCGAACTATTTGGCGCGATTGCTAATGCCAAAACAGCAGCTGATGTTGCGATAGATGGAGCATTAGATGAAGCTGCAGTTAATGTCCTTGCTTCTTCAGCAATTGTTGGATCAGAAGTTGACAAAGTTCTTGCAGCTATTGAATTATATAAAGAGTCAACAGGGACAGATAAAGCTTTAGCAGACGCTAAAACTAAAGCAAAAGAATTTATTGCAACTGCCGTTGCAACAGCTCCTTCACAAGATGATAAAGCTCATAATGCCGAACTATTTGGCGCGATTGCTAATGCCAAAACAGCAGCTGATGTTGCGATAGATGGAGCATTAGATGAAGCTGCAGTTAATGTCCTTGCTTCTTCAGCAATTGTTGGATCAGAAGTTGACAAAGTTCTTGCAGCTATTGAATTATATAAAGAGTCAACAGGGACAGATAAAGCTTTAGCAGACGCTAAAACTGCAAGTAGGAATGCATTTACAACTTATTTTAATGCTTTAACTACAACTAGTTTAGAGGGTGATGCCGTTGATCCTTTGATTGCTAAAGGTACTTATGAGAACATAAAAACTGGTGGCTTAAATAGTATTGACAATGCTATGTCTATTAATGATCTGAATTCCTTATTTAATGCAGAAGGAGATGTAGGATCATTAAGAGATGGTGCCGATGAAGGATTAGTAACTTATAATAAAGCGATTGCTCTTGCTAATAAAAAAGCTAATGATCAAAGACACCTTAATGCTGAACAAACAAGGGTTAATCGTCTAGTTTCAAGTGAAGCTATTGCTAAAATTGCTGATGCTGTGGGCAGTGGAGCTTTTGATAATGATGCCCAAAGCAAATACGGGATTACATTAGGTAATGCCGCTGATGGTGCATTTACTTATACTTATGTTGCTACTGCAACAACGATTACCATTACTGCAGATTTAATTGATGGAGCAAGTGATTTAACAATACCACAACCAGAACCTATTGTTTTAAGTCCTACACCAGCAAAAAATACAGAAACAGCAATTGCAGCTGCTAAAACTACAGCAAAAGGATTTATTACAACTGCCTTTGAAACAGCTCCTTCACAAGATGATAAAGCTCATAATGCAGAACTATTTGCCGCGATTGCTAATGCCAAAGCAGCAGCTGATGTTGCGATAGATGGAGCATTAAATGAAGCTGCAGTTAATGTCCTTGCTTCTTCAGAAACTGTTGGATTAGAAGTTGACAAAGTTCTTGAAGCTATTACTAAATATGAAGAGTCAACAGGGACAGATAAAGCTTTAGCAGACGCTAAAACTGCAAGTAGGAATGCATTTACAACTTATTTTAATGCTTTAACTACAACTAGTTTAGAGGGTGATGCCGTTGATCCTTTGATTGCTAAAGGTACTTATGAGAACATAAAAACTGATGGCTTAAATAGTATTGACAATGCTATGTCTATTAATGATCTGAATTCCTTATTTAATGCAGAAGGAGATGTAGGATCATTAAGAGATGGTGCCGATGAAGGATTAGTAACTTATAATAAAGCGATTGCTCTTGCTAATAAAAAAGCTAATGATCAAAGACACCTTAATGCTGAACAAACAAGAGTTAATCGTCTAGTTTCAAGTGAAGCTATTGCTAAAATTGCTGATGCTGTGGGCAGTGGAGCTTTTGATAATGATGCCCAAAGCAAATACGGGATTACATTAGGTAATGCCGCTGATGGTGCATTTACTTATACTTATGATGCTACTGGAACAACGATTACCATTACTGCAGATTTAATTGATGGAGCAAGTGATTTAACAATACCACAACCAGAACCTATTGGTTTAAGTCCTACACCAGCGGAAAATACAGAAACAGCAATTGCAACAGCTAAAACTACAGCAAAAGGATTTATTACAACTGCCTTTGAAACAGCTCCTGAACAAGATGATAAAGCTCATAATGCCGAACTATTTGCCGCGATTGCTAATGCCAAAGCAGCAGCTGATGTTGCGATAGATGGAGCATTAAATGAAGCTGCAGTTAATGTCCTTGCTTCTTCACCAACTATTGGAACAGAAGTTGGCAATGTTCTTGAAGCTATTAAAGAATATGAAGAGTCAACAGGGACAGATAAAGCTTTAGCAGACGCTAAAACTAAAGCAAAAGAATTTATTGCAACTGCCTTTGCAACAGCTCCTGAACAAGATGATAAAGCTCATAATGCTGAACTATTTGTAGCAATTGCTAATGCCAAAGCAGCAGCTGATCGTGCGATAGATGAAGCATTAGATGAAGCTGCAGTTAATATCCTTGCTTCTTCAGAAACTGTTGGATTAGAAGTTGACAAAGTTCTTGAAGCTATTACTAAATATAAAGAGTCAACAGGGACAGATAAAGCTTTAGCAGACGCTAAAACTGCAAGTAGGAATGCATTTACAACTTATTTTAATGCTTTAACTACAACTAGTTTAGAGGGTGATGCCGTTGATCCTTTGATTGCTAAAGGTACTTATGAGAACATAAAAACTGATGGCTTAAATAGTATTGACAATGCTATGTCTATTAATGATCTGAATTCCTTATTTAATGCAGAAGGAGATGTAGGATCATTAAGAGATGGTGCCGATGAAGGATTAGTAACTTATAATAAAGCGATTGCTCTTGCTAATAAAAAAGCTAATGATCAAAGACACCTTAATGCTGAACAAACAAGAGTTAATCGTCTAGTTTCAAGTGAAGCTATTGCTAAAATTGCTGATGCTGTGGGCAGTGGAGCTTTTGATAATGATGCCCAAAGCAAATACGGGATTACATTAGGTAATGCCGCTGATGGTGCATTTACTTATACTTATGTTGCTACTGCAACAACGATTACCATTACTGCAGATTTAATTGATGGAGCAAGTGATTTAACAATACCACAACCAGAACCTATTGTTTTAAGTCCTACACCAGCAAAAAATACAGAAACAGCAATTGCAGCTGCTAAAACTACAGCAAAAGGATTTATTACAACTGCCTTTGAAACAGCTCCTTCACAAGATGATAAAGCTCATAATGCAGAACTATTTGCCGCGATTGCTAATGCCAAAGCAGCAGCTGATGTTGCGATAGATGGAGCATTAAATGAAGCTGCAGTTAATGTCCTTGCTTCTTCAGAAACTGTTGGATTAGAAGTTGACAAAGTTCTTGAAGCTATTACTAAATATAAAGAGTCAACAGGGACAGATAAAGCTTTAGCAGACGCTAAAACTGCAAGTAGGAATGCATTTACAACTTATTTTAATGCTTTAACTACAACTAGTTTAGAGGGTGATGCCGTTGATCCTTTGATTGCTAAAGGTACTTATGAGAACATAAAAACTGATGGCTTAAATAGTATTGACAATGCTATGTCTATTAATGATCTGAATTCCTTATTTAATGCAGAAGGAGATGTAGGATCATTAAGAGATGGTGCCGATGAAGGATTAGTAACTTATAATAAAGCGATTGCTCTTGCTAATAAAAAAGCTAATGATCAAAGACACCTTAATGCTGAACAAACAAGGGTTAATCGTCTAGTTTCAAGTGAAGCTATTGCTAAAATTGCTGATGCTGTGGGCAGTGGAGCTTTTGATAATGATGCCCAAAGCAAATACGGGATTACATTAGGTAATGCCGCTGATGGTGCATTTACTTATACTTATGTTGCTACTGCAACAACGATTACCATTACTGCAGATTTAATTGATGGAGCAAGTGATTTAACAATACCACAACCAGAACCTATTGTTTTAAGTCCTACACCAGCAAAAAATACAGAAACAGCAATTGCAGCTGCTAAAACTACAGCAAAAGGATTTATTACAACTGCCTTTGAAACAGCTCCTTCACAAGATGATAAAGCTCATAATGCAGAACTATTTGCCGCGATTGCTAATGCCAAAGCAGCAGCTGATGTTGCGATAGATGGAGCATTAAATGAAGCTGCAGTTAATGTCCTTGCTTCTTCACCAACTATTGGAACAGAAGTTGGCAATGTTCTTGAAGCTATTAAAGAATATGAAGAGTCAACAGGGACAGATAAAGCTTTAGCAGACGCTAAAACTAAAGCAAAAGAATTTATTGCAACTGCCTTTGCAACAGCTCCTGAACAAGATGATAAAGCTCATAATGTTGAACTATTTGTAGCAATTGCTAATGCCAAAGCAGCAGCTGATCGTGCGATAGATGAAGCATTAGATGAAGCTGCAGTTAATATCCTTGCTTCTTCAGAAACTGTTGGATTAGAAGTTGACAAAGTTCTTGAAGCTATTACTAAATATAAAGAGTCAACAGGGACAGATAAAGCTTTAGCAGACGCTAAAACTGCAAGTAGGAATGCATTTACAACTTATTTTAATGCTTTAACTACAACTAGTTTAGAGGGTGATGCCGTTGATCCTTTGATTGCTAAAGGTACTTATGAGAACATAAAAACTGATGGCTTAAATAGTATTGACAATGCTATGTCTATTAATGATCTGAATTCCTTATTTAATGCAGAAGGAGATGTAGGATCATTAAGAGATGGTGCCGATGAAGGATTAGTAACTTATAATAAAGCGATTGCTCTTGCTAATAAAAAAGCTAATGATCAAAGACACCTTAATGCTGAACAAACAAGGGTTAATCGTCTAGTTTCAAGTGAAGCTATTGCTAAAATTGCTGATGCTGTGGGCAGTGGAGCTTTTGATAATGATGCCCAAAGCAAATACGGGATTACATTAGGTAATGCCGCTGATGGTGCATTTACTTATACTTATGTTGCTACTGCAACAACGATTACCATTACTGCAGATTTAATTGATGGAGCAAGTGATTTAACAATACCACAACCAGAACCTATTGTTTTAAGTCCTACACCAGCAAAAAATACAGAAACAGCAATTGCAGCTGCTAAAACTACAGCAAAAGGATTTATTACAACTGCCTTTGAAACAGCTCCTTCACAAGATGATAAAGCTCATAATGCAGAACTATTTGCCGCGATTGCTAATGCCAAAGCAGCAGCTGATGTTGCGATAGATGGAGCATTAAATGAAGCTGCAGTTAATGTCCTTGCTTCTTCAGAAACTGTTGGATTAGAAGTTGACAAAGTTCTTGAAGCTATTACTAAATATAAAGAGTCAACAGGGACAGATAAAGCTTTAGCAGACGCTAAAACTGCAAGTAGGAATGCATTTACAACTTATTTTAATGCTTTAACTACAACTAGTTTAGAGGGTGATGCCGTTGATCCTTTGATTGCTAAAGGTACTTATGAGAACATAAAAACTGATGGCTTAAATAGTATTGACAATGCTATGTCTATTAATGATCTGAATTCCTTATTTAATGCAGAAGGAGATGTAGGATCATTAAGAGATGGTGCCGATGAAGGATTAGTAACTTATAATAAAGCGATTGCTCTTGCTAATAAAAAAGCTAATGATCAAAGACACCTTAATGCTGAACAAACAAGAGTTAATCGTCTAGTTTCAAGTGAAGCTATTGCTAAAATTGCTGATGCTGTGGGCAGTGGACCTTTTGACAATGATGCCCAAAGCAAATATGGGATTACATTAGGTAGTGCCACTGAGGGTGCATTTACTTATACTTATGATGCTACTGGAACAACGATTACCATTACTGCAGATTTAATTGATGGAGCAAGTGATTTAACAATACCACAACCAGAACCTATTGATTTAAGTCCTACACCAGCGGAAAATACAGAAACAGCAATTGCAACAGCTAAAACTACAGCAAAAGGATTTATTACAACTGCCTTTGAAACAGCTCCTGAACAAGATGATAAAGCTCATAATGCCGAACTATTTGCCGCGATTGCTAATGCCAAAGCAGCAGCTGATGTTGCGATAGATGGAGCATTAAATGAAGCTGCAGTTAATGTCCTTGCTTCTTCACCAACTATTGGAACAGAAGTTGGCAATGTTCTTGAAGCTATTAAAGAATATGAAGAGTCAACAGGGACAGATAAAGCTTTAGCAGACGCTAAAACTAAAGCAAAAGAATTTATTGCAACTGCCTTTGCAACAGCTCCTGAACAAGATGATAAAACTCATAATGCAGAACTATTTGTAGCAATTGCTAATGCCAAAGCAGTAGCTGATGTTGCGATAGATACTGCAACAAATATAAATGCAATTAATGTCCTTGCTTCTTCACCAACTATTGGAACAGAAGTTGACAAAGTTCTTGAAGCTATTACTAAATATAAAGAGTCAACAGGGACAGATAAAGCTTTAGCAGACGCTAAAACTACAGCAAAAGGATTTATTACAACTGCCTTTGAAACAGCTCCTGAACAAGATGATAAAGCTCATAATGCTGAACTATTTGTAGCAATTGCTAATGCCAAAGCAGCAGCTGATGTTGCGATAGATACTGCAACAAATATAAATGCAATTAATGTCCTTGCTTCTTCACCAACTATTGGAACAGAAGTTGACAAAGTTCTTGAAGCTATTACTAAATATAAAGAGTCAACAGGGACAGATAAAGCTTTAGCAGACGCTAAAACTAAAGCAAAAGAATTTATTGCAACTGCCTTTGAAACAGCTCCTGAACAAGATGATAAAGCTCATAATGCAGAACTATTTGCCGCGATTGCTAGTGCCCAAACAGAAGCTGATCGTGCGATAGATGGAGCATTAAATGAAGCTGCAGTTAATGTCCTTGCTTCTTCAGAAACTGTTGGATTAGAAGTTGACAAAGTTCTTGAAGCTATTACTAAATATAAAGAGTCAACAGGGACAGATAAAGCTTTAGCAGACGCTAAAACTGCAAGTAGGAATGCATTTACAACTTATTTTAATGCTTTAACTACAACTAGTTTAGAGGGTGATGCCGTTGATCCTTTGATTGCTAAAGGTACTTATGAGAACATAAAAACTGATGGCTTAAATAGTATTGACAATGCTATGTCTATTAATGATCTGAATTCCTTATTTAATGCAGAAGGAGATGTAGGATCATTAAGAGATGGTGCCGATGAAGGATTAGTAACTTATAATAAAGCGATTGCTCTTGCTAATAAAAAAGCTAATGATCAAAGACACCTTAATGCTGAACAAACAAGAGTTAATCGTCTAGTTTCAAGTGAAGCTATTGCTAAAATTGCTGATGCTGTGGGCAGTGGAGCTTTTGATAATGATGCCCAAAGCAAATACGGGATTACATTAGGTAATGCCGCTGATGGTGCATTTACTTATACTTATGTTGCTACTGCAACAACGATTACCATTACTGCAGATTTAATTGATGGAGCAAGTGATTTAACAATACCACAACCAGAACCTATTGTTTTAAGTCCTACACCAGCAAAAAATACAGAAACAGCAATTGCAGCTGCTAAAACTACAGCAAAAGGATTTATTACAACTGCCTTTGAAACAGCTCCTGAACAAGATGATAAAGCTCATAATGCAGAACTATTTGCCGCGATTGCTAATGCCAAAGCAGCAGCTGATGTTGCGATAGATGGAGCATTAAATGAAGCTGCAGTTAATGTCCTTGCTTCTTCAGAAACTGTTGGATTAGAAGTTGACAAAGTTCTTGAAGCTATTACTAAATATAAAGAGTCAACAGGGACAGATAAAGCTTTAGCAGACGCTAAAACTGCAAGTAGGAATGCATTTACAACTTATTTTAATGCTTTAACTACAACTAGTTTAGAGGGTGATGCCGTTGATCCTTTGATTGCTAAAGGTACTTATGAGAACATAAAAACTGATGGCTTAAATAGTATTGACAATGCTATGTCTATTAATGATCTGAATTCCTTATTTAATGCAGAAGGAGATGTAGGATCATTAAGAGATGGTGCCGATGAAGGATTAGTAACTTATAATAAAGCGATTGCTCTTGCTAATAAAAAAGCTAATGATCAAAGACACCTTAATGCTGAACAAACAAGGGTTAATCGTCTAGTTTCAAGTGAAGCTATTGCTAAAATTGCTGATGCTGTGGGCAGTGGAGCTTTTGATAATGATGCCCAAAGCAAATACGGGATTACATTAGGTAATGCCGCTGATGGTGCATTTACTTATACTTATGTTGCTACTGCAACAACGATTACCATTACTGCAGATTTAATTGATGGAGCAAGTGATTTAACAATACCACAACCAGAACCTATTGTTTTAAGTCCTACACCAGCAAAAAATACAGAAACAGCAATTGCAGCTGCTAAAACTACAGCAAAAGGATTTATTACAACTGCCTTTGAAACAGCTCCTTCACAAGATGATAAAGCTCATAATGCAGAACTATTTGCCGCGATTGCTAATGCCAAAGCAGCAGCTGATGTTGCGATAGATGGAGCATTAAATGAAGCTGCAGTTAATGTCCTTGCTTCTTCACCAACTATTGGAACAGAAGTTGGCAATGTTCTTGAAGCTATTAAAGAATATGAAGAGTCAACAGGGACAGATAAAGCTTTAGCAGACGCTAAAACTAAAGCAAAAGAATTTATTGCAACTGCCTTTGCAACAGCTCCTGAACAAGATGATAAAGCTCATAATGCTGAACTATTTGTAGCAATTGCTAATGCCAAAGCAGCAGCTGATCGTGCGATAGATGAAGCATTAGATGAAGCTGCAGTTAATATCCTTGCTTCTTCAGAAACTGTTGGATTAGAAGTTGACAAAGTTCTTGAAGCTATTACTAAATATAAAGAGTCAACAGGGACAGATAAAGCTTTAGCAGACGCTAAAACTGCAAGTAGGAATGCATTTACAACTTATTTTAATGCTTTAACTACAACTAGTTTAGAGGGTGATGCCGTTGATCCTTTGATTGCTAAAGGTACTTATGAGAACATAAAAACTGATGGCTTAAATAGTATTGACAATGCTATGTCTATTAATGATCTGAATTCCTTATTTAATGCAGAAGGAGATGTAGGATCATTAAGAGATGGTGCCGATGAAGGATTAGTAACTTATAATAAAGCGATTGCTCTTGCTAATAAAAAAGCTAATGATCAAAGACACCTTAATGCTGAACAAACAAGGGTTAATCGTCTAGTTTCAAGTGAAGCTATTGCTAAAATTGCTGATGCTGTGGGCAGTGGAGCTTTTGATAATGATGCCCAAAGCAAATACGGGATTACATTAGGTAATGCCGCTGATGGTGCATTTACTTATACTTATGTTGCTACTGCAACAACGATTACCATTACTGCAGATTTAATTGATGGAGCAAGTGATTTAACAATACCACAACCAGAACCTATTGTTTTAAGTCCTACACCAGCAAAAAATACAGAAACAGCAATTGCAGCTGCTAAAACTACAGCAAAAGGATTTATTACAACTGCCTTTGAAACAGCTCCTTCACAAGATGATAAAGCTCATAATGCAGAACTATTTGCCGCGATTGCTAATGCCAAAGCAGCAGCTGATGTTGCGATAGATGGAGCATTAAATGAAGCTGCAGTTAATGTCCTTGCTTCTTCAGAAACTGTTGGATTAGAAGTTGACAAAGTTCTTGAAGCTATTACTAAATATAAAGAGTCAACAGGGACAGATAAAGCTTTAGCAGACGCTAAAACTGCAAGTAGGAATGCATTTACAACTTATTTTAATGCTTTAACTACAACTAGTTTAGAGGGTGATGCCGTTGATCCTTTGATTGCTAAAGGTACTTATGAGAACATAAAAACTGATGGCTTAAATAGTATTGACAATGCTATGTCTATTAATGATCTGAATTCCTTATTTAATGCAGAAGGAGATGTAGGATCATTAAGAGATGGTGCCGATGAAGGATTAGTAACTTATAATAAAGCGATTGCTCTTGCTAATAAAAAAGCTAATGATCAAAGACACCTTAATGCTGAACAAACAAGAGTTAATCGTCTAGTTTCAAGTGAAGCTATTGCTAAAATTGCTGATGCTGTGGGCAGTGGACCTTTTGACAATGATGCCCAAAGCAAATATGGGATTACATTAGGTAGTGCCACTGAGGGTGCATTTACTTATACTTATGATGCTACTGGAACAACGATTACCATTACTGCAGATTTAATTGATGGAGCAAGTGATTTAACAATACCACAACCAGAACCTATTGATTTAAGTCCTACACCAGCGGAAAATACAGAAACAGCAATTGCAACAGCTAAAACTACAGCAAAAGGATTTATTACAACTGCCTTTGAAACAGCTCCTGAACAAGATGATAAAGCTCATAATGCCGAACTATTTGCCGCGATTGCTAATGCCAAAGCAGCAGCTGATGTTGCGATAGATGGAGCATTAAATGAAGCTGCAGTTAATGTCCTTGCTTCTTCACCAACTATTGGAACAGAAGTTGGCAATGTTCTTGAAGCTATTAAAGAATATGAAGAGTCAACAGGGACAGATAAAGCTTTAGCAGACGCTAAAACTAAAGCAAAAGAATTTATTGCAACTGCCTTTGCAACAGCTCCTGAACAAGATGATAAAACTCATAATGCAGAACTATTTGTAGCAATTGCTAATGCCAAAGCAGTAGCTGATGTTGCGATAGATACTGCAACAAATATAAATGCAATTAATGTCCTTGCTTCTTCACCAACTATTGGAACAGAAGTTGACAAAGTTCTTGAAGCTATTACTAAATATAAAGAGTCAACAGGGACAGATAAAGCTTTAGCAGACGCTAAAACTACAGCAAAAGGATTTATTACAACTGCCTTTGAAACAGCTCCTGAACAAGATGATAAAGCTCATAATGCTGAACTATTTGTAGCAATTGCTAATGCCAAAGCAGCAGCTGATGTTGCGATAGATACTGCAACAAATATAAATGCAATTAATGTCCTTGCTTCTTCACCAACTATTGGAACAGAAGTTGACAAAGTTCTTGAAGCTATTACTAAATATAAAGAGTCAACAGGGACAGATAAAGCTTTAGCAGACGCTAAAACTAAAGCAAAAGAATTTATTGCAACTGCCTTTGAAACAGCTCCTGAACAAGATGATAAAGCTCATAATGCAGAACTATTTGCCGCGATTGCTAGTGCCCAAACAGAAGCTGATCGTGCGATAGATGGAGCATTAAATGAAGCTGCAGTTAATGTCCTTGCTTCTTCAGAAACTGTTGGATTAGAAGTTGACAAAGTTCTTGAAGCTATTACTAAATATAAAGAGTCAACAGGGACAGATAAAGCTTTAGCAGACGCTAAAACTGCAAGTAGGAATGCATTTACAACTTATTTTAATGCTTTAACTACAACTAGTTTAGAGGGTGATGCCGTTGATCCTTTGATTGCTAAAGGTACTTATGAGAACATAAAAACTGATGGCTTAAATAGTATTGACAATGCTATGTCTATTAATGATCTGAATTCCTTATTTAATGCAGAAGGAGATGTAGGATCATTAAGAGATGGTGCCGATGAAGGATTAGTAACTTATAATAAAGCGATTGCTCTTGCTAATAAAAAAGCTAATGATCAAAGACACCTTAATGCTGAACAAACAAGAGTTAATCGTCTAGTTTCAAGTGAAGCTATTGCTAAAATTGCTGATGCTGTGGGCAGTGGACCTTTTGACAATGATGCCCAAAGCAAATATGGGATTACATTAGGTAGTGCCACTGAGGGTGCATTTACTTATACTTATGATGCTACTGGAACAACGATTACCATTACTGCAGATTTAATTGATGGAGCAAGTGATTTAACAATACCACAACCAGAACCTATTGATTTAAGTCCTACACCAGCGGAAAATACAGAAACAGCAATTGCAACAGCTAAAACTACAGCAAAAGGATTTATTACAACTGCCTTTGAAACAGCTCCTGAACAAGATGATAAAGCTCATAATGCCGAACTATTTGCCGCGATTGCTAATGCCAAAGCAGCAGCTGATGTTGCGATAGATGGAGCATTAGATGAAGTTGCAATTAATGTCCTTGCTTCTTCACCAACTATTGGAACAGAAGTTGACAAAGTTCTTGAAGCTATTAGATTATATGAAGAGTCAATAGAGACAAATCCACCTAAAAAACAACAATTACCTGTACCAAAGGTTACTATAGCTAGTGTCGATGAAACTGTTGCACCTATTGCTTCTGATAATTTAATAGATGATTCTGATTCATCTTTTATTCGTAATGGCGAAATTATAAAACCCACAAGCGATGATTTCACTTATGTACTACAACCAAATGTAGATACTCAAATAGTTCATATTGCTAATTTATTTAGTAGTCTTATAACAGATACAGATGGAAATATTATTGAAGGTGTTAAGATAGTTTTTAAAGAGAAACTTGATAACGGGAAAACACCAACCTTTACTGAGGGTGATAGACCAGAAGCCCATAATGGAGACTCCATTACTATCAAAATCCCTAAAATACCTGAGAAAAATAAAAAAAGGACTATTATAATTACGGTTACCGATAGTGCACCAACTCCAACTACAGAAAGTTCTTCAACTAATGCTCAAGATATTTATACTCCACAAGCTTCAGGATAAAGTATGAATACTAAAATTCCAAATAAAACTACAGTCTTTACAAAATATGGGTTTATTTAGCTTTTAATCATAAAGGCAAATAATAAAAACTCATGTTTTTCATGGTTAACTTTTAATTAATTATCTTAGTTATTATGAAATGTATTATAAGGGCCAGATCTTAAGGGCGGTCATAATGATACACTTCAATGAACTTATGACTATTTTTTCATTAATTCATTGAATTATATGAATGCGTAATTATTTGCAAAAAAGAGTTAGTGATTTGCTTATTCACCACAATCAAGGATTATGATAGTGACACTAAAAAATGTAATAAAAATAAAAACTTATAACAAAAAAACTTTTAATGGCCAATTTACGAGATAAAGATTTATAAGATCACTAAAGAAGCTAATAACTTATAGAAATTACTACACTTCAACACAATAAGCAAAATAGCATTTTACCTCACAAAGTCGTAAACAATTTATAATGTTATTTTTATATATCACATTATTTCATATTTATTCAATTCATATGAATTTATATGTTTATAATTAATTTTAGATTGAGCAATATTTATTTTAGGTATAACACATACTTAAACATAAGGGAGATAATATATGAAAAAAATTAAGATAGTATCTGGCATTGGAATTGGAGCAATAGTAACAACTAGTATAGCAGTTCCATTATCAATGATGAATAATGGTGACAGTGTTTACATCACCCCAGGAAAGAAATTAGTCGATGTTAAAATTATAGAGTCAAGAGAATATGATACTTTCAAAGAAACCTTTCAAGATTTAAAATTAGGACTTACTAATATCAATGTGACTGATATTAGTGATGATGGGGATAATTTAGTATTGACAGCTACTGGAGTATTACCAAGAGCGACGGATTCAACTCATGCAAGTTTTATTGTGCAAAGTGCAGCAGCAATTCAAGCCAATCCTAACACCATTATTAAAGCTATTTTTAATGTTGTTAAAACAACAGGTGAAGTAACTTTACTTAAATTATTAGAATCAGGGTCCAAAGAAAGTGAAGCAGTTATTAAAGCTGCAATTACTGAAAATGAAGTGCTTAATACAATTGCGATGGAAGAACCAACTGCTAGGATGATAGATAGAATTACTAACCTAGATAATCCATTTTTATTATCAAGCACATTAATCTCTGCTATTAAAGCACTTAATTCAGTTACTGCTTTACAAGGACTACTTGATACAAATGAAATAGTTTCTAATTTAGCAGATATAGATATACTTAATGAACTAATAAAAGTTTTACCAGAAGGAACAATTGGTAAAAATCAAATGTTGTTAAGTGACATCGAAATTACCAAAAATGACGAAACCGGAGTTTTAACAGTGAGAGTAACTGATGCTAACAAAAGTTTTATAGTAAGCAATTTCTTGATAGCATTAGATTCTGAAACCATACTCTTTAGAGTTTCGGCTTTTGAAAGATATTTTGACTCACTACAAGTAACTACTTTCAATGAGGGTGTTACAGCAGATAATGATAAAGCTATCTATGACAAAATAAAAACTGATGGTGTGTTTGCCATCGGTAATTCTCGTAACATTGATGAAATGGATTTATTATTTAATGCCGAAGGAACTAGAGGAGTTTGAAAAGATCATGCAGATAATGGATTATCAACTTATAATGGTGTAATTCTACTTGCTAACAATGCTCAAGATGCTAAAAAAGTTAATGATCAAAGATACCTTAATGCCGAACAAACAAGAGTTAATAATCTAGGTTCAAATGGAGCTACTGCTAAAAGTGCTGATGCTGTGGCCCAGGGAAATTTTGACGATAATGCCCAAACCAAATACGGGATTATATTAAGTAGTGCCGTTGATGGTACATTTACTTATACTTATGTTGCTACTACAAAAACGATTACCATTACTGCAGTTTTAAATAATGGAGCAGGTGATTTAACAATACCACAACCAGAACCTATTGATTTAAGTCCTACACCAACACAAAATACAGAAAAAGAAATTGCTGCAAATTTACTAGCAGCTAAAACTACAGCAAAAGGATTTATTACAACTGCCTTTGAAACAGCTCCTTCACAAGATGATGATGCTTATAATGTCGAACTATTTGGCGAAATTGCTCTTGCCAAAACAGCAGCTGATCTTGCGATAGATGAAGCATTAGATGAAGCTGCAGTTAATATCCTTGCTTCTTCAGAAACTGTTGGATTAGAAGTTGACAAAGTTCTTGTAGCTATTGAATTATATAAAGCTTCAAAAGGGCCAGGAGCTATTGCTGAAGATTTAGAAAACGCTAAAACTAATATAAAAGAATATATTAACACTATTATGGAAACAGCTCCTACAAAAGATGATAATGCTCATGATGCAAAACTATTTAGTGCAATTACTAATGCAGAAAAAGCAGCTATTGATATAATAGATGATATAACAGATATAACTATAGCTCAATCCATAGTTGAATCCCTTTCTAATTTACCAGCTCTTCAAAGCCAAGTTACGCAATTAGTTTTAGCTATTAAAGCATATAGTGAGTCAACAGGGGAAAAAGCTATTGCTGATGCTTTAGCAATCACTAAAACTGCAGCAAAAGGATTTATTACCACTATTGTGGCTAATTATGCGGCAGTGGATACTGCGAATCATGATGCATCACTATTTGGAGCGATTGCTCTTGCTAAAATAGAAGCTTATCGTGTGATAGATGCTGCAACAGATGAAGTTGAAGTTAATGCCCTTGCTTCTTCAACAACTGTTGGAATAGAAGTTGCCAAAGTTCTTGAAGCTATTAGATTATATGAAGCTTCAACAGGGACAATAGCTATTGCTTTAGAAAACGCTAAAACTGCAAGTAAGGCGGCATTTACAACTTATTTTAATAATTTAATTAGTTTAGCTGCTAATGCTATTCCTTTTGCTGCTAAAACTACTTATGATAACATAAAAACTAATGGCTTAAGTAGTATCAACAGTGCCTCATCTATTGAGGATGTTGAGGCCTTGTTTAGTACAACAAATACAGGATCATTAAAAACTGCCGCTGATAATGGTTTAGCAACTTATAATGATGCGATTGCAAAAGCTAATATTGATCATGATGCATCTTTACTGACAGCAGCTAGAACTGCAAGTAGTGAAGCGTTTATAACTTATTTTAATACTTTAGATACAACTAGTTTAGAGGGTGATGCCATTGAACCTTTGGCTGCTAAAGCTGCTTATGAGAACATAAAAACTAATGGCTTAAGTAGTATTGACAACGCCTTATCTATTGATGACGTTGAGGCCTTGTTTAGTACAACAAATACAGGAACATTAAAAACTGCCGCTGATGTTGGTTTAGAAACTTATAATGCTGCGATTGAAAATGCTAACACCGCCGCTCAAGAAATTGCTACTAAAAAAGCTGATAATCAAAGATACCTTAATGATGAACAAGCAAGAGTTAATCGTCTAGTTTCAAGTGAAGCTATTGCTAAAATTGCTGATGCTGTGGCCCAGGGAGCTTTTGACAGCATTGCCCAAAGTAAATACGGGATTACATTAGGTAGTGCCGTTGAGGGTGCATTTACTTATACTTATGTTGCTACTGCAAAAACGATTGCCATTACTGCAGTTTTAATTGGTGGAGCAGATGATTTAAAAATACTACCAGCAATACCTATTGATTTAAGTCCTACACCAGCGAAAAATACAGCAACAGCAATTGCAACAGCTAAAACTACAGCAAAAGGATTTATTACAACTGCCTTTGCAACAGCTCCTGAACAAGATGATAAAGCTCATAATGCTGAACTATTTGTAGCAATTGCTAATGCCAAAGCAGCAGCTGATCGTGCGATAGATGAAGCATTAGATGAAGCTGCAGTTAATATCCTTGCTTCTTCAGAAACTGTTGGATTAGAAGTTGACAAAGTTCTTGAAGCTATTACTAAATATAAAGAGTCAACAGGGGAAAAAGCTATTGCTGATGCTTTAGCAATCACTAAAGCTACAGCAAAAGGATTTATTACAACTGCCTTTGAAACAGCTCCTGAACAAGATGATAAAGCTCATAATGCAAAACTATTTGCCGCGATTGCTAGTGCCCAAACAGCAGCTAATGATGCGATAGATGATGCAGCAAATATAAATGCAGTTAATGTCCTTGCTTCTTCAGAAAATGTTGGATCAGAAGTTCTTAAAGTTCTTGCAGCTATTAAAGAATATAAAGAGTCAACAGGGACAGATAAAGCTTTAGCAGACGCTAAAACTGCAAGTAGGAATGCATTTACAACTTATTTTAATGCTTTAACTAAAACTAATTTAGTCGATGGTGCTGTTGAACCTTTGGCTGCTAAAGGTACTTATGAGAACATAAAAACTGATGGCTTAAATAGTATTGACAATGCTATGTCTATTAATGATCTGAATTCCTTATTTAATGCAGAAGGAGATGTAGGATCATTAAGAGATGGTGCCGATGAAGGATTAGTAACTTATAATAAAGCGATTGCTCTTGCTAATAAAAAAGCTAATGATCAAAGACACCTTAATGATGAACAATTAAGAGTTAATAGACTAAGTTCAGATGGAGTTACTGCTAAAAGTCCTGATGCTGTGGCCCAGGGACCTTTTGACAATGATGCCCAAAGCAAATATGGGATTACATTAGGTAGTGCCACTGAGGGTGCATTTACTTATACTTATGTTGCTAGTTTGACAACGATTACCATTACTGCAGTTTTAAATGATGGGGCAAATGATTTAACAATACCAGGACCAGAACCTATTAATTTAAGTCCTACACCAGCGGAAAATACAGAAACAGCAATTGCAACAGCTAAAACTACAGCAAAAGGATTTATTGCAACTGCCGTTGCAACAGCTCCTTCACAAGATGATGATGCTTATAATGCCGAACTATTTGCCGCGATTGCTAGTGCCCAAACAGCAGCTGATCGTGCGATAGATGAAGCATTAGATGAAGTTGCAGTTAATATTCTTGCTTCTTCAGAAACTGTTGGATTAGAAGTTGACAAAGTTCTTGAAGCTATTACTAAATATAAAGAGTCAACAGGGACAGATAAAGCTTTAGCAGACGCTAAAACTAAAGCAAAAGAATTTATTGCAACTGCCTTTGCAACAGCTCCTGAACAAGATGATAAAGCTCATAATGCAGAACTATTTGCCGCGATTGCTAGTGCCCAAACAGCAGCTAATGATGCGATAGATGATGCAACAAATATAAATGCAGTTAATGTCCTTGCTTCTTCAGAAACTGTTGGATCAGAAGTTGCCAAAGTTCTTGAAGCTATTACTAAATATAAAGAGTCAACAGGGACAGATAAAGCTTTAGCAGACGCTAAAACTACAGCAAAAGGATTTATTACTACTGCCTTTGCAACAGCTCCTTCACAAGATGATAAAGCTCATAATGCAGAACTATTTGCCGCGATTGCTAGTGCCCAAACAGCAGCTAATGATGCGATAGATGATGCAGCAAATATAAATGCAGTTAATGTCCTTGCTTCTTCAGAAAATGTTGGATCAGAAGTTCTTAAAGTTCTTGCAGCTATTAAAGAATATAAAGAGTCAACAGGGACAGATAAAGCTTTAGCAGACGCTAAAACTGCAAGTAGGAATGCATTTACAACTTATTTTAATGCTTTAACTAAAACTAATTTAGTCGATGGTGCTGTTGAACCTTTGGCTGCTAAAGGTACTTATGAGAACATAAAAACTGATGGCTTAAATAGTATTGACAATGCTATGTCTATTAATGATCTGAATTCCTTATTTAATGCAGAAGGAGATGTAGGATCATTAAGAGATGGTGCCGATGAAGGATTAATAACTTATAATAAAGCGATTGCTCTTGCTAATAAAAAAGCTAATGATCAAAGACACCTTAATGATGAACAATTAAGAGTTAATAGACTAAGTTCAGATGGAGTTACTGCTAAAAGTCCTGATGCTGTGGCCCAGGGACCTTTTGACAATGATGCCCAAAGCAAATATGGGATTACATTAGGTAGTGCCACTGAGGGTGCATTTACTTATACTTATGTTGCTAGTTTGACAACGATTACCATTACTGCAGTTTTAAATAATGGAGCAGGTGATTTAACAATACCACAACCAGAACCTATTGATTTAAGTCCTACACCAGCGGAAAATACAGAAACAGCAATTGCAACAGCTAAAACTACAGCAAAAGGATTTATTACAACTGCCTTTGAAACAGCTCCTTCACAAGATGATGATGCTTATAATGCCGAACTATTTGACGCAATTGCTCTTGCCAAAACAGCAGCTGATCGTGCGATAGATGAAGCATTAGATGAAGCTGCAGTTAATATCCTTGCTTCTTCAGAAACTGTTGGATTAGAAGTTGACAAAGTTCTTGTAGCTATTACTAAATATAAAGAGTCAACAGGGACAGATAAAGCTTTAGCAGACGCTAAAACTAAAGCAAAAGAATTTATTGCAACTGCCTTTGCAACAGCTCCTGAACAAGATGATAAAGCTCATAATGCAGAACTATTTGCCGCGATTGCTAGTGCCCAAACAGCAGCTAATGATGCGATAGATGATGCAACAAATATAAATGCAGTTAATGTCCTTGCTTCTTCAGAAACTGTTGGATCAGAAGTTGCCAAAGTTCTTGTAGCTATTAGTGAATATAAAGAGTCAACAGGGACAGATAAAACTTTAGCAGACGCTAAAACTGCAAGTAGTGAAGCGTTTGCAAATTATTTTGATGATTTAATTATAAATAGTTCACCCGATAATATTATTCCTTTTGCTGCTAAAACTACTTATGATAACATAAAAACTAATGGCTTAAGTAATATCAACAGTGCCTCATCTATTGAGGACGTCAATAACTTGTTTAATATAGCAACAAATACAGGATCATTAAAAACTGCCGCTGATGTTGGTTTAGAAACTTATAATGCTGTGATTGCAAAAGCTAATATTGATAATGATGCATCTTTACTGACAGCAGCTAGAATTGCAATTAGTGAAGCGTTTACAACTTATTTTGATACTTTAGTTACAACTAATTTAGACGTTGATGCCATTGAACCTTCGGCTGCTAAAACTACTTATGAGAACATAAAAACTGATGGCTTAAGTAGTATCAACAGTGCCTCATCTATTGAGGACGTTGAGGCCTTGTTTAGTATAACAAATACAGGATCATTAAAAACTAATGCTGATGATGGTTTAGAAACTTATAATGCTGCGATTGCTCTTGCTAACACCGCCGCTCAAGAAACTGCTGCTAAAAAAGCTAATGATCAAAGATACCTTAATGATGAACAATTAAGAGTTAATAATCTAAGTTCAGATGGAGTTACTGCTAAAAGTGCTGATGCTGTGGCCCAGGGAGCTTTTGACAGCATTGCCCAAAGCAAATACGGGATTACATTAGGTAGTGCCGTTGAGGGTGCATTTACTTATACTTATGTTGCTACTGCAAAAACGATTACCATTACTGCAGTTTTAAATGATGGGGCAAATGATTTAACAATACCAGAACCAGAACCTATTAATTTAAGTCCTACACCAGCGGAAAATACAGCAACAGCAATTGCTGACTATAAAAAAGCTAATGATCAAAAACACCTTAATGATGAACAATTAAGAGTTAATAATCTAAGTTCAGATGGAGTTACTGCTAAAAGTGCTGATGCTGTGGCTCAGGGAACTTTTGACAGCATTGCCCAAAGTAAATACGGGATTACATTAGGTAGTGCCGCTGAGGGTGCATTTACTTATACTTATGTTGCTACTGCAAAAACGATTACCATTACTGCAGTTTTAAATGATGGGGCAAATGATTTAACAATACCAGAACCAGAACCTATTAATTTAAGACCTACACCAGCGGAAAATACAGCAACAGAATTACTGTTAGCAACTAAAATTGCAAGTAGGGGGGCATTTACAGCTTATTTTGATGATTTAACTAAAACTAATTTAGTCGATGGTGCTGTTGAACCTTTGGCTGCTAAAACTACTTATGAGAACATAAAAACTGATGGCTTAAATAGTATTGACAATGCTATGTCTATTAATGATCTGAATTCCTTATTTAATGCAGAAGGAGATGTAGGATCATTAAGAGATGGTGCCGATGCAGGATTAGTAACTTATAATAAAGCGATTGCTCTTGCTAATAAAAAAGCTAATGATCAAAGACACCTTGATGCTGAACAATTAAGAGTTAATAATCTAGTTTCAAATGGAGCTACTGCTAAAAGTGCTGATGCTGTGGAAAATGGACCTTTTAACAGCATTGCCCAAAGCAAATACGGGATTACATTAGATAGTGCCGCTAATGGTACATTTACTTATATGTATGTTGCTACTGGAACAACGATTACCATTCTTGCAATTTTAACTGGTGGGGTAGATTTAATCTTACCATCAACAAAACCTATTGTTTTAAGTCCTACACCAGCACAAAATACAGCAACAGAAATAGAAACTGCTACAAATTTACTAACAGCTCAAACTACAGCAAAAGGATTTATTGCAACTGCCGTTGCAACAGCTCCACAACAAGAAGGTGATGCTCATAATGCAGAACTATTTGACGCGATTGCTAGTGCCCAAACAGCAGCTAATAATGCGATAGATGCTGCATTAGATATAGCTGCAGTTCGTGCCTTTGCTTCTTCACCAACTATTGGATCAGAAGTTGACAAAGTTCTTGCAGCTATTAATGCATATAAAGCTTTAACAGGAGCAACTACTAATTCAAACATAGGTTTCATAGATAATTCTGATTCATCTATTATTCGTAATGGCCAAACTATAAAACCCACAAGCAAATCATTCACTTATATACTACCACCAAATGTAGATACCCAAAGAGTTCATATTGCTAATTTATTTATTAGTCTTATAACAAATACATATGGAAATATTATTGAACCTCTTGAACCAATATTTCATATATTTGTTGAAGAGCAAGGTTGAATTATAACCAACGACAAAAATGCACCAGCCGTTAATGGAAATAAGATTACTATCAAAATCCCTAGAAAAGTTACCAAAGGTAACCCAATAAATATTTCAATTAATGTTATCATTGATTCACCTTTAACAGACACTAAATTAGCGGCAAAAAGATTTATTGCTGCTATTGTGGCTGATTATGCGACAGTGGATGCTGCGAATCATGATGCATCACTATTTGGAGCGATTGCTAGTGCCAAAGCACAAGCTGATCAAGCGATAGATCAAGCAATAAATGAAGCTGCAGTTAATGACCTTGCTTCTTCAATAACTACTGGATCAGAAGTTGACAAAGTTCTTGCAGCTGTTAGACTATATGAAAATTCACCAGGAGCACTTGAGGGAAGTTTAACACCAATAATTACTATATCTCATCCCAATCCCACTACTGTAAATCTTGGAGTTAGAAATTTAACGGACGTGACTAATGATATCCCTATTACTATTCTTAATGGCAGTATTATAAAATCCACAAGCGCTAATTTCAATTATGAACTACGACCAAATGTAGATATCCAAAGAGTTCATATTGCTAATTTATTTATTATAACAGATGCCAATGGAAATGCTATTGATTTTAATATTAAATATAAAAAGAAGGTCGCAGGCAAGAAAGCTGTGGAGCTTAATGAAAGTGACGGATCAAAAGCCAATGCTGGAGACATCATTATTATCATAATCCCTCCTATGGGGGAATATGAAAAAATAGTTCTTAGAATTACTATTTTTTAATACACCAACTCCAACGCCATAAAGTTCTTCAACGAATGCTCAAGATATTTAGACTCCATAAGCTTCAGGATAAAGTATGAATACTAAAACTCCAAATAAAACTACAGTCTTTACAAAATGTGGGTTTATTTAGCTTTTAATCATAAGGGCAAATAATAAAGACTCATGTTTTTCATGGTTAACTTTTAATTAATTATCTTAGTTATTATGAAGTGTATTATAAGGCCCAGATCTTAAGGGCGGTCATAATGATACAACTTCAATGAACTTATGATATTTTTTCATTAATCATTTAAAAATACTTACGTTTTTTGCTACATATTATTATAAAGTGAGAACTTTTTAACTAGAAAATGATAATAAAGTATTTAAGTTTATTTGAAAAATAATTTACTAATATATGGTTTGTGTTTTGGCTTAATATGTGAACAAAAACTAACTAAATTTTATCACTTTTAGACAAGGTTTAACTAACTAATTTTACCATCAAGAATTGCATGATCTTAAATCAGATGCTGAGATATTTGTACCTTTTTCCTTGAAGCCATTTACTATTTGTTTGATTGATTGATTAAAGACTGGATAATTGGACTTTTTTGCCTTAATATTGTTCACTGCAACTTAGAATGTATTTACTAAGAGAGATTGTTATTTTACCTTTATGGTTGATGACTATCTCTTTTTTACAAGATTTACATAACCAGATTGCATTGCACTAGGACCACTTTCTACTGTAATTGTGAGGTTAGCCTTTGTATCTTTGCTTAGCTTAAACTCTCATGCATCTTGTTCAAATCTCTGGCTAAGAAAAATATTTTTGGATGGGAAATAGATGTTTTCTCGATTTGTTTGGTGACATTCTTAACTTCTTTCATAACAATTTTACCCATAATACCTTTAATTATTTGTTGTTGTTTATTGAGAACGTCTTTAAATCTTTTAACTTTGTACCTAGTGGTTCTTTTTGTGCTATGAAATGAGAGTCGTGAATAATGCCCAGATTCAATAGTGCATTATGAATGTATGAAGAAGATGGATGATAATCAATGCCATCAACTAATAGATACTTGTTTGTATTCCTCTATAAATGTCAAAAACAAATATGACTCTTGTTAAATCTTTCATTATAAATATTTATAAATTCTTTCAATTTTCACCAATTAAGTATTTTAGTTCTAGTGGATAATGAAAGGAGCTTAATTTCTTCTGAAAATAGTATATGACAAAAGCATTAACACTATCTTTCATTAACTTTATAAGTTTCTTGGTAGTGTTTGGAACTTACCCCTAACTTCTTGGAAAGCTCTTTTAACTTAATGGACATGTTGGCCATTATGATTAACTTTCATTTGATCAATAATTTCTCTGTAATGTAATTCCACCTGCAAGTCCTCTTTAGTCTTCTTTTCTGATGTTTTAAATAGCATATTCCCGTGAAAATAATCATAACTTCTAGAGATTAATTTGCCGTGTGATTGGATGGGGTAAAAATCTTGTGTGATTCATGCATGTATCTCAAACTAATAAAATTATTATTCACAACCGCCATTATGTAATAATTATATGGGAGATTTTATTTTTGCTAAATATTGTCTTTTCGAGTTTCTTCTCAAAGGTAACCAATTCATTCTTAGTGGCATTAAAGTCTTTAGAAAATATTAGTAATTGTAACTTTTTCAATTTTCGTATAGAGAGAAAGGTTACTTTTTCTTTTGTCAATCTAAGCCTGCATATAATTTGCTATTAAGGTCTTGATAATATATTTTGTTATTCCAATCAACAATGATACTTGTTGTTCTGCTTCTAACAAATATTCTTTGTCATATTTTTGCCCCATGAGGTGTACATTCATTTATTTTATCAATATGGGACTTAGCCTGATCCACATAGACATTCAAAATCATTTGCTGAATAATGTTCTCATGTTTTACTGTTCTTTGCTCTAAAAACGTTTTCCTATGTTTTGCCCATTTTTGTTTTAAGCCTACTTAATCTTGAATATAGCCCATAAAATCTAATGACATTTTACATATGTTTTTAGGTTCATAAGCAATTCCGCTGATCATGTATTTTTGAGAATGCACGCTAAAAAATGTTTGAAACCTGATTTTTGTTTTTCGGCCATTAGTGATTAATTCCCTTTCATTGCATGCTGCCCAATATCTTTCTGCTATTAACTTAGGCAAAGCGAAAGGAAAATTATTATCCTTATGTGAAGGAGTACAATAGTATTTCAAAAAATTCAGTTTACTTTCCAAAACCAACATGACATATAAATTGATTGTATTCTTGCTCTTTCCAATTAGTCTTGGAAAATTTCTTTAATTCTATAAGAACTTACATATCATCAAGCACCTTAATAAAAGTCGCACATTTTCTTCAAATAACCTCTCCTTCAATAATCTTTGTATTTAATTTATTTATATTTCTCATTATTCTCCCCTTTATATTTTAGGAGTCAAAATTCTGCGTCATTGTAAGGGGTCAATTTTAGATGTGTTGCAAGTGAAAGTTATCTAAAACTAATAAAATTATTATTCACAATCATATATAATATTATAGTTATGAGAAACATAAATGTAACTACAAAATCAATGCTGAGTTGTGTCAATACCCACAATGACTTACTTTTTAGATAAATAATTATCGTTTTAATTTATAAAATAAGGCAAAAATTGCTTTTAAATAACTATACTATTTAATACATAAAATTAAAAAACAATTTTATTTAGTAGTTTAAATGTGATTTAAATTATTTATTATGACCAAAAATAAATTGTGATGTTAATTTCAATAAGGCTGATAAAATAATTATTTTTATGTTTAATAACCAAAAACAAAAACAAAAACAAAAACAAAAGGAAAAAAATATGAAAAAATATGAAAAAATAATGCTCTCTTTGACAGCGCCAGTTATTGCACTTGCACCATTTTCGGTAGCAATCTCATGTGGATCAGGCGAAAGAGATTTAGAGTATCGACACAAGATAGTGGCATGAGCACCAGAAAATAAAACAAATTGAGGAGACGTCAGAGCATATGACATGTCATTTCAATCAAAAAATATGGTATCAAGAACTTATTTTGAAGCTGTGACACCAATGATATTTAGAACTGAAACAACCGCTGAAGCAGATGTAAGTGTTTTACCAGATGGTGGGACAGTTATTAATTCTCCTGCTATGTATGAAACTAAATTTGATGCTATTGCTTCTGCAAGAGTGGATGTTGATACCACTAAGGGCACCACTGTTTCTAATATGAATCACCTTAAAGAAATTCTTGATGCAAATGTTGATGGTGGAAAATCTGTTTCATTTATAGCACATCAAGGAGTTAAATACGTAAATTCATTAGGAGAAGAAACCCAGTATGAATTCAAGTCAAAAGATTTTTACTATGGATTTTTAAGAGGGATTTATGCTTCCAAATCAGTAAGAGAGGATGGTAATATCGAAGAGTATAACACAGGAATTCCAACTGTTACTTCTGCATATGAAGATACTTTAACTGGAGAATATTGAGATGAACTAAACAACGGAAATGTTTATTTATACAATCTTTATGGGTTAAATGTAGCCAAAACTATACTCGCTAATGAAGCAAATATTACTAATGGTATAGATGAATTCACTCTTGTATTTGATGGAAAGATAAAATTTGACACTCTAAAAGGATTACTAGGTAATGTTACAACAATAGCTCCTGTTTCATCTCAAAAAATTGATGAAATGAGACCAAATGATACAACAATTGATACTCCTGGTAAATATCTACAATTAAAAGAGTATGGTGCAAAGGTCGAAACTAATGGAAAATATGATTTAACAGATGAACTTCTTGTTTCAAGGTACTATATCTCAAATTACGATCTAAATAAAGATACAAACGGAATCATTCTTAAAAAAAATATTTATTCATTTGACAAATTTTTTAATGCTAGGGAAAATACTATTAATGAATACCAACAATTATTCTATGATCCAACTATAGACAAGGAAGTACTTAAGCTAGATAGGAAAGTCGGGTTTATTAAAGATAATTCAGAATCAATTATGTTTGGTTCAATTAGAGAAACAGAATCATTATTAAATGAAGTCATTAACTCTGGCAATTTTAGTTGAGTTGTTCCTCAGAATACTGGATTAAGCAGGGGTACTGGTTGGGTTCCGTTCAATTTTATTATGGAAGCCGATTTATTATCAGAGGTTCATAATGAACCATTTAATACTGGAGGTCTGGAATTATTCTTTGGGAAAGGATCAACTAAAACAAACGTAATTGAGTCTCCAACAGCAGATTATGAATATACTTTTAAGTCAGGAAACATTATGAGAGCTATTCTAAATTCTTCTGTTAATTTATACACATTGACTCAGTCATTTAGATCTAATATGGAACAAATTAAAGACCCTATATTTTTTAAAAGTGGTAATGCTATGACACTAGGTGGGCCATCTTATAACGATTATATAACTGATAATCCAAATAAGTCAGGTATTTCTGAAGCGGTTTTTATAACCAAATTAGCAGCTCAGGAAGAATGATACAAAACTAATTCATCTAGTAGTTCAGGTGCAGCAGATTCAAACATTCTTTTAAAACCATCAGATGAGCAATTTGCTGCAGCTAGTGCAGCATTAGTAGATTTATATAATAGTAATGTTACAGATAAAAATACTGTTGCGATTGTTCCTGTATTTGATTCTTTTAATGCAAAAGAACCAACAACTAAGGAAATAACTGCTGCATATACTAAACTAGTTGCGTATTTAAATACACTTGCTCCAAACAAAGTTAAATTTGTTGAATTTGAAACTAAAGCCAAAGTAAATTCGCAGATATGAGGTCCATCTTCACCAAACCGTTATCTTGGAATGGGACCAGATTATGATTCATCTGCGTCATTTCTCCACCAAATAGTATCCGCTAATTATGGATACTCTATTGGTCTAATCACTCTTGAGGCAGCTTTTAGTGATTCAAATAGTCTCAATAGTGTTGGATTTACAGCTGATATTGATGCTTCTGATATTTATGCACGTGGATCATCACCTGTCTTGGCAAATTTAAAAGAATGAGCAACTTCAGAAATAAATAATAATGCTTTAATATACCCCTTATTAAAGAAAAGACTAATTGATGATAATGATTTAGCTAGTATGTCACTAGATGATTTTAGAAAAATAAGAGATAATGATTTTGATGATGATACACACGATAATGAAATAAAATCTCTATATGGAGAACAAACCTATTTATTTGGAAAATATTTCCTATCAATTGCACCTAATACTCCTGACAATTTAGCACTAATCGCACAATGAACACAATTTATAACTAATTTTTCTGGGAATAATTTATTAGCTATGGGATCATCTTATTCTTCAATGACATCATTAAGACTTGGAGAATCTCCTGATGCAGTTAAGCAATATTCTTCAAAATGACTAAAATTGTCAAGTACCCCTCCTGGAACTTCTTATCCGTTTCAACTTCATTTAACAAGTGTTGATCCTAAATAGTCAATGATAAATTACATATTAAAAAGAGTTATATTAGTCTTTTTTGCAATAATTATAATATTTTTTGCAACATTTTTTCTAATGCAGCTTGTCACTGATACTCCATCAGCTATCGATGAAGAAATTCAACGAAAAATGAGCAATGATAAAAAGATAAATAATATTGAAGCAACACAATTTGTTTATAAACAGATGGACTATCATCCAGACTGGAATGTTTTTAGTCAATTAGGAAACTATTTATCTAATTTATTCACAAAAGGCGATTTTGGGAAGTATTATGGAAACCCCACAGACTCAATTCCATATCTATTTCGTAAACCTCTAAAATGAACTCTTATTATAATTGGACCATCATTTTTACTTGGATCATTAATTGGGATGATATTTGGTATATTTGCAGGCTATAAACGGGGCAAAACTCCTGATATTGTCTTAAATATATTGTCAATCATATTTGTATCTGTTCCCTCATTTGTTTTAGCAGCTTTAGTTGCTTATATCGCATCTAAAAATAATTTTGAAGTCATATTTAAAGGACCTGAGATAGTGGGTTGGGCAGAAACATTTAAGCTCCTCCTTTTACCATCTCTTTTAATCACGATAACATCTTTTTCAGTAATTACTTATTTTGTTAGAAATGAAACTATCGAAGTTTTATCAAGCGATTATATTTCCTCAGCAAGATCAAAAGGTCTTACAGAATGAAACATATTTAGAAAACATGTCTTTAGAAATATATCTTTGCCTATTATGGCGTTAATGATAAGTAGACTTTTATTTGTTATATTTGGTTCTTTAATTATAGAAGTATTCTTCGGAGTCCCAGGTATATCTAGTATGTTTGCAACTGCAATTACTAAACTTGAAATAAATGTTCTTATGTTTTCAATTATGTTCTTTACTACTATTTCATTACTGCTTAGTATTTTAATTGATGTTTTATATGCAGTATTAGATCCGACAATCAGGATTGCTTCAAAAGAGAGTTCAAGGAATTCATGAATTCGTATGCATATTAAAAGGAAAAGGCATAAAAAATATATAATAAATAGGTCAAATGAAACAGGGGGTTAAAAATGGTTAATAATACAAAAAGAAACAATTTTAACCTAAAGTACAATTTGGATAATTTTAATAAAAAGTGATTCGATGAACTGTCCAAAAAAGATGTCTCAAAAATAGAGTCAAATCCAATGATTGGGAAACCAACGAAAGTATGAAAGGATATTTTTAGAAGATTTTTTAAAAACAAATGAAATATTTTCTTTTTGCTAATGTTGATGGTGTTAATGGTAATTATTATATTCGGTCAAACATTTAACAGTTATAATGCTGAAAACCCCATCAATGATAGACCGAATAATTTAATTGCTTATATGGATCCTGGGTTTGCCAATAAACCGTCAGACTTAATAGGTAATTTCAGTGAAATTCAAGACAGATTTCAAAATATTGAGGTCTTTAATGATCCAACAGGGACAGCAACTATTGTTGCTTCTGGGACGAATAGTCCACCAGCTGGAATTATTTCCTCATCATACAATCCTATATCAAGTATTTGGACCATTAAATATAATGACCCTAATTACACACCAACAACTTTAGGTACAGATGCAGCTGGATTTGATGTTTGACAAAGATTAATAAAATCAGCACAATTTTCCTTTTTTCTAGCTTTTATTGTTGCTGTAATTGAAACAATCATTGGCACAATTATTGGTTTATATCTTGGATACAATGCCGGTAAAAGAGCTGATACAATCTTTATGAGATTTGTTGAGATATTTGCTTCATTACCTGCTATTCTATTGATATCAGTGTTCATTATAATAATGGGACCAGGATTATTAACATTAGTAGTGGCTTTATCACTGATTGGATGAATTGGTCCTGTGTACACAACAAGAATGTTTACCATTAAGATCAAGGATAATGAATTTATTCAAGCTTCAATTGCTTCTGGATCTTCTGTAAAATGACTTTTATTTTCACAGATCTTACCAGCTACAATTGGAAAATTATTAGTTTCATTTGTCCACAGGATTCCTGCCGTTATATTTACTGAATCAACACTTGTATTTTTAGGAATTAGAGTTGGAGGTAAATGAGGCAACTCGCTTGGAAGTTTTATTAATGAAGCTAGACAATATGAGGCAATAGTTAGTAATCCATACATGATTATTTCAATGGTTATTGTTATGGTGACATTTACATTGTCCTTACAAATAATTGCAAATGGACTAAGGGATGCATTTGATCCAAAAACTACTTAGAAAGGAGCTGATATGAAGCATATTATCAAAGTTAAAGACTTGCGAGTTTCATTCAGAAGTGCCAATAATCGAAAGAAGATTATCCAAATAATTAGAGGTATTTCTTTTAACATTGAGCCAGGTAAAATCTTTGGTTTTATTGGTGAATCTGGGTCAGGCAAATCTGTCACAGCTAAAGCTATGTTTGGGATGAATGAAAATGCCATATCAGTTGCCGATGAATTTATCATTGATGGAACTGACATGTTACTAAATAAACCTGTCTCTAAGTTAAGTAAGAAGAATGAATTTAAAAATCAACTTAACATACCAGGATCACGTGATATTATCACTAATCAATCTGAATGAAGAAAGATCAGAGGGAAAAAGATCACATATATTCCACAAAACCCTATGACATCGCTAAATCCAACTATGAAAATTAGAAATCAATTACTAGAATCATTGGGAAAAGCAAGTAAGTTATCTAAAACTGAGAAAATTCACAAAATTATTAACTTATTAGAATCATTTGGAATGAGGAATGCTAAAGCAAGAATAAATTCATTTCCGCATGAGTTCTCAGGGGGAATGCGGCAAAGAGTTGTGATTGCCATGGCAGTCTTATCTAATCCAAGTGTCATCATTGCTGACGAGCCAACGACAGCTCTTGATCCATCAATCCAAGCGTCTGTTCTAAAATTATTCAAGGACATAGTCAAAAAAACTAATATAGCATTAATATTTGTATCACATGATATTTCTGTTATTTCATTGCTTGTTGATGTCGTTAATGTATTTTATGCAGGTAGAATTGTTGAAACAGGTGATAAATATGATGTATTTACTAACCCAAAACACCCATATACATGAGCACTCTTATCATCTATGCCTGAATCAAATAAAAAAGGTGATACCCTTTATACACTTAAGGGTTCACCACCTAATTTTGCAGCTTTGCCTAATGGTGATCCTTTCTCTGTCAGGAATCCACAACCTTTAAAAGTTGATTTTAAGGAAGAACCATCTTTATTTGAAGTCGGAGATGCTTCAGGTCATATGGCAGCTACATGATTACTACATCCAGATGCACCAATAATAAAACCACCTAAACAAGTGCTCTTAATAGCAAGTGAGATCAAGAAAGATATGAAACATGCAAAATAAAACACCGTTATTGATTGTGAATAAACTAAATAAATCATTTTTTCGTAATGGTAAAGAAAATAAAGCTGTCCATAATGTTTCTTTCAATCTTCATAAAAGTGAGGTTATTGGTTTGATTGGTGAATCAGGCTCTGGCAAAACGACAATTGGCAGGACGCTTATTAGATTAAATGATGCCACTTCAGGAGAAGTCACCATTAATGGTGTGGATATCTCATCAAAAAAGATATCCAAAGAGAATCGAAAGTATTTACGGAAGAATATTCAAATGATCTTTCAAGATCCATATTCATCTTTGAATGAGCAAAAAAATATTATGAATATCGTTTCAGAACCACTAAGAGTTCAAGGATTATCTAAAAAACTTATTGTGGATGTTTTGGATAATAAACAAAATGTTATTAAATTACATGGAGCCGATTTAAAAAGTGAATTTTATAGAATTAGTGAAAGAATTAATATTAAGAATCTAAAAACCATTGATAAAGAATTAATTATCATTAAAACAAAAATTGATGCAATAACAATGGATGATTATAAAACCAATAAACAATTATCGGAATTATCAAAGATGTTGAATGATTTATACTTTACAAATATATTTGCTATTAAATCTAATTATGTCAATGATTTGTCGACAGGATTACTAAAAAATTTAGCGCTTTGATCTAAAACTCAACTAAAGGTTAAAAAATATAGATCAAGTATCCCGGCAAAAGATAAAATAATGAAAGTTCAAAAAGAATTAGATGAGGCTAAATTAAATTTGTTGATGACAGATAAGGCCATTAAAGCATTTGGTGAAATGAAGAAATTAGAAATTGTTCTTCAAAACTTAAATCTTGATATTAAAAATTCTTTAATTAGTATTAAAAAAAGTTATGCTCATTCTCTTAAGGAACTTAAATACGATATAAAAGTTGCAAGAACTAGTAAACTTAATTCTGATACATATGCTAATTATAATTACTATTCATTTATTATGGTTGTAACAAAACACCTGCGAAGCATTGTTGTTTACACTAAAAAACATAAATTCATGATTCCTTTTTTGGAGTTAAAGATCCATGATGAGTACGAGAAAATTATTGGGGATAGCAAAAAGTATATCTCCTATTTACTTACTTCCAAGGCAAAAATTAGCATTGATGATATTAACACACGTTTCACTAAAATGAAAATTAGTTCTCCAAAAGGATTTGTTAATAGGTTTATTAAAAAAAATGTTTATGTTGAACAACTTGCTAGTTATAAAAAAACAAAAGAAAAATATGATTATTGAACACATATTAAGAAAAATGGTACTAAGAAAAATTATGATAATAAAGATCAACACACTATTTATAATATTAAGGAAAAACTAAAAGCTGCTGAAATTACCTATGACGAATTTACTTCCAAGAAAACTAGTATCATTGAAAGAGATGCTTCTTTACATGAAGAGTATTACAAAGAACTTAGATCTCTTTCTGATAAAAACAAGAACAATAATAAGCTAATTCAAAATAGGATTAAGAATATATATAAACAAACACTTAAAAAGCTAACAGAAAGACAGTTAAAAGACATAATTTCTGCTAATTATCATCTTAAAAAAAATCAACTTATATCTATCGATGCCGAAATACACAGAGGAATCAAGAATTTAGGCATTTACAACAAATTGATTAATAATACATATATCTGAAGGAAGCAATTTAAAGATTTCCTAACAAGAGAAAAAGTATTTGAAGTTTTAATTGAATCAGGGTTGACTGTTGCTCATGCATTTAGATACCCACATGAGTTTTCAGGCGGGATGAGACAACGTGTTGGTATAGCAAGAGCTATTATCGCCAATCCTAAAATAATAATTGCTGATGAGCCCATTGCAGCTTTAGATTTATCTATCCAAGCACAAATTATCAATAAATTATTAGAACTAAAGGAAAAACGTAATCTATCTCTTATATTTATAGCTCATGATTTATCTGTTGTGAAGTTTATATCATCAAGAATATTAATTATTCATCTAGGGAAAATTGTTGAATATGGCAATACACAAAAAATATTTAATGACCCTGTGCATCCTTATACGATTAACTTAATTAACTCAATGCCCGAGATCAGCAAAATAACCACTGGATTTTCTGATAAACAATTTGAACCTCATTATTTAAATTCTTACTCTCCGATTAATCAACCAATATTTAACAAAATTTCGAAAGATCATTATGTTTTTGGTTTGGAAGATCAAATTAAAAAATGACGTAGGTAAAAGAAAGGAAATATTCGTGATATTCATCAAAAACTGCAATTACAAAAAGTTGGTATTTCCAACTGCGATATCAATAGTGATTATCATAATAGGATTAATCTTGCTTAGCGTTGGTATAACCAATAGTATTGTGTGACCCTTTGTGGCAGTACTCCAGATACTAGTTGGATTGATGATGATCTTGGTAAAATTGGGTCTCTTCACTTCATACTCGCATTCTCAAAGAAAAACCATAACATCATTTATAGAAAGTAGACATAAAAAAATAGGAGTCTTCCATGAAACTAAAAAAAGAAAAGTTTACTTAAAACAATACGACTCGCCCGTTGGCATTGAAAAGATGAATCTCACAAAACCATGATTTCCTTCTTTGTTCATTACAGTGATTGGATCATTAGAAATGATTATTGTCTTGATTGTTATCATGATCTAGATAATTGCACTATTTAAGTTTACAATAACTGCATGAACATATCTTTAATTGTTGTTTTCGTCATTGGGCTATTTTTGTTTAAAATTATGATAAATATTATTATTTAAAAATAAAAATCATATTTTAACTAATTGCTTGTAATTAATGAATTATTAAAAAATAAAGTTATTAGTATACCCATAATATACAAAATATGACTTATTTAGTTTTGAAAATATCGATAAACAAAAACCTAATTTTATCATTAGGTTTATTTTTTTACTTTTTCAACATTATTAATAAGAATCTCCATCGTTTTATCATGTTCATCTTTTTTAATTAATCCTCTTGTGTACATTTCATCCACGACATTCTTGGTAGATTGTTTTTGTAATGATAATATTAGTAGTCCTAAAAAAGGTAATAAGGCACCAATAATAATTCCTTTTATGATTGATAAACCTTTTTCACCATTAATAAGAGCACCAAAGGCACCAAAAACTGAAAATATTAAAATAGTAAGAAGAATGATTGCGATAATAATGTTAAACATTATTTTGCAACCTTAGTTAAAGTCCTAACCATTGGCCCATATGGATAATGACCTTTGTCTGCTGTTCCGGCTACATCTAGATGGATATATTCAACATCTTCTGTAAAACTTTTTAGAAACATGGCGGCTGTACTTGATCCACCAAGTCCATCTAAAGCAGTATTCTTTAAATCTGCCACTTTAGATTTACTCATAAATTCAATGAAATCTTTATGAAATGGTAATCTTCAAATATTTTCATTCATTTCTTTTGCAGCAACATTAATATCTTCTCAACCTTTTTCACTTGTTGATCAAACACCTGTGTATGTATGACCTAATGCCACTAAAACCGCACCAGTTAGTGTCGCTACATCAACTAATCTTGTAGCTTTAAGTTTTTTAGCAGCATAAGTTAGTCCATCAGCAAGCGCCAATCTTCCTTCAGCATCAGTATTATTTATTTCCACAGTTTTACCATTCATGGCTGTATAAACATCATCGGGTTTTGAAGCGACCGAGTTAATCATGTTGTCAGTAATCATTAATACCATTGAAATGTTTTTCTTTGGTTTTAATTTTGCAATCGACCTCATTGCTCCGGCAACAATTGCTGAACCTGACATATCAAATTTCATTCCTAATAAGTTCTGGCTATTTTTAATGTTATAGCCTCCAGAATCATAAGTGATTCCTTTACCAACTAGAACTGTTTTATCCTTTGATGCAGGTGCACCTTTGTATTCAACGATTACAACTCTTGGTTCAAAGGCTGATCCAATATTCACTGATAAAAATAGGCCCATTTTTAAATCAATAATTTGTTTTTTAGTTAAAACTTTTGTGGTAACGTTTTTGATTTTCGAGAAATCATCTTTCAACATTTTAGCATATACTTCTGAATTTAAAACATTTGGAGGCATCATTTGGAAGTTCCTTGTATAAGTCATTGACTCTGCATGAATGATAGCTGTTTTATATTCAGCTTTCCCAATTGCGTCTACATCTATTAATTCTAAAGTGGCTTTTGGGTCTTTCTTAGCAGTTTCAACATTATAGATTTTTCCATTTTTGAATTCTTGTTCTAATACAAACACATTCACAATTTCTTTTTGAGTTATTTTTTTGGTGATGAATGTTTTAACAGAGATTTGGAAGTCTCTTGTATTTAAACTGGCAATTGCTTTTGCAACTGCAATCATACCTTCATGATTAAAGTCACCTTCTTTACCTAAATAAATAATAGCCTCTTTTTTCTCAATAAATTCTGTGACTTTATTTTTTTGTTTAATAATATTTTTATTTAGTTTTGATGATGCAAAGACACCCTTTAAAATAAATTTGTTTTTTACACGATTTGTAATTTTTATCATAATTCCTCTTTTCATATTAATTTTACACTATTCATTTTTTTTATCTAAAAAATAGTAAAATTAGATTAGAGGAGGTATTATCAAAAATTTTAGTACACAAGATCTAAAAGAACTAGATCAGCAACAAAAATCTGTTTCTTCAAAAGTTGGTAATAAAATCAGAGATATCATGTATTCAATTAATATCAAAGACCAAGTTAATATTTATAAGCAAAACAAGCATCATCAATCCGTAGTAAATCATGATGAATTAAAAGCATTAAGTGGAATTGAACATGGTTTTAATAACATTAGTTTTGCTATTTTATGTCCCAAGGTAATATTTTAATTATGAAAAAAAACTTTAACTTAAAGTCTCAAGAAATATTACACAAGAAATTCGCTACTGATATGGCCGGATATTCGCCTCAAGAGGTGGATGGTTTCTTTGATTTAATCATTCAAGACTATCAAGAATATGAGGACATTGTGGCTAACTATTCCAAAAATATGAGCGATGCTGAAAATTTATTATCTGATAAAAATGAGGAAATTGAGGGGTTCAAAATTCAAATTACCAATTTAAAACACTCTTTAAGTGAAGCACAAAAAAATACTGGGCATGAGATTATGAATAAATTAAACCAGTTGGAGAGAAAAATTAAATAATTGAAGATGCCTAGGCATTTTTCTTTATAATATTTTTGCACTGTCCAATCGCTGCAGCAATGTAGAGGAAAGTCCGCGCTAACACTTGCTGCGATGCAAGTAGTGTTCGTGTAAGGTCAAATAAACCTTAGCCTAGACGACTAGTGCCACAGAGACGAGTCTATTTAATTAGAGTGAAACGCGGTAAACTCCACGAGTTAGAAACCCAAATTTGGTAGGGGAACTTTGTCAAAGGAAACGAACGATGACAAAGATGCGTAAGCATAGATAAATGATTGGAACCTTCGGGTACAAAACGCGGCTTATAAGTGCAACATATCACTCTTGAGTGACCAATGCCACCTTCGGGTGGTTTTTTGTTATTTGAAATATAATAAATTGTCTATTGAATATATTGATATTTTATTTATAATTACAAATATGTATAATCACAAAAAAATTGAAAAAAAATGACAAGAGTACTGACTTAAAAATAAAACTTATAAAACCACTAATAAATCAAATAAAAAATTTTATGTTTTAGATATGTTTCCTTATCCTTCTGGAGCTGGTCTTCATGTGGGACATCCTGAAGGATACACTGCTACTGACATTATTGCTCGTTATAAAAGATTAAATGGTTTTGATGTGCTTCACCCCATTGGATGAGATGCTTTTGGTTTACCTGCCGAACAATATGCAATTAAAACAGGTAACCATCCCAAAGGATTTACTAATGAGAATATTAAGGTTTTTCGAAAACAACTACAATCCATAGGATTTTCCTTTGATTATGATAAGGAAGTAAATACCACTGATCCAGCATATTTTAAAACAACACAATGAATCTTTAAAAAAATTTATGAAAAAGATTTGGCTGAAATCAGAGAGATTGATGTTAACTGATGTGAAGAACTGGGAACTGGCTTAGCTAATGAAGAGGTGGTGGAAAAAGATGGGCAGCGAGTATCAGAAGTTGGTGGTTTTCCAGTGATCAAAAAACCTATGAAACAATGAGTTTTAAAAATAACTGAATATGCTGATCGTCTTTATGATGATCTTGAGACTATTCCTTGACCACAATCTTTAAAATCACTTCAAAAAAATTGAATTAAAAATGAAGATGGGACACTTCATTTAAATGATTGAGTCTTTTCCAGACAAAGATATTGAGGTGAACCATTTCCGGTGGCTTTTGATGAAGATGGTGACATTATCTTAATTGATGATTTGCCGCTTGAATTACCAAAGATGAAAGAAATTAAACCAACTAAAACCGGGTTATCACCACTTGCTAATGCAAAAGACTGATTAACCTTTGAACAACATGGAAAAACATACACAAGAGAAACAAACACTATGCCTCAATGAGCTGGATCTTGTTGATACTACATTGGTTATATTTTAAAAAATGATGATGGGACATATTTAGATATTGAATCTCCTGAAGCTCAAGCAAAAATTAAAAAATGATTACCAGTTGATCTTTATATTGGTGGTCAAGAGCACGCGGTGCTCCATTTACTATATGCCAGATTTTGACATAAAATTTTATTTGATATTGGTCTTGTGCCAACTTCAGAGCCTTTTACAAAAATAGTTAATCAAGGAATGATTTTAGGGCCAGATGGACAAAAAATGTCTAAGTCCAAAGGTAATGTCATTAACCCCGATGAAATCATTAAAAAATTTGGTGGTGACACTTTGCGAATCTATGAAATGTTCATGGGTCCATTTGAAGAAACAAAACCATGACAAGAAGATGGGGTTAAAGGCATTAGAAAATGACTTGAGCGTGTTGTGCGGGCTTTTGATGAAGTTGCTATCATTGGTAAATCAAAATTAAATTCAGAATTTAATCTATTTATTAAAGAAGTAACTATCGATATTGAGGACCTTAAATTTAATGTTGCTATTTCCAAGATGATGATTTTTATCAATGTTTTGCATAAGGTGAAACATATTTCAGCTCATCAAAGAAAATCATTCCTTATTGTTCTTTCTTTATTTGCACCTCATATTGTTGAAGAGTTACTGCAAAAATTTAAGGAACAAGAAATTGCAAAACAGATATGACCTACTTTTGATGAAGCACTCATTAAAGAAGAAATAATTGAAATTGCCATCCAAGTGAATGGCAAATTAAGAGGTACATTACAAATTAAAGGCAATGAATCCAAAGAAGAAATCTTTACCTTAGTCAAAAATATGAAAAGTATTCAAAAGCATTTGACCAAAAATATCATTAAAGAAATATATATCCCTCATAAAATTGTTAATATAGTTGTTAAATAGCACGAGTTATTTTTCTTTATAATATAAATATGAAAAATATAATTTTCTCTGATATTGATGGTACTATCTATCAAAAGCCGCACAACATTATTATGCCTGCTACAGTTGCTGATATTAAAACTGCTCAGCAATCAGATGTGGAATTTATTTTATGTACGGGCAATGGCTATTTTGATAATATTTCAGTCCTTGCTGAGCAATTAGATGTTCGTTATATTATTACTTCCAATGGTGCAGCTATTTTTGATCGTGATCATGATGGGTTTATTTACACATCAATGTTGCCTCATGCTTTAACTGATAAATTGTTTCAATTTGGTTTAAAGCATGAAATTTCATGTATTTTTTGAGATAAAGAACATGTCTATATTAATCATCATGTGCCACATTCTGCTGTTGATATTATTAAGCGTGTTATGACTAAACAAGGCAATATTAAAAAAACACATGAAGTGAAAACAGATATTTTTAAAATTGAATTTTATGATAATCCTGAAAAAATTGATTTGATTTGTGATTTTGCCAAAGATTTAAATTTGCAACTAGCAAGAATGACCCCCAATCATGTGGAGATTACTCATAAAGGTGTTTCTAAGGGACATACTATCGTAGAGCTTGCAAAGAGATTGAATATTCCATTAACAAAAACTATGGGCATCGGGGATTCGTCAAATGACTTGTCGATGTTTGAAGTCGTGAATAGTGCTTATGCTATGGATAATGCCACTCCTGAAGTTAAAGCAGTAGCTAAATATTACACTTCAGATGTTGAACAAAATGGTTTGGGTGAAGCTATTATTGATTATTTGCATCGTGAAAAACTTGATCGTAATCTTTAGACACTTTTATTGTGGATGATGCATTGATGATAAATTCATTTACTAAGAAATTGATCAATAACTCATTAAATGGTGATTATACCTTGGTGGTTAGTAGAATAAAATATAAAGAAAAAGAATGACAAGTAAGTCATTTTTCTTTATATTTTATTCTATTAACTATTAGGGGCTAATTACCACTATTAAAGTCATTATCTAAAGTTCTTTGGAAGTCATTCCGGGAATTGGAATTGGTTTTATTCAATATATTCTACCAACCTTGTACAATTTTTTCACTTTTATATTATATAAGAAAAAGGATCCTAAAGGATCCTAAAGTTTGCGCAAGGCCGAGACTCATTTAAGAGGTATGGAGATCATTAATAATTAACAATGACCTATATTGATTATAATACTTTTTTGGATAATTTAAATTTTATTTATGTATATTCAACGCCTTTAGATAAGGATCATTATTACTATAATAAAACATTATATACATTAAGCTCTTCATTGGATATTTTGTTTTGTAGTTAAAAACTTTAATGCAAATATAAATATATAAGCACAATTTTACTACATATGTGATTACCAATCCACACCAATTAGTTCCTTTTTATATCAAAAAAACTATATTTAATGTTCAGTTGCTTAATCTTTGCGATCATCCCTGAGACATAAACTACATTATTACCAAATAATGAAACAAACTGAACCTCTCCCTAAACCTTTTCAAGACCTTTTAGACAAAGCAATTAATCCACCAAAGAAAAAGAATGACAAGTAAGTCATTTTTATTTAACCTACCATATAAGGGACAATTACCAGCCCATTAAATAATTAATTATTTTTGCAAATAAATGTATAATCTCATTGCAACATAAAGTTGCAGTTTCCTGATGGGTTGAACCCGACCGGATGTAATAGCCATCGTACTCTCACGAGCATGATCAGGTGGAATTCCTGAGCCGACAGTATAAGTCTGAATATAGTTATTGCACATTGTGTAAAACGTTACAATTTAAATCAGAAACTCTATAAGGAGTTTTGATAATGAAAATCAATACAAAAATTAATCATAAAAAATTATGATTGAATTCTATGATTGGGATGACATGAGGTTTTATTGCCTCGTTAATTGTTGGTGCCATCATAGGATTGTTTGCTATCAACCAAGATAATGACTTTAGTCATATGATTAAAGCCGTTAAATCTGGTTTAACATATTTAACTCCGTTCGCTATTGGCGTTGGAGTGGGTGTGAAATTAAAAATGAGCCCATTACAAATCTTTGCCATCGCTTTAGCAGCATTTGTGATTGGTCACTCGATGATGATTCCCAAATATAGCAATGGGATTAATTGAAGTGGATCTATTGGGATCCAAAAAGTATTTTTGCCTGGAGATGTTTTTGGAGCATGAATCGGAGCAGTTGTAGTTGCGTATGTTTTTAAAATATGCCAATGAGAAATGTTTTTAGATATTATTATTGTGCCACTTATTGGTGTGATATGTGGGATATTTCTTGCAACATTCTTAACATATATGACTTCAACAGTCCTTGTGTTATTAGAATGGATCATTGAACATACTATCAATGATAAGCGCTATTTAGCTATTTTATTAGCACCAATTATGGGTGCTTTAATGGGATTGGCTTTATCATTACCTACTTCATCAGCAGCCATTGCCTTTGCCTTATCTTTACATGGTGATGCTGCCACAGCTGCTATGGCTGCCACTGCTGCTCAAATGGTTTCCTTTGGCGTCATGACTTATTTATCAACAAATAAATGATCGCAAGCATTGGCGGTTGGTCTTGGTACATCAATGCTACAGATGAATAATTTTATCAAGAAACCCAAGTTGCTTATTATTCCCACTTTTATGTCTGCTTTAATGGCGATGATTGCCGTGATTGCCTTGCCATTAGCATTTAATCATAGAGCTGTGACATCAGGCATGGGTTCTGCAGCTCTTTATGGGCAAATCTTTACTCTAAATGATAATGGTTGGACAAATGTTGATGCTTGGTTGAATGTGCTAATTATGCAAATGGCTATGCCTATCACTTTGACCTATGGTATTGGATATTATGTCTTAAAAAAAAGGTGAATTAAACCTCAAGAAATGAATCTCAATCATACTTAAATATTCTGCTAAATACTTTTCAAAGACCGCTAAAATATCCCAACACATGAAACCATCACCCATTGTGACCATGCAGTTTTTCCAACGACAACCTGAAGGTATGCTTGCTGGAATGGATGAAGTATTAGAGCTTTTAAAAAAACATACTGATTTGTCACAATATACAGTTAAGTATTTACCTGAAGGGTCCGTTATTCATGGGACAGAGGTTGTGTTAGAGTTTGAGGGTCATTATCATGAATTTGGAGAGTATGAGGGAATGATTGACGGAATTCTTTCCCGTAGTACTTCACTAGCTTCTAATGCTCGTGATGTTGTTAAAGCTGCTAAGGGTAAAGATGTGATTTTTATGGGTGATCGCTCTGATCATTATACTAATCAAGAACGAGATGGCTATGCCATTGCCTTGGGAGGTATTTTGACTCAAGTGACAGATGCTCATATTGCCTTGCATGATGGAAGTGCCATTGGTACAATTCCTCATGCAATGATTCAAATGCATCATGGAGATATTGTGAAAACCTTAAAATCATATAGAAGCAATTTTCCTCACGAAAAGTTGGTGGCCTTAGTTGATTTTAATAATGATGTTATTAGCGATTCTATCAAATGCTTTAAAACCTTTGGTGATGAATTAGTTGCTGTGAGGATTGATACTTCTGAAGGAATTTCTGATGCAATGTTTTTAAATGATGAAGAATTTGGTGTCACACCAAATTTAATTAAATCATTACGTAATGCTCTCAATCATGTTGAAGCCAATAAAGTTAAGATTATTGTTTCTTCTGGTTTTAATGTAGAAAAAATTAATATGTTTGAGGAGACACATACACCAGTTGATGTTTATGGTGTTGGTGCATCGCTACTGAAGATTAAACATACATTTTCAGCAGATAGTGTTAAACTCAATGGTAAGGAACTAGCTAAAGTTGGTAGAAAATATCAAATAAATACCAGATTAAAATTATTGACTAGATAAATATCTAGTTTTTTATTTATTTTTTATTTTCTTGTGTTTAAACATGTGTTTTTTATACATATTTAAATGAGGAGGTAAAAATGCAAATACAAGGATTTACAAAACTAAGTCAAGAAGAACAAGAAACTACATATGGCGGATGAGCATGATTAGTGGCAATGATTCCGATGTTAGTTCAAACAACAGTCACAGCAGTAGCATCATTTAAATCGATCTTCTCAGACAAGGGATCCATTAAAGGGGAAAATATTCAAGCGGCATGAGATAATAAACCATCATCAACTACATCAAGCAAAAAAACTGGTACGACAAACGTGTCATATTATGCCTATTAGGATGTTGCCGGCACATTTACGCCCGCGAGAAAAAGCAAGTCTTAGAGGATTTGGATCGCTTAGTGAAATTGAATTATTAGCCATTTTTTTAAAATCAGGGGCACAAAAACATAGCGCTCTTGATTTAGCATCAGATTTAATTAAACACTATAAGGACTTTGCATCTCTGTCCAAGGCAACAAGAAAAGAACTTCAATTATTTAGAGGAATAGGTGAAGTAAAGGCCATTGAAATCTTGGCATTATTTGAATTTGTGAAAAGGATTAATTTAAAGCCTTATCACGATGATCAATATAAAGATGAAACAAATATTATTAAATTTGCTCAAAATAAGATTGGGGATTCTAAAACTGAAAAATTTTTAATAATTTTATTTGATAATGATTACAAGATGTTATCCTACAAGGAGCTCTATCGAGGGACTAGCACTTCAATTTTATTAAGTCCCACTGAAATAGTGAAAGTGGCATTGAAAGCTGATGCAGACCTTTTTTATTGTTTTCATAATCATCCATCTCTGAATGTCACGCCATCATTGGATGATAAAATAACTACCAAGAGAATTAAGAACTTTGCTTCCTTATTTAATTTAAAATTTATAAAGCATTATGTAATAAGCAAAAAAGATTATCGTGAAGTATAGCGATAATTCTTTTCTTGTTTTTTAATAATTACCATATTGACAAAACTTAACATTATTTTTTATTTACTAAAAATATTTTCCTTACTTTGTTATAATAAACGGGTTACTTTAAGTAACCGTTCTGAATAGGTATTAAAGCATAGCACCTTAAAGGCGAGCCACAATTAGGGAGAACATAAAATGTTTGCAATTATTAAAACTGGTGGTAAACAATTAATCGTTAAAAAAGATGATACTATCTTCATTGAAAAAATCGAAGGTAAAGAAGGTGATAAAGTCACATTTTCAGAAGTTTTAATGGTTGAAAAAAAACTGGGAAAACCTCTTCTTGAAGGAGCATCAGTTAATGGTGTAATTGAGAAGCAAGGTAAACAAAAGAAAATTATTGTTTATCGTCATATAGCTAAATCTACTAGAAAAAAGAAATATGGTCATCGTCAACCATACACTCGTGTGAAAATCACTGAAGTGAAAGGATAATCTATGTCATCAGTTAAATCAGGTGGAAGTTCAAAAAACGGTAGAGATTCCAAAGGACGCAGACTAGGTGCCAAATTAGCTGATGGTCAATTTGCACTTGCAGGTTCAATTATTTATAAGCAAAGGGGAACTAAAATTCACCCTGGAAATAATGTTGGAATCGGTAATGATCATACTCTATACACTCTAATTGATGGAATTATTAAATTCGAAAAAAGAAGAAATAGAAAGTATGCGTCAGCTTATGTCCAAGTAAAAACAAAAGTTAAGAATCCAACAGCTAAACCAGCGGCTTAAAAAATAGAAGTTAAAAAAGACGAAACAAAATAGACTCAATTGAGTCTATTTTTATAGATCTTACATACACATATATATTATATGATTTATGTTCTTGCTTCATATAAATTTTTCTTCTTCTTTTATCATATTTTAAATTATGTTGTAATGCGACTTGAATAGTTATGGTTGAGAAAATTGCCATAATCCTACATTTTATTAATCAATAAACTGTTGACTTGTTAACTTAACCATCAAGGAAAGTTTCTAAATACTTATAAATGTAGCCTGCCATAGATCTCTTGATGCATCTTTAAGAGTTTTATTGCCTACTAACTCAAACACTAACAGGTATCATATGTTTGCCTAATAAATTTACTTAACTTTTTATACTTTTCAGCACACCTATTAATATTCTTGCGCTTGCGCTTATTCTTCACTATATATTTTTCCATGTGGGCACATCATATTTTCTTTTTGTTTTAGACTTTCAAGGATATTGTTTGCAATAGATTTGTCGCTTGAAATAACAAACATTTTTTAAACATAATTGAACTCGTTTTATTTTAATATTTAATTCTTTGGTAATTTTATAAATAAATCATTTATTTGAGGTGCGCTCATAATGATTTGCAAGTCTAATAATTTTTTGTTAAAATTATGATATGTTATTTTTAAATATCATATATTTTCATATTTATAAAATTAATATATTTTATAATTAATGTTGGTAGTATTTGCTTTAGGTATAACACATACTTAAACTAAGGAGATATATATGAAAAAAATTAAGATAGTATCTAGCATTGGAATTGGAGCAATAGTAACAACCGCTATAGCAGTTCCATTATTAATGATGAATAATGGTGACAGGGTTTACATCACACCAGGAAAGAAATTAGTCGATGATAAAATTATAGAGTCAAGAGAATATGATACTTTCAAAGAAACCTTTCAAGATTTAAAATTAGGACTTACTAATATCAATGTGATTGATATGAATGATGATGGGGATAATTTAGTATTGACAGCTACTGGAGTATTACCAAGAGCAACGGTTTCAACTCATGCAAGTTTTATTGTGCAAAGTGTAGCAGCAATTCAAGATAATCTTAACACCATTAAAGCTATTTTTAATGTTGTTAAAACAACAGGTGAAGTAACTTTACTTAAATTATTAGAATCAGGGTCCAAAGAAAGTGAAGCAGTTATTAAAGCTGCAATTACTAAAAATAAAGAGCTTAATACAACTGCGATGGAACAACCAACTGCTAGGATGATAGATAGAATTACTAGCCCAAATAGTCCATTTTTATTATCAAGCACATTAATCTTTGCTATTAAAGCACTTGGTTCAGAGACTGCTTTACAAGGACTACTTAATCCAAATGAAATAGTTTCTAATTTACTAGATATAGATATATTTAATGAACTAATAAAAGTTTTACCAGAAGGAACAATTGGTAAAAATGAAATGTTGTTAAGTGACATTGAAATTACCAAAAATGATAGAACCGGAGTTTTAGAAGTGCTAGTAACTAATGCTAACAAAAGTTTTACAGTAAGCAATTTCTTGGTAGCATTAAGTAGTGAAGACATATCATCTAGAGTTACGGCTTTTGAAAGTTATTTTGACTCACTACAAGTAACTACTTTCAATGAGGGTGTTACAGCAGATAATGATAAAGCTATCTATGACCAAATAAAAACTGATGGTGTATATAGCATCAATACTTCTTCAAACATCAATGAGATGAATTTCTTATTTAATGCAGAAGGAGATGTAGGATCATTAAAAGATGTTGCCGATGCAGGATTAGTAATTTATAATAATGCGATTGCTCTTGCTAACACCACTGCTAAAAAAGCTAATGATCAAAGACACCTTAATGCTGAACAATTAAGAGTTAATAGTCTAAGTTCAAATGGAGCTAATGCTAAAATTGCTGATGCTGAAGCCCAGGGAAATTTTGACGATAATGCCCAAACCAAATACGGGATTACATTAGGTAGTGTCACTGAGGGTGCATTTACTTATACTTATGATGCTACTACAACAACGATTACCATTATTGCAGTTTTAATTGATGGAGCAAGTGATTTAACAATACCATTAGCAACATCTATTGATTTAAGTCCTACACCAGCACAAAATACAGAAATAGAAACTGCTGCAAATTTACTAGCAGCTAAAACTACAAGTAGGAATGCATTTACAGCTTATTTTAATGCTTTAACTAAAACTAGTTTAGAGGGTGATGCCGTTGAACCTTCGGCTGCTAAAGCTGCTTATGAGAACATAAAAACTGATGGCTTAAATAGTATTGACAATGCTATGTCTATTAATGATCTGAATTCCTTATTTAATGCAGAAGGAGATGTAGGATCATTAAGAGATGGTGCCGATGCAGGATTAGTAACTTATAATAAAGCGATTGCTCTTGCTAATAAAAAAGCTAATGATCAAAGACACCTTGATGCTGAACAATTAAGAGTTAATAATCTAGTTTCAAATGGAGCTACTGCTAAAAGTGCTGATGCTGTGGAAAATGGACCTTTTAACAGCATTGCCCAAAGCAAATACGGGATTACATTAGGTAGTGTCACTGAGGGTGCATTTACTTATACTTATGATGCTACTACAACAACGATTACCATTACTGCAGTTTTAAATAATGGAGCAGGTGATTTAACAATACCACAACCAGAATCTATTGATTTAAGTCCTACACCAGCGGAAAATACAGCAACAGCAATTGCAGCTACTAAAAAAGCTAATGATCAAAGACACCTTAATGCTGAACAAACAAGAATTAATAATCTAGTTTCAAATGGAGCTACTGCTAAAAGTGTTGATGCTGTGGACAGTGGAGCTTTTGACAATGATGCCCAAAGCAAATACGGGATTACATTAGGTAATGCCACTGAGGGTGCATTTACTTATACTTATGATGCTACTGGAACAACGATTACCATTACTGCAGTTTTAAATAATGGAGCAAGTGATTTAACAATACCAGCAGCAACACCTACTGATTTAAGTCCTACACCAGCACAAAATACAACAACAGAATTACTGATAGCAGCTCAAACTGAAAGTAAGGCGGCGTTTACAAATTATTTTGATAATTTATCTATAACTATTTTAGTTGGTAATTCTATTCCTTTTGCTGCTCAAACTACTTATGAGAACATAAAAACTAATGGCTTAAGTAGTATTGACAACGCCTTATCTATTGAGGACGTTGAGGCCTTGTTTAGTACAACAAATATAGGATCATTAAAAACTGCCGCTGATGTTGGTTTAGAAACTTATAATGCTGCGATTGCAAAAGCTAATATTGATAATGATGCATCTTTACTGACAGCAGCTAGAACTGCAAGTAGTGAGGCGTTTATAACTTATTTTGATACTTTAGTTACAACTAGTTTAGAGGGTGATGCCATTGAACCTTTGGCTGCTAAAACTACTTATGAGAACATAAAAACTAATGGCTTAAGTAGTATTGACAGCGCCACATCTATTGATGAGGTCAATGCCTTGTTTGATGGAACAACAAATATAGGATCATTAAAAACTAATGCTGATACTGGTTTAGAAATTTATAATGTTGCGATTGCAAATGCTAATCGTACTGCATCTTTACTAACAGTAGCTAAAACTAAAGCAAAAGGATTTATTACCACCATTGTGGATGGTTATGCTACAGTGGATCCTGCGAATCATGATGCATCACTATTTGGAGCAATTGCTAATGCCAAAACAGCAGCTGATGATGCGATAAATGATGCAACAGATATAGCTGCAGTTAATATCCTTGCTACTTCAACAACTAGTGGATCAGAAGTTGCCAAAGTTCTTGAAGCTATTAATGCATATGAAGTTTCAACAGGGACAATAGCTATTGCTTTAGAAAACGCTAAAACTACAGCAAAAGGATTTATTACCACCATTGTGGATGGTTATGCTACAGCGGATCCTGCGAATCATGATGCATCACTATTTGGAGCAATTGCTAATGCCAAAACAGAAGCTAATGATGCGATAGATGATGCAACAAGTATAGTTGCAGTTAGTGCTCTTGCTACTTCAACAACTAGTGGATCAGAAGTTGCCAAAGTTCTTGAAGCTATTAATGCATATGAAGTTTCAACAGGGACAATAGCTATTGCTTTAGAAAACGCTAAAACTACAGCAAAAGGATTTATTACCACCATTGTGGATGGTTATGCTACAGCGGATCCTGCGAATCATGATGCATCACTATTTGGAGCAATTGCTAATGCCAAAACAGAAGCTAATGATGCGATAGATGATGCAACAGATATAGCTGCAGTTAATCTCCTTGCTACTTCAACAACTAGTGGATCAGAAGTTGCCAAAGTTCTTGAAGCTATTAGATTATATGAAGCTTCAACAGGGACAATAGCTATTGTTGAAGCTTTAGAAAACGCTAAAACTACAGCAAAAGGATTTATTGCAACTATCGTTGCAAAAACTCCACAAAATGATAATGCTTATAATGTAGAACTATTTGGTGCGATTGCTAGTGCTCAAACAGCAGCTAATGATGCGATAGATAATGCAACAAGTATAGCTGCAGTTAGTGCCCTTGCTGCTTCAACAACTGGTGGATCAGAAGTTCTTAAAGTTCTTGAAGCTATTGATGCATATGAAACTTCAACAGGGATAAGAGCTGATCATACTAAATGAACCACAACATGAGAAAGAGCAAGTACTGGTGATTCTGCAAAATTTATAACCCAAACAGGTAATGGATATAATGCAGAATTTAAAGATACTAACGGTGAAATATACTTTGGAGACGATTATACAAGAGTTCATAAAATATCTAATGATGGACAATTTATGTCAGATGGATCATATGAATGAGGCAAAAAACTCTTAGGACCTACTCATTCTCGAGACACACATATTAGAAAAATATTTAATTGAGATGCTACACATATCGCAGTAGTAACCCAAAAAGGTACTTTGCATATCTTGGATAAAGAAACCGGTCAATCTATTAATGATGTTAATATTAATGTAATTAATAAATTCTTAACAACTAAAAACAATTCAGCATTTGATATAGAAAACCCGTATTGAGAAATAAAAAATGTTTCTTTTGCAAATTCTAAAAATGGAAATACAAAATTAGTGTTACTATTACAAGGATCTACTTTACCTTTATTGTTGAATATTAATCAAAGTGATTATTCAATTAGTGAAGAAACCATTGCCGATAATGTAACAATCGATAAAATATCAATAACATCATCTGGTAGTTACATAGTGGCTTATAAAGTAGAAGTTAATGGAGAACAAAGAATTAATATCGTTAAACAAAATACACTTAACTTAGCAACGTTAACTAATACATCAAATATATCTACAAAATTAGCGGAGTTTGTAAATTCTGATGAATTTAAGAATCAAATTCAATCGGGAGGAAAAGTTCATGTTGATGAAGTTAATTTCTTGGCTAAGGGAGATATTGTTGATCTAAGAGAAGTCAATGGGAAAATTATGGCATTAAATTCTTGAGGATTAGCATTTACCATTGGTTTAGATGGAAATATAGAAAATATTACTTCCATTGTTGACTCAAGTACTTGAGGAACTTTAGCTGATTTCTTTAATAATTATCAGGTTCATAATGGGGATCCATTATTTTCTCAATATGGAGCTTCTTACTTTAGCTGGAGTGTGAATACACTAGATAATAAATTATCAACATTATACTCTATATGAAGAGAGTATTTTAACGGAAGAAGCGGTTTACCGATGTCTATCTTAGGTTCTATCCTGTTTGATGATGCTAATAAATTGTACATATCATCACAGGTTGTTGGTTTTAGAAGTACTTGAGCAGGTGCCTGAGAGTTTCTATGTGAGATAGTTGAAACTGATATTTCTACTTTATTAAATGGTTCCAACCCTAAAATGATAAATAAAGTGATGAGTGTAGCCCTAAGCAGTGAAGATACTAAACAAGTTGATTCAATAAGATTTATGGATTCAATTAATGGATTTTATGTTGTTGGAGGTTCTACTGGTAAAGTGGCATTACTGGATTCTAACTTTGAACAAATTGCATATGGTATCAAAGTATACTCCTATGATGCTGAAATAATTCTTAGAGAATCAAGATTATTTGATGATGGTCAGGTAGTTCCCAAATAATCAACAGAATAGTGTTTTATGCTAAATAGTTGAATTATGTTCGACTATTTTAATAATCATATTTAGGCAAAATTTTCATATATAGAATATGCATTTTATATCTTTATAATTATATATATTCATAATCAAGGATTAAAGAACGCTATTATGTTGCAAGATATAATCAATGATAAATAACGACTGATCTGGAAGAGGGAGGAGTTAACTTTTCTGAAATATATTGATCCTAATTGCAAGACCAAAGCAAAGGATATCATGAACATTATTGAAAAATGTAAAGTATTACAACCTAAAGATGCAAAAAACATATTAAGAAGCCTGCTCTTTGTGATTATAAAATTAACTAAGGGACGCTATTTGAGTAATATTATTAAAATTTTGGCAAAAATATATGCCAAATTCAAAAAGAATATTTTAGCAGAGTGAGATTAATACGCTTTTTCTTTATAATGTATTTATGAAATTTCTAGATGAAGCCAAATTAAAAGTATTTGCTGGAGATGGCGGCAATGGTGTTGTTTCTTTTAGACGGGAAGCTAGAGTTTCCATGGGGGGTCCAGATGGCGGTGATGGGGGAAATGGTGGATCCATTTATTTTGTTGGTGATCCAGGGCTTAATACTCTTTATTCACTAAAGATGAATATTAATATTAGAGGCAATAAAGGCGAAAATGGGCGTGCTAAGAATCAATTTGGCGCAGCTGGTAAAGATATTTTTATTAAAGTTCCAGAGGGAACGCTTGTTTTTAATGATAATCGGTTAATTTGTGACGTGATAGATCGAAAAAATTATTTAATAGCTCAAGGTGGAAAAGGTGGTCGAGGTAACAATAAATTTAAATCATCAAGAAACCAAGCGCCTCGACTTTCAGAAAATGGAACTAAAGGTGAAGTTCTTGAACTACAATTAACTCTTAAGGTTTTAGCTGATGTGGGATTTGTGGGTAAGCCTTCTGCTGGAAAATCAACTTTATTATCAAAGGTATCAAATGCAAAACCAAAAATTGCTGATTATGACTTTACAACACTAGATCCACAATTAGGTTTTGTTCACACGGGCGTTAATAGTTTTGTTGTCGCTGATTTGCCCGGTTTAATCAAAGGTGCTTCACTTGGCAAAGGTCTTGGTTTGGAATTTTTGAAGCATATTGAAAGATGTCGGGTAATTGCGCATATTATTGATTTTGGGGCTGAACAAAAAAGTCCTGTGGAAGATTACAAACAAATTAACAACGAATTAAATTTATATAAAATTAATCTTGATAAAAGAAAGCAAGTTGTTATAGCTAATAAAAAAGATTTACAACATTTCGATGAGCATCTAAAGGTTTTTAAAGAAGTTTTTCCTAATATAAAAATTGTAGAAATATCGGCGGTTATGGAAAAAGGGCTTGAACCTTTAAAAGCTATTTTATATGAGGCATTTGTTAATTCCAAGGCAATTGAATATGATATTAAAATAAAAGATGAAGTAACGATAAAATTGGAAGATGATATTATCATTGAAAATCCTTATGAAGGTCTTTATGAAATTAGGGGAGCAGCCGTTAAAAGAATTTACGAAAGAATTCCCTTAAATACATTTGATAATATCCAAAGATTTAATAGAATGATGAGAAATATTGGGTTGTGAAAAGAACTACGAAGAAGAAACATACAAAACGGTGACATGGTTAGAATTATTGGATTTGAAATGGAGTGGGATGAGGATAATGATGAGCTATAAAGATTATTTAGTTAAATGAATCAAAGAACAAGTTCTAAAAGCTAATTGCAAGGGGGTTGTTGTTGGTTTATCGGGTGGGGTTGATTCATCTGTTGTAGCAACTCTTGGTAAAGAGGCTTTTCCTAATAATTCACTTGGTATTTATTTACCAATAAATGATATGGCTCAAGATTTAGTTGATGCAAAATTAGTTGCAGATAAAATCAATATTAAGACAAAGTTAATTGACTTAACTGATTCATTTAAGGCAATAAGTAAAGTTGCGCCTGTCAAAAGCAAACTTGCAATCACAAATATGAAACCAAGATTAAGAATGACAGCACTATATGCTGTGGCTCAGGAAAATAATTATTTAGTTTTAGGCACAGATAATGCTGCAGAATGAATTTTAGGATATTTTACAAAACATGGTGATGGTGGAGTTGATTTATTGCCGATTGTTAATCTCACAAAAGGGGAAGTTAAACAAATGGCCCAAGACATGGACTTGCCACAAAATGTTTGAACGAAAAAACCTTCAGCAGCATTATGAGAAGGTCAAAATGACGAAGATGAACTGGGCTTTTCGTATGATGAAGTTGATAAGTTCATTAATGGCGAAATAGTCAATAAAATTATTAGAGATAAAATACAACACCAAATTAATATAACTGAACACAAAAGAATAAAAATACCTACACCCCTTAAAAAAGAAAACATCGACTAAAATAAGCTATTGCTTATTTTTTAAAAACCTTCATCTAAGAGTCATCAGATCTTTGATCTTAATGTCATAATTATTAATTGTTCCCACGGAACAGAAAAATATTTTATTGCCATCTGAAAAGTATTTCGATATAAATCCAGGACCTAAATCAATAAATATTTTCAAAATAATGCCATCTTTACCAGTTACGATGACATCATAGTTTATCTTAAAAAGTGCTGTATTAAAAGCCTTTTTATTTCTTAATATATATATAACATCATATTGTGGTGATGGAAAATTCCGTACCCTTTTATAAACATCACTATGAAGCTTAAAAGTAACTCCTGTCATCTTATTGATTTCTTCTTCATTTAAAAAAATATCATACTCCCTATGACTATATCTATTTTTTTGTGGTGTACCCATGATATTTATTAAATCTTTAAATTTCATATAAACATTATACTTTTATTTTTTATAAAAGTCTTTAATGGATATTTATACTTTTATTTTTGGTCTTTCATATTATAATTAACTCAATGAAAAGAGGCAATAATGGCTGGACATAGTAAATGGGCAAATATAAGACATAGAAAAGGAGCACAAGATGCTTTTAGATCAAAAGAGTTTGCTAAATTATCAAAAGAAGTTATGGTTGCTGCTGCTCTTGGGGGCAATGATCCAGATACAAATGCTTCTTTAAGGTTGGCAATTTCTAAGGCAAGAGCAAAATCAATGCCAAAGAAAAATATTGAAAAAGCAATTTCCAAAGGTTCAGGTGAAGTTGATGCATCTTCTTTTAAAGAAATTATTTATGCTGGTAATGTAAGAGGGATATCATTTTTAATTAATTGCCTATCTAATAATGTTAATAGAGTTGCTGCTAATATGCAGTCATATTTCAATAAAGCTGGAGGATCTTTGAGTGGACCATCATCTGTTCATTATATTTTTGATCGAAAAGGTATATTAGAATTTTCGCAAAGTAAACTTAATGAAGAAGAAACGATGATGATGGCCATTGAAGCTGGCGCCGATGACTTTATTTCCACAGAGAATACATTTATTGTTTATACTGAACCTAATGTTCTTCAGACGGTCAAAGATATATTAGAGGAAAATAGTATCAGTGAATTTATCACTGCTGAAGTAGCATATGTCCCTAACCAAGAAGTTAAATTGCCATTTGAAAAAGCAAATAAAATTATTGCTTTTATCGATAAACTAGAAGACGATGAGGATATTCAAGAAGTATTTCATAACTTGGATGCCGATTCACTTACAAAAGATGAATAAAAAAACCTGTGAATAAACAGTTTTTATGCTTTATTTACAGATTTGTCTAGTCTTGATATTTTTCGAGCACCATTATTTTTATGGAAAACACCTTTTGAAACAGCAGTATTAATTTCCTTGTGAGCTAATGATATTTTTATCTGAACATCTTTATCCCCAGATGCAACTGCAAGTTTAGCACCTTTAATAGCCTTTCTTACTTTTGATTTAACTACTGCATTTCTAGTTGTTGCTTTCTTAATTTTTCGGATGTTTTTTTCTTTTGATTTTATATTTGCCATTTGATTCTCCTTGTAAAGTAAAAATATTATATAGTAAAAAAAATAAAAAAAGTATTCACTATTTTTTTATTCATAACATTCTAACTAAGATGATGGATGCGACAACACCATTCAGTACTAATGATACTAATGTGGGAGTATACGCTTATCCATAGAACACAAGTAATGCCAATGATGCACTAAATGCTAACAATAACAATGATGATCTGAATCATATAAATCTATCCAATGTTACTATATCTAGTGATTGTTAATAGTCCTCCAATTACAACTACAATTGCAAAATAGACATCACTGTTAGCGCCACTCAATTAATTATGTATTTCTCACCAATGTCACGTGTTGCCAATCCTCATTCTGAATCAGCTATAAAGACATAATGAATTTAGAAAACATTTTTATAGACAATGCCAGAAATATTTTTACAAGAATTAAAAAACATATACTATTGAAAAATTCTTTAGAAATTATTGATAATTCATTCCAAAGCGTCAGAAATACTTTTATATTTCAACCTTATGGATCACAACAATTCCCATATTTTATTGTTTTCACAGAGAATAAAATAATTCCTATTGAAATAAAATATTCTAAAATGAAAGAGGTTTGGTCAATACCTATGTTGCTAGACCAATGTGAAACTCAAATATCCTTAAACCTTTCCAAGATCTTTTAGAGAAATCAATCAATCCACCAAAGAATAGAATGACAAGTAAGTCATTTTTCTTCAGTTCTTATTTAACCTACCATAAAGGGATAATGGCCCATTTATAATACAATTAACACTTTAAATATTATTTTCTCTATAATTTAGATATGGGATTTATATTTGGTGCGACAATTGGGGGTATTATTCTTACTATTTTTGTAGCATTATTTTTGTTTCTTTATTCTAAACAAAATTCCTTACGAAAAGATATTAAAAAAATCGGTACATCAGCGGAAAAAAAAATTAATAATGATTTAAAGATTTGAGCTAAACACACAAACAACAAATTTATTGATGCTTCCCTATATAAATATGATGAAAATAAGGTGGTTGAAATTGACTCTATCATAATTTCTAGCGAAGCCATGATTGTTGTTGAAATCAAATCCATTAATGGTGGAATTAGAGGTGGAATAGATGATCATAAATGGACAAAAGTTTTAGGTGATAATACATTCAAAATTGGAAATCCGGTTACTCAAAACCAAAAACATATAGATCATATTATGAAAATGACAAAAAATAAAGTGCCAGTTATTTCATTAATTATATTTTCTAATAGAACTAATTTTATTGATGTAAAAGACATTCCATCCCATGTTGTTATTGTAAAACATGCACATGTTTTTGATGTGCTTGACAAAATAAAGGAATCTTTAAAACTTGCGATTGATCCAAATAAAATGAAACAACTATATTCTGACATAAAATCATTTCAAACGACTAAAAGCAAAGATATTAATTTGCATAAAAAAATTACTGGAGAAAAACAGGGGTCTATATGAAAATAGTATTAGCTGGATCTCCGGGTATTTCTGTACCGGCATTTGAAGAAGTTATCAAGAACTTTGAAGTTGTTGGTATAGTCACACAACCAGATCGGAAAAAAGGCAGAGGAATGAAGATTACTGAAACAAAAGTCTCTAAATTAGCTAAAAAATATAATATCCAAATCTTTAAGCCTGAAAAGATTTCATTGATTGCTAGAGAATTAGAATTGCTTAATTTTGATTTATTTTTGACTTTTGCCTTTGGGCAATATATACCACAATCAATCCTAAAACTTGGTAAACACAAACCATTAAATATACATGGGTCATTATTACCTAAATATAGAGGTGCAGCACCGATTCACCACGCCATCTTAAATGGTGAGCAAGAGATCGGAATTACCCTTATGGAAATGATTAAAGAAATGGATGCGGGTGATATTGTCTTTAAAGCTTCACAAACAATTGATGAAGAAACAACAACCGGTGATGCATTTAATATTATTGCTGATTTAGCAAAACAAAATATAGTTGCATGAATGAGCAAGATAGAAACGAAAGATTTTAGTTTTACTCCACAATCAAAGGAATTTACTTTATCACCAAAAATAACTAAGGAAGAATGCCAACTATTGCCTGGCATGGGAATTAATGATGTGAAAAGAAAAATCAAAGGATTCAATCCTTACCCTGGTGCATACATAATAATAAACGATATAAGACTGAAGATTTTTAGTTTTAGTAGCGTTGAAATAAAGGATTCAATAGAATTAGTTTTTAAAGATGGAGTAATCTATGCAAATGATTTTCAATGGGAAAATAAAAAGAGAATAATTTTGTAATTCATGCCGTTAATGATATAGGATATAATCCCTCTTATCTAATAATTATATTAGAGATTTTATTTTCAATAAATATTGGGTTGTTCTTTTAAGTTTCTTTTCAAAGGCAATTCATTCATTCCCACTGGCATTAAAATTTTCAGACAAAAGTTATGGTAAAAATCATTTTACATTGTTATGAATGATCTTTCAACCTTGGGTTTAGCATTTTGATTAGATGTGCCATATAGTTGTATATCCAATTCAACAAGGAAATCAGGTTGGACATAAGGTGATTATGCTAAATGTTGCAAGATATAATCAATGGGAAATAACGACTGATCTGGAAGAGGGAGGAGTTAACTTTTCTGAAATATATGAATCTCATTTTGATATTGTGTTACATACAAGGTAACTGAAGCCATTTTTTATTTTTGAATTCACTTCTTCTGAAACAATATATAATTAAAATATAGCAGTCAATGATTAGGAACAGTGCAATCCTATAAGACTAATAGGATAACCTACTATGCAGGTAAAGAAGCTCAATGAGGGTGGTACGTTAGCCCCTCTTATGGGTTTTTTTATATAAGGAGAAAAATGGAAAAATTAACATCAAAACAAATTAGAAAAATATGACTCAATTACTTTAAGGAACATGGGCATGAAGAGGTTTCATCTAAATCACTAATTCCGGTTAATGATAAATCTTTATTGTGGATTAACTCTGGAGTGGCAACACTCAAGGATTACTTCTCTGGAATTAAAATACCAAATAATCCAAGAATAACTAATTCTCAAAAATCTATTAGAACAAATGATATTGAAAATGTTGGTATCACTGCCAGGCATAACACTTTCTTCGAGATGCTCGGTAATTTTTCTATTGGAGATTACTTTAAAAAAGACATGATTGAATTAGCATTTAATCTATTATTTGATGTTTTTAAGTTTGAAAAGGAAAAAATATTCATCACATATTATGAAGAAGACACTGACACGTATGATTTTTGGCTAAAGATGGGTATTGAAGCTTCGCATTTGATTAAAGGTGATAGAGAAATGAATTTTTGAGATATTGGGCAAGGTCCATGTGGTCCAGATACGGAAATTTTTTATGATCGGGGAACTCAATATGATCGGGCATCCATTGGTATTAAGCTGTTAAGGGAAGGCATTGAAAATGATCGTTATATGGAAATATGAAATATTGTTTTTTCAGAATTTAATAATGATGGTAATGGTAACTACACGCCTCTAGCACAAAAAAATATTGACACAGGTGCTGGTCTTGAGCGGATCGCTTCAATTTTTCAAGATGCTCCCACTAACTTTGACACAGATTTATTTTTACCCATTATCAGAAAAATGGAAGAAATATCAGGATCAAAATATGTGATAGAAAATTATTTGGTCAGAGATGAGAGACAAAGACAGATCAATAAGGAGTTTAAGATTATTGCTGATCATATCAGGTCCATTGCTGTTGCCATTCAAGATGGTGTACGTCCATCTAATACATCAAGGGGTTATATTATCAAAAGGCTTCTAAGGCGTGCTTATCGTGCTGGTTTAGAATTGCATGTCAAAAGTCCAACGTTCCTTTCCCAACTCCTTCCTGTTGTGGCACAAGTTTTGGATGTTTATGAATTTGATATTCCTAAAATTTCTAAAATAATTTTAGATGAGGAATTAGCTTTTTCCATCACAATAAAAAAAGGTGAAGAATTACTAGCTAAATCTATTAAAGGCAAAACGAAGTTAGACTTTGCTGTAGCATTTAAGTTATTTGAAACATATGGGTTTCCCATTGAATTAACAAAGGATATTCTTCATGAAAAAGGTATTCAACTTAATATTAGTGAATTTGAAATCTTTAAAAATAAACATGCTAATGCCTCAAGAGGAAAAAAAGAGTTAGGCATGAAATCACAAATTGCAGTTTTTAACTTGATTCAAGAACAAAGATCAAAGTTCATCGGATATGAATATACAGATGTTGAATCAGGAGTTATCATTGCTAAAGAGGAAAATGGTAAATTTTATACCTTAACAAATAGAACTCCTTTTTATGCCACGGGCGGTGGTCAAGAACATGATATGGGCACAATTGCTGGTATTATTGTAACTGATGTTATTAAAGATAAAAACGGCAATAATTGGCATGTCACTGATGCACCAATTGAAGGGCTCAAGGTTAAATTATCAGTGAATCAAGATGCTAGATTAAATAAAGAACGTAACCATACCTCCACTCATTTACTTGCAGCTGCTCTTGAAAAAGTTTTGGGCAACTCTGTTGAGCAAGCTGGATCATATAATGATGAGCACAAGTTACGATTTGATTTTACCACTGAGAAGAAACCAACTAAAGAAGACTATGAACAAGTAGAGCAAATTGTTAATGACTTTATTGCCAAAGATTACAATCGTGTTGTTAATGAAGTGCCATACGATGAGGCAATTAAACATGGAGCTAAAGCTCTTGTTGGAGAAAGTTATGGAGATGTCGTCCGTGTTGTTGATTTTAATGTTTCTATAGAACTTTGTGGTGGTACGCATATCAACCATCTATCACTCATCGAAAAATTTAAAATAATTAAAATTGAATCAAAAGGAACAGGAATTTATCGTGTTGAAGCTATTACATCAAAAACCATAGTTGATGAATGAATTAATCTACAAAAAGAAAATTTATTAATTAATTTAAAAAAAGCTATTAAAAAGAATCAAAGACTTAATCCAGATTATGAGGTTGATATTCCAAATGATGTCACATCTATAATCGATGCCACCAAGCAGGTAAAGTTGGATATGAAGAAACTTTATAAATCACAAAAATCTATCATTGATATTGGCGATATTAAACCTAAATTAGTTAATGGAAAAATGATTTATTTTGAAGAGGTGACTAATCCAGGTTTAATCAAAGCCAAGACACTTCAATTACGAAATACTTTTCCTGATGCTATTATCATCATTGAAGCCAAAGTTGGCAATGGTAAACTGGTGGCGGTTGGGTCAGTTAAATATGATGCGATTCAAGCATTTAAAGATCATTATCCAGAGACAAGTGTTGATGGTGGCCTTGATTTTGTGATGGGCAAAATATAATATGCGCATATTAGGATTAGATATTGGTAAAAAGTCATGTGGAATCGCTATCAGTGATGAGTTAAATATTACCGCCCAAGGTAAAGAAAATTTTAGGTTTGATGAAAAAGATTGAGATAGTCTAATAAATAAAATTATAAAATATCTTGAAGAATATGAAATAAATACCATTGTTATTGGATATCCGACATACCCTTCAGGCGATAAATCCGAGACAACATTAATGGTTGAAGAAGTAGAAAGTTTGATTAAAAATACGATAAACATTAAAGTTATTAGAATTGATGAATATGGCACAACTAAACGAGCCCATGAAATTATGATCAAAGCAGGATTAACGCGAAAAAAAAGAAAGGCTTACAAAGATAAAATTGCTGCTCAATTAATTCTTGAAGACTATTTAGCAAGACTTTAATATTTTTGAATATAATAGATACATGGAAGATGAAGACAAATTAATTAATATTGAAACCAAAGATGGCAAAACACTACAAGGTGAAATACTTTTTACATTTGAAGCCAATGGCGACAATTTTATTCTTTATAGTGTTAAGGACAAGGTATTTTCAGCAAAAATTGATGATAATAAAAAACTTTCACTAATTGAAGAAGATGAATGACCATTAGTTGAAAAGATTTTCAACGAATACATGGAAGATACTGGAGAATAAATGAACAACACAGTTAGATGGATTCTAATTGCTTCTATTTTTGTAGCATTAATCATTATGTTTTGTGCTTGGTTATGAATGAAATGGAAGTTAAAGAAAATTAAGAGTAAATATATAGGCAACAATTATGATAATGTTATTGATGAGTCAATCAAAAATATTGAAGATAGAAAAGATCATGGCATGATGCTTTGGGACTTAAAGGAAAAAACAAAAAAGCCCTTATGCGATGACCAACTTGAATATATTATTAACACTATTTTACGGAATAGTTACAAAACAACAAATGTTCTTAACAATGATAAATATATAAAAACCAGTCTAATGAAACTTGCTAAACAAAAAGTTGACAAGAATAACCCAGATACTATTATCATTGACACTTCTGTTTATATTAATGAAATATTTGATGAGAATTATAAAAAATTAAAACAGGGCGGACTTATTTTTATTGTTAATGCTCATGGTAAAGAAATTAAAAAATTACTAGGATATACAAAATTAACTGGAATTAGAAGAGATTACGATAAAAAAATAGGCAAGGGAATAATTACTATTGCCAAATAATTTGATAAAATAAATAGATATTGGAGAAAAAAATGATTATAGAAAAAAACATATTAACAAAAGAAGGTCAAAGAGAACTAAAAGATGAACTTAAGTTTCTGATTGATATTGAAAGACCGAAAGTGATCGAAGCCATTAAAGATGCTAGAGCACTTGGCGATTTATCTGAAAATGCTGAGTTTGATGCAGCTAGACAAAAACAAGGTGAAATCGAAAGCAGAATCAAAAATATAGATGCAATCATTCAAAACTCTGAGATTGTTAAGAAAAATGCTTTATCTGCCTATAAAGTTTCAGTTGGCTCTTCTGTTACAATTGAAATTGTTTCGACTAAAGTCAAAGAAGCATACATAATTGTTGGTACACTAGAGACTAATCCCTTTGAAGGCAAAATATCAAATAAATCTCCACTGGCCAAAGCCATCTTAGGAATGGAAAAAGGTGATGTGGCAACCGTATTATCATCAAAGAAATACAAAGTGAAAATACTTTCAATTAAAAACTCATAAATTATTAGTTTTTAATTTATAATTTGCATATGACTAATGATAAATATGCAAAAGAAATTTTGATTACCAGAAGCCAAATTGAAGACAAATGTGTCGAACTTGCTAAATGGGTAGATCATAAGTATAAAGGTTCAAGAGAACTAATTTTAATAGGGTTGTTAAAAGGATGCATTCCCTTTATGGCGGAACTTATGAAAAGTATTAAAGTTGAACATAAATTAGATTTTATGACTGTTTCCTCGTTTGCTGGAAAAATGGAAAGTAACAAGCAGGTCAAAATTATTATGGATTTAAAATCAAATATTGCTAATAAAGATGTTTTGATTGTGGAAGATATTGTTGATTCTGGAAGGACATTGAAAAAAACAATTGATATTTTGAAGAAACGTGATCCAAAATCATTAACAGTTCTCACTCTTCTTTATAAGCCAGAAGGTCAAATCGTTAAATTTAAAGTTGATAAATACGGCTTTAAAGTTCCCAATAAATTCGTATATGGGTTTGGTTTAGATGTTAAAGAAAAACTTAGAAATGCCCCATATATTGCCGTGTTTGATAAAAAATATTTTGACAAACTATAAATGTTGAGTTTTTCATTTTGTATATATAATTTACATATGATTAAAATAAAGAATCTTAAATTTAAATATTCTGATTTTGAAAAAAACGCCATAGATGGCGTTTCGTTAGAAATTCCAGATAAAAAATACATAGCAATTCTTGGCCATAACGGATCAGGGAAATCAACACTTTCTAAATTAATTGTTGGGCTTTATAAACCCACAGAAGGTTACATAGAAATTAACGGAATTAAAATTAATAAAAATAATTTGAGAAAAATCAGAGCTCATATAGGCATCGTTTTTCAGAATCCAGATAATCAATTTATTGGTTCAACTGTGGAAGACGATATTGCCTTTGGTCTTGAAAATAAAAATATTACCAGATCAGCTATGAAGGAAAAAATTATGCACTTTTCTAAACTAGTTGGCATGGTAACCCATCTTGAGCATGAGCCTCAGTCATTATCTGGTGGTCAGAAACAAAGGGTTGCCATTGCATCAACACTGGTTTTTGATCCAGATATCATTATTTTTGATGAAGTTACATCCATGTTAGATCCTAAAGGCAAAAAAGAAATAATTTCTTTAATCAAAAAAATTCAAGGAGAAAAAAATAAAACTATTATTTCTATCACTCATGATATGGATGAGGCTGTATTAGCTGACGAAATTTTCGTTTTTTCCCAAGGAAAACTTGTTGCTTCAGGACCGCCCCAAGATATTTTATCTAATAAGAGAATAACAAAATTAGCTAAAATTGATGCACCATTTATATATAAAGTTTCTTCAAAGATCGATCGTGTAAAAACAACATATAACCGTGAAGAATTGGTGCGTGAATTATGCAAATAATAACAAATAAGTTAAGTCACACTTTTGATAAGGGTGGTTATTCAGAATTCCAAGCGTTATTTGATGTTAATTGTATCATAAACAAAGGGGAATTTGTTTCTATTATTGGACAAACAGGGTCTGGTAAGACAACTTTTATTGAACATTTGAATGCTTTATTAATTCCTACCACTGGAGAGGTAATTATTGATGGAAGAAAAATTATTAACACAAAAAGAAAACTAAAAGGCATTAAAGAACAAAGAAAAAAAGTGGGAATTGTATTTCAATTTGCAGAATATCAGTTATTTGAAGAAACAATCGAAAAGGATATTATTTTTGGTCCTATTTCATTGGGAATGGATAAAGATAAGGCAAAAAAATTAGCAAAAAAATATATTAAAATAGTTGGTCTTGATGAATCCTATTTAAGCGTTTCACCTTTTTCATTATCTGGTGGGCAAAAACGAAGGGTGGCTTTAGCTGGAATTCTTTCAATGGAACCTGATATCCTAATTTTGGATGAGCCAACTGCAGGACTTGATCCAGAAGGTGAAATAGCTATGTATAAAATCTTCCAAAGAATTCACAAAGAAGGCAAAGCAATTGTGGTAGTTACCCATAATCTTGATCACGCTCTTAGTTATTCAAATAGAACAATTGTGTTCAAAGAAGGACGTATCGTGAAGGATGGTAAAACAATCGATATTTTATATAACAAGGATTTACTGAAAAAAAATGAGTTAGAAACTCCTAAATTAGTCTCATTAGTCCACGAACTTGAGAGCAAAGGACTAGTTATTGGTAAAGTGAATAATATTGATAAACTCGTTAAGAGGTTAGGGTAACATGAAAAATATCTCAGTCGGGAAATACGTTCCAGGCAATTCATTTATTCATAAAATGGATCCAAGAATAAAAATAATGGCTAATATTATAATTATTGTACTTGTATTTTTGGCAAAGTCTTTTATTTCACAGGCCATTATTATTTCTCCCATTTTTTTTGCTTTTCTTATTTCCGGATTGAGAAAAAGACAATTATTTTCCATTTTAAAACCAGCATTCTTCATCGGCACTTTTTTATTTATTATTAATATTTTTATTATGAGTCCACTTAAACCTGGTCTTCACCCTGAATTGCCTACTACATTTGAAATCACATGATGAATTATTGCTATTAATTATCCTGTCGTGTATCAGACTCTTATCATCACTCTAAGAATCTACATTATGATATTAACAACAACATTATTAACATCTACAACCAAACCAATGGGGATGACAAAAGGGATTGAAGATTTATTATTACCACTTAAATTAGTTAAGGTACCTGTGCATATCATCGCAATGATCATCTCCATCGCGTTAAGGTTTATTCCCACACTTTTAGAAGAGGCCCAAAGAATCATGAAAGCGCAATCGTCAAGGGGTGTTGACTTTAAAAATGGTGGATTAAAATCCAAGTCTAAATCCATGACTACACTAATTATTCCTTTATTTGTTTCAGCATTTTCTAAAGCTGAAGACCTTGGAAACGCCATGGAAACAAGAGGTTATGATCCTTACAAAAAGAGAACTAGATATAGACAATATAAATTAACATGAAGAGATGCAATTGGCAGTTTCTTTTTGATTGGTTTAATTATATATGTTGCATTTTTGAATAATAATGTTTTTGTAGTTCCTTATTGATGAACTTATTAATTACTTTATAATGTAGTAATTATGATTCAATGATTCCCGGGACATATGGCAAAAGCCATTAATCAAATAAAAGAAAAAGCACCATTAGTTGATCTTTTTATTGTTGTGCTAGATGCAAGAGCACCTTTATCTACTTATAATGAAGAGTTTGATAAAATATCTCCCAATAAGCCCAGGTTATTTGTAATTACCAAAACAGATTTAGCTGATTTAGATAAATTACCATCAATTCTAAAAACTTTTAATCATGCAAAAGATGGAGTTGTAACTGTTTCATTGAAGAAAAAAACAGCCCAAAAGAAAATTTTAAAAGAAGCTGAAAGACTCTTAGCACCAAAAAGAGCAAAAGATATAAAAAAAGGCTTATTAAAACCTCGATTAAGGGCCGTGGTGGTTGGGGTTCCTAATTCAGGGAAATCAACGCTTATTAATTTGCTTGCCAATAAGTCCAAAACTAAAGTTGGGAATATGCCAGGAGTTACAAAAGGCCAGCAATGAGTTAATACTGGCACCATCCATTTGCTTGATACCCCTGGTATATTATGACCAAAATTTGAAGATGATTTAATTGGAGTGAAACTTTCGGTCATTGGTTCAATTAAAATAAGTATTATTCCCCAGCGCGAATTATTTAATGAGGCATACAAATTATTAACTAAGTATTATCCAAAGAAAATAATTTCATTAGGCTTAGAACCGACAACGAATGAAAATGAAATATACAGTAATTTGCTTCAATTATGCAGAAATAAAAAGTATTTAAAGCAGAAAGGTGAACTAGATATTGATAAAGGATTTAACTTCTTTGTTAATTATTTAAGAGATTTAAAGGGCGTAACGTACGATTAGAATTATGAAAAGGAATCCATATGGCCAAAGAATATAAAACACACAAAGACGTAGAAAAGAAATACAAATGAAATCTAGATGAATTATTAGGTGGTAAAACACCAAATAAAGCAATCGAGGATGTTCTAAATGAATTAAAAAAAGAAATCAAAATAAAAGACAACAAATACGATTCAGCAGAATCATATTTAAAATATCTTAAACAAGAGGATGCCCTAGCAAAGAAAGTCAATGTTTTATTTAATTATCTTTCTAACTCTATTTCTATCAATGTTATTGATCCAAATGCAAATAAATACATGGATAAAATGCAATATGGATTATATCAAATTAAGCAAGAATTAGGATCTGAAGACATTAGATTTTTTAAAAATTCAACAAAACTTGTAAAATGAGCTAAATTACCAAAATTTAAACCATACAAGTTTCATATTGAAAATAAATTAGAAGAAAAAAAATACCAACTATCAAAAGAAATTCAAGCCTTTAGAATTAAACAATCTAGAGCTGATATTTCGGCTCTTGAACCATTTAGCATTTTGACTAATTCGGAAATAGAATTTGGTTATGCCACAACAACATCTGGTAAGAAAATCAAGATTACAAATGCTAATAGAGTCGAATTATCAAAACACAAAGATGCTAAAGTGAGAAAAACCTCTCAAATTTCTTATTTTAATGCATTTTTAAAACATAAATCTTCTCTTTCTAATCTTCTTTATCAACATAAAAAAGAAGAGTCAACAATGGGACTTATTGAGGGTCACAAAAGTGCAATTGACGCATTATTATTTAGTGATAGATCATCAAGAAAACTTCTTGAAACACTATTTACTTCTGTGCAAAGTAATGTTCCATTAGTTCGTAAATTCAATAATGCCCACAAAAAGTTTTATAAAACAAAATTCGGTACTCCATTAACTAAATATGATAAAAATGTTGAAATGATTAATAATAACTTAAAAATTTCACCCGAGGATGCCATTAAAGATGTTTTAAATTCAGTTAAGCCATTTGGTAAAGAGTATGAAGACAAAGTTAAAGAAGCACTTAAAAGTAATTGAGTGGATTTTATGCCAGTTAAAAACAAGCAATCAGGTGCATATTCTATAGGTGGTGCTTATGGAATGGACAAAATATTAATTCTAATGAACTTTGATGGGACAATTAGATCAGCAGAAACATTGGCTCATGAAATGGGTCATTCAATGCATAGTTACTATTCATGTGAATATAATAATGCTATGAATTCTGAATACAAAATATTTGTTGCAGAAATCGCTTCCATCTTTAATGAACTCATGTATTTTGATTATCTTGCTAAAAAGAGTGATGATGTTAAATTGAAATTCAAAATAGCTGAACAAAAAGTTAATGGCTTTATTGGAACTGTTTTTAGACAAGTTGAATGAGCTAATTATGAATTAGACCTTTATGATCAAATCGATAAAGGTGTTCCACTAGGATCATTTAAAGCAATATCTAAAGTGTATTTTGAAAATCATAAAAAATATACAATTAAAAAAAATCCTAAATACAAGGAAATAGATGCAGTTCCAGCTATCTATGTACCTCATTTCTATTATGGTTTTTATGTCTATAAATATGCCATTGGGCAATTAGTAGCGAGCATCTTCTTCAACAAATATAAAGAGGAAGGGACTGTTGTGCTTGAAAAATATATTAATAAATTCTTAAAAGCTGGAGGAACAAAAAATCCTTTGGATATTCTTAAAGATGCTGGTGTTGATTTACTAAATCCCAGTATTGCTGAACTGGGATTTAAAACTTTAGAAGATAATATTAATGAATATATTAATTTGGGTAAAAAAATTTTCAAAGCACGGAAATAATTTATAATAATTATGAAGCGAATAAGATTAATAAATAAAATACTTTTCAGAGAATCTAGGATGGTGCGAGCTAGATAAAGTGGATTTATTAATTACTATCACTTTATCAAACTAAATATAACAAAGAGAGTCTTTTTTCGAGGTGGTACGTTAGCCCTTGAAAAGACTTTTTATTGTTAAAGGAGCAATATATGAAAGTAAAATCAAATCTAAACCACTCAGCTGGGCATTTACTAGCTGCAGCTGTTTTGAAGTTATATCCAGGAACACATGTAGGATTTGGCCCTGCAATAGACGAAGGATTTTATTATGATTTTGTATTTAAAAATCCCATTAACGACCAAGACCTTAAAAAAATTGAAAAACAAATGTCAAAAATAGTGGCTGGCGGTTATAAAATAGAGCAAGTTGATTCTATGGATATTTTAGATCAACCTTTTAAACAAGAATTAGTTAAAGATCTTGGAGAAAAAAATATCCCAGTGACTTACTATGCTTTAAATAATCCCTCAAATGGGCAAAGTATTTTTACTGATGTCTGTAAAGGTGGTCATGTGGCATCAGTTAGTCAAATTAAACACTTTAAATTACTTAATTTAGCTGGTGCATATTGAAAAGGTGATTCAAAGAATGCACAACTGACTAGAATTTATGGAACAGCATGAGAAACAAAGGAAGAATTAAGGGCTTACCTACAAATATTACAAGAAAGAAAAGAACGTGACCATCGTAAGATTGGTAAGGAAATGAATATCTTTACCTTCAATCATCTTGCTGGTCAAGGCTTTCCCATTTGGCTAGAAGATGGAATGATTATTAAAAATAATATCCAATCATATATCAGGAAACTTGAGGGTAGCTATGGTTTTAGAGAAGTATCAACACCGGCTTTTGGATCTAAAAAACTCTATGAAATATCAGGCCATTGAGCACACTATCAAGATGATATGTTTCCCGTTATTGAATTGGAAAATGAAGAATTAGTTATGCGACCAATGACTTGTCCTCATCATGTTTTAATCTATGGTTCCAAAAGAAGATCATATCGAGATTTGCCCATCAGAATGTCTGAGCAAGCTCAATTATATCGTTATGAAAAATCAGGCGCTCTAACAGGGCTAGAAAGAGTTAGATCAATGGTCCTAACAGAAGGTCATGTTTTTGCTAGGACAGATCAAATTATTGATGAATTTAAAAATTCATACAAGTTGATTATGGAAGCATTAGATAAATTTAATATCGAAGTCGACTATATATCACTTTCTTTAAGGGATCCTGAAGATAAAGAAAAATATTTGGATGATGATGATATGTGAAACAAAGCTGAATCAGATTTAGTTAATGTTTTAAAAGAACTTAAGATTGTTTATATTGAAAAAATTGGAGAAGCTGCTTTCTATGGTCCTAAAATTGATATCCAAGTTAAATCAGCTTTAGGCCATGAGATAACTCTTTCAACATTACAACTGGATTTTTTATTACCAAAACGTTTTGATATATCTTATATAGATAAAGATGAAAATAAAGTTACTCCAGTACTTATACATAGAGGATTAATTGGTACATATGAAAGATTCATTGCAATTCTTTTGGAACAAACAAAAGGTGATTTACCATTTTGATTAGCTCCTAGACAAGCCACTATCATTCCTGTGTCTCATGAATTGCATCAGGAATATGCAGATAATATATATAAGAAATTAGTTGATGAAGGCATTAGAGTGCACATGGATGATAGAAATGAAAGGGTTAGTAAAAAAATTAGAGAGGCTCAAACATCAAAAACAAAATGGCAAATTGTAATTGGTGATGAAGAAGTTAAAAATAACACAATTAACATTAGAGCATATGGTTCAAATAAGCAGAAAGCTTTTTCGGTGGATGAGTTTATAAAAAAGGTAGCAAGTTAAGGATTAATGAGAAACTATTTTGGTTTGAAAATGATAAATTTTTAATAAGATTCAATAGCATATTTATAAATAGAAATATAAGTTTTATCAAATCTAAAATTCAAGTAAATTGCATGATGATGTTATTAATCAATAAACGTTGGATGTTAGTTAGCATCACAAAGACAGTATAATGCTTTTGTTTATTTTTTTTATTTATATAATATTATGAAAGGAAAAATTGAAAATAAAAACAGCAAAAAAGATGGGTTTCTTTACAGCGGTTGTGATGCTCATTGGTACAATAGTTGGATCCGGAATATTCTTTAAAAATACTGATGTATTTAAATTTAATGATTTTTCCTCAATCGGTATATTGCTTTCTTGAATAATTGCATCAATTATGACGGTGTCAATTGCATATTCTTTTTCCGAGATAAATAGGACTAAGAATTCTAAATTATCGGGATTTTTAAACTGGAGTCATAAATACACATCAAAACATTTTAATATAATTACTAAGTTTTCGTTTCCGACATTTATGTTCATGTTTAACACAATGATTGTTGGATACGTTTTTTCCTATTATGGAGTTAAGCTCTTTAGTCTCACCGGTACTTTTGATGCAAATAATGTACCAGTTATTACTCATGTATGTGTCTCTTTGGTTGTTGTTATAATTATAAAATCATTGCAATATTTTGCACCGATTCTAACAGGACCCACACAAGCTATAACAACAGTCATTAAATTTACACCACTTATTTTAATAATTATAGTAGGTATAGCCATGGCGACTACTCATAATAATGTTGATGTAACCACAATTGTTGGTAACAACTTATTTAATAGCCAAAATGCATTTAATTTTAGTGGCATGATTTTAGCTATTCCTGCTATCTTATTTGCATTTGATGCATTTTTAAATATTGGTCAAATTACAGAACACATGGAAGGCGAAGAGAAAAAGGCTCCTAAAGTTACAATGGTTGGTATTTCGATCGTTGTAGTTGTGTATATACTTGTGACGATTGCTCAAATTGTTCATGGCGCTGGTTCTGTTACTGAAGTGCTAGAGGATGTACTCCCAGCAGGAGCTATGAAGCCAATTAAGGCAATTGTTCTAACAACTATTGTTATTTCGGTATATGGTGGACTAAATGGTTATGTTTATGCATCATCAGTAGTGTTTGAACAAACAATAAGAGTTAATAGTATGATTGGTTCAAGATGATTGATGAAAAAAAATAATAACAATGAGAAAAAAGCATCGTCATTATTGTTTTTATTTTGAGTTGCAGCATTTTCATTCATCGGTATAGTTTCATCAGTGATAACAATAAATGATACAGGTTATAGTTTTATGGCTAGCTGGTCTAATTCGACTCCATTGTATTCATTTATTACATATATATTTATATTAGTTTTCTATTGAAAAAGAAGAAACGAAACAGTTCATAATAAAATGAAGGGATGAGTTTGAAAAACAAGTGCAAGTATTGGCATTGCTTTTGGAATCATTTTTTTAGGATACCAAATATTCTATGTCGTTTCTATTGAGACATTCTTCGGGTGAGATTGAGAGAAAATTAGAACGAATGCCATTCCGTTTTACTTATCTTTAGTATGAATTTTTGGGCTTTCATATCTCAATCAATATTTACTAAACAAGGAGCATAAAAAATATCCTAAGTCAAAAATTGATATTAACTTAATTAACACAAACAAGCAATTTAATTAATTGTTCAACACATTATTCAAACTATTATTTTGGAATGAATATTCAAAGATTAGTTCTTATTTTTTTGTATTCAATCTTTTCCCTTAAGAATCTCAAATTGTGATAATCCAACATAATTTTTTTGTCTTAAAACTTCATAGACTGTCATCATAACTGTATTTGCTAAGTTTAAAGATCTAGATTCTGCTACCATAGGAACACGAAGGCATTTATTTAAATGCATATTTAGTAAATGAAATGGCAGACCAGTAGATTCTCTGCCATACATCAAGAAAATATCTTCTTTTATCTTGGCAAAATCAGGAGTGGAATGATATTGGGCTCCATATCTAGTTATATAATAAGTATTTTTATCACCGTATTTTTTTTGGTAATCTGCAAACGATGCATGGATTTCATGCTCAATATCTGTTAAATGTTTTCCGGCTGCTGGACGTTTTAGTCATTTGGGGTGAATCTCAAAAGAAGTTGGTTTAATGATATGCAATTTAGTACTTGTTGCAAAGCATGTCCTAATAATATTTCCAGTGTTTGGTGGAATCTCTGGCTGATATAAAACAATATTAATCATTTGTTTCACCCAAAACTTTCAGTGTTGTTTTAAAGGATATTTTAGCTACTTCACTTAAAGATTTTTCCCCATTATTTTTTACGAAGTCTCTTGCAAATGATTCAACAATCTTATTTGTTCCTAATGGAAAAATAGTTTTTCATTTTTTGTTTTGTTGATCCATTAAGCCAAGCAAAAATTCTCTTGCTAAAATGGAACCAGCGGCCACGGCAACATGTTCCATTTCACCTTTTTCGACAAGCACTAATTTTGCTTTGAAAGGTTTTAAGTTAAAAGATGATGTACCTAATCTTTGATAGTACTTTTGGGTTGATCTATTATTAGCAAATTGATCAATGATGATTAAGTCAACATCCGTGATTGCTTCTTCCAGGCTATTAATTGCACCCATATGTAAGAACATTTTTAATTCATTTGCATTAAAAGAAGTGTTGAGTTTGTTATAACCGATTTGAGTCAAATGTTTAACGCGATATTTAACAAATGGTTTAATTTTAATAGCTAGTTCCTTAATCTTCTTGTCACTTATTTTTTTAGAATCAGTTACACCCATGGCCTCTAATTTAGTGACGTTTTTAAATGGAACAAATACTGCACATGTCACAAGCGGAGATAAATAATCTCCTACACCAGTTTCATCAGAACCAATGACATTAAGATTTTTGTATTTTGTTTTCATAAAACTATTATATCTAATTTTAATATATGCTTTATGTATTTTAAGATTCATTTGTTAATAATACTTAATACATTTAATTAAAACCATATATTCCAAAGGTGGTTCTTAATGACGTAATATGCTAATTATAAAGTTTATTAATATTTTAAAGAATAGTATTATATTGATTTAATTATTAGTAATTGGATATTTTTTATTATTTGGACTCATTCTGATCTTCAAAGCTTTTTCTTTTTACTTATATATGTCATGAAACAATTAAATTTTATGAAAATATTTCATGTTCTAAAATAGCGGTTACTTAATTGTTGAAGTAAACTAATAAGCCACTTATTTTTTGGTTTTTATGTTAAAATAAAAAAGCAATTTAAAGTTGCATTATAAAGAGAGTAATTAAAATCAGTGTGAACTTTATCATATTCATCTTAATTAATTCCTCGAAAGGATAATAAATACTATGAAAGTAAGAGCATCAGTAAAGACAATTTGCAAAAACTGTCAAATTATCAATAGACGTAATTGTGTGAGAGTGATTTGTAAAAATCCTAAGCACAAGCAAAGGCAAGGTTAATCATGGCTAGAATTTTAAATGTTGAAATTCCAAACAACAAGAGAATCGTGATTTCGCTTACTTATATACATGGTATTGGTAGAACATTATCATCACAACTTCTAACAAAAGCTGAAGTAGATGAAAGTATTAGAACAAAAGATCTAACTGAAGAACAATTATCTTCAATTAGAACTGCAGCAGCAGATTTAATTACCGAAGGGGACTTACGTAGAGAAGTTGCCTTAAACATCAAACGTTTAATGGAAATTAATTCTTATAGAGGCACAAGACACAAAAGGGGTTTACCTGTTCGTGGTCAAGTGACTCAAAAGAATGCTAGAACCAGAAAAGGTCCTAGAAAAACAGTTGCCGGGAAGAAGGAATCATAATGGCAAAACCTAGATCAAAAACAGCTAAAAAAATTAAAAAGAAAAATATAGCTATTGGGATTGCCCATATTCACTCTACACACAACAACACGATTGTGACATTTTCAGACCAAAAAGGTGACGCAATTGCTTGATCATCTGCAGGAGCCATTGGATATAAAGGTTCAAAAAAATCAACTCCTTATGCAGCTGGACTTGCAGCCGGAGCAGCTTCTGAAGCTGCTATTGCTCATGGCATGAAGGAAGTAAAGGTGGAGCTTAAAGGCATGGGACCTGGTAAAGATGCTGCTAGAAAACAAATTGAAGTTTCCGGGATTAAAATTACAGAAGTTAAGGAAGTAACACCTATTCCACATAACGGAACAAGACCACCAGTGAAAGTCCTAAGAAGACTTGAGAAAAGGAAGTAGGAATAATGCAAAAATTTAACAAATTAAAATATAACGAAATTGAAACTAAGAAAATAAGTGAATTCGAATCATCATTTGTTCTTAAACCACTTGAAAGAGGATTTGGTAATACACTTGGTAATGCATTAAGAAGAGTTGTTTTATCATCTATTTCTGGTGTTGCACCATTTGCAGTGAAAATCAAGGGTGCTGATCATGAATTTCAAACATTAGCTAGAGTAACTGAAGATGTTGTGGCCTTGATATTAAATATCAAAACACTAAAATTTGTTTATGACAGAGAAATTTTTCAAGATGATGAAGTTATTAAAGTATCTCTTAAATCTCCAAAAGGTGAAGTTACTGCTAAAAATATGACAATGCCAGCTGGTGTTGAACTAGTTGATCCAGATCACTATGTTGGAACAGCAACGGAAGTAGCAGGTTTAGAATTGGAATTATTCTTAACTGTTGGAAGAGGCTTTAGAACTTATGAAGAAAATAAAGAACTAATTAAAAAATATGTCAATAAAATTGAATCATCAATTACTTTGGGATCATTAATTGCTATTGATTCGGATTTTTCTCCAGTTGATAAAGTTTCATATGAATCCGTTGAACTTAATTCTTCATCGGCCATTATTGAGGAAAAATTAACCATTAATATTAAAACTGATGGATCAGTTGATGCTAAAGATGCGATTGCTCAAGGAGCTCAAATTTTATCCACTCATCTTGGCATTGTTGCTGATGTAGCTAACCTTGACAAAGAAGAAATATTTGAAGAGTTTATTTCTGGTGGTGTTAAAGATGATAAACGGCCAATGTCTATTACTGCTCTTGATTTATCAGTTAGATCATATAACTGTTTAAAAAGAGCTGAACTAGAAACTGTTGAAGATTTAGCTAAACTTACTAAGAGAGAAATTCAAGAAATTAAAAACTTAGGCGCAAAATCCGTTGATGAGATTATTGCTAAGTTAGCAGAAATTGATATATTATTAAAGGATAGCGAATAATGGCTAATCCAACACAACTATTTAAAAGAAATGCAACATGAAGAAAAGGTGTTAAAAGAACACTTGTGACCGATGTAATTATTCATGGTAAGATTACTACCACCGAAACAAGAGCAAAAGAAATAAGTAAGCATGTTGATAAATTAATTACAAAAGCTAAAAAAAATACATTAGCCTCTAGAAGAAAAGCTGAATCTATTTTAAGAAAAGTGGAAACAAAAGAAGGAATTCCGGCTGGAAAATACCTATTCGAAACATTGGGTCCTAAATATAAAGATAGAAATGGCGGTTATACTAGAATTATTAAAGCGCCAGCTCGTAGAGGCGATAACACTAAAATGGCTGTTCTAGAATTAGTGTAATTAATATTACTTCTTTGGGAGTTTTTTATATAATATATGAATAGATGATAACTTACTACAAGTATTTGAACCAAGAAAATAAGAGTACATTCCTGTTATTGGAGCCTTGGATCAAGCAAATTTCAAAGTCATTCTTAAATAGATCTTCATAAAGACAATCCAAATTCTGCTTCTTTACTCTATATACAACCTATCAATATAAAAATTAACATTAAGGAAGATTAAGTAACACGAAAATATTGCTTCTTGTATGTTTAGGGTGGATATAAAAAGTATTGTTTTGTAAAAATAATGTCTATGATACTTCCCTTTCAATGAGTCATTCTAACATTGACATAACATGCTCATATATGAGCAAGAGGAGTGAGAATGTGCAAATATATATGTTTTAAATCCAAATTTATTAGGACATTATAGCATTGATAAATTTACCAAAATATCAAGATATTTTGTATTACTTTTGTCTTATTTCATTAATCCTCTTTTGGTGTATAACCTTATTAAAAACATAACATTTTTTCTTTATAATATTTCTATGAAATATAACAATATCTTTAAAGATAAAATTCAGAAGATTCTATTAGTATCTGATGACCGCTCTCAAGTTTTACAAACCATTGAAGAATTAGCTGAGTTGATTCAAGCGTTGTTAAAAAATATTAATCGTGGCAAAGATAACATCAAAGATATTATTTCCGAAATGGCTGATGTGATTATTATGCTTGAACAATTACAACTAATATATAAAATCGATGATGAATCTTTAATTAAAGAGATGAAATTTAAAATCAATCGCTATTTAAAGAAAAAGAATGTAAACATTTAAACAAAAATGGTTTAAAAAATTATTAAACTCAATAATATCCAAATTAGTAGAATAGCTTAGGTCATAGAAGCGGAATATGTTTGTTCACTTCAGATGTTAAAATATGCCAATAGAATTATGCAATATTGTACGGTATTCCAGGTGCACTGCTAGTCATGAATGAACAATAAAGCCATGTTTGAATTATCTTTATTTTATAAATTTAGGAATGCTATAACCTGTTAGTTGAGTAAGTACAAATATATTTATCATGCAACAAAATAACTTTGCAGAATGGACACAAATGACTTAATTCATTTTTATCTATTGCTTGTTCACGGATAATAATAATAATGAAATAATAGCCTTGTTATTACTTGTTAAAAATATTGCTTTTTAAACTTTGTTAAGGATCATCTTTTATTTATAGATATTACAACTATTATTTAAAATGAAGAGGAATTCTTATTAACCATTTATAATTAATAAAAAGAGGATTAATGAAAAAGACACTAAACATCTTAAAAACGACCATTGCAATTGTTTTTGCTACACTTTTAATTATGGACCTAATTAGACCCATCACCCATTGACCAAAAGTTGAGCTATATTACACTCCTACTCAGGCAGTCTTCTATAAAACTATTTCTATTAGCAATTATTTGGGCAAATGAAGTGCCTTTGCCTACTTTACGGTACTTTCAAATATTATCGCCACTACTGGAATATTACTATCATGAGTTTTTAGATTCAAAATAAAATCGCGGGTTAGATTAATGATTTTAACCTACATGATCATTACATCATTAGTGTTTTGGACATCGCTAGCACCATTATTGCCATGAGGACAAAGTGCTTACTTTGATTTTGATTCAGTCAACCAACACCTTGTTGCCTTAATTGTAACAGCATGATGAGCCTTCAGCGATAAGGATGAAGAAACAGTTAAGTATAAATATGTATGAATATTTCTTTTCCCAGTTCTATATTTTATCTTTAATTTAATGTTTTATATTTTTACAACAGATCATATAGTTATTTACCCATTTTTAAAATTTGACAATTGATTTTCATATAATTTTTCATTATCCATCAGTATTACATGTACAATTTTATCAATTGTTGGTATTGCCATTTTATTTATTTTAATTTATTGATTATGTCTCAAATTATTTAAAATAATTCAATTAAAACAGGTTCTATAAACTTATCTTATAATAACTTTTATAATTTCTTATAGATCAGGATGTAAAACATAATATTTGCATAAATATTTATGTTATCCACAACAGTTTTATGATAAATAGCGTGTTTGCTTATGATTCATGAGATAAACGAAAAACATATTAGCGTTATGATTGGTTTATGTTATATATAAGCTCATTCTCAGACTTAAGTGTACTAGTTAGTTGCTTCTAGAATGCTATTTTAATTATATACAAGAAAATACGAAGCACAAGTTTCATTGGTTTTGATTTTCTTCAATCACACAAGATTATGATGTCTTGAATCCATTAACTTTACGATTATTTAATTTTTAAATATTTTGATCGATAATAGTTATTGAAAAATTCTTCCATTTGTTTAGCAGTTTTTTGAGTTCATTTATCCATAGATCAACCTTTTGGCCATACCATTCTAATGATACTATGCATTGTTTTTATGGATCCTTTTTGCCATATAACCTCACAAATAATTTTGTGGATAGCCCTTTATCCTGCATTTTATTAATCAATAAACTGTTGACTTGTTAACTTAACCATCAAGGAAAGTTTCTAAATACTTATAAATGTAGCCTGCCATAGATCTCTTGATGCATCTTTAAGAGTTTTATTGCCTACTAACTCAAACACTAACGGGTATCATATGTTTGCCTAATAAATTTACTTAACTTTTTATACTTTTCAGCACACCTATTAATATTCTTGCGCTTGCGCTTATTCTTCACTATATATTTTTTCCATGTGGGCACATCATATTTTCTTTTTGTTTTAGACTTTCAAGGATATTGTTTGCAATAGATTTGTCATTTGAAATAACAAGCATTTTTTAAACATAATTGAATTCGTTTTACTCTGATATTTAATTCTTTGGTAATTTTATAAATAAACCATTTATTTGAGGTGCTCTCATAATGATTTGCAAGTCTAATAATTTTTTTGTTAAAATTATGATATGTTATTTTTTAATATATATATATATATATATATGACCTTATAATTATTTTAATATACATAAGGAGAATAATGTCCAAGAGAATTAAAATAGCGGTTTGCGGTGGAATTGGAGCAATAGTAACAACCACTATAGCAGTTCCATTATTAATGATAAATAATGGTGACAGTATTTACATCACACCAGGAAAGAGATTAGTCGATGCTAAAATTATAGAGTCAAGAGAATATTATACTTTCAAAGAAACCTTTCAAGATTTAAAATTAGGACTTACTAATATCAATGTGACTGATATGAATGATGATGGGGATAATTTAGTATTGACAGCTACTGGAGTATTACCAAGAGCAACGGTTTCAACTCATGCAAGTTTTATTGTGCAAAGTGCAGCAGCAATTCAAGCCAATCCTAACACCATTATTAAAGCTATTTTTAATGTTGTTAAAACAACAGGTGAAGTAACTTTACTTAAATTATTAAAATCAGGGTCCAAAGAAAGTGAAGCAGTTATTAAAGCTGCAATTACTAAAAATAAAGAGCTTAATACAATTGTGATGGAACAACCAACTGCTAGGATGATAGATAGAATTACTAACCCAAATAAGTTAACTCTAGAAGACAAATCATCTAGAGTTACGGCTTTTGAAAGTTATTTTGACTCACTACCAGTAACTACTTTCAATGAGGGTGTTACAGCAGCTAATGATAAAGCTGTCTATGACCAAATAAAAACTGATGGTGTACATAGCATCAATGCTTCTTTAAACATCGATGAGATGAATTCCTTATTTAATGCAGCAGGAAGCGCAGGATCATTAAAAGATGTTGCCGATGCAGGATTAGTAATTTATAATAAGGCGATTGCTCTTGCTAACACCGCTCAAGAAACTGTTGCTAAAAAAGCTATTGATCAAGGATACCTTAATGCTGAACAATTAAGAGTTAATAGTCTAAGTTCAAATGGAGCTACTGCTAAAAGTGCTGATGCTGAGGACAATGGAGCTTTTGACAATAATGCCCAAAGCAAATATGGGATTACATTAGGTAGTGCCGCTGATGGTGCATTTACTTATACTTATGATGCTAGTGATAGAACGATTGCCATTACTGCAGTTTTAACTAATGGAGCAAGTGATTTAACCTTACCACCAACAACACATATTCCTTTAAGTCCTACACCAGCGGAAAATACAGCAACAGAATTACTGATAACAGCTAAAACTGCAAGTAGGGAGGCATTTACAACTTATTTTGATGATTTATCTATAACTATTTTAGCCGGTAATGCTATTCCTTTTGCTGCTAAAAATACTTATGAGAACATAAAAACTGATGGCTTAAGTAGTATTGACAATGCCTTATCTATTGATGACGTCAATGCCTTGTTTAGTACAACAAATACAGGATCATTAAAAACTGCCGCTGATGTTGGTTTAGAAACTTATAATGCTGCGATTGCAAAAGCTAATATTGATCATGATGCATCTTTACTGACAGCAGCTAGAACTGCAAGTAGTGAAGCGTTTATAACTTATTTTGATACTTTAGCTACAACTATTTTAGACGATGATGCCATTGAACCTTTGACTGCTAAAGCTGCTTATGAGAACATAAAAACTGATGGCTTAAGTAGTATTAATAGCGTCTTATCTATTGAGGAGGTCAATAACTTGTTTGATGGAACAACAAATACAGGATCATTAAAAACTAATGCTGATACTGGTTTAGAAATTTATAATGTTGCGATTGCAAATGCTAATCAGACTGCAACTTTACTGACAGAGGCTAAATCAATAGCAAAAGGATTTATTACCACCATTGTGGATGGTTATGCTACAGTGGATCCTGCGAATCATGATGCATCACTATTTGGAGCAATTGCTAATGCCAAAACAGCAGCTGATGATGCGATAAATGATGCAACAAATATAGCTGCAGTTAATGTCCTTGCTACTTCAACAACTAGTGGATCAGAAGTTGCCAAAGTTCTTGAAGCTATTAATGCATATGAAGCTTCAACAGGGACAATAGCTATTGCTTTAGAAAATGCTAAAATTGCAAGTAGTGATGCGTTTACAACTTATTTTGATGATTTAGATATAACTATTTTAGACGATGATGCCATTGAACCTTTGGGTGCAAAACTACTTATGAGAACAATAAAAACTAGTGGCTTAAGTAGTATCAACAGAGCCTTATCTATTGAGGATGTCAATAACTTGTTTAATGGAACAACAAATATAGGATCATTAAAAACTGCCGCTGATAATGGTTTAATAATTTATAATGCTGCGATTGCAAATGCTAATCAGACTGCAACTTTACTGACAGAGGCTAAATCAATAGCAAAAGGATTTATTACCACTATTGTGGATGGTTATGCTACAGTGGATCCTGCGAATCATGATGCATCACTATTTGGAGCAATTGCTAATGCCAAAACAGCAGCTGATGATGCGATAAATGATGCAACAGATATAGCTGCAGTTAATGTCCTTGCTACTTCAACAACTAGTGGATCAGAAGTTGCCAAAGTTCTTGAAGCTATTAATGCATATGAAACTTCAACAGGGACAATAGCTATTGCTTTAGAAAATGCTAAAATTGCAAGTAGTGATGCGTTTACAACTTATTTTAATGATTTAGATATAACTAATTTAGACGGTGATGCCATTGATCCTTTGACTGCTAAAACTACTTATGAGCAAATAAAAACTGATGGCTTAAGTAGTATTGACAGCGCCACATCTATCGATGACGTCAATGCCTTGTTTAGTAAAACAACAACAGGATCATTAAAAACTGCCGCTGATGTTGGTTTAGCAATGTATAATGATGCGATTGCAAAAGCTAATCATACTGCAAGTTTATTGACAATAGCTAAAACTAAAGCAAAAGGATTTATTACCACTATTGTGGATGGTTATGCTACAGTAGATGCTGAGAATCATAATGCATCACTATTTGGAGCAATTGCTAATGCCAAAACAGCAGCTAATGATGCGATAGATGCTGCAACAGATATAGATGCGGTTAATGCCCTTGCTACTTCAACAACTAGTGGATCAGAAGTTGCCAGAGTTCTTGAAGCTATTAATGCATATGAAACTTCAACAGGGACAATAGCTATTGCTTTAGAAAACGCTAAAACTGCAAGTAGTGATGCGTTTACAACTTATTTTAATGATTTAGATATAACTAATTTAGACGGTGATGCCATTGATCCTTTGACTGCTAAAACTACTTATGAGCAAATAAAAACTGATGGCTTAAGTAGTATTGACAGCGCCACATCTATCGATGACGTCAATGCCTTGTTTAGTAAAACAACAACAGGATCATTAAAAACTGCCGCTGATGTTGGTTTAGCAATGTATAATGATGCGATTGCAAATGCTAATCGTACTGCTGCAACTTTATTAGCATCAGCTAAATCAACAGCAAAAGAATTTATTGCAATTGCCGCTGCATCAACTTCAAAAGATGATAATGCTTATGATGCATCACTATTTGGAGAAATTGCTAGTGCTCAAACAGTAGCTAATAATGCGATAGATGATGCAACAAATATAGGTGCAGTTAATGCCCTTGCTTCTTCGCCAACTAGTGGATCAGAAGTTGCCAAAGTTCTTGAAGCTATTAGAGTATATAAAGCTTCAACATTAAAGGTTAACTTAGCTAAATTTGTGGATGTAGTTTCTTCAAAAGATATAAGAGAATGACAGACTGTAATTCAAACGTATTCATTTATTCCTGTTCCCGCTAATGAACTTGGTATTGAGTATCCAACATTAAGCCCTGGTGTAATAGCGAGACATACTATTAAATCATTTAGTAATAAACCAAAAGAACGTGCATATTCTGATGTTGTTATTGCTTTAACTAAAAAAGGAATGGAAACAGTTTGAAAACATATTACAATCTGACCAAGACAATTGACATAATAAGAGTAAATGCCATAAATATAATTTGTGGCCTTTTTCCTATCGTTTTTTATATTTACTTCCTAAATAAAACAAAAAGAATGTTAATCTAATTATCTTAAAATAATTCGAATAATTCTGCATTTAACGTTGGGTCATTCTCAGACTTAAGTGTACTAGTTAGTTGCTTCTAGAATGCTATTTTAATTATATACAAGAAAATACAAAGCACAAGTTTCATTGGTTTTGATTTTCTTTAATCACACAAGATTATGACGCCTTGAATTTATTAACTTTAGGATTGTCATAAAAATTTCCTTAACCCATAAGAACTTGCGTATCATCAAGCACCTTAATAAAAGTCACACGTTTCCTTCAAATAACCTCTCCTTCGATAATCTTTGTATTTAATTTGTTTATATTTCTCATTGTTCTCCCTTTATATTTTAGGGGTCAAAACTCTGCGTCATTGCGAGGTGTTAATTTTAGACATGTTGCACGTTTATATTCATATTATTATAAAAAACATAATATTTCTATATAATGTGTTTATGGTTTTAATTAGAAAATTAAACAAAATTGAGAAAAAAGGTGTTGGATATGGCTTTGGCTCACCAATTTTATATTCAATTGATAGTATTTTAGATATTTTATTATTTGCCCTTGTCTTTGGAGTTGGTTATAGATCAAATCTTAGTATATTTCAAATCATTACTTATTCTTTTGTCACATCATTTATAAAAGATTTTATGTTATTCCTTTTCATGAGCGTAAAAACCAAAGGTAAAATACTAAAAATATTCTTCAAGTTACATAAGGAAAAGAGACGTGCTTTTTGATGAACTATTTTGGGGTCATTATGTGGCGGACCATTAGGATTTACTTTAACCACTGCGACCATTTTATATTCAGGTGCAGCTTACGGATCAGCTTTAGCTAATTTTTCACCAATTATTGTTTTACTATTTGCCGTTGCATTTTTCAAAACAAAACTGAACCTAAAATCATGAATTGGTGTTGTCCTTGCTGTGGGAGGATTTCTAGGACTTTCATTTTATTCTTCATTTACAAATGATCAAAGTTTCGCTTTTAACATCAGAACTTTCATTGGGGTGATTCTGGCAATCTTGGCTGTTTTAACATGGAGTGTTGAAACTATCATTTCTGAATACACAGAGAAATTCGGGAAAGACAAAGCATTAACTGATGATGAAAAATTATGTATTAAATCTACAATCTCATCATCAACAACATTAATATTCTTTATTCCAGTTTCAATAGCAATTGCTTATTTATTAAAAGATGGTTCTGATGTAACAAGTTTATTAAGAACATTATTAAGTTCTTGACAAGCTTGAATTATCTTAATTGCTATTGGGTCAGCTATTGTGATTGGTCGTTTATCATATTGATATGCTATTTCCCATATAGGTGGAGGAAGAGCTGATATTCTTTACTATTTGACCGTTCTATTTACACCATTACTTGTTTTAACATTAAACGGCTTACATGTAACTGGTTTTGACCAACCTAATGGTGTGAAACAATGAGTATATTGAGTATTACTATTAACCCAAATTTTTGGAGTCTTCCTTGTAACATTTAATTCTCTAAACAATAAAGAACATATTTTTTCAAAAAAAGTTAAATAATTTTCTATTATTCTAAAGTATTACTTTACAAAATAATTACCCTTTTATAAAACAATTGCTAAAATTTATGTATTTTATTTATAATGAATATATATCAACGATGATAGAGACAAGATGAAACTATTAATTAGTATGCATTATCACTCTTGAGCCTATAAAAGCGTTAGTTCACGTTATGACTACAAGAAAGTTCCTAATAAGGGTGGTACGTTGGCCCCTTAGTAGGACTTTTTACAACAAAGGAAGATAATGGATATGCCAGATAACATAAGAGTCCCAATGGCCAAAACACATTATTGAAAGCATTTTATTAATTTTAAAACAGATTGTCAAGGTATGAAAGTTATTAGAAATAAAATTAGAGAATCCACAACCGCTGATGGTCTTAATGGTTTAATTAAATAAAAAAACAGGTTTCAAAAGAGAAGCTTGTGCCGCACCATTATTAACGGGTCTTGGACTTGTAGGTAGATTATAACAATAAAATAAGTTTATAAACATATTTTTAAGAAAAATAAAGGAGTACATATGAATGAAAATAAACGAGAATGAAAAGATACCCTCTTAATGCCAAGGACTGACTTTAGCATGAAGGCTAACTTGCAAGTTAAGGAACCAGAACAAAGGCAAGCTTGGTTAGATCAAAAGATTTATCAGAAGGCTTTAGAGCAAAATAAGGACAACCCCAAATTTATCTTGCATGATGGCCCAACATATTCCAATGGTAGTTTGCATGTAGGTCATGCTTTAAATAAAATTTTAAAAGATATCATTATTCGTCATAAGACAATGAAGGGTTTTTATACCCCCTATATCCCGGGATGAGATACCCATGGCTTGCCCGTTGAAAACAAAATGCTAGAAACACTCAAGATGTCTAAAGATGATATGGATAAAATCACTTTAAGAAAAAAAGCTGCCGAATATACTCTTGGGCAAATTGAAATCCAAAAAGAACAATTTAAAGCCATGCAACTTTTTACTGATTTTAGCCAAACATATGTGACGCTTGATAAAAATTTCGAGGTGGGACAATTAAAGCTGTTTAAAAAAATGGCTTTAGAAGGACTTATTTACAAAGGTCTTAAACCTGTTTATTGGTCTCCTTCATCGATGTCGGCGCTTGCTGAGGCAGAAGTGGAATATGAAGATATTAGATCACCGCAAATTATTGTGGCCTTTGAGATTATCAAAGGTAATGAATATCTACAAGCTGGCGATTATTTAACTATTATGACAACAACACCATGAACTTTACCAGCAAATTCTGGAGTTGCTGTGGGGGTTAATTTTGATTATGACATTGTGGAAGCTAATGGTAATAAATATGTGATAGCTTCAGCACTAACATCTGCTATTGCTGAATTAGCCAAGTGAGAAGACTTTAACCTTCTTAAAACAGTTAAAGGATCTGATCTTGTTGGTCTAACTTATCAAAGACCCATTAGTAAATTAGAAGCACCTGTTGTAGCTGGTCACCATGTCACAACTGCTACTGGAACCGGCCTTGTACATATGGCACCATTATTTGGGGAAGATGATTATATCATTGGTAAAGAGCAACAACTTGATATGATTATGCACGTATTGGATGATGGTTCATTAGATGATCAAGCTGGCAAATATGCCAACATGTTTTATCTTGATGCCAACAAAGGTATTGGTCTGGATTTAGCACAAGAAGGAAACATGTTGTCATTAAAATTTGTGAAACATTCACATCCCCATGATTGAAGAACACATAAGCCAGTTATTTTTAGAGGGACACCACAATGATTTGTGTCAATAGATAAAATTAAGCAAGATATTTTAAACCAATTAGCTCAAGTTAAATCTTTCCCAGATTGGGGAGTTGCGAGATTAGCCAAGATGATTGAAGATAGAACAGATTGAACTATTTCCCGTCAAAGAACATGAGGGGTACCAATTATTATCTTTTATGATGAACATGATGAAGTTGTTATGAAAGAAGAGATTTTTGATCATGTGATTGCCTTAGTTCAAAAACATGGCACTGATGTTTGATGAGAAAAAACCACTGATGAATTATTACCAAAATCTTATCGTGGTAACAATTGAACTAAAGAAATGGATATTATGGACGTCTGATTTGATTCAGGTTCATCACACATATATATAGCTCAAAAATTAGGTGTGGAACAATTTGATTTATATTTAGAAGGAAGCGATCAATATCGAGGATGATTTAACTCATCACTCATTAATGGTGTCGCTTATAATGGCAAAAGTCCTTACAAGGGTTTAATTACCCATGGCTTTGTTTTAGATGGCAAAAAAATGAAGATGTCAAAATCCAAAGGAAATGTCATCGATCCCTTAAAAGTGATTAATAAAAATGGGGCTGAAACTTTAAGACTATGAACTGCTAATTCTGAATACACTTCAGATGTTGCTATTAGTGAAGATATTATTAAACAAAATATTGAGATCTATCGTCGGATTAGAAATACGATTAGTTTTATGTTAGGCAATTTACATAATTATGATGAAAGTAAAAAACATGAACTATCTGGAGTTCATTTACTGATTAATGAACAATTAAATAATCTCATTGCAGAAGTAGCTACATACTATGATCATTATAAGTTTCAAAATGTAGTTAAATCAATTAATCAATTTATGATTCAATTATCTTCCTTCTATTTTGATTTTGCCAAAGATTCATTATATTGTGATGCAGCTGATGATCATCAAAGACAGCAGTTCCAAACAAACATTTGATTAATCGTTAACTTCTTCATGAAAGCACTAGCACCCATCTTACCAACCACGATGGAAGAAGCTTATAAGGAGTTTAATAAACAAGATAAAAAAGAATCAATCTTCTTAGAAACTTATGGCAAGAATGAAACTGCTCAAAAAACCATTCATAAAAATAATTGAGTAGCTTTCTTCAAACTAAGAGATGATGTTAATCATGCCATTGAAGAGTCCATCAAACAAGGATTCATTAAAAGAAGTAATGAAGCTATTATTCATTTACCACTTCATCACATATCGCACTTGAATATCCCTAGTTATGAATTAGGAAGAATGTTAATGGTGGCTAAAGTCTTTGATGCTAATGAAATTAAGGTCGCAACATTTGAATCACTAAAGTGTCATAGGTGTTGAAACCATTTTTATCCTCAAGAAATTAATAATGATATTTGTCCAAGATGTCAAAAAGTAGCACCATAAGGATGCTATTTTTATACTTCTATTGTGAATGTATTATTTAAAGGAGATTACCTAATAAAGTTTTTGTCAAACAACAGACCATCATTAGTTAACTCTTCATATGATTTTTCTTGATCTTCTAATTGTCTTGAAAAGATCGCGAACATTTTATCGGTAGAGTAATTATTTCATGAATCAAGTGTTTTCATTTCTTCATCAGTTAAGGTAAAGTCTGTCACAAGAATGTTTGATTTAATCCGTTTAGGTTTAACTGATTTAGGAATAATGTGATAGCCACTTTGAATTGCTCATTTTGATAAAATTTGTCCCACATTTTTATGATGGTTTTTAGCTAATCCTTCAACGTATGCTTTTTGCTTATTGTTCATTCCGGAGTTTTCATAATAAACATTAGGGTTAAAGTATGACCTTAAGGTTGAATAACCAGTTAAACCAATGCCTTTAGCTTTACAAAACTCTTCAATATCAATTAATCTTGTATTAGGAGATAAAACAATCTGATTATAAGGTGGATATGTTCCTGTTGCTGCCTTAATAGCTTCTAAAATATCAACTGTAAAATTAGAAACACCTATTTCATCAACAAGACCATCTTTTTTAGCTCTCATCAGCTCTTTATAACCAGTAATTATATCTTCCATTCTGGTTAAAGGTAAAGGGGCATGTAGCAGCATTAAATTTAATTTCTTAATGCCTAATCTTCTAAGAGACTCTTGAACTGATTTATATGTATGTAATCTGTAATTTGATGGATGAACTTTTGATGTGATATAGAAATCACTAGGGTTAATGTTTAATTCCTTGAAGGCTTGACCAATTTGGTATTCATTGTTATAAACTTGTGCTGTATCGATATGTTTGTATCCAGCTTCATGAGCAGCTTGGACAACAACTTTCACTTCATCAAGTGTTACTTGTCATGTTCCGATCCCGATTTGTGGTAATTTATTCATAATGCCTTCTTTCTTTAATGGAATTATAGCACTATATGTTTTTCTTATTTAAATCAGGAAAGTAATGGTTAGAAATAATATTTTAAATCTACTCCTAAAAAGTAGCACACTCAAAATAAGGAGAAAATAATAGTAAAATAAGTTATATTCAACGGCAAGAAATTTTAAAAGAGATGTGAATAAGGGAAGAATAGTATATCTAGCAAAAAAACTTTGATCGATTTCTAAAGTTGGTAATCATAAATGTAATATATATCATTAAATAAAGAAATATAAATGAAATGTTCAATATCAAATCAAAAAATGGTGATAACTAAAAAAGAAAGACTAAGTTATTATTAACTTTATTAAAAGTAGATTATGAAAGATATCAAGATATCCTAATTACTTTGGAGAAATAATATTTTGATCTATGTTAACATCATTTACATTAACTAATCATTTTAAAGCAATTAATTTAATATCTTTAGTAGATCCGATCTTTATCATTACAATGTTGATTAAACTAGCTGCTATCCCATTTTAGAAAAAAGGTGTTATAAAAGATTGCAGAAGATTCTTTACATATAGAACATATTAATAAAGTCCTTATCTAGTTTCTTGAATATGTAAAAAAGAAAAGAAAGATAAATATAGAAGTAAATAAAAAATTACAGTTTTATAATCTATAATTTTTTCGTTTATTTTTGCGTACTCATCAATTAATTCAAAATAGTCTTGAATATGTTGTTCACTAACAAATTTTTCTCCAAATGAAAAAACTAAGATAAGTACTTTAACATGGATTTTTTACCTATATATATTTTTAATCTAAAATCATAATCATTTTGAAATTTTTGGTAAATAAGTAACTATCTATTAATTATTAATCTTTAATCATTCTTTGTCAATTATTGTGATATTGACTTTTTATCCTTTTGAAATACTATTTCCTTTAATAAAATATTTTAGATATATTACTATTATTTAATTCTAATTTCTAAACAAAGTTATTTAATTAATCAGCTTTTTGATTTATGTTTAAACTATACAGAAAACTGTTTAAAAGTTTTGCTTTTTATTTAACTTTTATGTATAATAAATAGCATAAGTGATATAATTATTATTATGAATATCTCTTATAAAAATAAAAAAATGAAACAAAAATATGAAAATAAAGATATTTTTATTAAAACTTTTAGTAAAGAAATTTGAGAAAAATGCACAAGTTTTAAAGAAAAAATAGTTAATCAAGACAATTTGTTAATGGTTCAAAGTACATATAAAGGACTCAATATAGAAAAGATACGAGGCACCAAAAATGAATGGTCAGCTAGATTGAATAAAAAATATAGAATTCAATTCACAACAGATAATAATGAACTAATAAAAATTATAAAAATAGTTATATTAAAAATACACCCACACAATTATTAAAGAAAATATTTAAAGAGGAGCAAAAAATGATTATAGAAATTTTAAAAGATAGTATGACATATGAAAATATCAGTCAAAAAGACTTATCCATTAGTACGGGTCTTTCTCCACAACTTATTTCAGAATTGCTTTCTGGTAAAAGGGAATTGCAACTTAAACCATCTAGAAAAATAGAAATGGCATTAAATCTTCCCGCTTTTTCATTATTAAAAGCAAAAATTAGTCATGATGAGTTTATTAAAAGATCTAGTGATCAAGAAATGAAAGTTATTGCTAATTTTTTAGAATCACAACGAAGTATGGCATTATTCAGTAAAGAAACACTTATAAATAAAGCTTCAGAGTGGCTTGGTGCTAATAAAGTTTCTGATAAAAAATCTGAATTTTTAAAAACTATTGTTGGATTTAAAAAATACAAAGATAAACCCTTGGCTTATTTTTGATTGTCTTTGCTTGAAAAAAAATATGGCAATTTAATTTCTGTAGGTAAATTCAAAAAATCAAGTGGACCTTCAGTTTTAAAGGGCATTTTAGACATATTAATAAATAGCAAAGATATTGATGATAGATTAAAAGAATTGGAATCATTTTTAAATAATAATGGCATCATTTTAATCAATGCACCATTTATTCCTGATTCAACAATTCATGGTGCTTGTTTTAAACGAAAGAACCAAAGATTTATTTTTATGAGTGATATGAAAAAGAGAGAGTATTCTTATATATTTACTTTAGTTCATGAATTGTGTCATTATTATTTTAATTTTAATCATTCAAATAAAAATGAAGATGATATGACAGCAAATAAAATAAGAGAATATTTGAAAAAATACAATAAAAATCATAAAGAATTAGAATTAGCCATGACGGTTTATGAAGAAAAAAATGTTAATAACAATGAAAAATGGGATCGATTGCATGATAATACTTCTTTAAAAATTAATTTTGGAAAGATAAATAATCTTCTTGAAAATTCACAAAAATAATTTGAAGTTGTATATATTTAAAGACAATTTCCAAATTATCTATATTTTTACCACTATTCCAAATATTATGTTAAAATGGAAATGAGTGGAAATGGAAATTAATATGAAAAATATAAATTTAAATAACAAAGTTATGGAATTATTGATTAAAACAACCGATTTAATTGGCAAAGTCAATGTGCTTTTAGCCAAGATGAAGAATCCATATTTATTAACATATCTATTAGAATCAACCGATGCAATAGCTTCAAATGCTGTTGAGGATATTCACACAACTGTGGATGAAGCTTATGATGACATGATCATTTTAGAAAAAAATCATTTATCACCATATGTTAGATATAGAGAAACTTTAAAACAAGCACATAAAAGATTAGTTGCTTCAGAATTAATTAGATCTAAAGATATAGAATGAATAAACGACAATATTAGAGCTAGAACAATAGGTTTCAGAAAAACGCCAGTTACAATAAAAGATAATAAGCAAAATATTGTGTATAAACCTCCTTCTGCTGCTAATGTACCAAATCTTGTTGCTGTCTTAACTTCAATGATTAATGATGATTGGAATCAAAACACAATCGTTAAATCGCTATTAATTCATCATGAATTTGAAAGAATTCATCCTTTTATCGATGGTAATGGTAGAACAGGCAGAATTTTATTTGCTTTACTTTTATATAAATTTAAAATTCTTAATATTCCAGCATCAGTATTTTCATATAGTATTTGAAAAGATAAAAAAACATACTATAAAGCACTAAAATTAGCTGATGAAGGAGACTTTAATAGATATTTAGAATATATGTTAGTAATTCTTATTTCATCATTTGAAATCACTATTAAATTTATCAATGAATATCACAAAAAAATCCAAGAAGTAACAAACTTTGAAGAAATAAAAAATAATGACATCTTTAAAAAAATAGTTGTATGATCATTCTCTGGAGTTAAAGTGTCTAATAAATATTTAGTTAATAAAGCCCAACAAAATAATAAGACGATTAAAAAATACATAGATAAATTAGTTGACTTAGGAATTGTTAAAATAGAAACTAACGGTCGCTATCGTCCATATAAAAATTTAGTCTTAGCATCTTTAGTTAATAAATACTTTGTTTAAAATTATTTGAAATAAGAAAAAATACTACTTATGTAGTTTTTATGACGCTTGTGGCATATTTTGCTTTTAGTGGTGTGCATATCCCAATGAAACAAGAGTGGTTTTTAAAGCAACAACAGATGTTACTTTAGATCACTTTTAAGGATATTAAATAATTATTAATGGGCATTAGACATGGTTGTTTTTTAATATCTTTTAACATATATAATATTTGAGAAAGGATGGATTTATCATGACACCAAAAGAAATATATAAATTAGTTGATGAATGACTTGTCAGAATCCATCAAGACAAATTGTATTTAGATTTAAATGATGAAACCATCAAAGCAGATAACTCCATTGATGTTACTGCATATAATTTTCTAAAAAGAGCTGGCGTCATGGTCTTTGTGGAAGTCAACCATCAACTTTATTATATCAAAATTTATAATAAAACATTCTTAAAGTATATTGAGAACCCTAATGATGCAGAAACATATTATGTGACTAAGAACATATCGAAAGTCCATAAAGCAATTCGGTTAGGGAAAAGTATTAAATTTAAAAATATTGAACCGCTTGATAAAGCAAAAATGACTGATTTATTTGGTCATACTCATGCTGTTAAAATAAAACCAAAACAAACTAAAAAAATTGTGAAGAAACAACATGTTAATGATGTCTGATCAATTAAAACTAAAGATGAAATGTTTGCCATTGGCAATATCAATGAACTGGATACTTTTCAAAAAAATGCTTATGACAATGCTTTAAACTTATCTGAGTTAATCATTACCGGTTTTGCCGGTTCTGGTAAATCTCATTTAATTAAACACATTTCTAATCAATTAAAAGCTGAAGGATGAAATGTATCTCGGATTGCTCCAACTGGTAAAGCTTCACAAGTGATCTTAGGTAAAACAATTCATTCATGATTAGAGCCAATCATTAAAGAAATCACTCCCTGAAAATATGAAATATTAGGTTTTAAAAGAAGCCAGGTTCAAGCTAAAGAATGTTTAATCATCGACGAATCGTCAATGATTGATGATGAACTATGAGGTGAACTGCAAAGAGTCTGAAACAACTCCATTAAAATCACGGACAAAAAAATGATTTTTGTGGGTGATCCGGCCCAATTAGAACCAGTTGGTGAAGGAAAACCTTTTATCGAAGCTATTTTAGACAAGAAAATGTCTTACTTTCCTTTAAAACAAATTCATCGAACCCAAAAGACTGATATCTTATCGATTCAAGACATGGGCCAATTTGTCAGGAAAAATGGCCACCTAGATCCTAGGAATGAATATCAAGGTATTTCATACATATCTAAAGACGAGGCTTTTAACAAGATCATTAAAGATAATTCTCATATTATGATTACTCCTAGAAGAAATTATCATAATGGAACAATCGAAATTAATAATATCATTAAGGAAAGGTTTGCTTTAAAACTTCATACAGAATCATTTTATACGCAAGTTTGAAGTGATGAGATGGAAGCATTTGTTAATAAAACACCAGTGCATTTAAATGATAAGATCATTGTCATTAAAAACATGTGACACTGAAACATCACCAATGGCACTACAGGGTTATTTCTAGGTGAAGAGAAGGTGCGAATATATGATCACATCAATAAAACGTTTGCTCCCTTTAAATCATGCTATAAATTCATCTCACAAGATACTCAATCAATCTTTTATCTACCAACTAACAAATTTACCCGGGCAGCTATTGAACTTGCTTATGCCATTACCATTCATAAGTCGCAAGGATCTGAATACAATAATGTGATTCTTTATTTACCAACAGGAAAAGTAAGTAAAAAAATGCTTTATACCGCCGTTACTAGAGCTAAAAAGCATTTATATATTGTGAAATAGTTTAATGATTTATGTCCCATTATTGGAGATGCACCATCAATGATCTGAATTGTTGATTCTACATTAAAGACTTTTTTATTTATTTTAATATCATAATGCATGAAAAAAACAACTTTAATATTTTAATAATTAAATATTTTATTAGTTATAATAATTATGCGTTACTTCCGTAAGGGAAAATACTACGACAAACATAACTTCCGTAAGGGAAAACAAAAACAGCTGTAGTGGCTGTTTTTTATACTTCTTTTAATACTACTGATTTTTTAAAGGAACCTTTTACTTGTCTTCTTGTTTTGGTATTTGCCTGAATTCCAAAATATTTAAATAATGCATCCTTATTAAGCATCATTGGTTTTGAAACTTTTATTAATGAGTGTCTTTGTAATTTCACTTCAACATGTCAAGGCACAGTGTTGATCTTGGGTGTGCCATCAGGATTTTCATTACTAGTGACGAGTAATGCAATGATGTCACCACCATTAAAATGATAAATAACTATCGGTTTTGCTTTATGTTTAAAGCTTAATGATCCTTGATCTTAATATGGGATATTGGCCAAATATAAGCCCCATTGCTTTATTTAATTGTCTTTTAATACCATTATTTAATGCTTTCTAACCATTTTATATATTCAATCATATTTATATCCTAGTTAGTATGTTTTTGCAAATACGACTAGTCTCCTTGTTTTTTCATTGTTATTAAACACCTTTTGAGATGTTTTGTCTCTTAGAACGCGCTTCTTAGACAATTGTCTCGACTATTAACTTGAGTGAAGGTTTTATCTTAAAACTTTCTGGCACTTTGTCTCCTCTTTTAATCTCGCTTGCTAAATATTTAATTGTCATTCTTCTTATTCAATTAATCATTTTGCTCCTTATCTTTTTTTCTATTTCTAATTTCTTTTTTTTCTATTTCTAATTTCTTTTTTTCTAAATCAAATTTTTCTATTTCTAAATTTGTTTTTGTGTTTTCTCTTTTGCCTTTTGATATCAAAAAACATATCAAAACAATAATTAATACAAAAATTGCAATTCCTATTATCATTATGTCCTCTCCTCTCTTTTTCCTTTAATTTCATTGATGGAAAATTCAGCTGTGTTTTCAAATGGAAGTTTATGATTTTTTATCAACGTTGGTTTCTATGTATTTTTAATTTTAGAAATATTTATTTCTTGTGTGCATAATTGTATTTCTTCTTTGTGTTTTTCGGTTACTGACCCAATTATGTCAGATGGGTTATTAAGTGATCTTTTTTACTCATTATTTTCTACTTTTTTAAGATTTTCATTTTCATCATTTATTGATATTAATTTATATATTAATGAAGCAAGTAAAGCAAAATTATGTGATATATCCTTTACCGTTAATTGACTTTTTCCCTTATGCCCTTTAGCGCCATCAACTTTATTAATTATTTTCTTAGCTAAAGTTCATGTTTTCTCATATATAACTTTATCTATTTGATTCAAATATTTTTGATCTTTTGGAAATTCACTTTCAAATTCTGCATGTATTTTACTTATAAATCCTATTGATTCTTCTTCGGTGATATTTTTTTTCAATAACAATTTAATCATATCACCAATATTTGCAGGTACATTTTTTAGATTTTCTATTATTGTTTTAGTTTCAATCGGTTCATAATTTATAGTTTCAAATTTAAATTTATTAAATTTAATTCATTTTATTATAAATTCATTTTCAAAGAATGATTCGATTTTCGATTTTGAGTTTTTTAATAAAAAATTTAAATGTATGAATTCCTTCTTATTATCAGCATAATTAAATGAAGTATAATCTAATGCATGCATATCAACATTAATTGCATGCATACCAGCAATATATAAAAGAAGATATTTGCACATCAATCACTCCATATCGTCTTGTGCTGGAGCCTTGCCATATATCCAATCAACATTTTCTTTTATACTATAATTATTTATTACATTCATAGATTTAAAATCTGATAATTTCGATTTTATTATTCATGAATTTTCAATAATTGATATTAAGGGTACAATGTAACTTTTTCTTCTTTCATTAAATGTCATTTTTTTTAAAGCCATTACACCAATCCCAATTCTTTAACAATGCTATCGTATTGTTTTTTTTGTTTTGACTTGGAATGAGTTAGTACCAGTGGCACTCTTTCATAAGCCATGGCATTTATGGCCTGAATACTTTTAGTAATTTGAGTTTTGGTTATTACGATGTTATTGCTTTTAACTATTTCTTCTCTTGTTTTTTGCATTTTCTCTCCTTTTATTTCCGAATGTAATGTCTTTTGTAATACTATTATAGATGAAAATATTTTTGCAATACTATTGCAATACTAATAGAAATAACATGCCGAGTACCACAACCATCATAAAGGGATAATTGCCATTTAAGATATTATCTTTTTGCTAATATTTTCATTTCTTTTTTTAGAAATTCGTCATCAAAAGCTTCCTTAGCTATTCTTAATGCTTCTCTTTTTGAAAATATTATGTCATTTTTTTGTTTTTTATTTATAATTTTTTTCATTTTATCTCCAATACAATGCAATTGTGGAATATTTTTTAACTCATTTTTCAATATTGATTTCATCTTTTTCATTATAACCTTTTTCTAAGTCTTTCACAATTTTTTCTATTTTTGTTTCATAAAAAGTATAATTTTGGTGAATTCCTTTTGACCAAGAAAAATGATATCCAAAATATCTTAAAGAAAGAATTAAAAATAATAAGGAGACTCTTTTATTTCCATCTGTGAGTTTATGTCCCATCAATATATTAATAAATAACCCTGAAACAAAACTGAAGATTGATCTTGGGGGTTCATAAAAAGCTTTTGTAATTTTGGAAAATATTATCGTTTGAAGAGATCTTGGAAGCAGCTCTTCTCCAATTTGTATTCCTGAAAGACCGCTTGCTTCTTTTTTAGCCACATCCATTAACATGCATAAATCTTTGTATAAAACTTCATCAAAAACTATGTTATTATAATTTACAATTATTTCTTCATCAACATTAGAATAATGTGAATTAAAAATTATTTTATTATCAACATATTTTAAAAGAGAGTTATTATTTTCAGTAAGTAATATTTTATTCGGATCATCATCAGATTCATTTACTATTATAGAACAATATTTCTTTCATATAATAATCTTACTATAAATATTATTTCAAACGGCAATTATCTCTTTATTATTTTTTAAAGAAGGAACTTCTATTTATAAGTACATGAATGCTTTTAAATTGAAAAATAAGTACCGTATTAATAAAAATAAAATTAATGTTAAAAATGGCAAAGAAGAAAAATTAACCATGTGATACACAATACAATCCATAAACTAAGCAATAATTAATGTAATGGAAGTGTAGAAAAATCTAGACTGACCCCAAAAAGTGGCATCTTTTTATTTTTAATATAAGTTCATTTATGATATCGATCAAATATTTTATATTACATATATTGTTTTTTAATATTTTCTTTATAATTTATATATGAATAAAACATATAAATTGACCATTATTTTAACAACGTTAGCCGCATCCATTGGTATCATGATCTTTGCTATTATCTTTCTAATAAAGGCAAACGAAACAAACCACGATAAAACTAAGACGCTATTTGATTTTAATAATGCATTAGAGCTAAATAAAGGTGATGAATCAGATACTTCTTATTTTAAAAATATTAAAGTAGATGAGGTTAATCAAATGATCTATGTTGATAATGTGCATATGGGTGAACTAGAATCTTATAAATTAAAAGCATCAAGATCTTATATTGATTCCTTGTCAACAACCAAATTATTAGATATGCAAAGTGCTTTGAGTAATGAAGATAAATTAAACATATTATCCTTTGAGCATAAGACAACGATAAATAAAAATACTTTAATCTTTAGTATTGTTATATCATCATTTTTAGTATTTATCTCTATCACATTAGCGTTGGAAGCAATTAACAAGAAAGAAGTAGGAACAAAATGAAAAATAAAAAATTTGAAGAAATGAAAGTTTTGGCAGCCAAAAGAACAAACAAAATCATCACCCAAGAAGAAAGAAAAATCTTAGAGGATTATGAAAAAGAAGTTTTAGGCAGAAAAGACTTTAGTTATCAAAGCAAAAAGAATTAATTCGTTGATAAATTATTTATTTAAAAGTCAATGATCCACTTATAGTGAAGTAAATAAGAATTGAAAAATAAGGGCTATTGACCCTTATTTTATTTGGATGATTAAATGATTTCTCTAATAAATGAAGACGTCCATTATGTTATAGAAGATGATCTTAATTAATTTTTTGTATTAAGTATTTTATTTTTTATTATCTATTTCAATATATTTATAACCAGCACTCTTTGCAGTAAGCAGAGTTTTTTCTTTATGTTTTTTTATATAGTCATCTGTATTAACAAACACGACAAGATAATTATAAGAAGAAATTACTTGATTTTCTTTGTACTTAATCATTTGATCATATAATTCTGTCTGGTCTTGATTTTTTATTCTGGGATCAGATGTCGTTTTTAGTTCGAACATAATAAGCTTTGACGAATGCATTAATAAAATATCATATCTATTATCAATTTTTTGGCTTCTAAAACCAGGAGTTTCATTTAATAATATAATATTATCTTCATTATATATTTTATTTGTAATTTTTTCCGCTATAGTTGAATGTATTAGTCTTTCCTTTGATTTTTCTTCCATTTCACAATAAATTCTTCTTATATCAGGAATTATTTTTTTCTCCACAATTCCTATAAATTCAATCATTGAAATATTATCATTATGATACTTATAATATCTAATGAAAGAAAATTCTTGTTTATCTTGATTTTTTTGATCAATAAATTTTCCATTTAAATCTAAAACAGCTCTTTTGAAATTCTTGTATTGGTATGTGTGTTTTTTTAAATCATCAGACATTTTATCTAATAAATCATCAGCTTTTAAATCAAACAGGCTTGAAAATGAATTTGTTTTTGCAACAAATTCATATATGGCATCTTTTTTTTCATTAATTATTAGTTTTTTAAATGTCTCATAAAATTTATCCATAAAATAATTCATTAATTCAAATTTCAAAATATAACTTGCTAATCTTATTGTGTTCGAATGCCTTCCATGCGAAAAGAATATATCATTAAATCATTCAATGGTTATCACTCTTGAATCTTCTTCCAAGGCATCTATATGTGTCATTAATTCATCAATCATTTCTGTTATATGATGTTCTTTTAAAGAGTCTTCCATGGCAGATAATTCAAAAATTCAATAATTTTGTCATAACATTTTTGGGCTAGTATCTTTTTGTTCATCCGTGATTAAATTAAGAACAAAGTTATCATCAACATCATATTTATCAAATAAATAAATTATATTATTCCTATAATTAGGTTTATCAGCAATCTTTTTAAGAAAAATAATTGTGTTTGTTTTATCTTTTTTATAGCAATCTTCAAATATTTCATAATTTATGATTACACCTATATTTGACATTTCTTCTAAAAGTGGAATAGAGGCATAATCTCTCATCATTTTTTTCATTTCAGTTTTTTCCTCTAGATATCATTTTGATCATCATGTTTTAATATCTTCAGGATTTTTCATGAACATACTATTTCTATTCATTGCAATATGTTCTATTCGTATTAAAAGATAGGGATGAATATCTTCAAGTCTTATATCAAAAAATAAATCAAATATTTGAAATCATTTATCGACATAAAATACGTCGAATATTGTCATTTCTTTTCTTTCAGATTTTAGTTTTTCAAAATTTTGCTTTATTATTTTTTTATCTTCATCTGAAAATAGGTTAAGGTTAATCCGTTTTTTATCTATCTCATTAATGTTTCCTATTTCCTTATTTTTGTTACCAAATAATTCTTCAGGCAATTCAAATTTAATAATTTTACTTTCGATAATTTTACTTTTGACATTCTTCAAATTTATTTTTTTGATTTTATCTTCATAAACAAAAAAATATATAAGGGATGTTCATAGTGTAGAATTTTCCTTTTGTATTGGTTCTATTATTTTTGGATTTATCTTTATTAAGTTGAAATGATTTCATTTAATTAAGTTTAAATGATTTCGTTTACAAATATTAATTATTTTCGAAAATTTCTTTGTTCTTAATTTTATCTTCACGAAAGCACTAGTTATTAACTCTTCACCAAATCACTTTAATGCAACAAATATTTTTTCAGGATTATCTTTCCATATCAAATCAACAATATATTCTTTTCTTTCCCGGGAAACATTTTCTTTGCCAATATAAAATGCTCCAAATTCTTTTTCTAAATTTGACGCTTTAATAACTCGTTTATCGCTACCATACTTAATTATAAATAAAATGGCAGTTTCCATCGGTCCAAGATAATGGCTAAATTCTACTGGATCAATTTTTTCTATATCTCCAAATATTGCATTATAAAATAATAAAAATGTCTTATCGTTTGAATACTTGTCATTTGTTTTTAATTCCTCCGCAATATCTACCAACTGTTGTCTTCTATAATCGTTATTTTCAATGGTTAAATTGCATATAAAACTATCAATGATATTTCTATAAAAAATATGTTTTATTTTCTTGTTTCTTACATTTTTTATTTTTTCAATTAATTTTTTATAATCAAATTTTTCAAATAGTTTATAAAAATATAAAGATCCTACATAATCATCATCAGATTCAACGAAATTATATATATCAATTAAAGAGTCTATGTATTTTTCATTATTCCAAAACTCCATTAATGAACTTTCGAGTGCATTATCATTTTCGTAATTATTTAAAAACAAGAAAATAAAATTATGATTAGATATTAAGTCATACTGCAACGCTTTGATAACCGGAACCTTCGTTTTACGTATTATTTCTCCCGCTTCCGCAAGATTTATTTGATTTTTAAATTTATTAAAGTTCATTAAATATGAAAACTTTTGATTCAAAAATTTTTTTAAAAATAAAACAGCAAAATACGATGCTAATGTTTTATTTTGAATTTTTCAAATCTGGTTTTTAGGTGATGGTGATTCTACTAATTTATTTTTTAAAATTAGTTCAATGGAAATATTAGCGTTATTATTTATATTATATATTCTTATGTCTTCCATTAAATTGCTTTGGGGTATTGTAATTACATTTAAAGTCAATAATTTAAATGATAACATAGCCATGAAGTCGTTAACGCTTTGCGATACTTCCCCCTGTGATAAAAACTCTTCAATATTTTGAAACACATCTGGATTTTTGCCGTATTGGTCTTCTCTTGGGTTTTTATGCCCCTTGTTGAACATTTTATAGACATCAAATGTTTCATTATGATTTTCCTTTATATATTCTTCTCTTGTAAAGATAATAACATTTTTTTGATTTTTCACTTTTTCAATTATTTCAAGTGCTTTTGAAAAGGAAACTTCGTCTAAAGAATCTATTATTATGTTATCTTGTAAATGAGATTCATTAAATTCATATGCATCTATTCTTTTCATATTTAATTCTTTTTCAATTCATTTTGAAATATATGATTTACCCACTCCAGCTTTAGAAAAAACAATTGTAAGCTTTTGGTTTGGAAAAATTCGTTTTAAAAATTGCTCCTTATTGTATAACGATCTTTTATGTCGATTATTTGAGATGAAATATCTATTATATTTTTTCATATTTCCTCATTCCTATAATATATTATACAAGTAAAAATATACAAGTCACTGAAGATGGAAATTCAATCCAGTAAAAAATATGTTTATCTAAAAATTATGATCAAACAACAACCCACGTTCAGTAATCTCTTCATCTGATGCCGTTTGTTTTTCTAGTTGATTTGATAATAACTGATACATCTTATCTTGAGTAAAGGTATTTCATGAATCTATTGTCTTCATTTTCAACACATCTAAAATTGACCCCTTGCAATTACTCAGAGTTTTGATCCCTAAAATATAAAGGAGAGAACAATAAGAAATATAAATAAATTTATTTAAGATTAATAAATTTTTATTTGTGTATATAGTTTTATGGATTAGTTGATGTTGAATCACTAATTGGAAATATATTTTTTTATTATAAAAAGATATGTATAAAAAGAAAAACTTATTTAACTAAAGGTTTGCTTGAGATTGCAAATTTTGTGGTTGATCATTTTGAGATGATCAGTATTCACAACAAAGAAAAACAATCAAAAATTAATAATTATTTTTAAAACTTTATTTGTTGGGGCAGATGCTATCACCTATAAAGAAAGAAATGATGTAGATGATTCATTTGAAGCAACTAATATACAATTTGATAGCATTAATAAATGCAACAAAGCTCTTCTTATTTTTATTGCTAAATTCATACTATCTCGATATTAATACATTCAATATAATGTGCGACATTTTTCATAAAGAAAAAGAAAAAACTACAATTAGTGGAAAAAATGGATGAAAAAATAAACTTATCATAATGTATTTATTTCAAAATTTTCTCTTGCCATGAAAAAGGAAAATTGAGAACAATGATATGATAGTTTAAGAGACGAATGGTACAATGAATTAGAAAATAGAATAGAAATATATGACGATTGGCTTAAAAAAGCGCTGCAATATATATGGGTCACCTCTATTAGCGAAATCATATATCGTTCTAGAGTAGTTTATAAAAAAACAAAATCCTTTAATATTGTTTAATACCATATTGAAGGAGAAAAATGTATTATAAATTTGTACATAAAATAGTGGTAGTAAATGAAGTCAAATGGATTAATGTGTTTGGCAAAGAACAAACAAAAATAAAACTCTGCATCATTGAAGGAGGTCGATTTTAGATGTGTTGCAAGAAATGTTTAACTAATATGAATATATAATTTTGTTTTATTGCTATAATTTTTTCATGTATAAACCTTACAATAGAAGATATATTGGAAATAAAAATAAACTCAATAATTGGATTAGAGAAGAATTAATTAAAACAGGCGGAGATTCTTTTTTAGATATTTTTGCTGGGACAGGATCCGTAGCATTTCACAATTTAAACTATTACAAAAAAATTGGCTTAAATGATAATCTTTTCCATAATTTTATTTTATATAATGCATTTTTTTCTTCAGAAATCATCGACAAGTCTAAAATATTAGGCTTCATAGATAAGTTTAATAATCTTAAATATAAAGGAAATATTTTCTCCAGAAAATATGGAAATAAATTTTTTACAAAAAAGGACGCTTCTAAAATATGGGAAGCTAGAAAATATGTTGAAAAGAACAAAGAAATATTAACAAATCGTGAATATTTTATTTTAATTTCTATAATAATTTTGGCTGCTGATAAATCATCCAGAAGTGTGGGACACTTTGAATCTTATTTAAAGACCGGTAATTTTAAAGAAATAATTTTCAAAGAATTATTTATTGATATCTATAGTAATGAATTTAAAATATATAACATGGATTCTAATATTCTCGCTAAAGAAATAGAGTATTATGACGTTGTTTATGTTGACCCGCCTTATAACTCAAGACAATATGCGTATTTCTATCATGTTCTCGAAACCATTGCATTAAATAATCTAACCGATGATGATAGCTTTATTGGTGAAGTATCAAAACCATTATACATATATGAAAAGACATCAGAATACAGTAAGGCGCTTGCTCCCAAGGCTTTCAACGATTTGATAGAAAATTTAAATTGTAAGTATATTGTAGTTTCTTATAATAATACATTTAATCCAAAATCATCATCATCGAAAAATAAAATTTCATTTAAACAAATAAAAGAAATTCTATCCAAAAAAGGAACATTGACTATAAAGAAAAAAACCTATAAATTTTTTAATTCTGGAAAAACAAGCTTTAGCGATCATAAGGAGTATTTATTTACTGTTGAGGTTAATAATGATTAGATCCCCACTTTTTTATTCTGGTGATAAATATAAGATTTTAGATCAAATATTACCATATATTGACGAGAACAAGAGATTTATAGACCCCTTTGTGGGCGGTGGTAGTATTGTTGCTAACATAAATAACAAACAAATTTGAGTGAATGATACTAATAAACATATAATATATCTACTGAAATATTTTAAAAATACTGATTTGCATTTAATAATTAAGAATATTGTAAAAGTATCTAAAAAATATAATCTTTCACTATCTGCATACAACAAGTATGAAAAGAAGGGCGACAAAAATTTTTTCTCTAAAATTAATAAAGAAGGGCAATTAAGGTTAAGGTCTGATTTTAATAAAACAAAGTCAACAAAGCTTTTATTTCCACTAATTTTATATAGCTACAATAGATTGATTCGTTTCAATGGTTCTGGTGATTACAATGTACCAGTTGGCACGCTGGATATAAATAAGAATGTTATTAAACATATAGAAGAATATACATCTGAAATTAAACAAAAAGACATAAGATTCACAAATCTTGATTTTAAAAATATAATAATGAAAGCAGGAGAAAGAGATGTTGTATTTATAGACCCTCCTTATCTAATATCAAATGCTGAATATAATTCAAATTGATTTGAAAAAAATGAAATAGAATTATACAAATACATAGATGAAGCAATAGAAAGAGGGGCTGATATTTTGGTAACAAATTATAAAAAAAGAGGGGCTATGAAAAACGAGATATTTTCAAAATTTTTGAAAAACAAAACAAAAATCAAATTAAGAAGTTTTCATTATTCATTTCATAACAATTCAGGAAATGATGCTATTGAATATTTAGTAATTGGAGATAAAAATGTCAAGAAATAGATACAAACCAATTTCTTTTTCAAAGACACTGAGAAATCCATTGAGAATTTTAGAATTTTTATTAGTTATCAGTGATTTTGAGAATCAAAAATTAACTAATGAATTATGCATGGACATTGAAAAAGAATTGATTAGAATTCATGTATATAAGCCAACCAAAGTTTCTTCTGAAATATTGAATAAAAGAAAGAAAAATGAAAAGTTATCAGATAAAGAAGTGGCAATAGTTATCAAAGAGAATCCACAAAATCACAAAGAAAGTCATTTTGATAAGGGTTGGCCTTCCAGATTTTCTACACATTTTTCAGTAATTATGGAACTTGGTTTAATATCAATAATAATGGATCTACCTATTATAATTACTGAAAAAGGAAAGCAATTATTGAATGATGATGTTGATTTGGTTTCTATTTTATCACACTCTATAAAACACATCTTGATAGGTAGTTATATGAAACCTGGAACAAAAAATAATCAACAGGTTTATCTAACTTTTTTAAAAGCATTTAGCTTAACTAAGCAAATTAATGAGCAACAATTTTATGCGTTGTGTTGTTCAAAAGACTCTAGCATGGAGTCCATTAAATTCTTATTAAAAAATAATACTAAGAGCGATATTGAAAAGCATTGATCATCTTCATTCCATATGAATGAATTTGAAAATAGAAATGAGGTCATTGACGATATTAAAAGAAAACTATTTTTAACATCTTCCTTTGATTTTATTAAAAAAAATAATAAAGAAATGATAGTAGAATTAAAAGAGGAAATCAATATTCAGGATGAATTAAATTTGATAATTCATTGTTCAACTTTGTCAGACAAAAAATATTGAGAAAAATTATCAAACAGAATTTCTGTTCCCACAGGTAAAAGACATAATAAAATAGATTTTATAAATTATTGAATTGAAAAATTAACTTTTGAAGATTGTTCAGAATTATTAAATTGCTGTATGAATAAGACAAAAGTGAATATAAGCGAGTTATTATATGTTCCTAAATTCGTTTTATTAGAAATGGCAGTTGGGTTAATTATTTTCAAAACACACAAAAATATTGACATTAATTTAAATCTTAATTACGATGACCATTATATTCCTACGGCACCCGCCCCTGGAGGGAAACCAGACATAGAATTAAAATATTTTGGCAGAAAGATAAATGTCGAAGTTACCTTATTAAGAGGTGTGTCACAACATATTAACGAAAGTCAATCTACAATCAGACATATGACAAATTCAAAATCTGATTCAGTTTTATTTTTAGCTCCATCGATATCAAGAGACTTAGCATCAAATTACCAATTTGAAATCGATAGAAGGAATCAAGATATTGGTGCATTAAAGATTTCCTCATTCTTAAAATTGATAGAATCAACTAATATTAATGAAATAATAGATTTATCTAAAAATGTACTTATTCAAAAAAACATATTTGATGATAATTTATTTCTCAAAATAAATAAAATATAAATTTTTGTTCACTCAGCCAACCATAAGGACTTTTGTAAAATAAGTTGGTGGTGAAAAACCTACTGAATGCAATAGAAATAAGTTTTTTTACCAGTTTAATATTTATTATGAATCTTTTTATAGATATTACTTGTTTGGGTTATTCATGCTAAAAAATAATGATAATAATAAAGATTTTAATTCTGTTTTGTCCAGGGGTAAGTGGACCTAATTTTCAGTAATGAAAAAAGATCTTTCAATGCCGTTATTGGTTCTGCTTAATTATATTCTATTAAATGTTTTTGAATAGTAGTTATTGACAAATTTATTTAGGATTAATAAATCTTTATTTGTATATTTATTTAAATTTTTCCCCTTAGGGATTAATCTTCTTATAATTCTATATTTATTTTCTAGTGTCCCTTTTTCTCCTAAACAATATGGATGACAATTAAACAGCTTACTTATATCGATGATTTCATGAAGCAAATTATTTTCACCGTCATTATCTATGGTGAGAGTATTAATAGTTATATCATTTGTTTCTATAATGTCTTTAAAGCTTTTTTGAAACCTATCATTGTTCGATCATAGAAGGCTGAATAGAAATTTCCGCTATGGATATCAATAAGGGTTAGTAGGGCTTGATCATCAGCTCTTTTTCCAACAACACTATCTATTTCATAGTTATTTGGTTGTTGCCTTAATAGTATCTTGTCAGGCCTTACTTCGATACTGTTATATTTAACTGGTTTTTTGCGTTCATCATCTGATTTAAGACTAAAAAAGGGCTTTTTAGTGCTTGGTAATCATTTATAAATAAAACTATAATGTGGGGATTTTGCCATGTAATATATTCAACTCCTTTTAGGTGCATATCCATCATGATATCTTTTTTTGAACTCCTTCATAAATTCATCAACGGATCTTTTAGCTTTTACTCCCAGTATTTTTTCGTGGAATAAATGCTTACAAACCTTAATAAAGTTTAGATAAATTACTTCAGATTAAGAAGCACACATATAATCCCAATTAACTTTCCTCTGATCTCTTTGCTGCTAGTATTGCTTGAAACTATAATAGATGCGGATGCGAGAACCTTGTCAATAGTTTTGTTTATTTTTCCTTCACACTTCTCTTTTACAGCTATTCAAGCATCTTCTTATCTTTCCGTTGGATATGCCTGTTTCCCTACTAATGTCATATCCTAATAATTTTTTGTTGGCATTATCTAATGCTAAATGTTTGTATAATTTCATTGGCCACTTTTCTTTCTAATTAGTCTACAAACCAATTGTAAGGCAAAGGGCTTTTATAATGAAATTTTTAGATGCACTTAGGTGTGGACAGAACATCTTTTGATTAAATAATTTACAAACTATTATTGGTATATAATTTATTTATGTCAAAAAATATAATTTATAAAACACAGGAATTAAATATTTTAAAAATAAATCAGGATAAAGGATTTAAAGAAGAAAAAATACATAAATATTTTGAAGAGCACCTAAATGAAATAGTTGGTGCAGATAAAATTGATAGTGAGTATAGAATAACGGTTACTGTAGCTAATGCCAGAGAAACTGAAGGCAGAATTGATACACTTGCAATTGATTCCGATAACAGACCTGTAATTATAGAATATAAAAGGGACAAAATAGAAGATGCTCTTATCCAGTCACTCTTTTATAAAAACTGATTAAAAACAAATAAAAGACAATTTTACTTAGAGGTTAAAGATATATTTGATAAACGAGCAGACAACATAAATTGAAACATTAGAGTAATATTGGTTGCTCAAGAATTTGATAAATGGACTCTTGCGGCTACAAAATTTATCCCGGGATTAGAGTTATTTAGATTTAGTTTTTATGGAGGATTTAAATATTTTAATCTTGAATATATTAAAGATACTAAGGAGAAAAAGATTTCCAATAATAATGAAAATATTATCCAAAATAAAACCAAATTTATAGAAATCATGGATGCTCATACTAATAAGCCGGTTGACTACGAAAGTGCAATCGATGTGATAAATAAATTTGGGAATAAAGGCATAACAAATTTAAAGAGATATGAAACGCTCTCCCCTCAATTACAAAAAATATTTCATAAAGTAACTGAATATATGCATAGTCTTGATGAATATGTTGAGTTAGTAAAGAATAAAGATTATTGAGTTTGAAAAACCTCGAAGACATTTGCTGAGGTAATTTTCAGAAGGAAGAAGATATTAATTCAATTGGATTTAGACAAAATGTCAGAGGATAACCCAAAATATAAATGAATGGGCGATAAAGGCCATTGAGGAACGCTTAAATCTTGTTTTGAAATTGAATCTAAAAATGATTTTGATGCAATACAACAATACATCAAAGAGTCTTTTAATAGAGTTAATTCTAATTAAGTTTAAATATCTATTTTTTTATCTTTAAGAAATTATAAATACTAAATTCTATTTTAAGTATATTATTTTGCATCTAGTCCATTAATTTATTTATGAACAAACTCTAATGCAAAATAACTATAATCACATAAATAATTATTTATTTTATGTTCATCAGCCTAATTACTTTTAGATAATTTTTAGAAACGTCTAATATAAACTTCTCCATTAAATATGCGCAGTATAAATGTATGTAAAGATTAAGTAATTCATCTCAATCACATAAGTGGTAACTATTGTTACGCAATCAATAAATAATTATATAAAATATATTTAATAGTACATGGAGACACCGTTAGTATCAATTATGATCTTTATTTTAAAGGCGGAATTCAGCATGGGGAAATAATAAAAGATCATAAATTGACCATTAGATCAGTTGAACAAATTTTTGATTTTCAAAAAAGAAATGCTTGGACTAACTTCCGGGGGATACATAGGACATAGCAACAAAATTTTCTAATGATACAAATCTGACAAGCAAAAACGTTGTATATAGAGTAAAAATAAACTCAATAGAAAAACATAAATAATATTTTTCCATTAAAAACCCATATCTTCTCACAGGATCCATGGATCCTTGTTTATTTTTCTATTATTGAGATAATTTATTTATGAAAAAAAACTATGAAGGATGATTTGATTTCATCCACCGCAACTTTAAACCAGGAACTTCCACAGACATCGCCATCCATATTGAAAAAGAAGCTCGGAAACAAGGTTTTATGCCTGATAACAAGAACATAAGAGCTAAAGTTCGTCAAATATTGCCAATAGCAACGGGTAATGGTCCTAGTACAAGAAAAGTGATTTGAAATGCATTTTGATATGATTCTTCAAAAAAGTGATATTATTTACCATATGATCTAATTTTATCGCAAGAAACATTATCATTAGATTCTTTAAAAGAAGTGAATGAACGGAAAGATACTGGAGCTACCATCACCACTACTTCTCCCAAAGATAAAGCAATCAAGCATTCTCAATTATTAAAAATTATTAGAGATTATGCAGTTGCACAAGGTTATGAGGCAGAACCAGAAAAAGATGGCATAGATTTATTAGTTAAAAAAAATGAAAAGTATATTATCAATGAGGTTAAAGCATATAAAAATTCTATTTATATAGCCGTTGGTCAAGTCCAGTTTTATAAGTATTCCTTAATGAAGCGTTATTCACTTGAATCAGATAAAATCTCCAAGCTAAACATTGTTGGCGACTTTGTTCTAGATCAAAAATTCGAGGGATTCCTGGATATGTTGAATATAAACTACATTAACATTAATAACATCAAAGAAATGTTTTAATGTTATAAACACTATTAGGCCGATCAAAAAAACAGACTCAAAAGGAGTTTGTTTTAGAATTAAATATAATTTTCTTTTTTATTATATTTTTATGTTTTTTACTATTTTAACCAACCATAGTTGGTATATAATATCTAAGTGAATAAACCAACCATAGATCCTTTTGTAAAATGAGTCGGCGGTAAAAGACAACTGGTCAATGAAATAGCACAAAGGCTTCCTAGACAATTTAATACTTACCATGAACCATTTGTAGGTGGCGGTGCTTTATTATGGCATTTATTACCCCAAAAGGCCTATATATCTGATCTTAATCGTGAGCTAATTAATGCTTATCGAGTTATTAAAACAAGATCTAGACAATTAAGAGAATACTTATTACTAATGGAATATGGTCATTCAGAAGTATTCTTTAACAAGATTAGAGGCATCGACCGTAATGATACTCAAGACTTAAGAATGCTTTCCATGAAAGACTCAAGCCTTCTTAGAGCAGCTAGGTTCATTTATTTAAATAAAGCTGACTTTAATGGTCTTTATCGTGTTAATGCTGCTGGGTTTTTCAATGTTCCTTCTGGCAAAAAGAAAAAGGTTAAAACACATGATTTTGCTAATTTAAAGGATTTAGCTGATTATTTGACAAATAATGATATTGCTATTATGCACAAGAGCTTTGAAAAAATTCTTGATGATACCAAGAAGGGTGACTTTGTTTATTTTGATCCACCCTATGATTATGAAAAGGGGACAAATGGCTTTGATAGTTATCAAAAAGGTGGATTTGGTGTGGAAGGACAAAAGAGTCTAGCATTAGTTTGCCAACAACTTCATCAAGCGGGAGTTATGTTTATGGTCTCTAATCACCATACCGAGCTCATTAAAGACTTATATCAAGACTTTAACATGAGTGTTGTGCAAGCTAAAAGATTAGTTGGTGGTAAAGGCGCTTCTCGACAAGATGTCCAGGAGGTAATAATAACTAATTATGATTATCAAAAATAAAGGAACTGGTGCTGGAGGATCTAACACAAATCTTCATGGCATTCGATTTGAAGAAGATACCTATTTAAAAGACTGAATCATTAAAGCTGGTTTTACTTTGGAACCTATTAAACAAAGTACTCTGCGATCTGAGTTATATAAAATTTTTGAAGGTGATAAACTGATGGCTTATTATGGCAGACAAGGTCAGATTTATCATGCGCTTAAATTACATAATCTTGATCAATTCAGCAATGAACATATTAGTAAAGTCTTATCTAAAAAAATAAATCCTGATGGATTTATCTTGTGTCTTGCTCGTAATCATCTCACTATCTTTGAAAAGAAATGACAACAAACATCTGGTTCTGTTGATGAGAAGATCCAAACCGGACCATTTAAATTATTGATGTTTGAAAAGCTTTTAAGGAACTCAGGCATATCGTGTCAATATAATTATATTCTCTCTCCATGATTCCAAAGCAAGGTTTATCGTAATGTGAAAGAATATTATGAAGATAATAAAAAAATCAATATTTGAGTTGATGGTGTGAATTTGCAAGACTTAAGCATTGAAAATTACATTAAATAAAATATAAGTGAAAAATTCACACATCAATAGTGAAAGCATCAGATAATATTACATTCATTATAAAAGTATTACATATCAATTCCAAAAAATATTTTGATAAAAACATTTATTTGAAGTAGTTCATAAACAGATTATCGATAAAAGGAGTTATATTGTCCTAATGATTAAATGAAAATAGATCAATCCATTTTTTTATACATAAATATGATGTAAATAATAATGATGTTGTTTTGCTACATATATTACTTATAATCATTAATTCTATTTATAATAAAAAAGATAGTTGACTAAAGTGTAAGTAATTACAGTTAACCATTCATGTGGATAATTTTCCTTATCTTTTTATAAACGACAATATGAAGTTAATAATCATTATAGAGTTGGGACTTTGGACCATATATCATTATTTATATGAAATCCCCCCAAGACCATTTGGACAAAAATGAGGAGAAGGACATTTAAAATCTTTTTTTGATGATAAACTATAATGGCCTTCAAAACAAAAAGACCCAAATTTCAACAATGGAAATTATGATTTTTGATATGAAGGGGAAAAAATAGAAGTTAAGGCAAATAGGGCAAATGATAAAAATATGGACTCAAGTAAACATATAGTACAAAAAGCATTGAGTTTTATGGACAAGAACACATCAAATTTTGATATTAATTTTCAACAAATAAAACCTAAAGAAGCCGATTGATTTATATTTATAACTGTTTAAAGAGATAAAATAGAATATTATTTATTTAAAAATATCAAATAATAAACAATAAATACTTTAATGATAAACAACACAGGGGAAATATAGGTGAAGGTCAATTACACTTTACAGAACGTAATATAAATGAATTTATTGATTATAAAATAAATATTAGAGATCTTTTATCAGAAATAAAAAAGGATCTAAGATAATGAAAAATAAAAAACCTAAAAAAATTCCCAAAAGACCCAAAGCTTTCCAAGACCTGCTAGACAAATCGGTCAATTTGCCTCCAAAGAAAAACAAAAAAAGAGCAGAAATAACTGCTCTTTTCTTAATATAATTATTTACCTACCATAAGGGGATAATTACCAAAAAAAATAATATATGTGTTAATTTTTTTAACACTGTGTTATAATATTGATACTAAGAAATGAGTTAATTATGAATATTAGTTTATTAAATATAAAAATTAAGAATTTTAAGTCTATAAAAGAAGTAAATTTTAATTTACGCTCTAATACAAATAAAATTGAAAAAGAAATTTTACTTGATATATTTAAGAAGACAGCTGATGGTAAATATGGTATTCCATCATATGTTGCATTGTTTGGAATAAATTCAATCGGGAAAACAACGATCTTGCATGCTATCACGTTAATTTCGTATTCTTTTAATGAGACAATTGAAAACGCAGTTATGAGAAATATTATAATTAATAAAATGGATTTATTTAAGAATAAAAAGTCATCAACACTCTCTACACAAGATATCCAGCATCAAATTAAAAATGAGAAGGGGCCTTTATTTCAAAATTGAAAAGAACAAACTTTAAATTTGCTTTTAAGATTTCATAAACTTTTTTCGAATGATGATAAAGTACCTATACAAATTGAATTAACTCTTGAGGTGGGATCTGATGTTATTGATGTATTATACACATTATCTATTGATGGCCACATGTCACTTTCTTTCCAATCAGAAAATGTTTCTAAATTCAACAAAGAAGACATTATTATTGAATACTTATCAAATATATCATCTCCAACAATGAAATTTTCGTCCTCAAATAACACAATTCCTCATTTTATTGCAGATATTAATGAGGAATATATACCTAAATTGGCTTCCGATATTTTGCCTATGATGTCAACTATTATTGGTAAAAAAAAATTAAACAAGATCATTAAACTGGCAGATCCAAATTTTGAAAAACTAGTATGAATAAATTTAAAGGGTAAAGGTGTTGTAGAAAAGATTGTCACATCTGGTAAATTTCAATCATTAGATGTTTTATCTACCGGAACACTCCATTTTATTAATAATATCTATAGAATCATTAGCGGTGTTAAATCAAAAAATTTTAAAGGTGGATTAGTCCTCATTGATGAAATTGAAACTTCTTTGCATAAAGAGCTTATAAATGTTCTTAAATTCATCATGATAAGAGAATTTGAAAAAAATAATACTCAATTCATCTTTACAACACATAATCCTCTATCGGTCTCTTCTGTAACATCAAAAAAACAGATATATTCTCTAGAGGCATCTGCAGACAAACATATTGTTTCAAAATTATCCAAAACTCTTAAGCCAGGCAATAATTTAACTAAAAAATATGAGGAAGGATTTTTTTCTGGATATCCGGATATAGAAGAGGCCAGAAATGTTATTTCTGATATATTCTAATGAAATATATTTTGGTGATTTCAGTTGAAGGGGATAAATCTAATACTTAAGTTAATTTTTATAGTGGTTTAAACCATCATGTTAGTGAGGTTGTCATCAATTGCATTGCAATCGGAAAATGCAAAAACAGTGATTAAAGGAAAAAAGAAATTGAGGGTAGGATAAAATTTGCAACTATGCAAATTTATGCAAATGTATCTATTAAAACAATGGATTTATGCATATTTTATGTGGGAGATGGTGATAACAAAAAAGATATGGAACCTATGGATAGATCAATGGAAGTTTGTACCTCATTTTTTAAATGTTTTTATAAAGATAATAAAATAGATATTAATAATATATTAATCTTTGATAAAAAAATGTCATTTGAAACATCACTTGAAAGAATACCTGGAGCAGAATTTAAGTCACAGAAAAAAGGTACAAATATACATTTGTTTAATAACTTTGCCGAGTCTGTATCATGATTTTATAATGACAGAAAACTTAATTGAGATAAAATTATTGATGACTTAAATAAAATTAAAACGAGTCATGTAAAAATATTTACTGAAGTTTGTAAAAAAATAAATAAAACAGAAAGTGTATAATAAAAATATGAAAAATAGAAATGTCAAAGTAATACTTATGGGTTCTGTTGTTACTGTTCCCTTTGTTGCTCTAACTACAATTGGTCCGAAAATATCATCCAAAAATGAACTTGATAAGAACGCAACACCTTCAAACATAATGCTATCTAATCATAGTAAAACAAAGCGTTAATGCTTTATTAATTTTGCTAAAGATACCTTATTATAATTACAATACAACTTCTACTAAGAGCATAATAAAGTTCCTTAATGTAATCCCATAAAATTCAAAATAAATTGACAATGAACTAGATATATGTTTAACTCATGACAATAATTTTGTTAATTTTTATAATTATCTTCAATCTATCATTACCCATTCTGGCATTACTAAAAATGTTTTGATCAATCCATGACTAATATCCAGGTGATTAATATCGAAGATTTTTTACTTTCTTTAAAAGAAAAAGTAAAACTAATTAATAAATAACATTTATTATCTAAGCTTTAGGCATTAAATAACTAATCACAATGGCAGTAATCTCACTGCTGTTTTCTTTTCAATTATTATGTTGGCTAATAGCCTTATTAATTCCGGTGAAAACCTTGTAGATGGTAGGATGAGTGATTTTCTTATCTGTTTCTCCAGGTCTTTTACGACCATTTTTAATATAATCATAGTACTTAACATTTGGTCAATTCATTTGATAAACAAAATCCTCGATTGTTAATCCTAATAGCTTTCTAATTTTTTCTAGCATCTTTGCTTCATTGATGATTTCGTTGTGTTCTCACATAGATGTATTATGGAACTATGGTTCTTATTTTACAACCAACTATGGTTGGTAATCTACATATAGTTAAAACATAAAAAGGAATTATGGTTCCCTTATTGGTCTTTAAAAACGAATGATGAACCCACCATTTTCAATTTATTTATTAATTGATTTCACTTTCATAACTAAAATCTTTTCTCCCGAGATGTTCTTTTTCATAAGTTTCTAGGTCTTTTCTTTCTTTCTTTGTAATAGTTTTAGCGGTTCTTTTAGCTGCTAAGGCTTTCATTTTTTCAAATTCTTTATCTATCATGTTGTTTTCTTCTTTATCTTTTAATATCCTCAATAAAATTATGGCTGATGCAAGTTGATACTGCATTGAGATGAGAATATCAATATCCAAACAACCATTATTATTATAATCCAGTTAATAGTTCATGAATAAAATTTTATACTGTTATTTTATAACTATTAATAAACTGGCGATTAATAATCTGCGCTTGCTTTTCATAAACAAATTATAACGATAATGATGTAGTAAAGCAAATGATCTATTTGCTTTAGTATTAATTTTTAATAACTTCTTAGCAACTTTATGATTTCATGTAATAACTTGTGGGGGTATTTTGGCAAAAGCAAATTCATAATCAACAGATATCACTATAGTTCATAACTAAACTAAAATATATAAAACTTAATACAAACAGAAAACATTAACAAAAGACCTTTAATGGTGCATTCATACAATCACTAAAGTGATCGTTATTTTATATGACTCTCTATACTTCACTAAAATAACCATTGTCATCAATAATATTACACAGTTGTCCAGACTTTATACTTAGAAGAAAATCCATAATGTTCCTCAAATATAACTTAGAATAAAAAAGATTAATTGTGAGTCACCCAAAGAAGAATTAAAAAAATATAGCAAAACACTTATAATAAAACCATGTTAAAAATAGTAGTTGGAATGTCAGGTGGTGTTGATTCAGCAGTGACCGCATATATCTTAAAACAACAAGGCCATGAAGTGGTTGGTGTTTTTATGCGTAATTGAGACTCTACTGCTAATAACGATATTTTAGGCAATCCGACGCAAAATAAAGTTATTTGTCCAGAAGAACAAGACTGACAAGATGTTGTTGCACTTGGTAAACAAATTGGAATTAAAGTTCAAAGAGTAGATTTTATTACCGAGTATTGAGATGATGTCTTTAAAGATCTCATTGATCAATACAAAAAAGGCCGTACACCAAACCCTGATGTTCTTTGCAATAAATATATTAAATTTGGAGCCTTCCATGATTGGGTTGAAAAACATATTCCTAATGTTGATTATATTGCTATGGGTCATTATGCTGATGTTAAAGATGGAATTTTATCTATGCCGCATGATCATTGAAAAGATCAAACTTACTTTTTATCGCAAGTAACGCACCAACAATTAAAGAAAGTCTTATTTCCTTTGGCAAATCTTACAAAATCAGAAGTCAGAAAAATCGCCAATGACAATCACTTAGTTGTTGCTAATAAAAAAGATTCTACTGGTATATGTTTTATTGGCGAAAGAGATTTTGCTCAGTTTTTACAAAATTACATACCGGCTCAACCAGGAGATATTATTGATATTATCACCAAAAAGAAAATTGGTGAACATATTGGGGTTATGTATTACACCATTGGTCAAAGAAAAGGTTTAAACTTAGGTGGTATGACTGAACCTTATTATGTAGCTGGTCATGATCTTTCGAAAAAAATTATTTATGCAGCACCTCTTTCTAATAAAGAGTATTTATTATCCGATGAAGCTTTAATTACTGATATGAATTGAGTCATCAAAAATTATGTACCTAAAAATTTGATGGTTAAATTTAGATATAAGTCAGATGCTGTTTCGGCCACCATGACTTGAAATAATGATAATGTTGTTTTAAAATATTCTGAAGGATTTGAAGCTGTTACTCCTGGCCAACAAGCCGTTTTCTATGATGGTAACAAATGTTTAGGAGGAGGCATCATTGATCGTGTTTATAAAGATGGTTTAATGAAAGAATTTTTGTAGATTTATTAAATATTGACATTCTTGAAAAGTAGTTTATAATCAATAATGTAGAAGGAAATTAAATAAATAATGTAGAAGGAAATTAAACAAATATTTTATGTACTAAAATATTAGAAAAGGAAAAAAATGCAAAAATTAAATAAAATTTTATTAAACATAGGAGCTATGGGTGCAATTTTAACATCAGTAACTGCAGCTGTTGCATGTGGTAGTAGTAGTGGAGGAATAAAAAATATTCCTTATTATGAATCGACAGTTGTCCAAACAGATATGAATATGGCAAATACATTTTTTGTTTCTGATGGTGGATCAATTAAAGACAAATCCTTTAATGAATCATCATTAACGGGAATGCAAGAGGCAAGGGGTGTTACAGGAGAAGGCATATTTACTTCAAATGTTAAATCTCCAAGTGAACCATCGGAAATACTTAATAATTATTCATCAGTTAAGACTAGTGGAGGAAAATTAATTGTTGCTTCAGGATTTCATCATAATGGTCCTCTATCTAAGTTTGCTCCAGCTAATCCTAATATGGGATTCGTATTTGTAGATGGCACATTAGATGTTGAGAGAGAAAATAAGACAATGGTTCAAGCAGCAAATGTTGCTTCTATAGTTTTTGATATGAAAGCACCTTCATTTGTCATGGGTGTTCTTGCAGCAGCTAAGGCTTTATCTGTTGATGAAGTAACACCAAATATTGGTGTATATGGTGGAGCTAATATACCACCAGTAACTGCGTTCATAAATCCGTTTAAGGCTGGTATAGGTTATTTTAATGAACACCTAAAAGCATTATCAGCACCAGATGTGGCAATTGAAGACGGCGGATTTGTTGATAATTTTAATGTCGGAGGAAAATCAAAAACAGCTGCTGATTTATTGGCTAGTGAGGGTGTAGAACTTCTTATGGCTGTTGGTGGACCGCAATATAATGATGCTCTTGCAGCAGTTAAGGCAACAAGTCATGGTCAAATAATTGGCGTAGATGTTATACTTCACAACATTATTGGAAGTAGTGACCAAGCACTAGTATTTGGTTCAATAACAAAAGCGTTAAAAAAAGCAACAAAAGATACTATAAATGCAATATATGATAATGTTTCAACATTAGGACTTGGTAAAATTTACACAGGTAAATTATCAAATCAAGGTTCAGGTATTTCATTAGCTGGAATCGATAAAACTTCCCTTGCAGATATGAAAGCATCTTTAAAAGCTGCCACAAATGTAAATGATTCTGAAATTGCAGAAATTATTGCAGCAGCTAATGCAGTTAGGTAATTAATACAAAAAATTAAAGTTATTATATGCTAAATCTTAGTAATAATGCTTTAATTTTATTTAGAAAGGATATATGGTAAATAAAATTATAGAATTTGTGGATTTAACAAAGAAATTTGGAAAAATAATCGCTAACGATTCAATAAACATGTCCATTAATAAAGGTGAAATCCATGCAATAATTGGCGAAAACGGTGCTGGTAAATCAACTTTAATGTCCGTTTTATTTGGTATATATCAACCTAATGGTGGTTATATCAAAGTAAATGGTAAACAAGTGACTATTCATGATCCTAAATATGCAACTTCTCTTGGCATTAGTATGGTGCACCAACATTTTAAGCTTGTTGATGTTTATAATGCAGTCGAGAATATTGTTTTAGGTAGAGAAGATAGAAAAGGATATATATATAATGATTTATCTAAGTCAAAGAAAAAAATTCAAATTTTATCTAAACAATTTGGACTAAATATTAACTTTAAAACAAAGGTTAGCAATATGCCTATTGGTATGCAACAAAGAGTTGAAATATTGAAAATGTTATATTCAAAAGCAGATATACTTATTTTTGATGAACCTACAGCAGTTCTTTCACCTAAGGAAATTAATGGTTTTTTAAGGTTGGTGAAGAATTTTCAAAAGCAAGGTAAAACAGTTATTTTAATTACTCATAAATTAGAAGAAATAAAAGAGATTGCTAATAATGCAACTATTATACGAAGAGGCAAAGTTGTGGGTTCTTGTGATGTTAAAAAGACAACCGTTAAAAAAATGGCTGCAATGATGGTTGGTAAAGAAATTATTAATGTCAAGAACAAATTCATAGATGCTTCAAAGAACAATAACATTCTAAAGGTAGAAAATTTAACGGTTATAGATCATGACTCTAAGAAGAAAACACTTAATAATGTAAGTTTTCATGTTAATGAGGGAGAAATTGTTGCAATTGCTGGCGTAGAAGGTAATGGCCAATCAGAGTTGGCGCTTGCTATATCTGGATTAACAAAATCAGATTCTGGATCAATTTGACTTTCGGGGTATAATTTAACAAAGTCATCAATCAGAAGAAGATATGAAAAAGGTCTTTCTCATATTCCAGAAGATAGACATAAATATGGCTTGATTCTTGATATGACCATTAAAGACAATATGTCATCGCAAATATTTTATAAACATCCCTTTTCAAAGTATGGAATTATCAAAAATGGACCTGCAAACGATTTTTCATTAGGAGTTGTTTATGATTTTGATGTTAGAGGATCTAACAATGGTGATTCAATATCAAGATCTCTTTCAGGAGGGAATCAACAAAAGGCGATTGTTGGAAGAGAAATGAAAAAACCTCATAATTTATTAATGGCAGTTCAGCCCACAAGAGGTCTTGACCTAGGCGCTATAAGTAATATTCATGATGCTATTTTAATTGAAAAACAAAAGAAAAAAGGTATTTTGCTTATATCTTATGAATTAGATGAAATATTATCTCTTGCAGATCGTGTCATTGTCTTTAATGACGGCAAAATTACTGGAGAATTAAATGCTAAAAACATAACTAGGAATAAGGTTGGTGAATTTATGGCCAAGAGAGAAGTGGATAATGCTTAAAAATTATTATGATGCATTTAAAGAACATGCAAATAAGCAAGAAACTAGAACAAATGCTAATAAAGTGAAAGTTTCGCTAATATCTATTTCCCTTGGGCTTCTTGCTGGAACTATTATTGTTTGGATTATGGGATCAAATCCAATTGATTTTATTTCCCAATTATTCACATCATCATTTAAAAATTCTGCAACAATTAATCAATTATTAATTTTTGTATCAATATTTACAATGTCTGGATTAGCCAATGCTTTTGCATTTAAGACTGGGCTTTTTAATATAGGTGTTTCCGGGCAAATGTTAGCAGGTGGAGGTGTTGCTATGTATCTTTCATTAACTGTTTTCAATGATATGAATAAAGTTTTGGCAATTCCATTATTGTTTATTATAGCCGCTTTAATAGCTGGATTTATAGGTTTAATAGTAGGGCTATTAAAGACAATATTTAATATTCATGAAGTTGTAAGTACAATTTTATTAAACTGAATTATATTTTATTTAATAAAGTATATTTTTACATACACAGTTGACCCAGGAAGCAGAAAATATATGACTTCATCTGGTGAATCGGAATATACTAATCACACTTTTGCCAATAGCGGGATTGTGACAGATGGAGGATGGCAAATTGCAGTTATTGTGACCATCATTGCTGTGATAACTATTTTCTTGATATTGAAATTCACTATTTTGGGGAAAAATCTTAAAATGACGGGCATAAATATTGATGGAGCAAAATATGCTGGTATAAACACCAAGAAAGCTGTTATTACATCATTAGTCATTTCTTCTTTATTAGCTGGATTATTGGGTGTAATATTTTACTTTGGTGCCAAAGGATCAATGCCAACCTTTACATCAAATACACTTCCGGCAATAGGATTTGATGGAATAGCTTTGGCATTGCTTGCATTTAGTAACCCAATTGGTATTGTGCCTGTAGGTATACTATATGGTGTATTTAAGGTTTCAGGGTTTAGCATCACTTCATTGCCTCCGGCATATGCAAATGAACTCATTTCATTAGTATTTTCTATAATGATTTATTTTGCTGCAATATCCACATTATTTTATAGATTTAAACCATTATCATTTATTTATAAACAATTAATGATACGAAAAAAACAAGAAATAGGGATTTTAATTATTAGCAACAAATCAAGTGAAAATAAGTTATATGATAAACTGAAATTAATAAGTGATAAAAAATCTGATGAATACAAAAACAAACTTATTTTATACAAAATTTTAAAGAGGGATAATCAAACGAAAGTGAATGATTTGCACATGAAATTATTTAATGAAGAAATAAAGTTAAATTATCAAATAAGTAAATCGTATGTAAACACTCATTTACATAATAAAAGAAAACTTTCTATTTCATTTGCAAAAATGTCTCTAAACACCAATGTGTTAATATTAATGAAAAATAAAAACATAATTAAAGATCTTAGAAAAGAAATCAGGGAATTAAGACGTTCTAAGTCAGATGGTTATTTAAAATCAATGAAAAATTTAACAAGCAAAATAAATGGTCTTAAGTCATTAATTAAGCATGACAAAAGTAGAAATGTGCAACAATTAGTGAAATTGAAAAAGGATTATAAAAAACACATTGATATGATTAATAAAAAGGAAAAAATCAGAAGAAACTTGGCTTTTATTGAATATGATAAATTGAACATAAGAAATTCAAAGTTATCAAAAGATGCTAAATTAAGATTAGTTGTAACAATAAATAAAAAAGTATTAGCAAGGAGCAAATAATGATAATAATCACTACCGGAATATTATTAGCAGTTGTTCTGTCTATTGCTGCTACTGCTGGAATGTTCTCTGAAAAATCAGGAACAGTTAATATCGCCATTAATGGAATGATGGTAGGTGGAGCATTGGTTTATTGGTTGCTTTCTAAGAGTTTTGATCTAAAAGGACCTATGCAGATTGTTGGTTATTTAATTGCCATGCTCTCCGGAATAATAATTGGTGGTTTATTTGGTTTTGCTACAATAACGCTTAAAGCAAATCAAATTATCGCTGGAACCGCTATGAATCTATTATTTGGAGCACTTGGTTTGTTTATGTGAAAATATAAAGGTGGTACTATATCTAGTCCAATGAACTTTGTTCAGTGAAGAGTGGGTGGAGAAAAGTATCTAACCAGTGATTTTAATTATGTATTTGGACTAATACTTCTTATAGGTATATTAGTAACATGCTTTAGTTGAGCATGATTAAAACTGACACCATGAGGTTTAAGATTTAAGGCTGCTGGTGAAAATCCTCAGGCACTTGATTCTCAAGGTATAAATGTTGTTAAAACTAGATATTATGGTGTTCTTATATCTGGTGTCTTGGCTACTTTAGCTGGTGCTATGTATGCACAGGTCAATAAACAATTTGATGGCAATGTAGCGGGATTAGGATTTATTGCATTAGCATTAATGATTGCTGGACAATGGAATGTTATATACATATTTGTTGCTGCATTTGCATTTGGAATGTTGTATTCAGTTGGTCAAAATATTGCTGTTTATCAAAAATCCATGCAAACATATCAAGCCCTAATCCAAATCATACCATTTATAATTTCGATTGGTATTTTGGTTGCTACTTCTAAAAAATCTCGAGCACCTAAAGCTGCTGGAGTTGCTTATGATAAAGGTAAAAGATAGCACAAAACTCGATTCAACAACATCTACCAAAAGTTGAAGCATTACAACAAATATGAAATGTTGCCCATCTACAAGAATAGCGGTAAAAAACTTTGAAATATTATTAGTGTAGTAAGTTGTGTTATTTCAGCATATTCACTAAACTATAATGTTTTCACAAAGTTGCTAAAAATTTATGTCATCAGACTTGAAAGCAGAGAAGTGCTAAGAAATAGCATTTTTCTTTATAATTTATTTATGAAACAAGTTATCGCTAAAAAAAGAAAGTATTCATATAAAGATGTTTCTAGATGATTCTTTATTTTAATGGTGACTTTTATATCTTTGTATGCATACACTTTTTTAGCTATTTGAATCTATGACTTAAGTATGGGCATTCAATTTCAACTAGAAATTAGATGAGACTCATGAGGCATTTTATACCCTTTGACATTTGGTCCAATTATTAGTGCTGTCGCACAAATAATATATTCTGAAAGAGGTTCGCTTAGTATGAGAGCAATCATGTGGTTTCATGTATTACTCATTATTGTTTTAGTCCCAACGGTAATCGTCTTAACGTTTTAGAAACAATTCTAAAAACATTTAATATATATGGGTATTTTAACTACAACTTTAGATCTCATATTAATTGTTATATATTTTAGTTTATCTTTAAATGAACGATATCTTACTACTCACATTCCAATAAATTTACTATCAGATAAAATCGTTGATATATATTTACTATACCAATGATATAAACATATTTCACTGAAAACACTTTTTATGATATTTGATAATCTAATAATTAATATATTTAACTTGAAGCATTCACACAACCAATTAAGTAAAAGATTTTAGCAAAAATAAAAAATTTGAATATTTTTCATCTTTTTTTATTTTATGTATATAATTAATTAGCAACTAAGTCTATGACACATTAGGTTGCCGATACACCAAAATTAGTTGTTGATGGTTATTGGGTATTAATGTTGAGACTGTTCAAAAAGAACGAAAGGAAACAACGAACATGGAATTAAAAATCAAAATCAAAGCATATGAAGCATCATTAGTTGATTCAGCATCAGTGAAAATTGTTGCTGTTGCTAAAGCTGCTAATGCTAATGTATCTGGTCCAGTACCACTTCCAACAAGAAGAGAAGTATTTACTGTTCTAAGATCAGTGCATCTTCACAAGAAATCAAGAGAGCAATTTGAAATGAGAACTCATAAGAGATTAATTGTTATTAAAGATGCAGACGCAAAACTTCTTGATAATCTAAAAAGATTAGAACTTGCATCAGGTGTTCAAATTAGTGTTGAAACAAAATAAGTTGTAAAGAATAAACTATGCTCTTGTAATAGAGCCAATGGAGGTAAAATGAAAGGTATTTTAGGAAGAAAAATTGGGATGACACAAGTCTTTACAGATCATGGACAGTCAATTCCTGTTACGATAGTTGAGGTTAAACCTAATATTGTAACTGCAATATTTACAAAAGAAAAAGATGGTTACATTGCAACACAAATTGGTGTTGAAGATGTTAGAACTCATTTGCAAAAAAAAACCAGAAAAAGGACATTTCGCAAAAGCTAATACCGTTCCTAAAAAATTTGTAAAAGAAATCAAAGGTATGCAAGGGTATGACTTAGGGGCCAAATTAGAGGCTTCATTATTCACTCCTGGAGAACTTGTTGATGTTACAGGAACCGGGAAGGGTAAAGGTTTCTCCGGAGCCATCAAAAGACATAATCAAAGTATTGGACCAAAATCTCATGGTGGAGGTGGAGGATCTAAACCAGTAAGATTAACTGGGTCACTTGGTGATATTGCTGGTAATAAAGTTGTTAAAGGAATGACAATGCCCGGACAAATGGGTAATGTAAGAAGAACACAACAAAATTTAGAAATTATTCTTGTTGATCCTAACAATAATACTCTTGTTATTAAAGGTTCGATTCCTGGGCCGAACAAATCATTTGTTATTGTTGAAGATGCTGTTAAAGGTTTACCATCTAAAAACGCAGTTCAATTAGTTAACGTAGAAGAAGCAATGATGAAAAATCAATTGCTTGAAGATGCTAAAAAGGCTGGGGCTGATGTTAATACTGACATGTCTGTTGCAGAAATGGAAGAAGCTGTTAAAGCCGCTCAAGAAGCAAAAGATGTTGAAACAAAAGTAAAAGATGTTGAAACAAAAGTAAAAGATGTTGAAACAAAAGCAAAAGAATCATCTGAAGAAGCTACTAAAACCAAAGAAGCAAAATCTAAAGCTGAACCACTTAACAAAGTGACTGAAGTTATTGAAGCAAAAGCGGCCAAAGCTAAAGCGGATGCTCAAGAAGCACAACAAGTGGCAACCGTCAAAGGTGTTGAAGCAGAAAAACTTCAAGTTGAATCTAAAGAAGTTGAAAATGTTGAAGAAACAATGCCTTTTGGTAAGGGAGAAAAATAATGGAAACAAATATATCATTACCGAAATCAATATTTGGTGTCAAAATTAATACACAAGCCATTTTTGATGTTATTCTATCGGAAAGAGCCTCAAGAAGACAAGGTACTCACAAGGTGAAAAACAAAGGTGAAGTATCTGGAACTGGTAAAAAACCATGAGCACAAAAAGGAACAGGTAAAGCAAGAGCCGCATCACTACGTTCAAATATTTTTGTTGGTGGTGGAGTTGCCTTTGGTCCTACAACTGAACGAAACTATAATTTAAAAATTAATAAGAAAGTTAGAAGATTAGCTCTGAATTCAGCATTAACACTTAAAGCAAATGACAAAGCAGTTATTGTTCAAGATATTAAGTTGGATAAAATCTCAACTAAAAAATTAATTGCAGCCATTGATGATTTAAAACTTAAGCAAAGTTTAAAGAAAGTTCTCATTGTAACTAATAATGAAACAGTCTTTAAATCAGCTAATAATTTACAAAAAATTACCACTATTAAATTAGCATCATTATCTGTAGAAAAAATTGTAAATGCTGATGTTCTTGTTATTAGTGAAGCAAGTATAAAAAAATTAGAAGGAGAGGGTAAATAATGGATCATAATGAAGTAATTAAATACCCAATTCTTTCTGAAAAAACATATGCCCAAATGGAAAATCATGTTTACACATTCGCTGTTGATTTTAGAGCCAATAAGGCTCAAGTTAAGAAAGTTGTTGAATTTATTTTTGATGTTAAAGTTGAAAAAGTTAACATTATGACGGTCCAGAAAAAACCTAAAAAATTAGGAAGATTTGAAGGATTTAAAAATAGATTTAAAAAAGCAGTAGTAACTTTAAAAGATGGCCAAAAGATTAATATTTTTCCTGAGGAAGCTGCTCAAGAAATTAATGATAAAGATAAAAAAGATAAAAAAGATAAAAAAGAAGATATAGGAATATCAGCTGCAGAACAAAAAGCCGCAGATAAAATCGCTCAAAAGCTAAAAGCTAAGGAAGAACAAAAGATTGGTGAAACAAAAGACAATGAATCTAATGTAGCAGCTGTTAAAGTTGAAGAATCTAAAGCAGAACCAGTTAAGAAAGAAACTAAAACAGACGAAAAATAAGCGGTTAAAAGAAAAATATAAGTGAAATCACCGCAGATATACTTATATAGAATAGGAGTCAGCAATGGCAATCAAAAAATATAAAGCAATCACAAACGGTTTGCGTCACATGACTTCTTTAGATTACAAGAAGAATCTATCAGGACATGATCCGGAAAAGTCATTACTTGTAAATCTCAAGAAGCATGCGGGGCGTAATAATTCAGGATCAATCACTGTCAGGCATAAAGGTGGGGGAGTTAAGAAAAAATATAGAATTATTGACTTTAAACGTAATAAAGATGGTATTCCGGGAATAGTTAAAACTATTGAATATGATCCCAATAGATCAGCAAATATTTCTCTAATTGTGTATAAGGATGGGGGGAAAAGATATATTATTGCTCCAAAAAATCTTGAAACTGGAACCGAAATTATTTCAGGCCCTAATGTTGATATTAAAGTTGGTAATGCATTACCACTTGAAAATATCCCTGAAGGTACAATAGTTCACAATGTAGAGATGAAACCGGGAGCCGGAGGTCAAATTGCTAGGTCAGCTGGAACATCAGTTCAAATTCTTGGTAAAGATGATGGTGGTAAATATGTTGTTATCAAATTAAGATCTGGAGAAGTTAGAAGAATTTTATCAAGATGTAAGGCAACAATTGGAATTGTTGGTAATGAAGAACATGGTCTTGTTAATTGAGGAAAAGCTGGAAGAAATAGACATAAAGGTATTAGACCTACTGTCCGTGGTTCTGTTATGAACCCGGTGGATCACCCCCATGGTGGTGGTGAAGGTAAACAACCTATTGGTAGAAAAGCACCTGTTACTCCATGAGGTAAAAAAGCTCTTGGGGTAAAAACAAGGCGTAAGAAAAAAGCATCAACTAAATTAATAGTTAGAAGAAGGGGTAAAAAATAATGGCAAGATCACTTAAAAAAGGTCCATTTGTTGATGGGCATCTAATGAAAAAAGTAGAAGCTATCATTAATGATAGTGCTCCTAAGAAACCTATTAAAACATGATCTAGAAGATCAACAATATTTCCTCAATTTATTGGACTAAAATTCCAAGTACATAATGGAAGAGCATTTATCAATGTTTTTGTCACAGAAGATATGGTTGGACATAAACTTGGTGAATTCTCACCTACAAGAAAATTTAATGGACACGGTAATGATAAAGGACGTAAATAATGGCACAGGCACATGCAAGTATTAAATTACAAAGAGTCTCTGCTCGCAAAGCAAGATTAGTTGCTGACTTATTTAGAGAACAAAATGTATCAGATGCATTAGCGACTCTTAAAAATACACCAAAGAAATCAACTGTATTATTTATCAAGTTACTAAATTCTGCTATTGCAAACGGAGTTAATAATCATGGAATGAATGCCGAAAAGTTATTTGTTTCAAAAGTTGTTGTTAATGAAGGACCGACATTAAAAAGATTTCAACCAAGATCACAAGGTAGAGCATATTCAATATTCAAAAGGACTTCACACTTATTAGTGGAAGTATCAGAAAGGTAGGGAGAAATATATGGGACAAAAAGTTAATCCAAATGGTTTCCGTTTCGGAATCACTAAGAAGCATAATTCAACTTGATTTGCTGATAAATACAACTTCGCTACATTACTTTTAGAAGATCAAAAAATTAGAGAATATATTGAACCTTTTACAAGACAATATGCAATTGGTCAAATTGAAATTTCAAGAAATCAAGCAAATGATGTAATGGTAATAATTCACTCTGCCAAACCAGGTGTAATTCTTGGTGAAGGTGGAAAGAATCTGGAAACATTTAAAAAAGCAGTTCAGAAACACACTAGAAATAAACAACTTAAATTGTCTATAAGTGTCATAGCTATTGAAAGACCAGAATTAAATGCTAGATTAGCTGCTGAAGATATAGCAATTAAATTAGAAAATCGTGGTTCATTTAGGGCTGCACAAAAATGATCAATCAGATCTGCTTTAAAAGCTGGAGCTAAAGGCATTAAAACCCAAGTTTCAGGAAGACTTAACGGTGCTGATATGGCTCGTTCTGAAGGATATACAGAAGGTGAAATGAAACTTCATACTTTAAGACAAGATGTTGATTTTGCAAAAGCAACAGCAAAAACTACTTATGGAGCTATTGGTATTAAAGTTTGAATTTCTAAAGGTGAAATTCTTGATGGAGGTAATAAAAATGTTGCAACCAAAAAAAACTAAATATAGAAAACCACACAATATCTATCATGATACAAAGAAAGCTACTAAAGGAAATCTAGTTTCATTTGGTGACTATGGATTGCAAGCCAAAACTTCCGCTTGAGTTACTGCAAGACAAATTGAATCAGCGCGTATTGCAGCAACAAGAAGAATGGGTCGTGAAGGTAAAGTTATTATTAGAATTTTCCCTCACTTATCTAAAACTTCTAAACCAATTGGTGTACGTATGGGTAAAGGAAAAGGTAATCCTGAAGAATGGGTAGCAGTTGTAAGGGTTGATACAATGTTATTTGAATTATCTGGTGTTACTGAAGAAGTGGCAAAAGATGCATTAAGACTTTGTGGTCACAAATTACCTGTTAAAACCAGAATTGTAAAAAGAGGTGAGGAATAATGTTAATGAAGGATTTACAAACAAAGTCAGTAAAAGAACTTAATGAAACAATTGAAAATTTAAGATCACAATTATTCATGCTTAGATTTCAAAATTCAACTGGACAATTAGACCAACCACATAAGATTTCTTTAGTTAAAAAAGATATTGCAAGAGTATTTTCAGCAATTAAAGTTGTTGAAGCTAAAAAAACTGTAGAAAAAGTAAAAAAAGTTGCAAAAGGGGATAAATAATGGAAAGAACATCGAGAAAAATACTTACTGGTAAAGTAGTGTCAACTAAAAACGCTAAGACCATTAATGTTGCTGTTGAAACATATATTAAACATCCCTTATATGGAAAAAGATTCTTGTCAACAAAGAAATTTGCTGCACATGATGAAAAAGAAATTGCAAATGATGGTGATGTTGTTCAAATTGCTGAAACAAGACCATTATCAGCCTCCAAAAGATTCAGATTTGTCAAAGTTGTTAAATCTGCTGTCAAAGGAGATGAATAATGTTACGAGAAATGTCAAGAGCGAAAGTTGCTGATAATTCTGGTGCTAAAGAAGTAGGAGTCATTAGAAATATTGGCGGTTCTGTAAAAAAATCTTCTGGAATTGGCGATATTATTGTATGTTCAGTTAAAAAAGCAATTCCTAATGGGATCGTCAAAGAAGGACAAGTGGTAAGAGCTGTTGTTGTTAGAACTAAGTATGGAACAAAAAGAAAAGACGGATCTTATATTAGGTTTGATGATAATGCAGTTGTGATTATTGATGAGAAAGGACTACCAAAAGGTACACGTGTTTTTGGGCCTATCGCCCGTGAACTAAGATCAAAAGGATATAATAAAATTCTTTCTCTTGCACCTGAGGTATTATAGAAAGGTTACTTATGGCGAAACAAAAAATTCAAAAAAATGTTGAAGTTGAAGTAATCGCAGGTTCTCATAAAGGAGCAACTGGCAAAATATTATCAATTTCTAAAGACAAGCAAAAGGTGATTGTTGATAAAGTTAATATTGTTAAAAAACATAATAAACCAACACAACAAAACCCTGATGGTGGTATTCAAGAGCTTGAAGCACCAATTCATATCTCTAATGTAAAGATATCTTCCAAAAAATCCAAAAAGGATAAAAAAGACAGTAAAAAGAAATCATCTACTAAAGTAGTTCTTGAAAAAGAAAATAAAAAAGAAGTACCAAAACCAGCAACTAAAGAACTAGTTAAACCAGCAGCTAAAAAAGTAGTTAAACCAGTAGTTAAAAAAGTAGTTAAAAAAGTAGTTAAACCAGTAGTTAAAAAAGTAGTTAAACCAGTAGTTAAAAAAGTAGTTAAACCAGTAGCTAAAGAAGTAGTTAAACCAACAACAAAAAAAGAAGAAAGTAAATAGGAGGGATTTTATGACTAACTTACAAGAAAAATATAATGCGGAAATAAAAGACGCTCTTCAAAAGAAATTTAACTACAAATCAAATATGCAAATTCCGAAACTAGAAAAAATTATACTTAATATGACAGCTGGTAATGAAGTAACCAATTCTAAAGCTATTGAAGAAGTAGCAAATGAATTAACAATTATTTCGGGTCAAAAACCAATTGAAACAAAAGCCAGGAAATCTCTTGCATCCTGAAAACTAAGGGAAGGCATGCCGATGGGTTCAAAGGTTACATTAAGAAGAGACAATATGTATTCATTTTTTGAAAAACTAATTGATGTTGCTATTCCAAGAATTAGAGACTTTAGAGGTGTAAATCCGAAAGCATTTGATGGTAGAGGTAATTTCTCACTTGGCATAAAAGAACAAATAGTTTTTCCAGAAATAAGATTCGATAAAATAAGAAAAATTAAAGGTCTTGATGTTATTGTTGTTACATCAGCAAAAACTGACGACGAAGCTAGAGAGTTATTAACTTTACTAGGTATGCCGTTTAAAGATACTGGAAAGAAGGATAATTAATGGCTAAAAAATCATTGAAAGTTAAACAAAGAAGAGAACCTAAGTTTTCATCAAGAAGCTATACAAGATGTGAATTATGTGGAAGATCACACTCAGTCATGAGAAAATTCAAAATCTGTCGTATTTGCTTTAGAGAACTAGCTCACAAGGGTCAAATCCCTGGTGTTAAGAAAGCGAGTTGATAATTATGGGTATTATTACTGATCCAATAGCAGATATGCTTGTAAGAATCAAGAATGCTAACCAAAGAAAACATAGAACAGTTGAAATGCCTCATTCTAATAAGAAAGAAGTTATTGCAGTTCTATTAAAATCTGAGGGATTCATTATTGATCATAAGACACTTGGTAAAGGTGTTGCTAAAAAAATAGTGATTACACTCAAGTATAAAGGCTCTCAAAGAGCCATTACTGGTGTTAAAAGAATTTCTAAACCTGGATTGAAAGTTTATTCTCAAGCTACAGATATACCGCAAGTATTATCTGGCTTCGGAACAGCTATTATCTCTACATCACAAGGTGTGATGACTGATAGAGCAGCTAGAAAGGCGAATGTCGGCGGTGAAGTTATCGCTTACGTTTGATAGGGTCTTTCTATGTCAAGAGTTGGAAATAGAGTCTTAACCCTTCCTGAAGGGGTAACAATTATTATCTCTAGTTCAAATGTTGAGGTTAAAGGTAAAAATGGTTCACTAACAAGAGAATTTTCGCCCTTAATATCAATTGAAGAAAAAGATGGTAAGATTATTACAGCAAGAGCAAATGAAGAAAAACATACAAAACAACTTCACGGAACAACAAATTCATTATTAAATTCAATGATTATTGGTGTTTCTGAAGGATTTAAAAAAGAAATAGAAATTAAAGGTGTTGGTTATAAAGCGATCCTTAAAGGAAAACAAATTGAAATAAATGTTGGATATTCGCATCCATATTTATTAGATATTCCCGAAACTGTAAAAGTTAAATTACCAAAACCAACAGAAATCACAATTACTGGGCCTGATAAACAAATGGTTGGTCAAATGGCAGCTATCATAAGAGATGTCAGAAGACCTTCGCCATATTCAGGTAAGGGAATTATGTACAAAGGTGAGATTATTAGACGTAAAGAAGGAAAGGCTGCCGCTAAATAGCGGTTAAGGTAAACTATGGCAAATATATCAAGAACAAAACACAGAAAACAAAAACATCTTAAAATCAGAACTAAGATTTCTGGTACAGCAATCAAACCAAGGTTAAACGTCTTTAAATCTAATAAGAACATTGAAGCACAATTAATTGACGATGTTGCTGGAATTACTTTAGTTCATGCTTCATCAGTTGTACTAAAGTTAGAAAAGGGTGGAAATATTGATGCTGCAACTCAAGTTGGTAAAGCAATGGGTAAAAAAATTATAGCTGCAGGGATTAAAGAATTAATTTTCGATAGATCAGGTTATATCTATCATGGTAGAATTAAAGCTCTTGCTGATGCAGTTAGGGAAGAAGGGGTGAAATTTTAATGTCAGAAGATAACAAAAAAAATGAAACTACAGAAATAGTACAAGAAACAAAACCTGAAGTTAAAGTGGAAGTTCCTAAAACAGAGGATCCTAAAATTGAAACTAAAACTACTGAAGAAGTAGTTGCAGCTCCTAAGGTCACACCAACTACTCCAGTTAAAAAACAAGTTTATAGAAAACCACAAAGAAACAATAATCGTAGAAGACAACGTAGAAATACCGAGTTTGAAGAAACTGTTATTGATATTGCTCGTGTGACAACTGTTGTTAAAGGTGGACGTAGGTTCTCTTTCTCAGCTTTTGTTGTTGTGGGTAATAAAAAAGGTAAAGTTGGATGAGGGCATGGTAAAGCTAAAGAAGTTCCTGATGCTATTAAAAAAGCCATTAAAGATTCAAAAAACCACATGATCGTTACACCAATTATTGATAAAAGAACTGTACCTCATCAACAAATAGGTAAATTCTTATCATCAGAAATACTTGTTAAACCAGCACCAAAAGGTAAAGGAGTTATCGCTTCAGGTGCAATTCGTTCTGTGGTTGAATTAGCTGGATATCATGATATCTATACAAAATCTCTTGGTTCTAGAACTAAAACCAATTCTGTTAAAGCTGTTATTAATGCTTTATCACAATTGAGAACCATTGAAGAAATTGCTAAATTAAGAGATATTAAAGTGGAAGATATTAGAGGTTAGGAGATAATATGAAATTACATGAATTAAAACATAATGAGGGTGCTAGAAAAGACAAACACAGAAAAGGTAGAGGGCATGCAGCTGGTAAAGGTAAGCAAGCCGGTCTTGGTCAATCAGGGCAAAATAAACGTGGAGGAACTAGACCAGGATTTGAGGGTGGACAAAACCCATGGTTTAGAAGACTCCCTAAACGTGGATTTAACAACATTAATGCGGTTACTTATCAAGTTGTTGCATTAGAAACACTTAATACAAAGTTTAAAGATGGGGATGTTGTGACAATTGAAGCTTTAAATAAAGCCGGAATTACCAACAGAAACCTACCAATAAAAATTCTTTCTAAAGGTAAGTTGGTTAAAAAACTAAATGTTCAAGTTAACGCAGCTTCAAAGAGTGCTCAAGAGGCAATTGTTAAAGCTGGCGGAGAATTTAAAGTAATCTAAAAAATAACATTCAATATCTTAATAAACAAGATATTTTTTTAGCATTTTTTATATCTAATTATTGCTAATAGTTTATAATTAGAACCATATGAGTAACAAAGATGATAATTGATTTGACACTACACCTGAAGAAAATAAGATAAAACCTGTTAAAAGAAGAAGAGGCAGTCGCTTTTATTTTAGTAAAATGAAATTTAAACTTAATAATAAATTCACAAGACCATTTATTAATGCTTATGGAGTAATAGCTTCATCAACTACAAAAGCACTTGGGATATTATTGCGTAAATTGAACGACAAGCCATTATTAAAAAAGATTTTATATACCCTGATAATTATCCTTATTTTCAGAATAGCGGCTACTATTACTATCCCTGGTATTACTATTCAACAAAATATAGGACAAAACCCTGCTTCATTAATTGGGATCATGGACATGATGGGCGGAGGGGCTCTTAGAAATTTTTCTATTGTGGCGCTAGGGATTTCTCCCTATATTACTGCATCTATTATTATGCAAATGCTACAGTCAGAGGTTTTTCCTCCCTTGTATAGATTATCACAAACTGGACCAGCCGGGAAAAGAAAAATCAATATTATTACAAGAATTGCGACTTTAGTTTTTGCCTTTATTCAAGCTATTACAGTCATTCAAACGGTTTCAACATTTGCCACAATCGCACCATCATTAAATACACAATGATTTAAATTTTTTGTTTTACCTGTTATTCTAATTGCTGGATCTATGTTTGCTTTATTCCTGGGTGAGCAAATTACCAATAATGGTGTCGGTAATGGTACTTCCCTGATTATTTTTTCAGGAATAGCATCTGCAATGCCTGCTAAGTTTAGAAATGCATATTTAGAATTGGTTGGATCTGGAGATGCCACTTCAGCTTTTACAGGTATTATTAACTTTATTATTTATATCGGTTTCTTTCTTTTCATTATTTTCATTATTTCGTATTTCTACAAAGCAGAGCGCCATATACCAATTCAACAAACTGGTTCTGGCATGTCAAAAGATGTCAAACAAATGTCCAGGCTACCAATTAAATTAAATCCGGCAGGAGTTATGCCCGTTATTTTTGCTCTTACAATCACTATGATTCCGTTAACTATTGCTCAGTTCTTAGACAAACAAAATCTATCTCGTCAATGAATTCAAGAAAATATGAGTTTAACATCCCCCCTTGGTCTTATTATATTTGTGTCAGTTATTTTCCTCTTTACAGTTGTTATGGCCCTTGTAACATTTAATCCAAACAGAGTTGCTGATAACTTTAAAAAGAACGGAACATTTATCCCAGGAATCCGTCCAGGAATTGAAACTGAAGACTACTTAAGTGGAATTATTATTAGACTGGCTATCTTTTCATCATTCTATCTTTCAATTATTTCTGCACTACAATATGTCGAACAAATCATTGGTTTGTCAAGAGGGATCACCTTTAGTGGCACATCATTAATTATCATGGTGTCTGTAGCAATTGAAACTATGGGACAATTAAAAGCAAGACATCAATCAGTTAAGATTTCAAAAGCCAGATGAAATAGTGTTAAATCAAATAATACAAGTTCTACAAAAGGGTTATTATGATAAAAAATTATATATTTTTAGGTCCACCAGGAGTTGGGAAAGGCACATTAGCTATCATGCTTGAAAAAAATAAGGGCACCGTCCATATTTCCACAGGAGCAATCTTTCGTGATGCCGTTAAAAATAAGACGCCCATTGGTGTAAAAGTTGCTAAAATTTTAAGTGATGGAGAATATGTACCAGATGAAATTACTAATGAAATAGTTAAAAATAGATTGATGCAAGAGGATGTTATTAAAAATGGATTTGCATTAGATGGTTATCCAAGAACTTTAAATCAAGCTAAATTTCTCAAGGAAAATAAAGTAATTGTGAATGCTGTTATTTTACTAGCAGCATCAGATAAAGTTGTTATGGAAAGATTATTGAGTCGCAAAAGAGGTGATGATGATCCCGGCATTATTAAAGTTAGAATAGATGTTTATAGTAAAAAAACAAAACCATTAATTGATTATTATCGTGATGAAAAAATTTTAATTGAGGTTGATGCTGAAGGTGATATTGCTCAGAATTATGAAAATATGAGAAAGATAGTAGATTAGTATGATAAGCATTAAAACAAAAAACGAAATTGAATTAATGAGAATTTCCGGAAAAATATTGGCAAATACAAAACAAGAAATTTGGGATGCTATTAAGCCAGGTGTGACAACCAACGAGCTTGATAAGATTGCTTTTAATTCAATCAAAAAACAAGGCGCAAAACCAGCTTTTTTAGGCTATGGAGGTTTCCCTAAAACTGTTTGTATTTCAATTAACGAGGAGTTGATTCATGGCATCCCATCTGATCGTAAATTAAAAGAAGGCGATGTGGTATCTATTGATTTAGGTGCTATCTGAAAAGGCTATTATTCCGATTCGTGCTTTAGTAGAGGAGTGGGTAAAATAAGTTCGCAAGATAAAAAATTATTAGAAATAGCAAAAGATGCTTTTTATGCAGGAGTAAATGCCATTAAGCCTGGTGCTAGAGTTGGTGATGTTGAATTTGCAATTGGTAAATTCATTACTAAAAAAGGCTATTTCACACCAAATAATTACACTGGTCATGGAATCGGGACCAAATTACATGAAGACCCAACAATTCACAACACGGGCATAAAAGGCACAGGACCACTCCTTAAAAATGGAATGGTTATTTGTATAGAACCAATGATTTTGCAAAATAGTAATCAAAGTTATATACTTGAAGATGGCTGAACGATAGTTTCGGCTGATGGTAGCAATACATCTCACTATGAGCACACTATTCTAATTGAAGATGGATTACCAGTTCTATTAACGGAAGGAATATAACATGGCAAAAGATGCAATTAAAATGGTTGGAACCGTTATTAAGGCACATACAACTAGAGAATATGCTGTCGAGTTAGAAAACGGGGTTATTATTAGGGGTATTATCTCTGGAAAAATGGCAAAATTTAGAATTAAAATTTTACCCGGAGATAAAGTGGACTTGGAAATTTCTCCCTATGATTTAAAAATTGGCAGAATCACATATAGACACTAGTTTTGACAATAAAGTCAAATATCAGTTCACTTTCATTAGTAGTTTTTCCTATTTTTAAAAAATTAATACTAAAAGAATCATTTAATATATAATTTTTGTTATGAAAAGAGCACACAAGAAAGTTCAAAAAGTAGAAATTAGAAATGAAAATCTCAGCAATATAGCTATTGATGTTAAAGGATTTTCTAAAATGTATCGAGGAAATAATAACTATGCAGTTAGGAATGCATCGTTTCAAGTAAAAAAAGGAGAATTTCATGGTTTTATTGGCGCCAATGGTGCTGGTAAAACTACAACAATAAAATCTTTGATTGGTGCATATGCTAATTTTAGTGGAAAAATTACTATTTTTGGTCAAAAACACACATCATTAAGTGCTAAAAAGAGAATGGGTTATATACCGGAAATGGCGACATTTCCCAAGACACTAAATACACTTCAATACATCACTCAAATGGCTCATCTTGCCGGAATATCTTTGAAAGAATCAAAGAAATATGCTATTGATGCTCTAAGTGATATTGGTCTAAGTGCTATCATGAGAAGAAAACCCAGTACTTTTTCATCAGGGCAAAAGAAAAAGGTTTTATTAGCCCAAGCCCTTGTTAATAAGCCTGATGTCATTATTATGGATGAACCTGCTGCTAATTTAGACCCCCAGGCGAGGAGTGAGTTCTTTCATACATTAAAGGCACTTCAAAAAAGAGAGGTTGCCATTTTCATTTCATCACATATCTTGTCAGAATTAGATCAATTTATTGATTCAGTGACAATTATTGATGGAGGATCCATTGTTTATTCAGGCACAAAAGCGAATTTGACACAAGGTGATAATTTATCATTTGTTGTTGTACCAGAATCACCAAAAGACAATATTAAACTTGAAAAAATTGCAAAACTTTTAAAGTTAGAGACAAAGACAGTTACAAATGGTGAAGGTATTATTATAGATGTCAAAAATGACATACAACAATGAACTATTATGAAAAACATCATAAAAGAAAAAATAAAACTTAAGAAATTTGCATCTAATGTTATGACACTCCAAGAATCTTATGATTTTTATGTAAAAAAAGGCTCTGTTGACACTCAACCTAAAAATCTTAATGTAGAAAGAGGGAGTGAATAATGTTTAGATATGTTTACTTCTTAAATCGTACAATGATTAAGAAAAAAAGTCTTTGGATAACAACGATTGTTGGCCTTTTAGCATTTTCTATATTAGCATATATGGAAATTAAATCTGCTAATAATGTTTCTTATAATCAAATATTAGGAAGTGCTAAGGTTAACAATTGACTAACATTTGATTATTTTATTCCCTTTTTATTTGGAACATTAGTAACTGCATTCATTGTTATTCATTGCTTTAAAGATGGAGAATCCGATGGAACTGAATTAATTATTGTTGCTAAGCCACTAACAAGATCTCAAATTATTTTTGGTAAATTTATTTCCACGTTGGGAGCGTTAGTAATATATCATATTTTATGTTTGATAGTTTATATGATTATTGGAAGTTTTGATCAAGTAGCCACACCTAATGAAAAAATAACTTTTGCATTCTCTTTTGCGATTGGTGGTTTTATAGTACAACTTTTTGTGGTTGGAATCATTACGTTGTTAGCATCATTATTTGAAAAAGTTGGGACATTAGTTACAGCAATCTTGTTTGCAGCCGTTTTGCCAATCGCTTCATTTATAATCGCCCCTCTTACAGGTGCATATGGCACATCAGATTACACACATAGTGCCAAACATCCGACTAATATTATTAAAAGTTATGTCAAAGAGACAGGGAAATTTATAACCGTCCCAGTTAATATAATTGATACAAATGATTTAGAAGGTATGGATAATGCTGAAAAAAAGAATAAATATAAAACAATTTCTAAATTTGACCCATGATATCAATGAGGCAGATTTTACAATGTGTTTATTAACGCACCGAAAGTCAAAAATGTTGGCATGGCTGGTAATATGAAAAATGATCATGCTAAAAAACTTGAATTAATGAATGATCCTAAATATTCAGACATTAAGATCATTGATGTAGTTATTGATAATGAACTCCAAGAATTTATTTTAGTAAGAGGTGATATAGAACATTACAATGAAAATGGTACTGAATTTATTCCACCCACTCATAATTCTTTATCAATTAAAAAATATGCTGATAATTTCATGTCTTTAAACTGAATTGATTTATTAAAAGAATCAAATATCCAAGATAATTTCCTTGAAAGGTATGCAAATATTGAAAAAAATGATTTTATAACTGAGTTTAATAGAACAAGTTGATCTCAAAGAATTGAATTATTAGGCTGATGATTTAGAACAAACTATAAATCTAATGCTAATATGGTTAATCCACAAAACGAAATGTCTATTTTAATATTACAACATATTACTAATGATTGGATAGATCAAGCTGGTAATAAAACTGTGATTGGTAATTTTGACACAGAAGCTAGAGTAAAATACTTAAATAACATTCGAAAAGCAAACAATCTTTATGAATTAGAAACAACAGACTATATGAAAACATCAACGGTTGTCATTATTTGATCAATCATTGGGGTCATATTACTAGGCCTATCTTCATGAGTTTATGCTAAACGTGATTTCAAGTAATGAGTATATAATGTAATTAGGAGGTTCATATGGAAATAGCGATGTATATTATATGAGCAATTATTGCAATAGTTGCCATTACAATTGAATTACACACAATTGCGCAAGTAGGATGAGCTACTGCCATTGGTGCCATCGGCGGAATAATAGCTCATGCCATCACAAAAGGTGATCCATTGTGGGTTGAATTTGTGGTATTTGGGTTTTTATGAATCATATCTTGAGTAATATTATTTATCTTAATTAAGAAAATAAGGCGTATAATCCACGATAAGGAAGACGGATATCTTAATTACATTGGTGGTACTTATGATGCTACTAAGGATAATTCGCAGGGATATGGCGAAATAACAATTAGTGATAAAGTATTTAGGTTCACTTCCAAAGACAAAGTAAGTACTGGAGACACCATTAAAGTTATTCAAATTATGGGTGTCACATTTATCGTTGAAAGGATTAAATAATGATTATAGGTATAATAGTCGGAATAATTGCCTTAATAGTATTGGTATTTGTTATTTCAGGAATTAAAATTGTTCCTCAAACAAATGTTTATGTTATTGAAAGGATGGGGTCATTTAAGAGGATTTTAACAAACGGAATTAATTTCATTATTCCCTTAATTGATAAAGTCGTTTTAAAAGAAACAATTAAAGAAAGAGTACTGGATTTTCCGGCACAAGATGTTATTACAAAAGATAATGTTACAATGAAAATTGACACAGTTGTCTATATGCAAATTACAGATCCTAAACTATTTGCTTATGGTGTAGAAAAACCGTTATTTGCTGTAGAAAATATGACAGCTACAACATTGAGAAATTTAATTGGAGATTTAGAATTAGACCAAACTCTAACTTCTAGAGATTCAGTTAATGAAAAACTAAGATTAATTTTAGATGGAGCAACTGACCCATGAGGAATCAAAGTTTTAAGAGTAGAACTTAAAAATATTCTTCCTCCAGAAGATATTAGAAAAGCCATGGAAAAACAAATGCGTGCCGAAAGAGAAAAACGTCAACAAATTCTTGTTGCTGAAGGAACAAGAGCTTCTGATATCTTAGTTGCTGAAGGTCAAAAAGCATCCAATATCTTGAAAGCAGAAGGAACAATGGAAGCCATTAATTTAATTAATTCATCCAATCCTTCGCGTGAAGCATTAATTCTTAAATCATATGAAGCATTAATGGAAGTTTCTAAAGGTGAAGCTACAACCATTCTATTGCCAACAGATCTAACTGATACTGCTGCATTAGCAGCTACATTTGGAGCTGTATCTTCAAAAACAAAAAAAACAGCAAGTAAAACTCCTAAGGCAAGACCAACAACAGCTGGCAGATCTAAATCCTTACAAAACTTAATAGATGAAGTAAAAAAAGACATTACAACGAAATAAAATCTAAACTATTAAATCAACATAATGACTAATCATTATGTTGATTTTTATTTTTTTAAAATTAAAAGTATAAATAAAGATAAAATATATAAACAAAGATAAAAAAATATCGTTGTAGAAAGAAGTAAATATGTCAATAGAGAATTTTATAGAGCGAGTATCGGTTAGAGATTTTGATAAAAAACCGATGTCAAAAAAAGATATTAAGATTATTACAGAAGTAATTAATAATTCACCAACATCAATGAATATTCAACAATTTTCTGCAATTATTATTACGGATCAAAAAATAAAGAAATGAATTGGAGAAATGAATTATAATCAACAACACATTATAGATTCAGCAGCTTTTATTTTATTTGTCACAGACAGAACAAGAATTAGACACATCATAAAAAACCAAAAATTAAATCAAGACATCGCATTTGCTGAACTTCGTAGAACAGTGGTTGATACAACTATTGCTGCTACATATGCACATGATGCATTCATTGAAATGGGATACGGAGTGACCTTTGTTGGAGGCGTTGTGGGATTTGCTGAACAATTAGAAAAGAAATTAGATCTTCCAAAAACAACTTCAGTTATAGTTGGTCTTTCTGTTGGTAAAGCAACTAAGCATAATGCATTAAAACCAAAAATGAATAAGGTCTTTATTAACAAATATAATAAAACAGATACACTTAAAGAAGTTATTAAATATGATAAAGAACATTCAGAATATTTGAGAAAAATTCAAAATGGAAATAACTACGGAGAGCTAATAAAATCTCTTTATAGTGTCAATAGATATGCCAAAGGTCTTGAAGGCATGGGTCAATATGTTAATAAAAAAATAAAAGAATTTAAATAAATTGACCTTCAGATTTTTGTAGAAACTTATTTTTAATATCTTTATTTATTTTTTTAATAATATATATAATTTAAACATGCTAGGAATAGATTTAACACAAATATCTAGATTTAAAGATGTAAGCGATTCTTTTATTAGAAAAATATTACATCCAGATGAAATCGTTAAATATAATTTATCAGAAGATAAACCAAAATTTCTTGCGAAGAGATGAGCTGTTAAAGAGGCGCTATATAAAGCAGATAATTCTTTAAAATATTTTAATAAAATTAAATTGTTTGATGATAATCGAACAATGAGATACCCGGGATATAATATATCCACATCTAACGAAGGTGATTATTATGTCGCTATAGTTCAAAAGGAGAAATAATGAATGTTAAAACAAAATTGATATTAAATTACCCAATTATTGCCTGAAAAATTTTTAGGTCAAAAGTTATCGCAAGAAAAATAAAAAAACTTGCAGATGATGATGAAAGATATCAAGATCAATGAAAAAATGATTATGTTTTAAAGTCATCCAATAAACTATTAAAAATTTTTAAAGTAGAATTGATAGTTAAGGGATTTGAACACATTGCTAAGGCACCAGCCATTCTTGCTCCTAACCATTCATCGTATTTTGATGTCGCCTTAATTATGGCTGCACTAAAAAATCCCCAAGAAGGAACTGACAACCATAATTATAAACCGGTTTTTTTAGCAAAAGAATCACTAAGGTCTAATAAAAGAAGTAAAGGTTTTTCCGACATCTTAAATACTTTTTATATTAATCGCAAGGCCCCAAGATCATCACTAGTAGAAATGGATAAATTTGCCGAATATGCCAAAGAGCATAAAAAATATGCTGTTGTATTTCCGGAAGGAACAAGAACCAAGAACGGCGAAATCAATGATTTTAAAGGTGGTGCATTTAGAATTGCCAAAAAAACATTTATCTCTATTATTCCTGTGACAATTAACAATTCACTATCTATTTCTGATTTGTCTAGAAAGAAAACATTAAAAGTAGAAGTAATTTTTGGGAAAGCACTTAAACCAATTTCATTTATCTCTTTAGATAATAAATCACTTGCCATGCGAGTTAAAAAAGAAGTCCAAAAAGAATGGAAAAAGCCAGAAGGAGAGCGTTCAGATAACAAATCTGATTTTGCCTAATTAAATTTATGGAACAAAATATCGAGTTACAAATTAATAATTACGAAGGTCCACTCGATCTCCTACTTTCATTAGTCAAAGACAAGAAGATGAATATCTTTGATATTGATATTGCTGAACTAGCAACCGCTTACCTGCAAATCATAGATTTACTGAAGGAAAAGAATATTGACTTAGCTGGAGATTATCTTGTTATGGCATCTTCGTTATTGCATCTTAAAACGAAGATGTTGCTTGATGATGGTGATAAGAAAAACAAGATAGAAAAGGAAAAACATGATTTATTATCACAACTTGCTGAATATCATCAATTTAAAATGGTTGGCCAAGAATTAAGAGATAAAGAATTGCGTAGAAAAAATATTTTCATTAAAGAGGCTTCTGATTATGATAATTATCAATTAGTACCTGACGAATCTATTCTAGACGGTCACTCCAACCCTATTAAATTAATCGAAGTGATGAGGAAAATGTTTGAAAGAATTAATGCTCAAAAATTAAGGGAAGTATCAATTGAAAAATTTAATTTATCTCCAGCTGAAAGAAGATTGGAAATTATCAAATTATTCAACGAAAAAGAAAAGAGGACTTTTGTTGAAATATTTAATGTACCCACAATTGATCATTTTGTTGTCACAATGATCACTATTTTAGATATGTCAAGAAAACAAGAGTTAATATTAGCTCAAGATGAACAATATGGTAATATTACAATAACCAAAGGAGTGATCAATGAATAATTTTAAGGATATTGAGGCCATGTTATATGTACAAGGCGATGCGGGATTAAGTGCTAAACAAGTTAAATATACAATGGATATGCCCACAAAAGATGCTCGCAAAGCACTTCAAGAGTTCCAAAAGTATTTTAATGCCCAAGATAGGGGAACTAAAATAGTCGAATTTAATGATGTTTTTAAAATAGCCACACGAGAAGAATCAAAAAATATCATTTCAAAACTTGTGACTATTATTAAAAAACAACGACTTTCAGCATCAGCCATTGAAACGGCTGGTATTATTGCTTATAAGCAACCTATCACAAAATCACAAATTAATTTAATCCGTGGTAAATCTTCTGAAGCGGTTGTTAATACACTTGTTATAAAAGGCCTTGTGGAATCCAAAGGATCGGCTGAAACACCAGGTAATCCAGATTTATTTGTTATAACTGATAAATTTTATGATTATTTCCAGATAAAATCTCTTAATGAATTGCCTAAATTATCAAAATTATCTGATGCCGATGTTGAAGATGAAGATTTTGATCTTTATGCATCACAAAGGCAAACAAATGAATAGAATTCAAAAATTAATGTCTCAAGCAGGCATTGCTTCTAGAAGAAAATCAGAAGAAATTATTTCAGAAGGCCGAGTTATAATCAATGGTAAAGTAGCGACCCTTGGTGATAAGGCTACTTTTGCTGATGAAATTATTGTTGATGGAAAACCATTATTCAAAGAAGAAGATGTTTATTATATGATTAATAAGCCCGAAAGAATTATTTGCTCATTAAGCGATCCACAAAATAGAACTATCATTACGGATCTCATTGATGATGATCGACACATCTTCCCAATTGGAAGACTTGATTATAATACCACCGGGACCTTGCTTTTAACTAATGATGGCGAATTATCAAATAAATTGACGCATCCATCATTTGGAGTTGTAAAAGTTTATAGGGCGCGTTTATTAAGAAGCATGACTCTAGAAGAGTTAAAATATCTTAATTCTGATCAAATTATCATCGATGACAAGGAATCAAAACAAAAAGTAACTAAGGTAGAAAACAAAACATATGTGATTGCATTGACTACGGGAACTTATCATCATGTTAAACGATTATTTGAAATTGTTAACAATGAAGTACTTTCTTTAACAAGAATTGAGTTTGCTGGATTATCACATGCTGGGAACTTATCTAAAGGTAAATATCGAAAATTGACATCCGAGGAAGTCACAACATTAAAAGAACTACAAAGTAAAAACAATGTATAACAAAATAACAATAGAACAGTTTTTTAAAATATAAGACAAAAGGAATAAAGACAAAAAATATTATTAACACTTATGACTATATCAGCGATTATTGCTGCTATTTCTGTCGTTTTGTCATACCTAATTAATAATTAAATTAGAGATAAAATATTGACCTACTTCAAAACAAACTAATAAAATGCATGTTAAACTAGCTATATCAAAACACATATTGCTGATGCCATAAATAATTTAAGTAATCTCAAAGTGAATAATAAATCTTGCATTTATCCACAATGGCTCGTTTTTGCTTTAAGATGGATACAATGACACATTTTATAAAGGAAAAACAAGTAGAAACGCTTTTGATGTAATTATTAAAAGACCTGATAACAATCTTAGGACATGAATGAAAAATATTGTCGAGTTTAGCAAGAACAATTTATTTTATGTTTTATTCATGATAATTCTAATATCAAAATTCAAAAGATGATCATGTATTTTCAAGAAATGATTCAATAAACAAAATAGTTGAAAATGCTGTTGATAATTATACATTCACATTTCTTGCTCGTTCATACATTGCAAAAATAAGGTGGAGGTTCGGTCATTTTTCATTCAAAAAATTATAAATAGCAATATTGATAGAAAAAATCAATTATTTACTGAGATAAAACATCTGATAAACTTGATAACTTCTTCATTTAGTAAGATGAAATATTATAAATTTCTTAAAATAAAATAAAACTATATAATTATTTTATGAAAAGCACCTTGAGGGAATTTATCCGTTATTATAAACCTGTCATTGGGTTATTTCTTTTAGACTCATTTTTTGCTATCATTCTTGCATCTATCTCTGTGGGAACACCATTTTTAACGCAATATATTGTTCAAAATGCTATCAGTTCTGATTATCAAGCATTAGGTATGGGGATTGGTTTTTTATGCACTTTATTAGTATTAAGACTTATTTCAAGTGCGATTGTTACAAAGTGAGGTCACTTAATGGGTCTTAATATGGAGATCAATATGCGTCGTGAGGCTGTTGAAAAAATGCATCGTCTGCCGATGACCAATTTTGATAAAACACCGACAGGGAGTTATATATCCAGGATTGTTTCAGATTTAAAAGATATCCCTGAATTTGCACATCATGGTCCTGAGGATCTTATTATTGCTTTATTAGTTTCAGTTGGAGGATTTACCTATGCTTTCCTACAATCTTGGATAATAGGTACTATTCTCGTTTTTGTCTTTATTGTTGGTGTTATTGTTATTTATCTTATACGATCAAAATGAAGAAAAATATGAATTAATGTTAGAGAGAAAAATGCAGAGATGTCAGCATCCATTGGATTCCAAATAGAAGGAGCAGCCGAAATTAAATCTTATAACTCTGAAAAATTTGAAAGAGAAAGATTTCTTGAAATTCAAGAAAAATATAAAAAATCATTTTCTGTTTTATATCGCTTTGAAGCATATTTCACTGTTTCTAATGTTTTAGTTATTGCTTCCACAACCCTCATCACAACAACTGTTGGATCGTTTATGATTGCTGATAAAACAATTACTCTCCCTCAATTTGTGGGGTTAACATCAGCGGCAGTAATGTTGGTTCAACCGATGCAAAAATTTGTTAATGTTTATACAATGCTTTCTCGTGGAGCTTCTTCTGTAGATCGTTTCTTTGAATACATGGCTCAAGATGAAGAAAAACAATCCGGGGTTAAAACCATCACAAAATTAAAAGGCATGATTGAATTTAGAAATGTTACATTTTCTTATAAAAATGAGGATGGTAGCATGGTTGATGTTTTTAAAGACTTTAATTTATCAATTAAGCATGGTGAAAAAATAGCCTTAATTGGTGAAACGGGAATTGGAAAATCAACATTATTAAAATTATTATTACGTTTCTATGATATTCAAAAAGGCGATATTTTAATTGATGGGATTAGTATTTATAAATATGAAGTTGGATCGCTAAGAAGAAATATTGGATATGTTCAACAGCAATCGGTCATGTTCTATGATACGATTGAAAACAATATTTTGTATGGTAAACCAGATGCCACTTCTTCAGAAGTTGTTAATGCAGCTAAAAACGCGGAAATATATCCTTTTATAAGTAGTTTAGAGCATAAGTTTAAAACAGTTGCTGGACCAAGAGGTGCGAAGTTATCTGGTGGTCAAAAGCAGAGAATTGCTTTAGCAAGATGTTTTTTAGCTGATTCCAAGATCTTATTAATGGATGAGGCCACTTCCGCTTTAGATAATGAAACAGAATCAAAAATCAAATCAGCTGTTGCAAAATTAAGCAAACACAAAACGACATTAATTGTTGCCCACAGATTAACAACCATCAAAGAAGTTGATCGAATTATAGTTCTTGGGCGTGGCGGAATGATTTTACAATCTGGTTCTCATCAAGACCTCATTAATCAAAGTGGTTATTATAAAGATATGGATATTTAGAAATAACACATATTTTGAGAACATAATTATTTTTTTGGTAGAATTTAATTGCATAAATAGAGGCGCTTTAAAGTATTAGTATCATATTCAAGGTTGATAAACCATTGGAGAGTATGTAAAAGGACTTAAAGCCGAATCATTAATTAGATATAACTAATGATGGAAACAAGCAATAAGATGCTTATTTCTCCCCACAAATGTGGGAGGAGCTATAAAATGATATAAATGCTTGCTGTATAATCATCTTAAACTCGTCTATTTTGACGAGTTTTATTTATGTAATAGAAAAGGAAAAAATGAAAAAAATGAAAAAAATTAAACAAATAAGTTATCTTTCGACCTTAGTCATTATTATTGGTACGACAGTTGGAGCTGGCATCTTCTTTAAAAATGCTGAATTATTTAGACAGGCACAAGGAAATTTATGATATGTATTATCATCATGGATTGTTGCAGGAATCGCCATGATTGCATTTGGAATTGCTATTATGGAGTTAATCTCAGCATCTAAAACCAATCGGGGAACATTGGAATGATTCAAAAAATTTTTACCTAAGTGATTAGCATCATCTTCAACTAATTATGTTCACATATTATTTATTCCTGTTACACTCTTCACCATGCCTTTGTATGTTGTTGAAACATGACAAGAAGCTGGAATGTATTCTAATAATGATTTTATACCTTGAATTATGGGAATTATAATTTTTTTATGAATAGCAGGAGTGTCTTTTATTTCTTTGAAAGCTTCAGAGAGATTCCAATGGCTTATAACAGCTATTAAATTTATCCCAGTTATTGTAGTACCTTTAATTGCTATTGTTGGAACAGGTAACTTTGAAGATGGCAATGTTACTATTACAGATCATGTGGCTGCAACTGGCACTAAAGATGGTTTGTTAGGTATTTCACCGGCTATTATTTTGATTGGAGGAATCCCGGCTATATCATTTGCTTTTGATGGGTTTTATGAAGCCTCTTCTTTAAGAAATGATATGAAAAATCCTAAGCAAAATGGTTCAGCTATTGTTGTAGGAGTTTCCATTATTTTGGCCATATATATTTTTATGACTATTGCCTTTACACTAGGTTCAGGTGATGGGACAATCGATTCCATAAAAGGAATGTCTGCAAAAACAAAACAGGCAATGAATGTACTGGTAGGATTTGGTATTCTAGGAATTGTTAATGGATACACGATGGCATCTATTGAACAAAGTGCTTCACTTGAAGAAGAGGGGCTATCACCCATCATGACATATTTAAGAAAGGGTCTTGCTAGAATAGGTTTAAAAAATCATTCCACTAGAATTAATGCTTGAATCTTTATTGTGCTATCAGGCTTAATATATTCAATATTTTTTGGATTAATTGGGATTTATGCCTGAAATACTAACGATTATAGTTTTAATCCAGGTGGTAATGGAGCTTTATATACATTCGCTGATGCGCTTGTTAACTATACTTCTTTATTAATGTTCGCCTTGATTGCTTTAGCGGTCGTATGAGCAATGATCAATCGGTTCACTAAAAAAGTGAAAGTATCTAAAACTAAATTCTTTTGACCAGCAGCCATCATTTCATCTACGATCATTTTAGCTGGGGCAGTTTTCCAGTTTGTTGTGGGGTTTGTTGATGCAACTGGCTACAATGGATCTAATCAAAGTGATGCCATTATTAAATTATGCATCTTCTTTGGTATTATTCTCATTTCCGCTATATTGGGATTAGTGCAAAATAAATATTGAAGCATTGAAAAACATAAGATGTTACAAAGCGATACAAAGATTGATTAACTAATAATATTTTATGTAAACAATAGTTAATAACAATAATTTGAGAATATTAATTTTGTGTATAATTATTAAAGGAATTTACAGATTACTTGTTAAATTCACTGCAATTAGATGTAAATAAATTTGCAACAAAATTATTTAAATAAAAAGGAGACAATATGTCAATACAAACAGGTAGGAAGATTGGATTTTTTGCAGCATTATCGATGCTCATTGGTTCGGTTGTGGGGATAGGAATATTTTTTAAATCACATGGAATTCTAAGAGCTAATGATTGAAATGGCACAGGAACATTAATTGCATGATTGCTTGGTGGATTACTATCATTGGCAGCAGCAATATCATTTTCCGAAATGGGCTCACTTAAAACTAGGAATGTGCATGGTTTAAATGCTTATGCGGAAATAACTGGAGGGAAAAAATATGGTTATTTTACAAGATTTAATTATTCATCCTTTTATTTTCCGATCTTGATTGTAGTATTAGGATTTTTTGGGTCGGAAATGCTGGTTTCTATGCTTGTATCTTGAACAGGCGATAAAGTCAGTGATGTGCCCATTTATGGTCATGTCTTAATTGCATGTTTCATTACTACATTTTTTATTACAATGAATTTTATGTCCATTAAGGCATCAGGTATTTTTCAAACAATCTCTGGCGTATTAAAGTGAATCCCTCTTATCCTTGTGGCGGTTTTAGGGATAGCTTTGGCTACAACAAATAATGCACCAAACGAAAATTTTGGACAAAATGCTTTTAGTAATGGTAATAGCTTTAAATTTACTGGAATGCTTGCAGCAATGCCTGCAGTATTATTTGCTTTTGATGCTTTTTTGATTGTTACTTCTTTGGGTGATAAAGTAAAAGGCGGGCAAAAGAAAATGCCTCTCATTATTCTTGTGGGGATGATTTCAATTGTTGTCCTTTATACATTAATTGCTCTTGCAGCAATTCTCCACGGGTCTGGGATGGTTTCTGGTTCACCTTTTGGTGCGCCACCAATTGTTGGCCTTGGAATATTTGATCAAGTCTTAGGGGCGAGTGCAGCTAAAGCCATGGGAAAGGTTGTGATTGTATTTTTATTAATATCAACTTTAGGTGTCATTAATGGCGTATCAGCTGGTACGGTTGCCGTAATGGAACAAGCGGTGGTAACAAAAACATTCTTTGGCTCTTCAACATTAACAAAAAAATTCGGACAAAATAAAGCCATATACATTATATGTGCTGCATTACTATCTTTCTATGCATTAGTTGTCTTTATTCCTACAATTATTTTGAATTCAGATTCTATTGTTGATGGAATATCTAATTTCCCAACACTATTTATGTTTGCCATCTATGGAATTACCATTCTTTTATATGTATTAAAGCGAGATAAATTAGAAAACGAAAAGCAAAATAGTATCATGTTTAAAACATTTGCTTGAATTGCTATTATTGGAATTGCATTAGTTATTACATACCAATTAATATATGGTTTCTTTATCCAATCTATATTATATCCAGGAAAAACAACTCATTGAGGGCTATACATTGGAGATAGTGGCACAATTAATGGTTATGCTTTCCCAACAATTAGTAAGGCTGGATATATGACTTATGCTCAAGCATCAATTGTCTATTTTACATTCTTGGGTATTTTTATGGGCGGACCATTTCTGAATAGATATTTATCAAAGAAATTTGAAAAAATCGAAGTCATTATTGATACACAAGACATTGAAAAACACAAGATGTTGCAAAATATGCGGAAATTGACGTATAAAATGGTAAATGGAAAAAATAAATTTGATGGATTTAAAATGGGGAAAAAATGGATTTTATTTTGTCTAATAATATTCTTTTGACCAGTAGCACTTTTTTATTATTTTACAAACACTTGACCAAACCAATTGTCGCTCGATGAACAAGTGGAATACAAAGAATATCTAGTAAATATGAAAGGTGGTAAATAATGTTTGATGATAATGAAAAAGATCCGGATAAATTAGTTTACGATAATGCTCTCGATGATAATGGAGATAGTGGCACAATTAATGGTTATGCTTTCCCAACAATTAGTAAGGCTGGATATATGACTTATGCTCAAGCATTAATTGTCTATTTTACATTCTTGGGTATTTTTATGGGCGGACCATTTCTGAATAGATATTTATCAAAGAAATTTGAAAAAATCGAAGTCATTATTGATACACAAAACATTAAAAAATAAAGAGCATTATTGGGTGTTCTTTTTACTATTTAGTATAATATAAAAAAGGAGTGTTCTTGGATAATTCAATCTTTCAAAAAATCAAAGATAAACTTGATATTGTGGACATTGTTTCACAACATGTTGATCTTACTAAAAAAGGTAAAAACTTTTGATGTCTTTGCCCTTTTCATGAAGACTCTAATCCCTCAATGTCCGTCTCTCCCGAGAAGCAATTATTTAAATGTTTTGTGTGTGGAGCTGGTGGAGATTTAATTAAGTTTAATTCTAAAATAAAAAATATTTCTTTTGGTGAATCTTTGCGAGAAATGGCCAACAAAGCTGAAGTGCCGATTGAAAGTTATCAAAAGCAAGAGAAAGTTTATACCGCACAAGAAGAAAGTTTAATTAAAGTTATGGAAGATGCTAATAATTTCTTTCAATATGCCCTTCATACTGAAGATGGTAAAAGGGCCCTTGATTATGCCAAAAAAAGACATTTGTCATTAAAAATATTGGAAGATTTTTTAATTGGTTATGCCCCAAAGGATGGTCTAGTTTCGTTCTTGAAAAAAAAGAATAATGATATGTCAATTATCATTAATGCTTCGTTGGCAAATAATTCTGATGGAGATTTTTTCAGAGATCGTTTAATTTTTGGAATTAAAAATAATGATGGAAAAATTGTTGCATTTTCCGGCAGAAGTCTTGATCAAGCCAGTTTGGCTAAATATATTAATTCAGCAGATACACCATTATTTTCAAAGTCAAAAATATTATATAACTATGCAAATGCACTTGAGTTTATCAAAGAAAAAAAGACGGTGTTTATTAATGAAGGTTTTATGGATGTCATTGCTATGCATCGAGCCGGTATTAGAAATTCAATTGCCATTATGGGTACAGCACTAACTAAAGAACATATTTACGCTTTAAAAAGATTTAAAGTTCACTTGATGTTAGACGGTGATCGTGCCGGTATTGCTGCTACTATCAAATCCGTAAAGTTATTATTAGAAAATAATGTTAATGTGACCGTTGTTAAAAACGAAACAAAAAAAGACCCGGATGAAATTCTTGAAGAATATGGAGTTGAAAAATTAATTGAAGTAACAAAACACCAAATAGACGGACTAGAGTACATTTATAATTTGCATATCCAAAAATACAAGCACCTTAATCCAACAAACATTAATCTTTTTATCAATTCATTTGGTAAATATCTAGCAAATCAATCCGCTTTAGTAATTGAGTTCTATAAAAATCAATTAAGTCAATATCTAAATTTATCAAAAGAAAATATCATTTTTAACATTAAAGAAACGCCTACACAAAAACCGCTTATCGCGAATGAAACAAAAGCAACCAAGAAACGAAATTATTCATATACCCTTATTTTATCGCTCTTAAAAAATAAGGACTGAATAAATTATTTTAAATCAGAAAGAATTAATTTCTCTGAGCCTGTTATTATTTCTATATGGAATTACTTGAAGAAAGCAAGCGGTGGTAGTAAAGCGAGCCCCAACAAAGAAATAGTTAATAAAGTAGCTGAGATTACTGAATCTGGAAAATATGTCACAACCAAAGAAGAATTTTTGGACTTAATTAAAAGAGTAAATAACGAAACATTGGAGTGAATAATTGAGGATATTGATGTAAAATTAGAAAATACTAGAAATGATGATGAAGCTGCTAAGTTATTAACAAAGAAATTAAATTTAATAAAAAAGAAAAGAGTATAAATGGCTAAAGTAAATAAAGATAAAAATTCATATGATTTAATTATCATGGCTATTAAAGCTGAACTTGTTAAGAAAAAGAAAAAGACCTTAACTCAAGAAGAAGTTTTTGCTTTTTTAGATAGTAAAAAATTACTAGTTTCTGAAGAGGGATCTTCTGAATTGTTTAAAGCTCTAATATTAGAAAAGATTGTTGATGATAAAGTTGATGCCTTGGATAATGCAGATGTTGATCTGGTTGAATTGCAATCTTATGATGATACTCAGGAAATATCGTTAGACAATATCGAGTTAAAAAAAGAGGTGCTTGATTCTCAATTAGTTAATAAACTAACAAATACTAATGATATTGTTAAATGATATATGAGATGAATCGGAAAATATGGAAAACTATTAAAACATGATGAAGAAATTGAATTAGCTAAAGCAATTGAGATGGGCGGTCGTAGGGGTCGTAAGGCCCGCGAAGAACTTATTCGAAGAAATCTGCGTTTAGTAGTTAATAATGCTAAGAAATATAAAAATAGAGGGCTTTCTTTTATTGATTTGATTTCTGAAGGTAATTCCGGACTAATTAAAGCTGTTTCAAAATATGATTGGAAACTAGGGTTTAAGTTTTCGACATACGCTACATGGTGAGTTAGACAAGCTATTACAAGAGCAGTAGCAGATCAAGCACGAACCATTAGAGTTCCAGTACACATGGTGGAAACAATCAACAAAATCATTAAGTATGAACGTGAGTTATATCAAGAAAATGGCATTAAACCAACTGATGAAGAAATCGCTGTTTTGGCTGGAGATAATTTTGATGCTGAAAAAGTAAGATACATAAGGAAAATAAATATTGATCCCATTTCACTTGATAAACCCATCGGCGCTGAGGATGATTCTTCTTTCTCAGATTTTGTGGAAGATGAGTCCATTATTAATCCGCTGGAATTTGCTTCACAAGAGGAATTAACATCATTATTGCTTGAAGCACTTGAAAAACATATTGATGTCGAAAGAGAAAGAGACATTATTATTCTTCGTTATGGCATTGGTCTTGATGACAAAGGTAATAAAGTTAAAGCCCACACTCTCGAAGAACTTGGTGAAAAATATGATGTGACAAAAGAGCGTGTCAGACAAATAGAAGCCAAAGTTATCCGAAGATTAAGACAACCTCAAAAACAAAAAAAATTAAAAGAATACTTTAAGAATATGTAATAAACCATTATTTGGTTTTTTTCTTTATAATTTTAATTGTGAAAATAAATGAATTATTAAATTTTTTAAATAATAAATATCCAGTTTCAATTGCTGAAGAGTGAGATAACTGCGGGCTCATTATCGGTAATAAAAAACAAGCAGCTACTAAAGTTATGATTGCTCTTGATTTAACTTTAGAAGTATTTGAGGAAGCGTTGTTTTGAGGAGCTGAGTTAATAGTCACTCATCATCCCTTTCTATTTAAAGAGGATCCTAAAAATGGCTTTAAGGATCAGTTTGCTGAATTTCCTTATAAACAATCAATCTATAATCGATTATTAAACGTTGGTATTTGTGTTTATAGTGCCCATACAAGTTTTGATGGTGCCAATGACGGAATGAGTAATGCACTAATTAAATCACTTGGGTTAAAGCCCTTAAAAATTAATGGTGTCATTTACGGTCGTGGTGCAAAATTAAATAGTACCTTAGCTGATCTAAAAAAACTTTTAAGATCTAGCGTGAGCATCGTTGCTTCTAATATTAATGATAATAAGCATATTGATAAAGTTGCTTTCTTTCCTGGATCAGGTGTCCCAATGGAGTTAAGCAAAGCTAATAGCCAAGGATATGATGTCTTGGTCACAGCAGACGTTAAATGGTCAACATGAATTTTAGCTCAACACGAGAAAATGAAGATTATCCAAACATCTCATCAAATGGAAGAAATATTTGTTCATGAAATGGCAAGAGTTATCCAAAATAAATTTAAAAAACTAGAAATAAAAAAATTTATACTTGATCAAATAATTTAGGTTATACAATGTATAATTTTTTTATGATAAAACTAGGATCACATACACCATTCAAGGCACCAAATTATTTAATGGGGGCATTAGAATTTTCAAAAAAAAATAAGGCCAACACCATGATGATCTATCTTGGAGCACCACAAAATACCAGAAGAATTCCAATGGCTGATTATCAATTAAAAGAGTACTTAGCCGCAGCAGGAACTATTCCTGTTGAAGATATTGTTATTCATGCCCCTTATATTGTTAATCCAGCATCCGTGGACAAACACCAATTTGCTGTTGATTTTCTAGTCAAAGATATAGAAAGAATTAATTACATTGGTGCTAAATACATGGTCTTGCACCCTGGAGCTCATACAAAATTTACTAGAGAAGAAGGTTTAGAAACGTTAATTGCTTCACTGAAAGAAATTTTCAAACAAACCCAAGACGTGGAAATAATGCTTGAGACTATGGCAGGAAAAGGCACCGAGTTAGGAACTACTTTCGAAGAATTGAAATATATCATTGATCAAGTAGATAATAAAAGATTAGGTATTTGCCTAGACACCTGTCATGTATGAGAAGCAGGTTATGATATTAAAGATTATGGAGGATTCATCAAAATCTTAAAAGACACTGGAGTGATTGATTACATTAAGGTATTTCATATTAATGATTCTAAAAATGAAATGAGTGCGCATAAAGATCGTCATGAAAATATTGGTAAAGGATACATTGGCACAGAGGCTTTAAGAAGGTTTGTTGTTGGTGAGGAATTTAAAGATATTATTAAAGTTTTAGAAACACCATATGTTGATAAAACTCCAATCTATAAAGAAGAAATTGAAATTTTGCTATATAATAAAGAGACAAAAGCAGGAGGCACTCATGGCTAGAGCAGGAATAATAATGAAATGTGAAGCATGTAAGATGGAAAACTACATTACTAAAGTCAATAAAAAAACAATGGTGGAGAAATTAGAAATGAAGAAATTTTGTCCAAAATGCAACATACAAACAAAGCACAAAGAGAAAAAATAACTTCTCTTTTTTATACACATTAATAATATTGTTATAATTAAAAATAATATAATATTTAAAAATGATTATGATAAATTGAATAAATAATAAATTACATATGATTTTACATAGTTTGAAAAAATATATATAATAAAACAAAGAGGTAATTATGAATAGAACAAAATTAGATGCAGTCATGAAATCCGAAAATTTGGATGTGGTTTTTTCCACAAGTCCCCAAATGAGAATCTGATATGCTGGAATCCATTCTTCCGCTGGATACTTGTTTATTGAACCAACAGAATCTGAGCTATATATCGATGGCCGTTATATTGAATATGCCCAAGCAAATGCTAAAAACGTTAAAGTATCATTATTGTCAAAACCAAGTATTGATACTTTTGTGGCAAGTAAGTTATACAAAAGAATTGGTGTAGAAAAAGAATACTTTACTTTAAGTGAAGTAGCAGCCTTAAAAAAATGATGACCTAATGCTAAAATTGTGGAAATTTCAGGACCTGGGTTAAGAATTATTAAAGATGAAGCGGAAATAAAACTAATGAAGAAAGCTGGAAGTATTGCTTTACATGCTTTAAAAGAACTAGAAGCAGACATAAAGCCTGGTATCTCTGAATTAGAACTAGATCGTAAGTTAGAGTTCCTGTTAAGAAAACATGGAGCTAAAAAAGGTTCTTTTGATGCCATTGTTGTTTCTGGAAAACGTGGATCATTACCTCATGGTAATCCATCAGCAAAGATCTTACAGACCGGAGAACTATTAACAATTGATTTTGGTGCTTTATATGAAGGTTATTGTTCTGATATTACTAGAACATTCCATGTGGGAAATGTGACAGATCCTAAAATATTAGAATTTGAGGAAGTCTTAAGAACAGCTCAACAAATGGGTAAAGATGCAGTTAAACCTGGTGTAACTACTGGCGCCATCGATAAAGTGTGTCGTGACTATATAACTAAAAAAGGCTTTGGAGAATACTTTGTTCATTCTACAGGTCATGGATTAGGTATTGATGTTCATGAATTACCTAATGTTACAAGTAATAAAGCTTTAGATGTAGTTTTAGAAGCTGGAATGGTGATTACTGTTGAACCTGGAATTTATATTCCTGGTGTTGGTGGCATCAGAGTTGAAGATGATATTTTAGTTACAAAAAATGGTTATGAAGTTTTATCAAAAATAAATTAAGAAGCATCATTTTAAAGTGGTGCTTTTTTGTATAATTAAAATAGTTTAAAAAGGAGTTATATGATAAATGTTAATGTATTAAAGCCCGGAACAACATTTCAAGAGAAGGATGAGATCTTTGTTGTTTTGAATGCTAGTCACTCAAAACAAGGTAGAGGACAAGCATCAGTTAAGATTAAGGTTAAAAATCTGAGAAATGGTGCCATCATTATTAAAACATTTACCGGAGGAGATAAAGTACCAAAAGCTCATATCTCCAAGAAGGATATGAACTTTCTTTATAACGATGGAAATAATATAGTCTTAATGGATGATAAATCATTTGAGCAAATAGAGATTCCGATTTCGAAAGTTGAATGAGAAATTAACTTTCTAAAAGAAGGCAATATTGTTAAAGTTAGAATGTTTGAAGATGAAATATTAGACATTGAATTAGATGCAAATATTGAATTAGAAGTTTATGAAGCTGTTGATGCAGTCAAGGGTAATACAACCAACAACCCCCAAAAGAAGGTAACTCTAGAAACTGGTTTTGAAACAGAAGTACCAATGTTTATCAAACAAGGTGAAAAAGTTATGATTTCTTCTGAAACTGGTAAATATGTTGGCAGAGGGAGCAAATAATGGAATTTATCTCAGTAGATATATCACTTAATGATACTTATCAAGTTGAAAAAAATGTTTTTATAAATCTAATAAAAAAATCAATTACTAAAGTTAAAAATATTGAATTCACGAGTTTGGAAGTAGAAATTCTTAAAAATAAAAATGATATTGTCATTGCTATTGAAGTTAAAAAGAATGAAAAAATAACACTTAAAGATGCCATTTTAAATGTAAATGATGCAGTCGAATCAGCTGTCTTTAATTTGATTGAAGCAAAACCACAAAATATTGAAATAATTGTAAAAGAAGGCAAATAGTGAATAATGAATTAGCAATAAATACTTTAAAAATAAATGGTGTAGCTGCAGTTAATAAAGCAAACTCAGGTCATCCCGGAATCGTTCTTGGAGCTGCAACGATGCTTTATACTTTATATACCAAACACTTAATAATAGACCCTAGACACCCAGATTTTATTAATAGAGATAGATTTATTTTGTCCGTTGGACATGGTTCAGCATTACTTTATGCTCAATTAAGAATTTTAGATTTTATCTCTAAAGAAGATTTAATAAACTTTAGACAACTAGGATCATTAACGCCTGGTCATCCTGAATATGGTCACACTAAAGGCGTTGATGCAACAACTGGCCCCCTCGGTCAAGGAATTGCCATGTCCGTGGGTGTTGCGGTTGCTGAAGCTCATTTACATGCTAAATTTTCTGAGATTAATCATTATACTTATGTTATTTGTGGGGATGGAGACCTTCAAGAAGGAGTGGCAATGGAATCGATGTCATTTGCTGGTCATCAACAATTATCTAAATTAATTGTTTTACATGATTCAAATGATATTCAATTAGATACGCCAGTTAAAAATGTTTTTAGCGAAAACTTAGAGCTAAGAATGAAAGCTATTAATTGAGAATATATTCTTGTGAAAGAAAATACAGTTGAAGCAATTGATGCAGCTATTAATCAAGCAAAAACATCAAATAAACCATCATTTATTGAAGTTAAAACAATTATTGGCGAAGGAGCATCTAACCAAGGGACATCTGCTGTTCATGGTGCGCCACTGGGAGATGATTTTGCAATTGTGAAAAAAGCACTTAATTGAAATATTGGAGAATTTGATGTTCCGGATGAAGTTAAAACTATTTATCAAGAAACTACCTTCAAAAAAGGGGCAGCAGCATATGATAATTTTAAAGCTTCTGCAGGATTAACAAAATGACTAGAAAACAAAGAAGTTAAAATTAATCTTGATTTATCTCAAAATGTTGCAACAAGAGTTTCTTCCGGAGAGGTGATTGAGCATTTAAATCATACTTTAGAAAATTGAATGGGTGGTTCAGCTGACTTAGCAGGATCTACTAAAGCTAAAGGGGGAGACGGAGACTTTGGACCAACAAATCGTCTAGGTAGAAACATTCTATTTGGCGTGAGAGAATTTGCTATGGGCGCCATTGCTAATGGAATGGCCCTTCACTCTAACTTTAAACCATTTGTTTCAACCTTCTTTGTTTTCTCTGATTATATGAAACCATCCATGAGACTAGCGGCGTTAATGGGTTTACCAATTACTTATGTCTTTACTCATGATTCAATCTTTGTCGGAGAAGATGGACCAACACATGAGCCAATTGAACATTCAGGCATGTTAAGAGCACTACCGAATCTTAACTTCATCAGACCAGGCGATGAAGTAGAAGTGGCTGGAGCTTATGAAGTGGCACTGAATTCCCAAACCACACCAACAGTCATTACTTTGACTAGACAAAACATTCAATCAATGAATGAAACATCAAAAGACGGTGTTAAACAAGGTGCTTATCAATTACATAAAGGTAATGAATGAACACTTGTAGCCACTGGCTCAGAATTAGCTAATGCTTTAGAAATAGGTAAAGAATTTAATTTAAATGTTGTCTCCATGCCTAATACCCATGTGACCAAGGTTGATTGAGATATTAATAAAGCAATTACTATTGAAGCTGCAACAACCTTTGGAATGGCTAAATATGGTAAATATAATTTTGGAATAGATACCTTTGGTGCTTCAGGTGATGGATCTGCTATTTACAAATATATGAAACTTGATAAAGAAAGTTTAATTACAAGAATCAAGGAAATCATTCATCTCTAAGGAGATTTTTTATTTTTAATAATATATAATTTAACTATGAAAAAAACATCTAAGTTAGAAAATAGAGCCAAGATCGTAAATTATATTTACCAATTTGAAGTTTTGGATGAAAAATTAAGTTCTGATCAAGCTTTTACTTCAGGTGATTTTACTGAGCAAGATTTAAAAAAAATTGATGCCATCAGTAACAAATATGAATCCTTTAAAAGTCTCGTGAATAAGTTTATTGTTCAAGGATGATCATGAAGCAGGCTGGCCCCCTTAGAAAGAGCGATTTTACTGTATGGCGCCTTTGAATTATCTTATATTGATCGAGCGTTAGTTATTAATGAAATGGTAATTCTGGCCCAAGGCTATATTCCGGATGAATCTTACAAGTATATTAATAAAATTTTGGAAAGGATTGGGAATTATTTTGACAAAATTAAAAGAAATTAAAAAATTATTAAAGCAATCACATAAATATCGTGCTTATAAAAAGAAATTTCAACATAAAGATATGAAACTATTATTTTCAAATGTTGCCTTGACATTTAATGCAAAAATTGAAACCGATATTCTAATCCAAGAAGAGCTTAAATTAGCCGATGAAGTAAATGGACCCAAAATGTTTCTTCATTCTTTTAAAAAATTATCTAAGTACACAAATAAGAAAATCGATTGAGAGTCCTTTGGTCACTTTGTTTGATATATCTATCAAACTTCAACTTATTGGAAAAATAAATCTGGCAGCAATATCTTTACAAAAGAAAACTATGTAGAACAAAATGAAATAAAAAGACATTATTTTTACAATTGACTTGAATCAATTCCCCCACAGACAGCATCATATAATCTTAAAATCAAAGAAGTAATGAAAAGAGTTTTTTAATTCCATGACAATATTAGAAAAATTAGTTAAATTAGGATATGAAAAAGAAAAAGCTAAACGCATTATCATGTCTGGACAAGTTAAAATTAATGAAAATATTATTTTTATCCCATCTGAGAAGATTTTAGAAGAAGATCAGGTATCGATTAAAGAGTCCAAACAATGAGTCTCGCGAGGGGCTTATAAACTACTGGCTGCTATTGATGAATTTAACATAAATTTTAAAGATCTGATTGTATTAGATATTGGATCTTCAACAGGGGGGTTTTCACATGTTGCTTTAGCATATGGTGCCAAACATGTTTATGCTCTTGATGTGGGGACTAATCAACTTAGTTATAAAATTAGATCAGACAAGCGAGTCACAACAATTGAAAAGACTAACTTAAAAACCATTACCAAAGATATGTTTCAAGATAAAATTGATTTTGTGGTCACCGATGTCTCTTTCATCTCATTAAAATACATGTTTCAAGTTGCCAAGGATATTGGTGATGAAAGCCTACAAATTATGGCTTTAATTAAACCACAATTTGAAGCTAATTCTAATCAAGTAGAGCCTGGTGGATTTGTCCCGGAGGAGATACATAGTAATATAATAGACAAAGTGAAAAAATATGCTGTAGATAATAATTTTAAAATGAGCGCCATGAGTAAGTCGCCCATTAAAGGAAAAAAAATAAAAAATATAGAGTATATAACTCTATTTGAAAGGAATTAATATGAAAAGATCAGACTTTCCCTTGTTAGAAGAAGTAGTATTTTTGGATTCAGGTGGCGGTACTCTTAAACCTAAACAAGTAGTTCAGGCGATTAGTGATTATTACTTAAAAAATCCTATTAATACTCATTCGCCCGATTCGCCTTTAGGGCAAAAAGTGTTAAGAGAGGTTGAAGAAACTAGATCATTAGCAGCTACTTTGATTAATGCTTCACAAGATGAGGTGATATTCACTTCTGGAACAACACATTCACTAAATTTAGTCTCGCAAATGTTTGCTTCATTTTTAAAACCAGGTGATGAAATCCTTTTATCAATTTATAACCACACATCAAATGTCATTGTTTGATTTGAAGTGGCTAAAAAAACTGGAGCAAAAGTTGTTTTCTCGGAAAAATTATTTGATCGCATTAATGCTCAAACAAAAGTTGTCGCTTTTGCCCAAACTAACAACACCATTAGAAAACACATCAATATTAAACGTCTTTACAAAGAAATCAAGAAGGTGGGAGCTGTTTTAGTTAATGATGCAGCACAAGCAGTTGTGCATGAAGAAGTATCTTTGCATAACTCGGATGTGATTGTTTTTTCTGGAACTAAACTATATGGTCCTACTGGAACAGGTATTTTAGCCATTAGAAAGGAATTACTCTCATTATTAAAGCCAGCCACTTTTGGTGGTGGAGCCGCTGCATTTTTAACTAAGGAACCTAATGGATATCAGTTTAAAGAACATCGATTTGAACCAGGAACTCTTAATGTTGCTGGAATTATTGGTTTAGGTGCTGCCATTAAGTATTTTAATGAAATTGATTTAACCAAAGAAGCAATAGTGGCTGAACATGCCTATGATCAACTAATGTCATTACCTAATATGAAAATGTTTTCCGCGAGAGGTGATACAACATTAATTTTTAATCTTAAAAATGTTAATCCCCATGATGTTGTGTCCTTTTGTGGTGATGAAGGCATCATTATTAAAGCAGGGGCTCATTGTGCTAATCTGATTGAAGAAGTAACACTTTGTCAATACACCATTAGAGTATCGATTGCCGCTTATAACACCACAGAAGACATTGATAAATTAATAAAAATTCTTAAAAATGAAAAAGATTTCTTAAATATTATTTAACATTAACAAATATTTTAACGCTAGCGACTGTTTTACCTGTTTCTGTCACTTCTTTTTTAATTGCTTGAAAGATTTTTTCATTGATATTAATGTGACTGATTTTATTGCCTGGCTCAACAATATGAATATCATTTTTATGACCGATGATAGAATCAGTTAAGGCATATTTCACAATCCCGCCAGATGAATAAGAATCAATCAAACCAGCATCTGATAATACTTTAATATTATTGTAGATGCTCTTAGTATTTAATTGTGAATGATTTTTGATGTCAGTAATACTATGAAAATGAAAATCATCATTCAAACAGTTCAAAATGCTAATTCTGTTTTCGGTTATATTAACATTGTAATGTTTTAGGATTTTTTTAATATCTAATTTCATATTTATATTATATAATATTTTAGTAATAGGGAGGCATCATCGATATGAGCTTAATACATAGCAATAACGAAAATAAAGTGTGGGTCGGACAGAGCAAGGTTTTTACCAAAGCTTTCTCTTATGCTTCAATTGCATTTATGATTATTACCCTAATAGGTGTAGCTGTATGGCAAATAATTAATCAAACCGGTGTTTTGGCGGGATTAGCCAGTGCCAAGAGTTATGATTTTGAAATGTACTCCAAAATAGCAACATCATCTGATGCGGCCATGTTAGCAAAGGTATCCTTTGTTGGGATGGGACTCATCATGGTCTCGTTTGTTATTAGGATTATCTGGACATTCAGATTTATGAAAGCTTCTAAGACATTTATTATAGTTAACTATCTGGTTTATGTAGCTGCTCAAGGGATTGGATTTGGGATACTATTTACTATGTGAAAAGCCCAAGACATTCTGATTGCCTTTGGCGTGGCTGGGGTCTTATTTGGTGTGATGGCTTTTGCTGGTTATAAAGCAAGAGATTTATCAAAATTAGGGGTGTTTTTATTCTATGGAAGTATTGCGATGCTTGTCTTGGGCATAATCTCCATGATTCTGTATTTTAGTGGTATTTATTCTGATAAATTAATCTTTGTTTATTTCTTAGCTGCAGGAGTGCTCACATTATTATATATTTCTTATGATGTATGACTACTAAAAAAATTCTCTGAGAAGTTAGAACATACCAATGATCCAGAAATGGAATTTAGAATATCTGCTTTTTTTGGCTTTAGATTATTAACTGATATTGTGCAATTGATTTGGATTGTTTTAAGATTGATGAGATACTTTGGAAGAAATTAGTGGCTAGCTACTTTTTTAATAACTTTATTAGTCAAGCGTTCCTCGCTAGTAAATTTTTTTTCTGGATCCATATACATCTAGGTAACCTAGCATTTTTCTTTTAGATAATCATCCAATCAGTTTCACGGCCACTATAATTAAGCATCCGATTTTGTTTATGCTTATAAAATATGATCTTTATCAGTTTTTCTAAATCACTTGTCCTTGAATCTGGTTTTTCAAATATTTATAATATCTTGATCTTGAAACTTGAAATACATAACAAAGTTTAGTTATTGATAATATCTTTTTTTGAATAATTTTTCATTTTTATTCTTTTTCTCTTTAATTATTTACAAATATTCATCATAAACCCACAAAATTTCTATTAGTTCTTCTTTTTAAAAATTTTCGTAATCAACATTGTTTTTATTGATTTTCTTCATTCTTTTTTATTAGAGTCAATTATTTTTTAGATATTAATTGCTTTCTCCAATAATTAATCATGGTTCTTGTTGTTTCGGGGTTTTTATTTGATCACATTTCTTTAGCTAAATTGAGTGCAGTCTTACCATTTAAATATTTCATAACAATATTATATTTAAACTTTTGAGAATAATTCAGTCTTTCTTTTTTAATTATCGATATTTTTTTGGTTCGATACTTCACATATCCTTTATATTTCTTTATTCAATCATATATATTATTTTTATGATTACAAATTTTAGAGTTGGGTCATAGTTCTTTTGTCAGATGCACAACTTTTTCCCCATTCATATATCTTTTAACGATCTCATCTTTTTTTCTTTGAATATAACTTATTTTTCATTTTATTATTAGTTTCTCCCTGTTTTTCATGCGTCTACTTTTTAGGGGTCAGTTTAAAATAATTATGCGCAAGTAGATGTTTACAATGAAAAAATTGGTAATTATCCCTAATAGTTAGTAAGTGAATGCAGTCATATGTAGATGAATTTACATTTAGACAAAGCAATCAACCCACCAAAGAATAAAGAATGACAAATAAGTCATTTTTCTTTATATTTTATTAACAATTAGGGGATAATTACCAAAAACATATATGTTATAATTAAATTATGTATAAGAAAATCTATATTAAAAATTACGGACCATTTAAAGACGAAAATATGAATTTATTAAATGATACTTTCCCTATTCACATAATTGGTTTAAATGATGTGGGAAAAACTGCTTTATTAAATGCTATTCAGTCTCCTTCATTGGGGTTAAATAAAAAATACATGTGAGATAATAGAAGTTCAATAGAAAGAAGTTCAATAAAAATTTTAATAAAAATTAAGAAAAAATATTATTCAACGGATTTAAAAAATAAAATTGAAAAACATTTTGGAAAAAATCAATTATTTATAGGAGAATGAACGATAAATATTGAAACAAGTGAAAAAGAAAAATCAATTAAGGTTTTTTATTCTACAGATGTAATAAAAGAATATTTTGAACAGATAATATTAAATATAAATGATGATCTTTCTATGAACAACAAAATATCAATTAAAGAAATGACAGATGATTATCTTGATGAAAAAATAGAAACTATGTCTGAAAAAGCAGTAAAAACTAAAAAAGATAAAAATGGTATTGAAAAAATTCAAATTCTTAAAGAAATTAAAAAAATATTGTACTCATATTGTTATAAGAAAATACCTTTTTTGTCTGCAGATTCAAAGGATCATTTTGATTTTATAAAACCATCATACATTTTAAAAGATACAACAAATGGAAGTGGAGATGTAATTAAAGCAGATTTTGAAGATATAAATAATTTTCTTAAAGCGTTTTTAAATGATGATGAAATAAATAAATTTAAAGAAATCATATATGGCGATTATACAGAAGAAGATAAAACAAGAAATTTAAGACCATTTCAAGACAATATAGAGAGGTCATTATCTACTTTCTTTGAAGAAAACTTTCCATCACAAAATAATATTTGAAAATTTGCATTCGGAGTTGGTGGTAATAAAATTTATATAAATGTATGGGATCCAATATCAAATAAGTATTTATCTATAAAATCTACATCAGATGGGGTCAAATGATTTTTAAAATTATTTATTTTTATAAAAAGCATAGAAGATTATTCAATGATTTTAATTGATGAGCCAGAGAAATTTTTACATGCTGCTGCACAAAAAGAATTAGTAAAATTATTTAAAGAATTAAAGGATAAAAAAAATCTACAAGTTATTTATGCTACACATTCAATATTTATGCTTACTAGTGATATTTTTCCTTCATTAAAAATTATTACTAAAACTGATGAAGGAAGTAAAATTTATAATAATATAAATGCATTCATTAATTCAAAAGAAAATAGCATAAAAGACACTTTAACACCTATAACTGCATCTTTAGGTTTGAATATATTTGAATTAGAAAAACTAAACAATAAGAAAATATACTTATGTGTTGAGGGAGAGGCGGATATCAATACAATAAATTTATCTTATTTAATTAACAAAATTTCCAAACCAGAAAATTTATTTATTATTCCAATGACAGGAAAAAAACAATAGATACGGATATGATGTTTTAGAAATCATTTTAGGATTAAAACCTTACGCTTTATATGATGAAAGAGAAGAAAATGATAAATTAAAAGAAAATTTTTTATATTTAAGTGATATATTTAGTGCATCCAAAAACAAAAATATAAAGAATCCAGAAGATTTATTATCAGAAGAAACAAAGATAAAATACGAAATTAATGCAAATCATAAAACGGGATGAAAAAATCTTTATGATGATGTGGAAAATAAAAAATATGAATTATCATCTGATGAAATTGCTTACCTTAAAATATATATGAGTGCAATCAATAACAAAATAAAAAAATAATAAGCTCAACTTTTTCAATAAAATAAATTTATTTGTAAATTTAAATGCACAATGGCTAATTTCTATATATTAAATATTATTTTGTTTTTTCAAAGTTAATTTTATAAGCTTGGAAAAAGATATAAAAAATTGATGATCTAATAATTTTTGATAACTTTTTGGAATGTATACTATATAAAATAAATATTTCTTTCTAAAATTCATTTGGTAAGTAATGAATGGTTAGCCACTTTTTTTATTATAATTTTTACATGAAAGTTATCTTCCACTTAGACTTAGATTCTTATTTTGTTTCAGCAGAGCGAACTGTTAATCCATTTTTACTTCATAAACCAGTTGCCATTACCACTGGAGAGCGTAGATCAATCGTGGCCGCTGTTTCTTATGAAGCTAGAGCCATGGGTGTTCAAGTTCCTATGCCTTTTTTTATGGCTCAAAAGTTATGTTCTCAACTTATAGCTGTTAAACCTAATTATGCTTTGTATGTTAACCTATCTACTAAGATGTTTGAACTCATTAGTGATACTTTTACACCGATGATTGAAATAATGTCTGTAGATGAGTGTTTCATTGATGTGACAGATGTATGAAAAAAATATGGCTCACCAATGAAACTTGCTTTAGTAATTCAAGATACTATTATGACCAAACTGAAATTACCTATATCGATTGGAATTTCTAATAATAAATTTGTGGCTAAAATGTCAACATCAGTCAATAAACCATATGGCATAACATTAACCAAGCCAGGTGATCATGCTGCTAGATTTTGATCATGAGAATTAAAGAAATTTTATGGTATTGGTGGACCAAGTGCCCTTAAATTAAATGCAATTGGAATTATGAATATTGGTGATTTAGCTCAAGCTAATCCTGATGATATAAACAATATTCTTGGCAAAAGGGGTTCTGAACGAGTCTGAGAAGCTAATGGCGGTGGTAGTGATGAGATTAACTTAGAACACAACAAATTAAAAGGGATTGGTAATTCACAGACGTTTATGATTAAGGACTTATCTGATCGTGATGATATCTTGAAAGAATTATCAAGATTAACCCATATGGTCACAAGCAGAGCAGAAATGAGGAATACTGTTGGCAAAGTTGTTTCGGTCTCCATTAAAGAAGCTGGAGGAAAGGAAGTTAAAGTTATTCGAAAGCAAAAATCCCTTCAAAGACCCATTAATTCTCATGCAGATGTTTTTAAAGAAGCTGTTGATTTATTTGATGATATTTGAAAAAATAATAAAATAAAATATATTGGTGTGCATCTTGGTAAATTATCTGATATGTTTGAATCTAGTTATCAAATGTCTGTCTTTGATAAACCTATTGTGGAATCAAAAATTGAAACCATAGTCAAGACCGTTAATAGAAAAATGAAAACAAAGGCAATTATGACCGGGAAGGAAGGCAGACTAAATATTAAAAGAAAAAGAACTCAATCTAGATATATTGAATCTGACCGAATTCTTAAACATTATGATAAGTAAATCTTATGTAACTTTTTATGTAGTAAGTTTTTATAAATCATTAAACATTAATGTCTTATCATGACTTTTATCATCCTCAACAAGAAATTATTTATTCTTGACCTTGTATTAATTTTATTATTTCTGCAAAAGCAATTATGCCCGCTTTAGTTATACGATCATTAATATTTCCATGAGAAATATCAGTATGACCAATGGAATCAGATACAACCTTAACGACTTGTAACTTGACATCATTTTTATCTGCAATTTGAGCTATAGCAGCAGTTTCCATATCAAAAATATCAATATCTAACTCATTTTTTAAATTAAGTATTGTCTCTTTTTTATCAATAAACGAAGATCCTGAACCCAAATTATTGTTTTTCTCTCATATTAAGTCATTTAAATAAAATTCTTTTTCATTTGGTGTTTGACCTCTTTTGTATCATGGAGTCGTGACATCATGATAAAAGATTTTTTGGGGGGCAATGACATCATAAAGATTAACATGTTTATTGCCACCAACAGTACCATAATTGATAATCATATGCACATGGAAAATACTAATTAAAGCTTGCGTTGCCGCCGCCGCATTAGCTATCCCGATTCCTGCATGCACAAAAACAATATCGTTTTTAAAGATGATAAAGCTAAATTGATTAATTTTCTTAACCTCTCTTATAGCAAAGGGAAATGAATTAATTTCATTTGAATCTGCTACTATTATTCCAATTATTATTTCCACCTTTCGTAAATCGCCTTTTCTTCATCACTGAAATCACGATTCATTTTTATTAATAACTCATACACTATACCAATAATTTTTTTAAATCCAACATCAAAATTTTTCATTATTAATTCTCGGTCATTTTGAATGCCAGGATGCCTTCTGCCATCGCACATTTTATCTGCTGCAAAAATGACTTTATCCATCATTGACAACTCATCTGCTAATGATGTATGCCGCAAAACAGCCTTCATGATTTCTTCATCTTCCATCATGTATTTATTTTTTAATCAATAATAACCACTCATACTATGAAGTTGAAAATCTTTAATATTTGTTATATCCACATCTTGATTTATTAAGAACTTTTTATGTCGTTCAAATGATCAAGATTTGGTAATATCATGCAGCGAACCAGCTACTCACGCCTTTTTTGAATTAACCCCAGCTGATTTGGCAAACTTGGCTGCATATGAAGCCACAGACTTAGAATGTTGATATCGTTTATGATCTAGCATATTTTTCATTAATTCGGGAATATATAAATACTGTGAGGATATGTATTTCATAACAGCTTTATCAACATTATGCATATGACCTTTTCTAAATCAAGTAGAAGAAAAATCATAAATAGGATTATCAATTAAAATGCATCCATATCTTTTAATGTTAAGTTTTGAAAACTCATTATCTCTTCTGAAAACAACTATTTTCAGCATCTCAACAATTTCATTAATACTTTTTCATTTATTCAATTTATGAATATTATCTGATCCAATAATTAAAAATAGTTCATCGTTGGGGTATTTTTGCTTAAAATATTTAACGGTGTCAATGGTGTATGAAATACTTTTGCGATTGATTTCAAAATGCGATATAGTTGCTTTTTGGGGTTTAGCAATCTCTAACATTTGAATTCTGTGTTGACCATCGACATACTTTACTTTAGATTTAAAAGGGGATTTAAAGGCTGGTACAAAGATGAGTTTATCTAGTGATAAATGCTTAATAGCATGTTCGGCCACACTAATGTGTCCTCTATGTACGGGATTGAATGAACCCCCAAAGATACCTATTTTCATGTATCCATTATAATAAAAACACAATATTATTTTATATTTATTGTTTATAATATTCCTATGACTAAATATGATGCAAGTAGTATTAAAGTACTAAAAGGTTTAGAGGCTGTTAAAAAAAGACCAGGAATGTATATCGGATCTACTGATGCAACCGGTTTACATCATTTAGTTTGAGAAATTGTTGATAATGCTATGGATGAGGTTTTGGGTGGATTTGCTAATAAAGTACAGGTAATCATTAAAAAAGACGGATCAATATCCGTTGAAGATAATGGTCGGGGTATCCCGATTGATGTTCATAAAGCTAGTGGCAAAACCGCTGTGGAACTTATCTTTACTGAACTGCATGCTGGTGGTAAATTCGGTGGAGAATCTTCAGCCTATAAAACTTCTGGTGGATTAAATGGTGTGGGATCATCTGTAGTTAATGCTTTTTCAGATTGACTTATTGCGACAGTTTATAAAAATGGCTTTGAATATGAAACAATTTTTAATGGTGAAAAAATCGTTAAAAATACAAAAAAAATAGGACCAACTTCTAAAAATGGTACAAAGATAACTTTCATGCCGTCAATTTCCGTCTTTAAAAAAGCCTCCCTTAACTATGAAATCATTAAAGAGCGAATGCAAGAGTCATCATTTTTAATATCTGGAGTTGAAGTTAAACTAAAATCTGAATTTCATGGTGAAAATGATACATTTTTATCTAATGATGGTATTAGAGAATTTGTGGAATTTCTTAATGTAGCTAAAACTCCTGTAACTAAAGCATATTCTTTTGAGGGGACATTTTTTGATGTCGAAACGCAAATTGGGTTTCAATATACCAACGATTATAATGAGACAATTATTTCATTTGTTAACAATATCAAGACACAAGAAGGTGGAACACATGAAAGAGCCATAAAAAGTGCTTGAAAAAAAATCATAACCGAGTATGCGAAAGAGCAAAAAATGCTTAAGAGTAAAGATACGCTTGAATTAGGTGATATTTTAGAAGGACTAACTGTCGTAGTATCAGTTAAGATTCCGGAAAATATTCTAGGATTTGTTGGTCAGACAAAGGATTCTTTAAGAACTCCAGAAGCCGGAAAGTCAGTGACAGAATTATTGACTAAATACTTAACATTTTGATTACAAGAGCGAAAAAATGATGCAACTAAGATTGTCCGTAAAGCAGTTGATGCTTCAGCAGCACGACAAGCATCTAGAAAAGCAAGAAATGATGCAAGAACAGTTAAAAGCAAATTAAGTAGCAAGGAGATTCTTTCGGGGAAACTAACACCAGCCCAAAGTAAAAATCCTTTAGAACGAGAATTATTCTTAGTTGAAGGGGATTCAGCTGGAGGTTCGGCTAAATCAGGAAGAGATAGAAAATTCCAGGCGATCTTGCCTCTAAGGGGTAAAGTAGTTAATACGGAAAAAGCCAAACTGATTGATATCTTAAGAAATGAAGAAATAGGAACCATCATTACCACTGTCGGAGCTGGAGTTGGCAAGGACTTTGTTGTGGATGATGTGCAATATGGCAAGATCGTTATCATGACTGATGCTGATACCGATGGGGCTCATATTCAAATATTATTATTAACCTTCTTATTTAGATATATGAAACCATTATTTGATTCAGGAAGAGTTTATATTGCTATTCCACCTCTCTATAAGGTGTCCAAAAAGGTGAATGGCAAAAATGAACAACAATATGCATGAGATGAGAATGAATTAAAAACAGTTCTCGATACATTTAAGGGCGGAGATATTCAACGTTATAAAGGTCTAGGTGAAATGAATGCAGATCAATTATGAGAAACAACAATGAATCCCGATACAAGAACAATGATTAAGGTATCCATTGATGACATGGCCATTGTCGAGCGACGAGTATCGACCTTAATGGGTGATCATGTCGAGCCGAGAAAAAATTGAATTAATAAAAATGTTAAATTTACACTTGAAGATGATTTTGAAATAAAATAACATAAGGAAGGCGCCAATGAACAATAAAAAAGATAACCACATCTTACATATGTCACTAGACCAGATTATGTCTGATCGTTTTGCACGTTATTCTAAATATATTATCCAAGGTCGTGCTCTGCCTGATGCTAGAGATGGTTTAAAACCGGTCCAAAGAAGAATTTTATTTTCCATGTCAGAACTTGGATTACTCTACAATAAACCATTTAAAAAATCAGCCCGTGTTGTTGGCGATGTAATTGGTAAGTATCATCCCCATGGAGATTCATCCATTTATGAAGCAATGGTGAGAATGTCACAAAGTTGAAAAATGAACATGCCATTAATTGAAATGCATGGTAATAACGGATCTATTGATGATGATCCTGCTGCTGCTATGAGGTATACTGAAGCGCGGTTAGAAAGAATTTCTGACTATATGCTTGATGGGATTAGAAAAGATACGGTCAAGTTCGCTCCTAATTTTGATGACTCTGAGCGAGAACCGACTGTTTTGCCTGGTCTAATACCAAACTTATTAATTAATGGTGCCAGAGGAATTGCAGCTGGGTATGCCACTGAAATGCCACCGCATAACTTAGTTGAAGTCATTAATACAATCATCACTAAAATTAAGTCCCCCAATGCGAGTTTAAATACTATGCTAAAAACTATAAAAGGTCCTGATTTTCCTACCGGGGGAATCGTCATGGGCTATGATGGTATTTACTCTGCTTTTGAAAGAGGTAGAGGCAAAATTGTTATTAGATCTAAATATGAAGTTTCAACATCGAAAACAAAACCATTTATCAAAATTAGTGAAATTCCTTATGGCGTTGTCAAATCTAAACTAGTTAGACAACTAGCATCAGTACAATATGATAAAAAGATCTCGGGTATTAAGGAAGTTAGAGATGAATCTGACAGAGATGGTATTTCCATTATGATTGAATTAAATAAAGATACTGACTCAGCAAAAATCCTTACTTATTTATTAGCCAAAACGGAATTACAAATTTACTACAACTACAATAATATTGCTATTAAAGATAATGCCCCGGTATTGATGGGATTAGGCAAATTAATTGATGCATATTTAAATCATCAAACATTAGTGCAAAGAAATGCTCTTAATTTTAATCTCCAAAAAGATACTAAAAGATTAGAGATAGTTCAAGGACTTATCAAGGTTTCAGAAATAGCCGATAAAGTAATTGCTGTAATTAGAAATGCCCCTGGATCTAAATCCGGTGTTGTAGAAGCTTTAATTAACACATTTAACTTTACTAAATTACAAGCCGATGCTATTGCTGATTTACGTTTATATCGATTGTCTCGAACTGATCAAAGTATTTATATTGAAGAAAGAAATAATCTTAATGAAAGAATAACTCGTTATGAATTATTACTTTCAGATCAAAAAGAATTTAGTAAAAATTTAATTCATCAATTAAAAGAAGTTAAAAAAATATTTGGTCATCCGAGAAAATCAGAAGTAGTCAATGAACTAGAAACATTAATTGTTAATGAAGAGGAGTTGATCCAACACGAGGATGTATGGGTTGGAGTATCTAAAAAAGGTTATATTAAAAAATTTTCTAATAGATCATTTGAAGCTAATGAAGTTTCAACATATGGTTTAAAAGAAGAGGATATGTTAATTTATTTCCATAAAATAAATACTAGTGATAAGTTGCTAGTCTTTACATCAGAAGGAAGATATATGTATTTACCTGTTCATCAAATTGAAGAGGTTAAATTCAAAACAATCGGTAAGCATTTAAATGATTTTGTATCGATACATCCTGATGAAGAATTAGTTGATGCTATCTCAGTTAATAGCTTTGACCTAAATGCTTATATTGTTTTAGTAACCGCAAAAGGAAAAGCTAAAAGAACCCTAATTAAGAGTTTTAGTGTCAAAAGATATTCATCAGCGATGACAGCTATGAAATTAGATGAGCATGATAAATTAATAGGTGCCAAACCTTCTAATGGTCATATGCAAGTTATTATTATTAATAAACTTGGTAAGGCTGTTAAGTATTTAGAGCATCAACTAACAACACAAGGAACTAAAACCGGTGGAGCTATAGCTATCAAATTATCTGGAGAAGATCGCGTCACAACATTTGTTTTAGCTAGTCAAAGTGACATGATGGGATTGATTTCTCAACGTGGCGGAGTGAAAAAAATTAAAGTTACTTCCATTGCAGCTTTTAGCAAAACAACCCAAGGTAAACAAATATACAATTTCGTTAAAGGTAATACTCATTATGCTATTGATGCGGCAGTGGTTGAGAAAGCCACACAAGCTGCCTTTAAATATGATGGGCCCACTTTATCAATCGTTAAAATGAAAAATGTTAATATTACATCAACAAATGAAGGATTTTCTAAATTAGGGCCTGCAAAAACAACTGGTGGTAAAATACTTAAGTTTAATCGTATTCATACTAAGTCCAGACTATTTCATAAAATTGATAATGTTTCTGAAGAACAAACATTTGAAGATGCCGAGAAATTAATTGATGATGTATCTCCAGTATCCATCGATGATTTATTAAAAGATATTTAATATTTTATTGTTGATAAATATACTATCTCCTTTAATATAGGAGCATTTTTATTCAATGTCACATTATTTTAACTATCATGTTTTGGCGTTTATTACAATATATATTGCCTATATAAATGCTGGCCTAGCTTAAATATTTTCTTCTTTTACAACTAATTTAAAACTATTTATTATTTATGAATAAATTTCATACCTATAAATAATATATTAGTATAATAAGACTTATGAATAATATCACTCACATCTTAAAAGATAATATAAGAATCTATGTCTCTGAAATGACAGAGCTTTCACAGAAAATTATGGATGTACACCATACCAAACCCTTAGCAAGTTTATCCATGTCAACAGCAATGGCCACATACGGAGCATTTTTTGCATTAAAAAAAGGTTTACAAACATCAATATTTATTAATGGAAATGGCTCATTAAAAACAATTATTTTTGAATATGATGGCAAACATGGTGTCAGAGCATTGGTGGGTGATCCAAGTGTTGTCACTGAATATGATGATACTAAATTTAACGATATTCCACTTACACTTGGTATTGGTGATGGTGGGCACTTGAAAATTGTTCATAAAGGTGATAAATTAAATTATGGTGGAAATGTTGAAATAGCTAATGGAGATATAACAACAGATTTAGCGTATTATCTAGATCAATCAGAGCAAATTTACTCTGCCGTTATATCTTCTGTATTATTAAAAAAGAAAAATATGTTACAGCAAGCTAAAGCTGTTGTTTTCCAAATGTTGCCAGGTCACAGTGAAAAAGATGTCTTGTGAGTTGAAAACTTTATTAAAGAAAATTCTTTGTCTAAAATGAATACAAAGTCTTATATCAAAAAAATAGATGGCACCATTATCGAATCAACAACTTTACAATGAAAGACGACCTGTTCAAAAGAAAAAATGTTTCATGCAGCTAAAACAATGTCAGCTAATGATATTAAGGAACTTATTTCTGAAAAAGGATTTGTGGAAGTTAAATGCAGGTTTTGCCATAAACAATTTAGATTTACTAATAAAGATTTTAATATTTAAACACATAAAAGGTATTTTATGCCTGTGACAATGGATGATTCTGTAATTATAATTTCGATGACAGCAAAGACATTAGCAACCACTTGATCACAATTATATTTTGCGCACTTGATATAGATAATTAGTTTTATCAATACTTGCTTTGATATATAATGAGATTAGATAAATAAATCAATGACGTCAGAGGTAGTCCGAAATAACTTGAATTCGCTGGCATAGAGATTGCAAAATGGATCCACATTACGGAAAGAGAGCCTTAATAAGGGTGGTACATTGGCTCCTTGTAGGGTTTTATATAAAAGGGAGATAGAAATGAAATTGGATCATATACATACATTAGAAGAATTAAAACTAGAAAAGAATAAATTTTATGGTGAAGGCAGTGAATTAAAAATTCTTCAAAATAAAATAAGATCGGCAAGCATCGAAGAAAGAAGTCAAATTGGCAAGGCTATTAGCATCTTGAAAATTGAAGCCGAAGAATTATTTGCTGCTAAAGCTCAAGAAATTAAAATGATTGTGATCAACAATAAGACCAAAAATGAATGAATTGATGTAACTATCCCTGTCAATCAAAAGGGGACACTTCATCCCATGACTTTAGTATCCAACAGATTTAAAGAATGATTTATCCAAAATGGCTATTTTGAAACAATAGGTAGTGAGATTGAAACTAATGAATATAATTTTGAAAGATTAAATATTCCTGAGCATCATCCAGCAAGAGAAATGCAAGATTCACTTTATATTAACAATGATTTATTATTAAGAACTCATAATACTGGCTTTACAGCTAGAGAATTAGAGGAAAATAAGAATCAATCGTTTTCGCATTTTACAATTGGTAAAGTTTATCGTAATGATGAAGATGATCAAACTCATTCACATCAATTTATGCAGGCAGATTTAGTATCGGTGGGGTATCTATCATTTCCTAATTTAATTTGGACGTTAAAATCATTAATGTCATATGTCTTTGAAGACGAGATCGAAATTAGATTAAGACCTTCTTATTTCCCATTTACAGAACCGTCTGTTGAAGTTGATATTAAATATAATGAAAAATGAATTGAAGTATTAGGGGCTGGAATGCTTCATAAAAAAGTGTTTGATGCAGCTAATTATAATAATGATATGAATGGTTTTGCAGCCGGAATTGGTATTGAAAGAATTGCAATGATAAAATATGGTATTAATGATATTCGTGAGTTTTATAAAAATGATATGCGATTTCTAAAACAATTCCAGGAGATTAAATAATGATATTTTCTTATAATGAACTTAAAAGACTGGCAAATTTACCTAATAATATAACACCAGAAAAGATGAGCGATGCCATTAATTCTATTGGTTTTGAAGTGGAAGAGTCAATTTCATTTGGAAATATTGAAGGAGTGAAATTCGGTAAAATTATCGAAATATATAAAAATCCTAACGGTGACAAGTTAACTGTTACAAAAATTCAATTTGATGACAAAGAAAGAATAATTCAAACAACAGCCAAAAATCTAGAAAACAATCGCATTGTGTTGGCTTTAATTCCTGGTTCTAAACTTAATGGCATCGAAATTCAAAGTAAAGAACTAAAGGGGATAATTTCGGAAGGAATGCTTACATCAATTAGTGAAATCGGTATTCATGCTGAATATGTAAGACCCGAGCAACATGATATGATCACCTTATATGAAGATAATATTGATTTATCAAGTGATCCTGTGGAATATTTAGGACTAAAAGATACTTTATTTAACATTGATATACTATCAAATCGCTCTGATGCAAGATCTTATCTGATAATGGCAAAAGAATTATCAGGATATTTTAAAACAACACAATTGGATCTAAGTAAAAATAAGAGCACACTTTCTTCAACAATAGAGGTGTCAAATGGATCAGAAAAATCATTGGTACTGATTGAGGCTCAGAAAGACTTTAAGATAACAATTAAAGAGCAGATTTTTTTAGGTAAAAATAAAATAAAATCAATTAGTGATATTGTTGACTTAACTAACTTAACATTAATTATGACTGGTCAACCAACGCATGCTTATGATAAAAATAATGTCGGAACAAAATTTAAAACATCATTATCATCAGAAGAAGTAACAGTATTTGGCGGTAAAAAGATTAAGTTAAATAATAACATTGTTATAACATCTGATGACAAAGTAGTTTCTGTAGCTGGGGTTATTGGATTGGAAGATACTGCCATTAATAAAGCAACAAAAGATTTCATTATTGAACTTGGTATCTTCGATATTAAAAAAATAAGAAATTCTATGAAGGTTGTTAAATTAGATACTCAAGCATCAATTCAATCATCTAAAAATATCGGTATTGGAACAACATCCTTAGCAATTGAATATTTAAGCTCAAAATTAAAAACATTTTCTAGACCAATAAACTTTATCGATAAAAACCAAATATTAGTTAATTACACAATGGATAAGGCATCATCACTTGCAGGGTTTGATATTACCACACACCCAAGATATGCAAATGCTATCAGCTCATTAGAAAGCTTGGGTTTTGAATTTCTAGAAAATAAAGTTTCAATTCCAACATATCGTCACGATATTGAATCATATCAAGACCTTAATGAAGAAATATTTAGGTTTATCGGTTATAACTCATTTGAAGCATCAAAACCCCAGATTATGCCGACCGATATAAGACACATCACTGACTATAAGGGCAAAATATGTGCTATGGGTTATAATGAAGTGCAAACTTATTCATTAATATCCAAAGAACTTAATAATGTTAATCCATTTAATTTCGATAATGAAATTGTATTGGAAACATTTATTTCAAAACAAAGAGAAGTTATCAAATATTCACAAGCAATAACCCTATTAAGTGTTATTGACTATAACCAAAAAAGAGGAATAAAAGACATATCAATCTTTTCTAAGAGCATGATTGGAGATGGTATACAAACATTTGGCATGGCAAGTACGACTAAAAGCTTTTTAAATATGAAAAGAGATGCAATACAATTACTTCCAAAAGGCGCAACCTTTAAGAGAACTTATTTATCCTCACTTCATAACGGTGTTTCAGCAACAATTGAATTAAATGGTAATATGATTGGATGGATAGGAAAAGTTCATCCATCACTTACTAATGTTGATGCTTATATTGTGGAATTAATCTTAAATAATAAAAATTATTCAAAAAAAATTATCCCATATAATGATGCTCCACTGAAAAGCAGAGACATTACGTTTGAGCTTAAAGAGGGAGAAGAAATAGGCAACTTCATTAAAAATATTAATGCCACTGAGATAAATGTGATCGATGAATTTAAACAAGGAGAATTAAATAAAGTTACAGTTAAGCTGATATTAACCGATAAGCAAATAAATGAATTGGGATAGTTCAATTTTCTTTATGTTTATGTATAATATTTTTATGACTTGACAATCAATATGAATTACGCTCATCTTTTCTGTTGTAGGTTACCTTTTGGGTTCAATTTCTTTTTCTATACTAATCTCAAGATGATTTGTTAATGAAGATATAAGAATGAGGGGCTCAGGTAATGCAGGAGCAACTAATGCATTAAGAGCCTATGGCCCTAAATTTGGCATAGTAGTTTTAATATTAGACATGAGTAAACCAATGATAGCTGTTGGTGTTGCTATGGCTGCTTCAATTTGATTAAAAGGAGAATGAAATCACATTATGTTTCAAGGCGCTGCTTTTGGGAGTGTGATCGGACATATATATCCTATATTCTTTGGTTTTAAAGGTGGCAAGGGTGGTGCTACTTATGCTGGATTTCTCTTCATTATTTACTGACCCCTTTGATTTATTGGTTTTGCACTCTTTGTTATAATTGTTTATAAGACAAAAATTGTGTCATTAGGGACTGTTGTTAGTCCGTTTATCATTATTTTAGTTCACATTATTTTGATGCAAATTCCTCATATGAATGATGGATGAAGTCATATTATTTCTCTAAATAATTTCCCTTGGTGAGTAACAACTATTTTTATTACTATTTTAGCATTACTTGTCTTATATACACATAAAGGTAATATCGGTAGAGTCTTGTTAAAAACTGAGCGAAAATTAGTAATTAAAGCTAAAAAATAAGTCACAATATTATTGTGACTTATTTTTTGGAAATATGTTCCATGATTGAATCTTTAATATCATCAGAATCTAAGGCGTAATCGATTTGTGCCTTTACAAACCCATCAACAGAACCAAGGTCGTATCTTTGTCCTTCAAAATCAAGAGCATAAATTTTTTCATTTTTAAGAAATCCATCAAAGGCATCAACAATATTTATTTCATTACCAACTCCTGGGTTTAAATCTCTTAATAAATGCATTATCTGCGGTGTGAAGACATATCTGCCTAGAATAGCTTTATTGGAAGGTACATGTTCTAAATCTGGCTTTTCAACAGCCCCACTAATTTCAAATAACTGATCATTTTTTTCAGAAGGGTTTTTAGGAATAACAACTCCATATTTGTGTATTTGGCTGTCACTGATTGTTTGAACACCAATAACAGAAGAACCTGTTTTGTTATAAACGTCAATTAATTGTTTAATAGCTGGTATTTTTGATTTAATTAAATCATCTCCTAAAATAATCCCAAAAGGCTCATTATCAATTTGATCAGCAGCCATAAAAATAGCATGTCCCAGTCCTAATTGTTCATTTTGAATGGCAATAGATATTTTTAATAAATCATTTGTGGCCTGAACTTTATGAAGTAATTCAACTTTACCTTTTTTTCTTAATTCATGCTCTAATTGGCTATTAATAGTAAAATATTTTGATATTTCTAACTTTCTAGGAGAAATAATGAGGATTATTTCCTCAACTCCAGCCGCTACAGCCTCTTCAGCAAGGTGTTGAATAATGGGTTTATTTAAAACAGGGACCAATTCTTTATGGACAACTTTTGTCAAAGGCAAAAATCTTGTTCCCCACCCTGCGGCAGGAATAATTATTTTTTTTATTTTTTTCATAAATATATTATAAAGTAATTCAAAAATGCATGTTTATTATGAGACTATAAATAATGTAAAGTAGAGAGTAAATGATAGTAATTTTGAGTCAATAAAATTGGTTCATTTTTTATATCTAAATTATATTAAATCTTTTTGAATAATAACTAAGTCAGTATTTTTGTAACTATCTAAAGATTTATTTTTTGAAAAAATTCTTCTAACAATTCTCTGCTTGTTTTCTAAAGTTCCCTTTTCACCTAAGTAATAAGGATTGCAGTTAAACAACTTGCTTCTTTTGATGATTTCATGGATCAAATTATTTTCTCCTCCATTATCCATTGTTAATGTATTTCGTGAGTTACATGCCAAATTGATGCTCCTAGAAGTTAACTAAAATTTATCATTTTTAGACAAGGTTCAACTAACTAATTTTGCCATCAAAAATTGCATAAATATCTCTTAAATCAGATGTTAAGATATTTGTATCTTTTTTTCTTGAGACCATTTACTCTTTGTTGAATTGATTCAAGATTGGGTAATTGGACTTTTTTACCTTTATATTGTTCACTGTAACTTAGAATGTATTTACTAAGAGATATTGTTATTTTGTCTTCATGGTTAATGATTATCTCTTTTCTTCCAGGATTTACATATGCCCTTTTTCCTTGTGAATCTAAGAACCCGTACCTTTTTCCCTAAAAATACATTGTTTGTCCTCAAGAACTTTAATATTATATTTAATCATTAATTCATTCAATTCAGAAGCATCAATTGGTATAAGCAGATTTTCTATATTAAGAATCTTTCTCTCCTAATTTCTTTCATAACAATTTTGCCCATAATACCTTTAATTGTTTGTTGTTGTTTATCAGGAATGTCTTGAAATCTTTTGGCTCTATGCCTAGCGGTTCTTTTTGTGCTATGAAATGAGAGTTGTGAATAATATCCCAGATCCAATAGTGTATTATGAATGCACGAAGAAGATGGATGATAATCAATGCCATCAATTGTATATATTTGTTCGTATTCCTCTATAAATGTCAAAAGCAAATATGACTCTTGTTAAATCTATCATTATAAATATTTCTAAATTTCTTCAATCTTCACCAATTAAGTATTTTGGTTCTAGTTGATAATGAAAGGAGCTTAATTTCTTCTAAAGATAGTATATGACAAAAGCATTAACGCCCTCTTTCGTTAACTTTATAAGTTCCTTGGTAGTGTTTGGAACTTACCCCTAACTTCTTGGGAAAACTCTTTTAACTTAATGACATGTTGGCTATTATGATTAATTTTAATGTAATCAATACTTTCTCTGTAATGTAATTACGCCTGCAAGTCCTCTTTAATCTTCTTTTCTAATGTTTTTAATAGCATGTTCCCCTGAAAATAATCATAACTTCTAGAGATCAACTTGCCATGTGGTTGGATGGGGTAAAAATCTTGTGTGATTCACAAATAACAAATAATCCATATAAATAGCATATAATTTATAATATGCTTTGAACATCATTACTATCCATTGTAGTGTTTTGCATTATTTTTGTACCTACTATAATTTGTGGATTTAAAAAAGGTTGGAAGGGGGCACTTGTTGTGTCCATTTTATTGTTTTCAATTAACCTTGTAATTATTGGTGTTTGTTACTTGTTTTATGATAATATTTGAAGTGTTTATAAAACTGTTTTTTTTGATAGACAAGTTAAATCGGCCTTTTCTTTTGATAATGATACTTTAAAAGGCGTATACCAAAAACGGGTAGTGTTATTATTCTCTTTCTTATGCATGCCCATTACATATATTTTGACTTGAGCAATTCATAAATCATCTTCTAAATTGTGGACAAAACATTGATCTCATATTACTAAACAAGTCACAATTTCAGAAAAAAAAATTATTACTTATTCCAATCCTCGAAGATCCAAGTTAATTGGTGGGTCCATCTTGTTTTTAACATCAATTCTTTGAGTTTCATACACAACTGCAACAGTTAATGTTATGACAACCCCCCTGAAAGAAAAAAATACATTCACAAAAACAACTGATTGGTTGGCAAAGATCTATTCTGTTGGTCAAGCAGACAACAACGATGCGCCATATTATGTTGATGAATTTTTCAAAAATGCAGATGGTAATTTAGACGATCAATTACGTAGTTTGATTAATATTTTTAATTTAGATACAGAAACGGCAATAGATCAAGAACTAAAACAAAAAGATGAGTTAATAAGGCATCAAAATATTTTAAATTCCTTAGCTAAGTCTCCAGCGGCAGTTTCATCCGTTATTAAATCCTTCTTAAAGTTACTAGAGCATAAAATAGATCCATTATTATATGATGAAGAAACTTATAAAGCAGGAGAAGATGAATACGGCAACATTATAGGATATAATGATATTCTCATTCATAACGAAGACGGTTCAATGGTTATTAGAACATTATTTATAGAGCAATTAAAGTCGTACTTATTATCACATCCGCTATTATTAAATATACCACAAAATATTCAAAATATTTATATTGAAGAGCTTCAATTGAATATTAAACCATGAGAAGAAATAATCTTTAATAAGAATATTACTGATGCCACAAAGGCTCAAAATAAAGTAAAAACATTATTGGATGAAACAACAGAAAAACTAAGGAAACAAAAAGCAATAAAATTAAAAAAAATATTAGCAAGAGAGAAAATAATAAATGAATTATCCAATATATTTTCTCCACAATGAATAAATAACAACTTAACTCAAACTCTGGTTGAAAATAATATTAAGGATGTTGGAAACTGATATATATATTCTTATAATTTTGGACAAATAAAAGATGAATCTTTTGTCTATGATCCCAACATAGGGCATGGCAACTCAACGATAATGAATAGAGAACTTGGTATTCTTAAAAGAAACCTTGCAGAAAAAGATGATGCTCTAATGGTACATGATAATTCAGAAGTTACTAAAAATAAAAAAAATATTCTTGATGCTCAGCAGCAAAAAGTCGATGAGTTAAAACAACGTGCTAAAACTATTATTAATACAGAAATAGCTAACTGAAATAATAAGATTGAAGAATCTGATCAAATTATTAGAATAATAAATGATGATACAGTCGAGAAAAACAAGACACATTGGTTAGCTGATCCACTAATATCGCAAACAATTTACAACCTTCAAAAGCTTTTTTCTAAAGACGGGGAACCAATTGGGGAATTAAAAAATGCTATTGATGCTAATGATCGTATTAAAGAATCAATCGGCTACCAAACAATGCTAATTTCAGAGTGAGATGCAAGGATTGATAATATTAAGATAATAGCTGATAAAGCAAAATCTATTTATAATATTAAAAAAGAAAAATTAGTAACAGCATATAGAGATTGAATGGGAACATAGGAAAAAACGTGAAAACAAATGCTAATTTAATTAAAATAATAACAACCGAAACAATTGGCTCATCCTCAATTGCCAAAAAAATAACATCCTTTGTTTTTTTTGTCTTTTACTTTGTCATTGCGTCTATCTTGTTATTTAAAACGACTGATGGAATTCCAAAATCAGTAGATGATGCAAAAAAATACACATGAATTTCTATATCATTATCCTTAATCTGGTATACATTTAAGAAAACAAACTTTAATATTCATATTTCTTATAATAGCTCATTGCTTTCATACATTATGCCTTTATTGTTTGCGATATTGAACATTCTATTCATCTTTATATCAAAAGATCATAAACCTAATGACATAATTGGTTATTCATATGTAATTCCATGATTAATTATTTTTATTGGAGTAAATATGTTGTGGAGATGAATCATATTGATAGCAGAATGGAACACACGACCATTCTTTGCAAATGAACAAATATTCAAAATATTGATGGAAGTTATTGTAATCATTATTCTTATTTTTATCTTTGAAACGTTTATTCCAATGTTGGTTGTTGAAAAACTCAACTTTGTATCATTAATAGAAGCTGCAAATGCACAGTTATTATTTGCTCTTATAACAAGCGGAACTCTTATTTGCGTTTATTTGTGATTATGGTTTTATAAAAGAAAGACCACAAAGACAAATAAGTTCATTTCATTAACAACTAACCGAATTATGTCATTATGAAATGCTCTACTAACACTTGGGCCAACATTAATATGATTCCTGGCTTATGCAAAAATACCCACTATTAACTGACAAAAATGAATATATATTGTAACAATTATATTTTGTGCTATTTTGTGTACACTAACCCTTATAGTCCGTAATGAAAGTGATGTCACATCAAAAGTTTATTTACTGATATCAAATACTACATTATTTATTACCATTGCCTTATTATTTATAATGTCAATTTGAGCAAACATGAATTTATTCTTCGGGATTTATTTTGCCTTACCAGTAATTATCTATATTTATATCCTTAATATACTAGTGGAACCAGAACTCCCACCAACATATGCAACTGGTTACTCAGTGCTGACGTACACATTATTTTTATATTTGGGTCTGATATGGACAATGCAAATATTATTCAGGATAACAGATACAATTATGCCGTTTTCAATTGATAAAATACTGTGAGTTATCCCGATGGTTGTTATTACATACTTGGAAGTATTAACAGTTATATCTACACTCCATACATATAGATCCATAACTAAAGAATCTATTAAAATTATCAAATATCAAAGTAAAAAGTATCAAGACAAGTTAAAAAGAAAAAAGAAAGGAATGAAATATGTCCAATAAAGAGTTAAAAGAGAAAATTATTAAACAAAAATATGAAACTAAGACTGAAATAGCATCAGCCAAAACGCAATTGTATGAAATGATGAAGAAGATTCAAGTTGAACAAACTAAAGCAAGATTAAAGACACAAAAATTAATGCAAGATTTAAAGAAAGAAAAAATTCAATTAAGAAACATGGATCGTGCACAAAAATTAAAAGAAAAGAAAAAAATCGTTAATCAAAATTCATTGATCGCAAAGAATAAGGAATTATTATTAAAAGCTAAAAAAGGGTTAAAAGATGATTTAAACCTAATAAAAATAGATCAAAAAAATGTAGCAATCAATCAAAAGAAAAAATGCTTAGTTGAATTACAAAAGATTAAATTAGAAATCAGATTAGAAAAACAAGCGCAAAAAGAAAAATTGATTCAAGTCAAAAATAATACTCTTGAAAACAAAAATAAATTACAAAAACAACTTATCAAAAAAAACAAGAATAATAAAGCATTAATCCTTCAGGCAGAGGATGAACTAAACAAAAAAAGAGCGGATATTCTCAAAAAGAAAGCAGATGTTGCAATTCAAAGGAAAAAAAATCGGGAAAATGCAAAAGCAAAAATAATGGAAAGAATAGTTAAGGCCAAGGCAGAAAAAAAAGAATTAAAACTAAAAAGAATTAAAACGAAAAATAAGCATAATGAGCGGTTATTAATATTAAAGGGTAAAAAATTAATTGCTAATGAAGATTCTATATATGAAATTAAAGAACTAGAAAAAAATGTTGAAGATACAAAAAATAATATTAAAAAAGAGAAAATATATTATGAAGATAGAAAAATTGAAATTAATGAATCAGCAAATGATGAACTAAATAATAATTTAAGTGAATTAGCAGATAGCAACCAAATGGTATTTCAATCAATCCATACAAAGGAATCATTTGTCCAAAATATCTCCAGATATGAAAAAAACCTTATCAAAGGAACAATACTTAATAAAGTGGGTAAACGTGAACGAAAAATATATGACAAATATAATTCCAACAACATCAAAAAAACACTTGCAAAATTGAAAGTAAGTGAAGTTGAGAAAGAACTAATAATTGAAATGATCAAGTTAAAAGATAAAGATTCATTAATCGACTTGAGAGAATTTGCTAAATATGCAGCGTATATGACAGACACCGAAATAAAAGATGAGGATGTTGAATCACAAGTTGTTGCACAACTTGCTAATGTTCTCATGAAAAAAACTCTTCAAATGTTAGATGGATACTTTAAATTAGAAAAAGTAGGGAAATACAAGTTGATTAAATGAAATAAAAATACATCTAGTTATAAATCAAATATTATTTCTCTTCCGCAGAACGATTATTCAATTATGTTTCAAAAAGTTTTAAAAGAAAAGCTCAAAAAAGGTGCTATTGTTAAAATTTCAAATAATGTAGCTATTAAGTTGGTTAATAAGGAAGTAATTGTTTTGCATGATATTGCATTTATAAGATAGGAGTTTAAATGGATAAAGCCAAAGTTTTAAAAAGATCAAAGAATCTAGCCAAGATTAAAGGGATCATTGTGATCGCTAAATTTTATACAATCCAAAAACTTGCTAAATCTGATAAAACTCGTAACCACCACTATAAAATAGCTGAAACAACAAAAGACATTTTAGGGTTTTCTCAAAACCAATATCGAATATCCACCAGGATATCTAAAAAGATTAAAGAAAAAATAAAACACAAAAAAATATGGCTCTTTATAACAGTTCCTTCTATTTTAATTAAAACATCTCATAAAAAATTAGAAAATATTTTAATGAACGGATTTGATATAGAAAATGATAAAATAATTGTCGTTGGCGCTCCTGGAATAAAATTTGTTAAAAGTAATAATTTGGATATTTATGCAGAATTTGAACATTTTAATGAATCCAGTGAAAATGTCATAGGGTTAATTAACAATATTATTATTAATTCGTTATTTGACTCTGTGATGATTGTATCTAATACGCCTAAAATGAAGACAGAGGCATATCAATTATTTCCTATTGAACACAATGAACAAATAAAAAAGGATTTAAATAAAATGAGATTCTATTACTCATTGCCTGAAACCATCGTAAATATAACTAATACATATGTGTCCAACATTATTGAAGGTATTTATAATGAATCTAAAATATTCTTTTACAAGGAAAAACTGATTAAATACGAGGGGTCGATTAAGAATATTGATAAAAAGATTCTTTTTCTTAAATTAGAACTAAATAAGTTAAATAGGAAAATCGAAACTGAAGAGATGATACTAGTCAAACAAATTGCGAAAAGGGCTTAATCATGTGATATAAATTGATAATTGAAACAAAAGATAAAATAATTAAGCATAAAATAAAATTTGCTCATATTTTTACCGTCAATTATGATCACAAGATTAAAAAACATGAATTCCATTGTCCCATTGCAGCTAAACTCATCTTCGAAACCGATAAGTCTATTTTTCAATATATTTTATTTAGAGTGATCATTAAATCTGATAAAGATGGAAACATCATAATTATGTCTCCATATGATTCATCATATCTACTTGGAGAAAAACTGTATTTTGAAAAGAGCTATGATAAAGAAATGGAATCATTAGTAAAACTATATAAACAAAAAACTCAATTAGGTTTAACTATAGAAGAAATAACTGAATATAACACTGCTAAAGGTTCCTATGAACTAAGGTGTTTGGAAAAACATAACATTCCTTACGATATAGGAAGTGGTTTTTAATGGTGACAACAGTACAACAAGTCCCAACAAGCTTTCAACAAGCTCAAGTTCAAGAAGAATTCAGAATTCAGGACCCTACAACATTTACAACCGATGAAATAAAAAACATTTTTCATTCGTTAAATGACTCAAATGATAAAATAGCAATTGATGTGCACTATTACATTTTCTTAGGAGCAATTATAATAAATTCATCAAAACTAGTTGATTTTACTGATAGAATTAACAGAATCATAATGACAGCTCCCGCTTTTAATATAAAACAATTTCTTATAGAAACTATTCCAAAATTAGCAATAATTAAAATTGAATATGAAAACTATGATTATGCACGTCATTTTTTTAATATGTTAGATACTGAAATAGTTAACTCTTCAGAAGAATTTAAAAAAACAGTAACAGACAAGATTCATAAAAAAGCAATGGCTATTGCACAAGAATTTAATGTACCACATCCAGAAATAAACTTACTATCATTAATGAATAGTATTGATGCTCTTAATGATGATGATCCTAGAACACTTTTTCCTAAAGCGGATATTTATAGAATAATTAAATCGACTGAAAATAGTATGACATCAAATGATAATCAAATTAGCGGACTTGATGGAATATACAAATCAGGTATTTATTATGAAAGACTTCGGATAAAATTGGGTAATCTGGGAACATATAATCAAAATACATCGGACATGCTAGGTAACTATATTCTGCAATACATTGCTAAATATTACAAGACACAAACAGACAAAATGGTTAACCCAGAAACAATTGAAAAAAAACTTATTGATAAAGTTAATAATGATGAATCTGATGATAAGCTTGGTATTTTGAATAAATTAATTCCTGGAATTTGAAATATTTTAAATCCACTCTTGAATCATAATGATGGTGACAAATATGGACATTTAGACATTGATATTAATAAGACTCCGGACAAAGATAGAGCAAATATTACCGTAAGATGAATTCATGATAATAAAAATGCTGGTTCACATCCAATAGTTTATCAAGTGAATGAAATCAAAATTAAAAATTCGGGTGCGGGCCTTTTGTATGCAAGTAAATTATTTTTTGGTTATTATCATTATAATGCAATATTGCCAGAGACTATATTTGAAATCCCGGAGCTTGCAGATGCTCTTGATATTAATCCTTATGAACTCATAAATAAATTATCTTCAAGTGATTCACATGAAATAACACTGGAACAATTGGAAAAATTAGCTGAAAATGCATCAAATGCTGATTCAAGATCAGATATTTTCCGCAAAGTAAAACAATTAACTGCAAAAATAAAAGAAATTAAAGCAAAAGTAAAAGATAAATATCCAACCGGGGCAAATATAAAGATAAAGTATTCCAATCCAAACAATAATAATTCTGTAATTCAATTTAAGTTAGAAATAATAGATGGAGCTCAAGTTGATGATCCTGAAAAAAGATTATTGGAGTTATCTTCTGATGGATCAAATCCAAGATCATTAAATACCATGAAATATGAGTTGGCTACAACAATTATCAAAAGACTTATCGATAATTATAATGCCCAAGAACCTAGCACGATTCCTGGACAATATTTTGAAAGCTATGCTCTAGGTAAAGAACTTGGTAATAATTATTTTTCAACCCAACTATTAGGGTTGGAAATAAAAGGATATTTAGACAGATGACATAGCTTGGAGTATGGTGAAAACATTAGTAAAAATACATCAGTCCAGCAGCGGATGGATAATAATTATCTTGTAAATCTCACTATAATAGACGGCAATTTTCCTGATCAATCTATATTCAATGACACTAATAAAACATCTTTCCAAATCAATACACTTTCTATCAATGACCAATTAAAACCCATTAGAGATAAACTGTTCAAATTTAGAGGGAAGCCAAAATCTATTTTTGATTCAACAATATACAATCCAGAAAATGCTATAAATATTGATAAAAATACATTATACAACGCTCTTGTAAATATAGATGGAACAACAACTGTAGAGGATGTCGCTACAAGTTTACCAAAAGGCGCTCAATTAAGGTCTTCTACAATCAAGCAAGTTGATTCTACATATAATCCCTTTGGAACTATAAGGAGTGGATTGGGACTTACATGAACAATAGAACTAGAACAAATAGATTTATTTAATAATGATTTAAAGACAAATGTTTTAGTTTCTAATGATTATGTCTATGAATTTAGTGGCCTTACTGAAACTAATATTATAGATGCTAAAAATGATTTCCAAGAAATTACAGATCAATCCGTCAAAACAGTAAGAAAGCAGTTAATAGGTAATTCTGAAATTGACAATCAAATAAATGATTTGATTAATAATATCAGTAATATATTTAAAAATAGTCTTGATGAACTTTTTCATAAAGACATATTATCAAAGAAAATGTTGAAATGACTCAAGTTAGAAGCGATTGCTAAAATTACCATTTTATTAAATGATGTTGGAAATTTCATACCTGATACAATTGACATCATTAAGAAATTAGAAACAATCCTAGATCGCTCATTAACACATGAAGATACTAATCTTGTAAATGCCTACCATGAAGTATTTGAGAAATTACTTGAAATAACTAAAAATCACGATTTTTATAAAGGGATGATCAATAACACTGAAACGATTAAAAAATTCAGTAGATATATTGATTCAAATATATTCATCAAAGTAATTGATGGAATTGCGAAAACTGAATCCAAATATAAATATGCTTATTTTGGTATTGGTGTAGCTTCAGGTATTGCTGGATTAGGTGCAATAGCAACATCATTATGATCCGTAAGAGCCAAAAAGAAATTAGCTAATATGGTAAGTAAGAAAGCTAAGATGCGGGGTGGAAAACTTGTTACCACAATCACTGTCTTTATCGGTATAAGCATCATTGCCATATCAGTGATAACAGAATTATGATTTTTTATAGTACAAGGAGGGTTCTAAAATGCCAAAAATAACAAAAATACAAGATAACATTGTTACCATCAAAGGTAAATACAACTACAAGCAAGACCAGTTCTTTAAATTATCTAAAGACGCTAATGGGATTGTTATTTTAGCAACTCAAGATGAAGCGAAATTATTGGTGGTAGGAGACCCTTCTAGCATCAAGTCCAATATTGATATAGCTACCACAAAAAATATTTTGAAAAATATTTCTTTGATGAGTGGTCATTTTGGATCAATCATTTCGCCATTTGGTGATATTATTCATCCTGCCAATAAAAACCTTGGTAAAAAACTTGGTGAATCTCCATTAGATAATAATCCACCAGAATTATTAGATAGAATTGGATTAGCACGCCCATTAACAACCGGAATTATCACAATAGATACAATGATTCCTATTGGCAAAGGACAACGGGAATTAATTATTGGTGATAGGACAACAGGTAAAACATCCATTGCTCTATCTATAATTATTAATCAAAAAAATAAAAAGATCAAAATAATTTACGTCTCAGTTGGCCAAAAGCGTAACTCTGTTAGTGGTATTTATAATGCCTTAATTGAGCACAAAGCTGAAAAAAATGTCACAATTATTTTTGCAAATCCAGACTCTTCTTCACAACAATTTTTTGCTCCAAGAATTGGGATGGCCATGGCTGAAGCAATCGCTTATAAAGGAGAAGATGTTTTACTAATAATTGATGATTTAACTAAACATGCTAATGTTTATCGTGAAATTTCTTTGTCCATTGGAACCAATTCAGGAAGAGAAGCGTATCCCACTGATATCTTTTATCAACATGCAAGGTTATTAGAAAGAGCCGGGCAATTTAATGAAAAATATAAAAATGGTTCAATTACATGTTTACCTATTGTAGAAACCGTTCAGGGTGATCTTGCTTCTATAATTCCTTCTAATATAATTTCTATCACTGATGGGCAAATCTTCACATCCATAGATATGTTTAACAATGGTGAATATCCCGCAATAGATATTAGTCTATCAGTTTCAAGAACAGGCTCATCTGTCCAAGGTAAAATATTGAAAAAAACATCAAAAGGTTTGAAAGCTGAATACTCATCATTGCTTGATATTAAAAAATTCGCGGACATGTCTATTAATATTTCAAAAGAATTAGAATCTAAAATTAATGATTGAGTTGCGATCAATAATATTTTACTTCAATTTGGATTTCAAGGTTACCATGAAAACGAAATCATGATTTTAGTGGAATTATTTAGAATGAGGTTATTAGAAAAAATAGTTGATAGAACAAAGTTTTCACAAGCGTTTTGAAACTTTTGTAAGATAAATGATGGCGCTAAGAAAATTATCAAAAAAATATCCAGTGGAGAATATGAACATGGTAATAAAGACTTTACCAATGCTTTAAAAGTAGTCTTTGTACCGTTGGTGAAGATTGCTTCAGGAATGAAAAATGATATTATCCTTGAAGTTGAATATCTATCAATGAAAGGTGGTGAATAATGCCTGGAAAAATTATAAAAATATCACCAGATACAATTGATGTGGAGTTTTCAAAAGCAACAACACCATCAATTGGTATTATCTTAAAAACCAAATCTGGCACGATCTTGTCAACAGAAGTTGTTGTTAATGTTTCGACTGTTAGAACCATTATCTTAAAACAAAAAAATAAGTTGACTATTGGTGAAGAAGTAACATCTACCAAGAAAACTATTCAAGCTCCAATTGGCAAAGAAGGTTTAGGAAGAATTTTTAACGCGCTAGGAGAAATAACTGATAATAAACCATTACCTAAAAATCTTAAACGAGAAAATGTAACCATTTATAAGAATACAGAAAAATGATTTACATCCAAAACAAAATTATTAGAAACAGGAATCAAGGTTTTAGATTTCTTTATTCCGGTTGTCCAAGGCGATAAAATTGGTTTATTCGGGGCCGCTGGTGTTGGCAAAACATTGATCATTAAAGAAGTAATTAATAATTTGAATAAATACAAGTCAGATAAAAAGACCGTTTTTATTATTGCAGGTATTGGCGAGAGATCACGCGAAGGAGAAGAACTATATAAGGAACTAGTTGATGCTAAATTAATTCACAATATTATGCTTTACTTTGCACAAATGAATGAAACTTCGGGCGCTAGAATGAAACTCATTTATTCAGCCATTACATCAGCTGAGCACTTTAGAGATGTAGAAAAAAAAGATGTTTTAGTGGTTTGTGATAATATTTATCGGTTTATTCAAGCTGGAGCAGAGCTTTCTTCTTCACTTGGTAATATGCCTTCACAATCTGGATACCAACCAAGGTTGTCTACGGAAATATCTAACGTTCAAGAACGATTATCAAATTCTCAATTTGGTACTATTACTACATTTCAGGCAATTTTTGTACCGGCTGATGATATTACAGATCCAGCTGCAGTTGCTATTTTTTCTCATCTAGATGGTTCACTTGTACTAGATCGCCGTATCGCTTCATCAGGAAGATATCCGGCAATTGACCCATTACAATCATCATCAAATAATGTTAAAGAATCAATCATTGGAGAAAGACACTTAAGAGCTGTTATTAAAGCTAAAAAAAATCTTCAAAGATATGCAGAATTAGAAGATTTATTATCAATTTTAGGGGCAGATGGTATTTTTGAAGAAGATATTGACACTATTGAAAAAGCAAGACAATTACAATCTTACTTCACACAAAATTTCTTTACTGCAGAAGAATCTACCCAAAAAAGTGGTGTCTATGTACCACTGGAAACAACCCTTTCATCCATCGAATTAATTCTTAATGGGCATACAAAAGGCATTGATCCATCTAAATTTTTATATATCGTTAGTGTTAAAGATCTTATTGAATCAGAATCTAAATTAGCAAACAAAGAAGATATCACTACTGATAATTAGGTACTAGCTTAATCAATGTATTCACTGATTTTTCTGATAGCAAATTTAAAACCAAGACAGTTGCCTTAACATGATATTGTGTTTCCAATTCATTAGATAATTCTTGTAATTTATCTTTCAATCTAGCAACCAACGTTACATCAAAATTTCTTGAAGCAAGTTATTTATCAAAAATCATCCAAGTCTTGAAGAGGCTCCTGTAATAATTTAATTAATGTTATTTCCTTTAAATATTCTAAAATACATATTTTGTCATTATATAACTTTATTCAACACGCAGTATGAAATGGTTGTTATGATTGTGGAAGATTTATACATCACGCCACACAATGAGGAGACTTAAAAAGATATTTTGTGTAAATATTTGCACTTGATTTATGTATAAAAGAATAGATTATAATTTAGTCTACTACTAAAATAAAACTATTGATAAAGTTTAAAGTATATCAATTGATCAAGAACAACAATTTACAACATGTCGTATTAGAATCATAATTATTGATAAATCCATTGTAAAAGCAGGAACACATTCATACATTTATAAGTGTTTTTAATTTATTTAAATGTTACAAAAGATACTGACTATGCTCTTCTTCAACATTCAAATTCCTTGGTTAAAGTTAAATATATATGCAATTATTAAAATTGATTATTAATAATCAATTTTTCTATTATATCTTCTTAAATGAAGCCATAACTTTAGGATGAATGATTGTATAAATGATTGTAATAGGTAATATGTATAAAATGGTACCCGCCATTCTTGTTCCCATAGAAGTGTCACCGCTAGGAAGATTACCAATTGAAAAGACTCAAGTAGCAAGCGTTTGTTCTGATGAATTAAATAGGGCTATGCTAGGCCATAAGTATGAGTTTCATGCAGAGGAAGCGCCAATTATGATAGTTAGGGTTAGTGCTATGTTCATTTTAGGAAGATAAACAACGGATATTTTTTTTATTAATGATAAATTATCTAAAAGCATAATCTTTTGTTCATTATCTGTAATGGACATAAAGGCATTTCTGAAAAGTAAGATAGTAAACATTGAAAAAATGCTAGGAGCAGATAGCATAAATATTTTTCCCATATATGAATTAAGATCTCATGAATTAAATAATCCAAGTAATCCTACTAATAAGACATTTTCAGGAAAAACTGAGACAAATAACAAAATAAAAAAAATAGTTTTCTTGAATATAAGAGATTTTCTACTTAAGGCATATCCAGCCATGCCACAAATAATTATTCTAAATGCAACTAGCACGATAGCAAACACAAATGAAAAAATCAGCGATTTCCAATATCCTTCTTTAATGGCAGTAGTATAGTTTTGGAAACTTCAGTTACTTATGATTAAAGTATTATTATCTCTAACTTGTTCTTGTACTGTATCAAATGTAGAAAAAATGAATGAATATAAAATCGGGAAAAATATAAAAATCAAAATAAAGATGATCATGAATAATTTTAATACAGAAATAAAAATCTTATTTTTCATATTTAAACCTCTTATATCTATATAGATTCATAATTGTTCTTAAACACCAAGTAAAGGCAATTATTGCAATAATATAAACTAACACAAGTATTGAAGCCGCCGCTGCCATATTTCATTGAGTAATAGACGCATTTTGCAGTTGATTAACAATGTAATACATAACAGTTTGACCATTGACTATAAATGGATCAACAAAAATTGTGGGATACATAAATAATGATTCATAGATAAATATATAAAGCTGCAATATTAAATTATTTTTCATATGTGGTAAATAAACTATTTGAATTTTCTTAAAGAATCCAATATTATCCAACTTCACACTAAGTTCATTTCTAGAATCAATTCTCAAAATTGCAAAGACAAATAAAACAATACTAATAACAGACATTCTCCATATGAAAAATAGAGAGAGAGCCAAAATAGGGAAAAAACTATTTGTTGAAGAATTTCATGGGACTGAAGTATTAAATATGGAATTTAAAACATTTTGTCTATCACTAAACAATAATAAAAATGACATTCCAATTCCGTATGATGAAACAAAGAATTGTAAAAATATTGTCGCCATAAATTTACTCTTAATGATCTTGTTAGCAATTGAACTTATTGCTATAGAAATGAAAAAGAAAGCAACTATTGTAATAGGACTGACAATTAGAAGCAATATACTTGTATTAATAATAGATGTTTTAAATAAGCTATTACCTAGTGTTTTTTTAAAATTACCGATCCCATATTCATAGTTACTATAGTCATACTTATCATGTATTTTTATAGAATCAGAAACCATATGTATTAATGGCACAATTATGAATAATGAAATTATTAATATGGTCGGAATTAATAATAGATAATTTTTAAAGTTATAACTTATTTTTTTATTCATTGTTTAGCCTCAAAAAAGAATTCATTTTTTTTATCTCAACTTATGTTTATCTTTTCGTTAATTAAAAGGTCTTTTGAAGAAATGATATTTAATCCTGTTTTATTAGTTTTTACATAGTAAATAAACTCATGACCATTAATTTCTTTTTTATCTATTGTATATGTACCTGTTTTTGCTCTTTTGATGTTAATATCATTTGGTCTAATAAAGTGTCTTTTTGTTTTGGTATCTTTAATTAAATTAATTTCAGGCCAACCAATAAATCTTGCAGAAAATTCATTATTAGGTTCATTAAACATAACTTTTGGAGAGGCATATTGCATAATTTCTCCATTAAATAATAAAAGAATTTTATCAGACAATAACATAGCTTCTTTTTGGTCGTGCGTCACAAATAGGAGTGTTATATTAAAGAGTTTTTGAATATCTTTAATTCATTCTCTTGTATCATTTTTGATTCTAGCATCCAAAGACGATAATGGTTCATCCATAACAAGAATAATTGGTTTTTTAATTATGGCTTTTGCAATTGAAACTCGTTGCTTTTGACCACCAGAAATATCCCTAGGCTTATAATTAGCTAATTTGTCGATGCCTAATATTTTCATGATTTGCCTTACATCATCATGCAACATTTTTTTGAAATTTATTTTTTCATATTTATTATGAACTAATTTTTTAAACTTGTTAAATCTTCTGACAAAAATATTTTTAGCAATTACCTTAGTTAAGAACAATTTCATTAACGACTTAATATTTAATAATTCGGATTTATCTTCATCATTAAGTTCAATTTTTTCTCATCTAATGATATATGAGTTAAACAAGAATTTTTTATTATATTTTGCTCCTAAAACAATATTATTAAATACTGTTTGATTGTCATATAAAAGGTTATCTTGAAAGACATAACCAATATCTGATGAATCAACTATATTTTTTATTTTTATTTCACCACTATATTTAATAAAATTACAAATAGCATTAAGTAAAGTTGTTTTACCACATCCTGAAGGACCTAAAATAGAGATTATTTCATTGTGCTTGACATCAAAACTAATCTTCTTTATGACATGATTTTTTTTATTATAAGTAACATCTAAATCTTTAATAGAAATGATATTTTTTCTTCTTTTAATGTTTTCTAATGTCATTTTTTGATTGATGTTTTTGATATTTGAAAAACCAAACACCAAATCAGGATCTATAATATTTTTTTTCTTTAAAATTGCTATTTTATCTGATGTTGTAACACCAATTGCCACTTTATTGTCAAAATCATCCACATCATCAAAATAAATTTGTTCTATTTCATCTCTAATAAATGTTTCAATGTGAATGTGCGGTGCTCAACCACCGTTATTGTATCTTGATCCTACCTTTGCTAACTTTTGATCTTTGCAAATTGATTTGGATAATGATAGGTGTCGTCTGATGTAACCATTGTTATTTTTAGACTTAATATGATGATTATTTTTTTCAATAAATGTATTATCTAGATGGATATAAATGATTTTAAGGTATTTTTTACCCTTAAATATTTTATTTGTTTTTGTTATTCCTAAAACATCTCTAACTTGATCAAAAGTATGTCACATAATAATTTGATAACCAGTCCCGTTGCCAACTTTATACTCTTCAGGACCAGTAAAGGCGATATCGGTGATCAAGCCATTAAATGGAGCAAATATTTCCTGCTTATACTTCACAAATAAATCAATACCAGTATGAATGACATGTTTTTCATCTTTATAAAACGATCTTTTTTCAAGATACCCTCCATAACCTAAATCTGTTTCAAAAGCAAAATTAATGTCATCAGGGTAATTGACAATATCTTCTCTTTTGATTGTTTCTAAAGTAAAATTAGTTACTTTTTTATGTTCGAAACTATTTTTTAATAATGAATTAAGTATTAAATTCGTTCTCATGTTTATTAATCTCACTTATGAATTTTTCTCAATTTCAATCTTGAGGATTTTCTATAATAGTATCAAATGTATTTTTTATGATGGATAATAATTTAGATGTATATTGATCACCATCTAAAGTTCTATATTTCCCGTTGTTAATTGATTGATAGGTGTTTAATAATGATCTATTAATCGCACCTTTGGTATGTTCATTATCTGTAGGATCATTTTTTAGTGCTTCATATTTGGATGTGATATCTTGAATAGCTGCTGGAGTCATTTTTTCTTTTAAAGGAACTACATACCCACTTGATTGTTCTAAATAATCAACAACCTTAGTTTTATCTTTCATTTTGCCTTGGTAGATAAAATGAATGAAATTTAATACGGCCTTATCTTTTTGCGATGTTGTTTTGATACCAAGCAAGGAAGATTCTGCTAGTGAATATGAAGTAGATGTTTTAGAAGAATATGTTGATATTTGAGGAAGATAGTACATATCCTCAAAAGCAAAACCGTTTCCAGCATAAGCACCAAAGTTAGCATTTTGATATGAATATCTTGCAGATACAGCAGGCATTGTTGCTATCGCATGTTGACCATTTCTTATACCTCCAACATTAAAAGTTTCAGGCGGAGCCATTGCGCCATCTATTATTGGTTTTAACATATTTTTAAAAGCAACTTTAACTTTAGTTTCGTCTGCACTATCATTGATTAAAAACGGAAAATCAAATCCTTTTCCAGATGTTTTTGCCCTATAAAGAGGAAATGAAGCATTTGTTGCCCCACTGTCAGAGTCTAAAGAAGTTAAAAAATCATTCATAAAATATGATCCGGCAATATATGGAGCTTGTGTAAGTTCTAATGAATCTCTGGCTTTCATTGAGAAATCATATAAGCCTTCTAGTGTTTTAAAAGTGCTATCATTTATTGTGTAATTATCTAGATCTGTGACATTAAGATTTGTTGAATGATCTTGCCATAAAGTAGAAGGGTCTTTATAACCATCAGGTTTTGTGCCTATATAAGAATCAATATTATTAGTGTTGTTCATTATAGCGTTCATAAAAACATTCGGCTGAGCTTGCCCAATGGTTGCTCCATGGTTTTCCATAAGTTCTAATAACACTTTCATTACCGGCATATTAAAGACAACTGATGAGTTTGTTGTCACAGTTATGGGAACAGCCCATAAACCATCAATATATTTTTCAGTTTTCAGTTTTGTTCTATTTGTCACAAATTTGTCATCAAAAATACTTCTATCAATTCCACCTTCATTTTCTAAATTTAATAATTTATCATAACCAGAAAGCTCATACACTTCATTAAAATTAGAAATCATCATATTAGGTATATTATTAGAACCTGAAGATACAAGTTTATTTACCTTTGAACTTAGTTCACCATAATTACCACTCTCGGTTTTAGTTTCTTCGTTCCCTAAAAATACTACTTCTATAAATCCATCTTCATTCTTATGATTTTCATTATAATCTTTAACAATATTTTTTAAAGAATTATATTGCGGTCATGTTTTAGGGATAGCAGAAGCAATAATGATTTTATTATCACGAGAAAATAAAACACTATCTTTTTCTGAATTATTACTATTTCCACATGATATTGTCATCGACACCGTGGTACCTATTAGTAATGATAATGAAAGTAATCTATACATTCTTTTTTTCAATTTTGTAATCATTTTTCTCCTTTGCCACTCATATTTTATAATTTGCATGGTGCATTTGATGTTTGCCAGATGATGTTTACACATTTATCCTTAAATTAATTTTACTACATTTTTATTCTTAAATATTTTTTTAACATATAAATAATATGTTCTCAAATAGGAATTAGATATATTGCTATCTTAAAAACCACATATTCAAAAAGAATGGCATTTAGCATGAAAAAACGATGATTTTACTAATGTAACAACAATATTTTTTGTATAATTCAAGATATGATAAAACAAAAGAAATGTCTTTTTTAACTAAGTTTGGTTGAATGACATTGAAAGAAGAAAATAACTTCATTACACCATTGACATTTGACAATGAAAACAAATTTAATGCTTCATCTCTTCTTGAAACATTTAAAAAATGATTGTATATCTTTCCGGAAAAGAAGTTATCTGAAGCAAAAGGTATAAGTTTACAGACACAAAGATACAAAAGAAAATTTGATCAGAAATTACTAATATTCCTTATGGAAAAACAATGAGTTATTTAGAAATAGCTAATAAATGACATTCATCAGCAAGATATGTAGGAAATGTTTGTGGTCAAAATAAACATTTCCTTATCATTGCCTGTCATAGAGTTATCAGAAATGATCGAAAAAGGTGATTATTCAGCATTGGTTAGAATTGGATTCAAAATGAAAATGTTGGAGATGGAAAAAAATATTACTTATAATAACATCATAATTTTATATTAAAATTAATAAACAATGGCATTGTTTATGTCATATATAATATCGACATGAACCAAATACAACAAATAGAATAAATTTATAATAATTAAAAGCCATATTATTTTATTCCGATATTAGGATTTATTACATATATGATTATTGTTATCCAAGTGGCATAAAAAACACCCTTTAAAACAAAAGAATATGCAATCATGTACGAATACGAAAAATTCTTTATATACTTAAATATAATGTAACCTTAAAATCATATTAATAGCTTTTTCCAACTTCTTTTCCGGAAATTAATTTCACCCCTGAGGAAGTGCCGATTCTTGTGGCACCAAGTTCGATCATCTTTTTTAAATCAGCGAGAGTTTTAACGCCACCTGCTGCTTTAATTCCAATTTTATCACCAACAACTTCTTTCATAATGATCACGTCTTCTTGCGATGCTCCTCTAAAAGAAAATCCGGTAGAAGTTTTGACAAAATCAGCTCCAGATTCTAGAACAAGTTCTGTGGCCTTTTTGGTCTCTTGTTCAGTTAATAATGCTGTTTCAATAATGACTTTTAAAACATGATCACCAACCGCTTTTTTAACAGCTTTGATATCATTAAGAACATATTCATATGTTTTTTCTTTCATTCTACCGATATTCATTACCATATCAATTTCAGTACCCCCATGATCAATTGCTAATTTAGCTTCATGGGCTTTGGCTTGAGTGATCATAGCCCCTAATGGAAACCCCACAACTGAAGTGATTCCAACATCTAAACCTTTGAGTTTTTCTGCGCAATATTTAACTCATGATGAGTTAACACAAACTGTTTTAAATCCGTGTTCTTTAGCTTCACGAATCAATTTATCAATATCTTTTGTTTGTGCTTCAGCTTTTAATAAAGTGTGATCGATATATTTTGCATAATCCATATTAACCTAACCTTCCGAGAATGATTTTATTCTCTATTTTTTTGTCATTTATATTATAAGCATTATTTAAATCCTTAATAATATTTTCAGGTATTTCATTAGAAGAGTAAAGAGTAAATAATACATCTCCCTTTTTAACACTTTCATTTGTTTTTTTATTTAAATAAATACCAGCGTCATTATCAATAGCATCATCTTTATTTGTTCTTCCAGCTCCTATCCGCATTGCTGCTAAACCAAATTGAGCAGCTGAAGTAACTTCCATGTAACCGGCTTTGTTCGTTTTAACTTGATGAGTGTATTTAGGATCTAAGAAATTATTACTTAGCAAATCATCTAAATCACCGCCTTGAGTAATAATTCATTCCTTGAATTTTTCAAAGGCTTTGCCATTATTAATAACTAATTTCACATTTTTAGCGGCCTCATCTAAATTACTAAAGAGTCTGGCTTGCACTAAAATATTTGATGATGTTGAAATTACTAGTTCAACAAAATCTGTCGGACCACGTCCTTGTAACATCTCCATGGCTTCAATAATTTCGTTTTTGTTACCAATTGCTCTACCTAGTGGACAATTCATATTAGTTATTTCCGCCTTAACATCTCGACCTAATTCTTTGCCAATACTAATCATTCATGTAGCTAATTCTTCAGCTTCAGCATATGTTTTCATGAATGCTCCATCACCCATCTTAACATCTAACAAAATAGCATCAGATCCTGTTGCTAATTTTTTAGACATAATAGATGAAGTAATTAGGGGGATTGAATCAATAGTTCCTGTTACATCTCGTAATGCATAAAGTTTTTTATCTGCCGGCACAATATTTTTTGATTGTGAAATAATGACTAAGCCAATTTTATTCGCCTGATCAATAAATTCTTGGCTATTTAATTCTGTTTTGAACCCTTTAATTGATTCCAACTTGTCAATAGTTCCTCCAGTAAAACCAAGTCCTCTGCCAGACATTTTGGCCATTAAAGCACCAAGTGATGCGACGATGGGCCCAACAGCAATTGAAGTTTTATCACCAATGCCGCCTGTTGAATGTTTATCAACCTTAATTCCTTTAATAGCCGATAAGTCAAATACATCTCCTGAATGCATCATTGCTTTAGTTAAATAAACTGTCTCAGTGATAGTCATTCCATTAAGTCTAATGGCCATTGCCATAGCGGCCATTTGATAATCTTTAATTTCACCTAAAGTAAAACCTTCTACTAAAAAAGATATTTGATCTTCAGTTAATTCATTTTTATTTTTTTTAAGTTCAATTATATCTAAGATTGTCATTATGTTCCTTCCCATAAGTTTTTAGGCCTTTGAGCTTTCACTTTTCATCCTCATGGAATTACCTTAATTATATTATGTTTTGACAAAATATTGTTATAAGTTTTCAAATTATGTCTTATTGAAAATAACAAATATAGTTAACAATCGTCGATAGTAAAATAGCAAGATCTTATCTATAATATTTTAATTAAATTATAAAACTCCAATAATTAAGTATTAATTTTCATTTGTTGTAATCATAATTACCTTATATGCAGATTCACCACATGGATAACAAAATTTTGAATCTCATTACACCATTTTATCACTATCATTTAATAATCTGGGACCAAATAATGATCCTATGGGGTTAGAACAAATATGAACACTTTTAATCATAATATTAATTTTTCCTTTTTATCTCTTTATATTTCATATGTTAATCCTTTCAAATCAAAAATGTTATTAATAATGCTTATAAATTAACAAAACACGATTTCTTTCATAGTTGTGAAAGGTGATTTTTACTGCTTATCAAGATTAATAAAGGAAAATCAAGTGCACAACATATGTAAAAGACATCACAAATGATTTATATAACTAAAGATTTTAGAACATAATAAAAAGATCAATAAAAAATAACATAATTGCTATTTTAGAATGATTCTGCTGCAGTTTTAATATCATCTAGATAAATTGCAATGACTTCATCTTTGGATAGATTAATCATCTCTGGAGTTTTCACACCAGCAATAATAACCGGCTTAACTACTTCCGATCCCATGAATTTAAATGTACCTGTTAAAGAAATAGTATGGTCTCCAAAGGGATATCAACCTTTAGGAGCACCTTGAGAAGTAATTAGTTGTACCTTCAAGTTCTTTACTAATCCATCAGCTTTACCTTTGCCGTCATATTTATATTTAAATGTTTTGCCTGCCATTAAAATAGTGTCTAAATAGTTTTTTAGAACAGCTGTATAATTAAAATTAGTCATGGGTGAAGCTAATACTAATTTATCAACATTCTTTAACTGATTAATATAATGATCAGCTCCTGCTCAAAAATCGCTAAAAGATTCATCAGTTAGAACATTCTTACCAATTGGATCTTTATTTAAATCTAATATAAAAACCTCATCACTAACATTTTTACTCTGATATATTTCCATGAATTTATCAAGAGCAGCTGATGAAATAGATCCTCTAGGTGTATTTGTAGTCATGGATGTTTTAATTACTAATATTTTTGCCATTTTGTCTCATTTCTTAATTCTTATTAATTATACTACATACCAACAAACATAATTCTTTTTTTCTATATATAGTGTGCAGAATTATTTAGTAGGAATTTTTGCTTTTAAACATTTTAGAGAAATTATGCTTAATCCTCTAAATAAGTTTAATTCAAAAAGTCTTTATCAAATAATGATAAATTTATTTTAACATTTTAATGACTATCTTGAACTAATAAACAAGGTTGTTCAATATACTTGCAATACCCACTGAGCCCGTTTCTGCAGCAGGAATTTTATAAAATGGCTTCAGTTACCTTGTATGTAACACAATATCAGAATGAGGTTCATATATTTCAGAAAAGTTAACTCCTCCCTCTTCCAGATCAGTCGTTATTTCTCATTGATTATATCTTGCAACATTTAGCATAATCACCTTATGTCCAACCTCTTTAGAGAATGCTCTCCCGTGTTTCATTGTTTTGGCAATTTGTGTTGCTTGAACACCTTCAATTACATTTGTAAGTTGATCCCTGAAACATCTCTGATATGAATCAAGACATTTTTTTAGCTTGCCCAAAGTAACTAACTAGTACACTTAAGGGCGGGAGTGAACCCCCAACGTTAAATGCAAAATTATTTGAATCATTTTAAGATAATTAGATTAACATTCTTTTTGTTTTATTTAGGAAGTAAATATAAAAAACGATAGGAAAAAGGCCACAAATTATATTTATGGCATTTACTCTTATTATTTCAAATTATTATTGTCTTAGTCAGACTGTAATCTTTTTTTCAACTGTTTCAGTTCCTTTGGTTAAAATAACAACCACATGAGCATATGCACGTTTTCCTGGCCAATTAGCAAATGACTGAATCTCATATTTTGCTATTACACCAGGGGTTAATATTGGATAAGCAATACCAAGTTCATCAACGGTAACATATCTTCCAGAATTTCGCATCAAAGCACTTAACTCACTTGCATCTTTTGAAGAATCTACATTCACAAATTTAGCTAAGTTAACCTTTAATGTTGAATCTTCATATAATTTAATAGCTGCAAGAACTTTGTCAACTTCTGTTCCAATAATTGGTGAAGAAGCAAGGGCACTAACTGTATCTATATCTGTTGCATCATCTATCGCATTATTAGCTGCTGTTTGAGCACTAGCAATCGCTCCAAATAGTAATGCATCATAAGCATCATCATCTTGTGAAGGAGCTGTTTCAAAGGCAGTTGTAATAAATCTTTTTGCTGTAGTTTTAGCTGCTGTCAGTAAACTTGCAGTACGATTAGCATTTTCAATCGCAGCATTATAAATTTCTAAACCATCATCAACGGCAGTTTTTAATGATCCTGTATTTGTTGTACTAAACAAGGCCTCAACGTTCTCAATAGATAAGGCGTTGTCAATACTACTTAAGCCATCAGTTTTTATGTTCTCATAAGTAGTTTGAGCAGTCAAAGGAACAATGGCATCATCGACTAAAGGAGTTATATCTAAACCATCAAAATAAGTTGTAAACGCATCAATACTTTTAGTTTTAGCTGCTGTCAGTAATTTTGTTGTTTCTGTTGCTGTATTTTGTGCTGGTGTAGGACTTAAATCAATAGATGTTGCTAATGGTATTGTTAAATCACCTGCTCCATTAGTTAAAACTGCAGTAATGGCAATCGTTCTATCACTAGCAACATAAGTATAAGTAAATGCACCATCAACGGCACTACCTAATGTAATTCCGTATTTGATTTGGGCATTATTGTCAAAAGCTCCATTGTCCTCAGCATCAGCACTTTTAGCAGTAGCTTCAATTGAAACTAGATTATTAACTCTTGCTTGTTCAGCATCAAGGTGTCTTTGATCATTAGCTTTTGCAATCGCATCATTATAAATTATTAAACCAGCATCAGCATCAGTTTGTAATGATCCTGTATTTGTTGTTTTACTAAACAAGGCATTGACGTCATTAATAGATGTGGCGCTGTCAATACTACTTAAGCCATCCATTTTTATTTGCTCATAAGTAGTTTTAGCAGGCTCAGGAACAATGGCGCCATTGGGTATAGTTATAATTAAAGCATCGAAATAAGCTATAAACGCAGCCTTACTTTCAGTTTGAGCTGCTATCAGTAATTCTGTTTCTGTATTTTCCGCTGGTGTAGGACTTAAAGAAATAGGTGTTATTGTTGGTACCGTTAAATCACTTGCTCCATCAGTTAAAACTGCAGTAATGGTAATCGTTGTCAAACTAGCATCATAAGTATAAGTAAATGTACCATCAGCGACACTACCTAATGTAATCCCGTATTTGATTTGGGCATTATCGTCAAAATTTCCATTGTCCTCAGCATCAGCACTTTTAGCAATAGCTCCATTTGAAACTAGCTTATTAACTCTTGCTTGTTCAGCATCAAGGTGTCTTTGATCATTAGCTTTTGCAATCGCAGCATTATACATTACTAAACCAACATCAGCAGCAGTTTTTAATGATCCTGTTGTTGTTGTTGTTTTACTAAACAAGGCATTGACGTCATTAATAGATGTGGCGCTGTCAATACTACTTAAGCCATCCATTTTTATTTGCTCATAAGTAGTTTTAGCAGGCTCAGGAACAATGGCGCCATTGGGTATAGTTATAATTAAAGCATCGAAATAAGTTGTAAACGCAGCCTTACTTTCAGTTTGAGCTTCTATCAGTAAAGCTGCAGCAATAGCTATTGTCCCTGTTGAAGCTTCATATAATCTAATAGCTTCAAGAACTTTGGCAACTTCTGATCCACTAGTTGTTGAAGCAACAAGAGCACTAACTGCAACTATACTTGTTGCATCATCTATCGCATCATTAGCTTCTGTTTTGGCATTAGCAATTGCTCCAAATAGTGATGCATCATGATTCGCAGGATCCGCTGTAGCATAACCATCCACAATGGTGGTAATAAATCCTTTTGCTATAGTTTTAGCGTTTTCTAAAGCAATAGCTATTGTCCCTGTTGAATCTTCATATGCTTTAATAACTTCAAGAACTTTGGCAACTTCTGATCCAACAGTTGTTGAAGTAGCAAGGATATTAACTGCAGCTATATCTGTTGCATCATTTATCGCATCATCAGCTGCTGTTTTGGCATTAGCAATTGCTCCAAATAGTGATGCATCATGATTCGCAGGATCCACTGTAGCATAACCATCCACAATGGTGGTAATAAATCCTTTTGCTTTAGTTTTAGCTACTGTTAGTAAAGATGCAGTACGATTAGCATTTGCAATCGCAACATTATAAATTTCTAAACCAGTATCAGCATTAGTTTTTAATGATCCTATATTTGTTGTTCCATCAAACAAGGCATTGACCTCATCAATAGATGTGGCGCTGTCAATACTACTTAAGCCATTAGTTTTTATGTTCTCATAAGTAGTTTTAGCAGCCAAAGGTTCAATGGCATCACCCTCTAAACTAGTTGTAACTAAAGTATCAAAATAAGTTATAAACGCCTCACTACTTGCAGTTCTAGCTGCTGTCAGTAAAGATGCATCATTATCAATATTAGCTTTTGCAATCGCAGCATTATAAGTTTCTAAACCAACATCAGCGGCAGTTTTTAATGATCCTATATTTGTTGTACTAAACAAGGCCTCAACGTCCTCAATAGATAAGGCGTTGTCAATACTACTTAAGCCATTAGTTTTTATGTTCTCATAAGTAGTTTGAGCAGCAAAAGGAATAGCATTACCAGCTAAACTAGTTATAGTTAAAGCATTAAAATAAGCTATAAACGCAGCCTTACTTTCAGTTTGAGCTGCTATCAGTAATTCTGTTTCTGTATTTTCCGCTGGTGTAGGACTTAAAGAAATAGGTGTTATTGTTGGTACCGTTAAATCACTTGCTCCATCAGTTAAAACTGCAGTAATGGTAATCGTTGTCAAACTAGCATCATAAGTATAAGTAAATGTACCATCAGCGACACTACCTAATGTAATCCCGTATTTGATTTGGGCATTATCGTCAAAATTTCCATTGTCCTCAGCATCAGCACTTTTAGCAATAGCTCCATTTGAAACTAGATTATTAACTCTTGCTTGTTCAGCATCAAGGTGTCTTTGATCATTAGCTTTTGCAATCGCAGCATTATAAATTATTAAACCAACATCAGCATCAGTTTTTAATGATCCTATATTTGTTGTTCTACTAAACAAGCCATCGACGTCCTCAATAGATGTGGCGCTGTCAATACTACTTAAGCCATCAGTTTTTATTTTCTCATAAGCAGCTTTAGCATCCGAAGGATCAACGGCACCACCCTCTAAACTAGTTATAGTTAAATCATCAAAATAATCTGTAAATGCATTCCTACTTGCAGTTTTAGCTGCTAGTAAATTTGCAACAGCTTCTGTTGCTGTATTTTCCGCTGGTGTAGGACTTAAAGTAATAGGTGTTATTGTTGGTACCGTTAAATCACTTGCTCCATCAGTTAAAACTGCAGTAATGGTAATCGTTGTCAAACTAGCATCATAAGTATAAGTAAATGTACCATCAGCGACACTACCTAATGTAATCCCGTATTTGCTTTGGGCATTATTGTCAAAAGCTCCATTGTCCTCAGCATCAGCACTTTTAGCAGTAGCTCCATTTGAACTTAGACTATTAACTCTTGCTTGTTCAGCATCAAGGTGTCTTTGATCATTAGCTTTTTTAGCAGCGGTGTTAGCAAGAGCAATCGCATTATTATAAATTACTAATCCTGCATCGACAACATCTTTTAATGATCCTGCACTTCCTGCTGCATTAAATAAGAAATTCATCTCATCAATGTTTGAAGAAGCATTGATGGTATGTACACCATCAATTTTTATTTGGTCATAGACAGCTTTATCAATATCTGCTGTAACACCCTCATTGAAAATAGTTACTGGTAGTGAGTCAAAATAACTTTCAAAAGTCGTAACTCTAGATAATTTGTCTTCTAGAGTTAACTTATTTGGGTTAGTAATTCTATCTATCATCCTAGCAGTTGGTTGTTCCATCGCAGTTGTATTAAGCACTTCATTTTTAGTAATTGCAGCTTTAATAACTGCTTCACTTTCTTTGGACCCTGATTCTAATAATTTAAGTAAAGTTACTTCACCTGTTGCTTTAACAACATTAAAAATAGCTTTAATGGTGTTAGGATTGGCTTGAATTGCTGCTGCACTTTGTACAATAAAACTCGCATGAGTTGAAACCGTTGCTCTTGGTAATACTCCAGTAGCTGTCAATACTAAATTATCCCCATCATCATTCATATCAGTCACATTGATATTAGTAAGTCCTAATTTTAAATCTTGAAAGGTTTCTTTGAAAGTACCATATTCTCTTGACTCTATAATTTTAGCATCGACTAATTTCTTTCCTGGTGTGATGTAAACACTGTCACCATTATTCATCATTAATAATGGAACTGCTATAGCGGTTGTTACTATTGCTCCAATTCCACCGCAAACCGCTATTTTAATTCTCTTGGACATTATTCTCCTTATGTATATTAAAATAATTATAAGGTCATATATATATATATATATATATTAAAAAATAACATATCATAATTTTAACAAAAAAATTATTAGACTTGCAAATCATTATGAGAGCACCTCAAATAAATGGTTTATTTATAAAATTACCAAAGAATTAAATATCAGAGTAAAACGAATTCAATTATGTTTAAAAAATGCTTGTTATTTCAAATGACAAATCTATTGCAAACAATATCCTTGAAAGTCTAAAACAAAAAGAAAATATGATGTGCCCACATGGAAAAAATATATAGTGAAGAATAAGCGCAAGCGCAAGAATATTAATAGGTGTGCTGAAAAGTATAAAAAGTTAAGTAAATTTATTAGGCAAACATATGATACCCGTTAGTGTTTGAGTTAGTAGGCAATAAAATTCTTAAAGATGCATCAAGAGATCTATGGCAAGCTACATTTATGAGTACTTAGAAACTTTCCTTGATGGTTAGATTAGCAGGAAACCAATTAAAACTGTGTCCTTATTATAACAAAAGCAACATGATTAATTTGTTGCTTTTGTATATTTTTAGAATATCTAACTATAATAGTCAATCGTCAATACAACATTGTATGTAGCTTATTTTTGATATTCTTTTTGCAAAACTTTTAATTTTTTTTCAAATTCAGTAGCAGTAATAATTCCATTACTTAAAGCATTTTGTAAGCTTTGTTTCTTTTGACTAAATTCATCTCCAGCTGGTTGCATATTATTATGATTAACAAACCGAGGTGTGAATTCATAGTTTTGTGCCCTATATTTATTTCTTTCAACAATTGAAATAACTAGGCCAACAATACCAAATGTGAATATTGAAAATACTATCAATATACCTGAGTTATTGGTTATGTCATTAATCCTAATAGAATTCACAATTCCTAAAATCCAAAATACAATGTTTGTAATTAATATTGCACCTCATATTGCACCTCATAAGATACCACCAATTATTGCAATTCATAAGATAGCATCAGTATATAAGAGTGCAGACACTGGAATCAGAGCAGTTGGAAATATCAATAATATAAATGCAAAATTTAAACCAAATGATCAAGCCATTAATTTAACTTGCTTATTTGATCTTTCTTCTAATTCTTTTTTCATATTGACTCCTTTCGATAATTATGTTACATAATATAATAATCTTAAATCAATATTTTAGGATTTTATTTAAATTACTATCATAAATATTATATTTGGTTATTTAAAATATGTTCATAAAATTATGTTTTGATTTGTTTAGCATTTTAAGAAACATTTTATTTATAATAGTAACATCTAAAAAGGAGCCCAAATGCCAGAATTACCTGAGGTGAGAGTCTCATCTAAAATGATTAATAAGAACATCAAAGGTCAAGTGATTAATGATGTTGTTGTTCTAAAAGAAAAACTCATTAAGGAAATTAGCAAAAGAAAATTTATTCACATATTAAAAGGCAAGGAAATTTTGAATGTAACTAATTATGGCAAATTTCTAGTTTTTCATTTATCAGATAATCTAATCATGTTGAGTCACTTGCGTATGGAAGGTAGTTATCACGTGGTGGGTGGCGAACCATTAAAACATGACCGGATAATTTTTAAATTCAAAGATTTTGATTTAGCTTACAACGATAGCAGGATGTTTGGAACCTTTCATTTAAGAACAAACCAAAATTATAAAAACACATTACCGCTCTCTAAATTGGCAAAAGAACCTCAAGATATGGATGTTAAAAAATTGCAAGCCAAATTACAAAACAAACGTATTGCCATTAAGTCATCTTTACTAGATCAAACCGTGCTTAATGGACTAGGGAATATATATGTCAATGAAGTATTGTTCCATGTGCATATCAACCCACAAAGACCTAGCAATCAAATAACTTTAAGTGAGTTGAAGAAAATTTTAAGATCTTCAGCAAAAATTATGGATAAATCTACGTCAATGGGTGGAACAACTATTAAATCTTATGTTTCTTTTAATGACCAAGCAGGAGGCTATCAGGATCACTTGAAAGTTCATGGTAAGACCAGAGAAAAATGTCCAAGATGTAAAAGAACAATTGCAAAAATTAAAGTTGGAGGGCGAGGCACTTATTATTGCCCACATTGTCAAAAGTAATTCTTTTTACTTATTGTATTCTGTCTCAAATTGTTTAAGTTTTTTTCAAATTCAGCTGCAGTTATAATTTCATCATGCAATGCATTTTGTAAATGTTGTTTTTTCTTTTTTCTAAATTCATATTTATTTTTTCTTCTTTTGTATTTTTTAAAATTTTATTTATTTCATTTCTTTTTTATTGAGATGCATTTATCTCTTTCAATAACCGCAATAATTAAACCAACAATTAAAGGTAAGTTCCAAACACTACCAAGAAACTTATAAAGTTAACGCAAGAGGGGGTTAATGCTTTTGCTATATTTTTAATTCTCCTTCGTGGTACTATAAGCATTGATAAGAAATTTAAAGAATAAATATATGTGCCATAAATAAAAATAAATTTACCATATATATGTTATTATTCATATGAAAGGATAATCATATGACTATATACGAAATCAATAAATTATTATCAAGTGAAAATAAAAGTAAGCTGATAGCCCACTTTTGAGATTGTAGTTGTCAAGATCATAACTTAACATATATGGTTGATAAGTTAGGCATATCACAATCTAACCTTTCAAAGCACATTGGGATGCTTTTAAAACTTGGCATACTAAAATATAAACAAGTACTTAAAGAAAGATACTACTACATTAACACAAAATGGAAATCTGAGTGACAAGATATTGTGGAGCCACAAATTTTAGCTCGTGAAAATAAACACTTTGTGTGTAACTGTTCATTGAAAGGAACAAAACATGACAATATCTAAACTAAAGGTTAATATGCATTGTGCAGCATGTGCTATTAATATTGATAAAACACTTAATAAAATTGGTTGTGAATCAATTTCCAATCCAGTTTTAAAAATTACAAAAATTAAATATGATGAAAACAAAATAACACATGGAGATATCATCAAAGCTATTAAGGGAATTGGCTATGAAGCAAGAAAATCATAACCGTGATAAAACAAAAGGTCACCAGTATCATTATGAAGACAAAAGCAAGTCCAGATGATTCTGAATTAGAAGTATATTATTGCTTATTCCGTTTCTTTATTTTATTATCCTTAATCTTGTTCAACCATCTGGCCCCATCAGCTGAACTTGGCACTATGGAATTTGATTCCCTCTAACTTCATATCTTATTTTTTGAGAAGGTCGGAGATATTTAAAGATTTATCAAAAAGCTTTTAAAGGAATTTATGATATGGATACCTTAATTGGTTTAGCATCGCATATATTATTTATTTTCTCAATTGGTATGTCATTTTTTCATTATGATTCACCGATGTTTTCATATACGACCATGTGAGAAGGGCCAGCAGTTTTAATTGTGGTCACAAATATTGGACACAAAGTGGAAAGTAGCGTCAAACAGAGTTCCTTGAAAGCATATGAAGAATTAGAAAACATGAAAAATCCCAGTGTCACCATCTTCAGAAATAATCAAGAATATCAAGATAAAGCTGAAAACTTAAAAATTGGGGATTTGATTATTGTTAGAAAAGGAGAAATAGTGGGACTTGATGGACTAGTCCAATCCAATGCAAGTTTTGATTATTCCAATATCACAGGCGAATCCAAAAATATTAGATTGTCAAAAAATCAATTTGTTATTTCTGGATCCTATAATCTCGGTGATGATGTTTTAGTTAAAGTGACGAAGAATTACAATGAATCAACCATTTCTACTATTATTGAAAGTATTGAAAACGTCTCAATGGCTAAACCAAAATTACAAAAAATAGCTGATAAAATACTTAAGTGATTTGTTCCTGTTGTGTTACTTATCTCACTTACAACTTTAATCGTTTGATTAGCAACTTCTTATACAGTGGGTATTAATTTGCCATGAGTGAAAAATGATTCTAACTTTATTTTATCAATTTCAGCAGCGGTGACAGTTATTGCAATTGCCTGTCCATGTGCTTTAGGAATAGCTACACCATTAGTCTATGCAGTATCTTCAACACTTGCTGCTAAAAATGGTATTCTAATTAATAATCCTATTGCATTAGAAGAATTAGCCAGAGTAAAAATTTATGCTTTTGATAAAACAGGGACTATTACTTCTGAAAAATTCAATATTAAAAAGATGACAGGTAACAAAAAATATATTGGTTTAGCAAAAACTCTTGAACAAAATGTGAAACATCCTATTGCAGCTACTATTTTAGAACTAGAAGGTAAAATGGAAAAAGTGACAAAAATTACTTCAACCAACATTGATGGTGTTAAAGGTATGTGAAATGGGCATAAAGTTGCCATAAAAAGATATTTAAAGGGCAACAAAGAAACAACTAATATTGCTTTATATATTGATAATAAACCGGAACTAATCTTTGAATTAGAAAACGTGATTAAACCCGGAGTCAAGGATGTGATCAAGCAATTAAAATCAAAAGGAATATGAACCATTATGATCACAGGAGATCAAAAAGAAGTTGCTCTCACCATTGGTCACAAAATTGGAATTAATGAAATCCACTATGAAATTAAGCCGGATCAAAAAGCAACTATAATTAGAACATTACAAGAAAAAGAAAAAGTAGCTTTCATTGGCGATGGTTTTAATGACTCGATAGCCATTAAGCAAGCTGACATATCAATTGCTTTTTCATCTGGTAGTGATATCACAAATTCACTATCAGATATATCAATCATTAACAACAACTTCACTATGATTAACAAAGTAAGAGCACTGAGTAGTATGAACAACCGTTGAGTAATAATGGCATTGACTTATGCATTTATGTTTAATGTTATCACTATTCCTGTTGCCTTCTTATTGCTTGTTCAACCATGAGTTGGAGCCTCCTTAATGGCCACATCAGATGTATTGGTTGCAACAAATGCCTTTGCTTATAAAGTCTTAGGGAACAGATGGTTAAATAAAAATTAGCAATGCTAATTTTTTATTAAATTATTGTTGTAAAAGGGCTAAAAAAAAGCCATTCCCTATCTTCCCTTACGGTATTGTCGGCTCCACTGAACTTAACTACTGAGTTCGGCATGGTATCAGGTGTACCTCAGCGATATGATGACCAAATAAATTATACACATTATTCCATCTTTTTATCTAAAATTTCTGCTTTATTTGCATCATTATTAAAATAGATTACTATGAGTACACCAATTAGGAGGGGAACTAACAATAAAAATGATCATAAAGGTAATGTTTCAAAACCATTAGAACCCCCATCAATTCCATTTGGAAGGTATTGCAGAAACTCAGCAGCAATGGCTGGAACTAAGAAGTTATTAGTATCAATGATTGATGTAATCTTGGGGCCGATTTTTTGGATTGCATCCAAGTGCATATATCTTAATAAAACAACATTAATGGAAACCGCAATAATAATTAAAAGTGCTTCTCAAGTGCTTAAAATTTCAACAAAATACAAAAAGGTGTTGCCATAGATCATTAAGATGGGCATGATGAAAATTCATGTAGTTAAAGTTGTAAAAATATTTCTTGTTAAAATAATTTCATTCTTGACAAAGACTCTATTTTTCATATTCATTCCTAGCTTTAAAAACACACCTTCAAAAGCTCAAAAGAATGCAGCAAGTAATCCAAAAAGCATTCCAAGTAATGTGATTAGTGAAAAAGATGATCCATTAATGAATGCCGGTAATGTCAGAAATAGTAACCCAGCTAGGATCGTGATAAAAACACCAAGTCAAACAAGCAATGGTTCTTTTTTTCTAATAAAGAATTTTAACAATAAGATCGACATGATTGGATACAGCGCAGTTAAAATAACACCATAAGTTGGACCGGCATTAATAATAGACAATGTGAAAAAAATATTACCTGTTGTTGTTCCAAGAATTGCCGCAAGGACATAGAACAAACCTTCTTTGGATCGTATTTTTTTTATAGTTGATACTAATGTCGAAGGCCCGATGAAAGCAATTGCAATGATAAGACCAATTAACTCCTTACCGGCCATTACAGCTCCACCAAAAGCATTATTAGCTAGTACTGCACTAGAAAAAACAAAGATAAAAACCTGAATCAAAATTCCTTCCATTCCTTGACATAGGGCAACACCTGTGGCTGAAAATACACCAGTTAGTTTATCCTTTTTTAATAGCATGATACTATTATAAGCAAAAAAATGGCTTTGCCATTTTATTTTGCATTCTTCATTGATCTCATAACAGATTTAATTTGAGCCTCAGATGGTTTTCTGCCCATTTGCAGAAACATAGCCCTAATCATTTTCTCGTTTACGGGTGGATTTTCCCTTAATTGTTTTTCAAACATTTTCTTTGTAAAAAAGAATCCTAAAGCTGCTCCGGTTAATAATGTAATAATAGAAATACCAATTATTAAACCAATCCCTAATGCTAGCGACATATAAACTCCTTCTTATTTCTAATTAATACTATTATAAACAATAAAATAATAAATTATTTCTTATTTCGATTATCAGATTATTCTAATATAATTTTAGTAGAAATTACAAGGAGATAAAATATGGATAGAATTAAATTTGAGACGGAAATAGTATTTGGGGAAGGGGCAATTACAGAATTACCATTACTAATTAAAAATACAAATGCCAAAAAAGTATTAATTACTTATGGTGGTGGTAGCGTTAAAAGAAATGGAATAATGACTAAAGCTATCGAACTTCTAAACGATGCTGGGATTGAATATATTGAATTTGGTGGAATTGAACCAAACCCGTTACACAGCACAATTGATAAAGCAGCACAATTTGGTAAAGATAATGGTGTTGATTTCATTTTAGCAATTGGTGGCGGATCAACAACTGATGCCTCCAAAATCATTGCCACGAAAATGACAAATAAGTGAACATCATCTTGAGATTTTATTATGAAGAAAGTGAAAATGAAAAATGAGCCAATTCCAATGGGCGCAATAGTAACATTGTCTGCAACTGCTAGTGAAAACAATAATGGATCGGTTGTCAGAAATGCAAAGACAGAAGAAAAAAAAGGTGGTTTTACTAGAGCTCCAATCTTTGCAATTGAAGATCCAACATATACCTATACTGTTAGTCCGTGACAAACAGCTTCAGGTTCATTTGATATATTTTCGCACTTACTAGAACAATTCTTTGGCGCAACACCATTTGATTATTCTGATAACCAGATTATCGGAATGTTAAAAACATTAATGAAAAATGTACCGATTGCCTTAAATGATCCAAAGAACTTTGAAGCAAGAGAGTCATTAATGATAACTTCATCATTTGCTCTAAATAAAGTTATTAACTTTAAACAAAGAGGTTCTGATTGATTTGTTCACCAACTAGAACATGCGTTTTCGGCTATTTGAGATATAAGTCACGGCGCTGGCTTAGGAACCATTTCATATTGATACTACGAATACGGAATCAATAATAATCCTGATTTCCATAAAAGAGCAACACACCTTGCCAAAGAATTATTTCAGAAAGAATCAGCCAAAGATTTCGTGACCGGGTTAAGAGTCATGATTGATGGATGAAACATACCCAATACATTCACTAAATATGATGACATCTCTCAAATAACTGAGGATGATATGAAAAAAATTATTAACCATACCACTTACAGAGGAATATTTGATTTTCAAGATGACGAACTAAAAAAATTAATTAAAACAATGATTTAAGTTTAATAAAAATATGCAAAGCATATTTTTATTAACAACTAAATATTTATCTTTTTCTCTTGATGAATTTGAAGGTAAATCATGCAATAACCGGAATTATCATAAAGATCATTATCGATATAACAAACAATCTGCGATTACATTTATTGATATCTTGCTTAATAGCGATTGAATCTGATTCTGGCATTATTTTATTTCCAAAATAAAGATCTATTTCTAATAACTTTTTCTTTCTTTGAATCGTTAAAACTATTTGTATTAACATCACACTTAATAATGCAATAGAAAATATAATAGTCATTAAGTCGGGGTTGGAAAATCACATTCTAATCCACTCTTTAAAATTAAATATTCAAAATGAGACATCTTTTAGCCATCATAACAATAATGTCGTAATACCACCATAAAAAACAATCACAAATGTAATTCAATTATGATTAGCCTGCTTCTTAATGATGCTTTTGTATAACTTTGCAATAAATGGTGGTGCATCTGAGAGGCCAATTTTTAAATCTTCTTTATATCTTATTAATGATTTTGTAAGATAATTTATCTCGCTAATTGTAATAAATATTTTATAAAATGAAAGAACCAAAATACAAGAAGGGATAATAATGGATAAAATGGACGAGTTAAGGACAGTCATGTATAAAACAATAAAAATTATGGAAGCAATTGATAATATAGAAAATAATGAGAGTGTAACTTTTTGTCTAATGTTTTCCCATCTAATAACTTTGTATATACCATTTGGAATTACATTGTCAGGATCAACTGCAACTTTTTGTGATAGCTTTGTAGCCGAAGTGACAGCGGGATTAACAAATTTAATTGTGTTTGTATCATATAAAGGTTTAATATCCATTAGTTTCCTCCTTTCATTATTTTATTTAATTTTATTGATGGTTTATAAATAAATTTCTTAGCAACTTTTGTTTTAATATAGAGTTTTAAATTCGTTAACCGTTCTAGCCCTTGTCTTGCTGTTTCATATGATGATTTATTTATATCTTGATAATCTTCAATTGCATAATTCAAATTAGAATCATAATATTTTTCAATAAATTTTTTATCCTTTTTCGTAATTGATGGTAGTAATTTATCTAATTCGTTTTTTGATGTTTTATAGATAAGTTTATCAACATGATTAATTAAATAATTTGTAACAATTGTTAAATCATTCCCATTTTCTTTATATTTTTTAAATATATCACTTCTCTCAGACACCGATATGCCTTTTACTTCTTTACCAAGAACAAGATTAATGGAAATACTTAAAATAAAATCATTATCTTTTGCTTCAATGTCAACTGAACCTTTTAATTCAACATTGACTGAATATCTTTTTTTAACGAGCTTTGGTGTTTCAACAATATTAACAAAATCCAGATCTGTGATCTGAACCATCTCGGTGAATGATCTTCTATATTCAATAATTTGATTAACAATAGAGTCACCAAAAGCACTCAAGTCATTAAGTGGAACATATTTTTCATCGGTATATTGTTTCAATTCCATGTATTAATTATATCATAAAACTAATTTAATACTAATCAAATACAATTTTATTACTATTTACTACTTTATTACTATTTTGCTCATATTTCATTGTTTCTCTTCTTTCTTTGAAAAATACTGAAAACGCTACTATTGATGCTCTTAAATTAGACATAATGTCATTAGAAAGAAAAAACTACTTTTCATTAGTAGCTTTAAGAACTTTTATAAAAGCATCTTGTGGAACTTCCACAGATCCAAAGGCCTTTGCCTTCATTTTCCCTTTCTTCTGTTTTTTAAGAAGTTTTTGTCTCCTTGTGACATCACCACCGTAAAGTTTTGCAGTAACATCCTTTCGATAAGCTTTAATATTTTCTCGAGCAATAACTTTCCCGCCAATAACTGCTTGAACTGGTATTTCAAAGTTATGACGAGGAATAATATCTTTAATTCTTTTAGCAATTTCTCTGCCTCTTGAATCTGCTTGATCACGATGAACAACAAATGAAAATGCATCAATTTTTTCACCATTAAGCAAAATGTCTACTTTTGACAATTTCGTTTCTTTATGACCAATATAAATATAATCAAAAGATGCATATCCTTTTGATATTGATTTTAACGAGTCAAAAAAATCAAAAACAATTTCCACTAATGGCAGTTCATAAATTAATTTACGCCTTACATCGTCCATATAAACAAGGTCGATATAAATTCCCCGTTTGTTTTGACATAATTCCATGATGGTTCCAACATATTCATTTGGAACTAATATTTCTGCTTTAATAAATGGTTCCTCGATGGTTTCAATATAGTTAGGATTTGGAAATGCAGCAGGGTTAGAAAGAATTTCTGTTTTACCATTAGTTAAATGAACTTTAAATTCAACCGATGGCGAAGTAGCGATAATTGAAACATCAAATTCACGATTGATTCTTTCCTGAATAACCTCTAGATGTAATAAACCTAGAAACCCAACTCTAAATCCATGACCAAGAGCTTTGGAGGTTTCTTGCTCATATACAATAGATGAATCTGATAATGATATTTTTTCTAATGCTTCTTTTAATTGAGGATAATCCCGTCCATCGATAGGGTAAAAACCAGTAAAAACTACGGGATTCATTTTTTTATAACCTTGTAAGGATTCAGAAGTAGGATTATTAACAAGTGTGATAGTATCACCTATCGCAATATCTTTTGCATCTCTAATAGATGCTGATATTCATCCCACTTCACCTGCAGTTAATTGATCCTTTTTAATTTCATCAGGACTTTTAATACCTAGCTCAACAACATCAAAGCTCTTATTAGAGGACATAAATTTAAAGTTATCTCTCAGTTTGATTGTGCCATTAAAAATTCTCACAAGAAGAACAACGCCACGGTAAACATCAAAATATGAATCAAACACCAAAGCTTTCAGAGGTTTGTTATCATCAGCATTCTTTGGTGGAGGAACATCTCTCACAATTCTTTCTAAAAGTAAATCAATATTCTTTCCTGTTTTTGCTGATATTTCAATTGCATCATCAGCTGGTATACCAATTACTTCTTCTATTTCACGTTTCACTCTTTCAACATCAGCTGATGGTAAATCAATTTTATTAATAATTGGAATGATCTCTAGATTATTATCCATAGCTAGATAGACATTTGCTAAAGTTTGCGCTTCGATCCCTTGTGTAGCATCAACCAGTAATAGCGCACCTTCGCATGCTGCCAAAGATCTTGAAACCTCATAAGTAAAATCAACGTGTCCTGGCGTATCAATTAAGTGAAATAAATATTCTTTATATTTTATTTGCACAGCATTAAGCTTAATTGTTATTCCTCTTTCTTGCTCGATATCCATTGAATCAAGATATTGAGAAATTAATTCTCTTTTTTCCACAGTATTAGTCATTTCTAAAATACGATCAGCAAGTGTTGATTTCCCATGATCAATATGAGCAATTATTGCAAAATTACGTATGTTAGATTTTTTCATATTTGTATTTTACATTAAAAAACACATTATGTGTTTTATCTGAAGTAAGCAATTACAAATGCAAGGGCTATAATTACAAGAAGAAAAATAATTGATATGAAGAACGCAGTAATTCTATGTTTGCATTTTGAATCATTTTTACAAACTAGTTGATCGTTGTTTTCTTTTGTTTCTAATTTAGATGATGATTTTGATACAGTAGAACGATTTTTAACTATCAATCGTTTTTTTGTTGAAACATTATCAGCCTTCATTATTGGTTTTTTTATTACTGATTTTTTTGTTGCTAGTTTTTTAGAAGTAGATGCTTTTGGTTTCTTTTGCTTGGGTGCAACGCTACTCATAAATCACTTGCCATCTATCATAATTCCTAGATGAGTTGTAAGATTATGAGAGCTAGCTTTCATGATTGCTTCTTTTTTTGTTTTGAACGATATTGATACTTTACCTGCTTTTGATGAAGACACTGTTCATCTTCCGTCTTTGCGTTTTTGTATATATTTTGTTGACATGAATAAATTTTAGCATGAATTATAGAATTATTTTCTTTTTATTTCTTCATTAAAAAATGAACTAACTGAAATTAGTTCATAAACTCACAAAATAGCTAAGATATTATCTACTTCTTAGTCACTTCTCCTCTTTCAAGTTTGGTGATATCACTTTTTGCGATTTTTCTCTTCCTATGAGCTAAAAATGATTTTTTTCTCCTATTTGGCATAATGTATTCCTTCCTATTGATAAAAATAGTATAGCACAATATATTTAAAAGTTTCAATATACTTACTCAAAATCACCCCTTAAAATTCTTTTTACACTTCCTTGAAAGCTAAAGACATATGTTAATATGTAAACATGAATTTTAATAAAGTAAATAAAGATGGTAGATAAATCAAGAATGAAAAACTATAATGTCCCTTCACTTAAATAGCGATTTATTAAGGCCTTTTATCCATGATCAAAATATGATATTCCTTTCTCTTGACGTATATAAAAGAACCAATTATATTTTAAATAAAAATTCATAACCATGATTGTTTAATTATAAATCAAATGCAAAAACAACAAGTCCAAATAAAGTCAATAGAAAAATGTGTAAAAATAAAACAGAATATTTACATTTAAATAAACTTTCATTTTATGATGATCCATCTTTTCATATTGTTGGTTATTATAAAGATCTTATATACATTCATCTTTATTTATTTCCTGATATTGAAAATGCAACTACACACTATAATAAACATAAGGAGCAACTTGAATTTCAAATAAATTTCATTTTTTAATAAATAACGATAATTAAGACAACAAAAAATAATTAGAATAATCAAAAAATACTATTTATTGTTTTTTTAATTTATCAATATACGTATCCAATGGAAATGGCATTTCTTCTTGAGCATACGCTCAGCAAATAATTAATCATAAAACAAATTTTCGATATTTTTGGATAAGTACTTTGTTGTAACTATCTTTATTTTCCACTCCATCATAGGCATCTAATAAAATTTGAATTTGATAGTCATCTAAACTCTCTGATTCAATATAATAAGCCAATTCAAAATGTTTATCACCCATAGTGGCATATTCTCAATCAATAATTCATATTTTACCAGTATTATCTTTAATGATGTTACCTGATCAAATATCATTATGAACAGGATTAATACGTTTCATTTTGCTAATAAGTTTAATCATCGGCTTATAATTATTCTCAATTTCATTAATTATGATTCCTTTATCATGAATTACTTTAAGATATTCATCAACACGATGTTTTAAGTTGTTTTTGGGCAGTTTAATACTTGAAAGGTGAACCATTCTCATTTCTTGCGCCAAAGCAACTAAATCATTATCGCTAGGGTTGGTAAGCAAAATACCTTTGATAAATTCAGACTTAATAATTTTTTCATTATTTTCTAATACTTTTGGAACAAAATCAAAAGTATCTAAAACTTTGTAATCCAACTGATGATTAAATCCGTTGTAAGTTTTTTCAATCACCATTTCGTTATTTTCCATATATTTTATTTTGTTAGTAAAACCAGTGTTAATAATTTTCATACTCTTATTATACATATGTATAATGTATTTATTAGCTAAAATAATCATCGAGTTACTTATGAGAGATAAATAAGAATTTAGGTGAAGTTAAACATGGAAAGTATCTCAGCAAATGACCACAAGAGAAATAGTTTTATATGGAATGTATACATCTTTATTTTTGTTTATGGGTTTAACCCCTTTTATTGGCTTTATTCCAATTGGGCCTTTTCATATTTCCATTATGTTAATTCCAGTTATAGTAATGACAATCCATTTACAAGCAAAAGGCGCTATTATAGCTGGTATTTTATTTGGGATGGTAGCATTTTTGCATGGTATTATTTATGGTAGTATATTAATTGCTCTTGTTGGCGGCATATGACAATGGATTGTAGTTTCATGGTTTTCAAGAATAATTATGGGATTCATCTTAGCAATTATTATTAATTTATTAAAAAAGATAGAAGATAAAATATATTTAAAAGCTATTATAATAGCTATATCAGCTTTGCTATGAAATTTTATCTTGTTTTTGGGGTTTTATATTCCTTTTTCAGGGAAGGAGTTTTGAATTGTTATTGGGTCGGGTGCAATTAATTGATTGATTGAAACACCCATTCACATTTTGGCTGCAATTGCCTTTGTGCCAGTTTTTAAAATGTTGAATAAAAAAATGAATAAGAAGTTGAAATGAAAATATTAGTTGTAGCAACAGGATTGGTTGCAGTTATCAAATAAAAAGTTGTATAATTATTATATTGAGGAAAAAAAGGAGCAAAAATGTTTTTATTTACATCAATTGCGCTAATTGCGCTCATTATAACTGTAATATGTTTTTTGATAGGAAAAGGAAATAGAGAAAATAAAAAAATAGATTTAGAGGAGAAAAAATTTGAAATAGAAAAAAAGAAAATAGAAAAAAAGAAAATAGAAAAAAAGAAAATAGAAAAAAAGAAAATAGAAAAAAAGAAAAATGAAAGAAATTTATAAAGACATATTAGAGTTGAAAACTTGAATAAGAAGCAAAGGAGCTATTGCCGAGGGTAAAGGACAATTTGGTAAAATACATAGTGAAAAACAAATATTAGATTTGATTTATGAATTCTCATTAAAGACAATAAAAATTAAGTTCATACTCATTGTACATTTAACTAACAAAATGAGCAGACTCACATGCATCCACTAAGGTAATACATTGAATGAATTTACCACTTGGCATACAGATAATTAGGTCACCACAACACTATTGGCTTTAGATAAATTATTGTTCTACCACTTGAATAATAAAAATAACCTAAATGATTAGTCATTTAGGTTATTAAATACTTCTATAATTTAGTGCAAAGATTATGATTTTTTAACTGAAATTCTATTAATAGCTTTCTTGAGAGCAATTCTTTGTTTAAGTTCTTCAGAAGCCTCCAGTTTAGTTTTAAGTGCAAGTTCTGCATTTTTTTTAGCTTGTTCAGCTCTATATAATTCAATATTTTCTTTATATTCAATTGAATCCGTAATAATTTGTACATCACTTGGAGTAACATAAACAAGCCCTCCATCAATCGCACATTCTTCTATTTTAGATCCCCATTCACTTCTAATTGTTAATTCTGAAATTTCTAATGAAGCAATAAATGGTGATTTACCATGCTGTAATCCAATATTACCTTCAGAAGTTTTAACAGTAACAATAGCAATGTCCTTATCATAGAAAATGCCATTAGGAGTCATTATTTTTAAATGAGTTTTATTTTGCATAATTAAGCTTGAACTTCCTCTTGAGCATCTTTAGTTTCAGCCTTTTTCGCTTTGGCAACTGCTTCTTCAATGGTTCCGACATATTGGAAGGCTGACTCAGGTAGTGAATCATGCTTACCATCAAGTATTTCTTTGAAACTTCTAACTGTATCAGCAGTTTTAACAAATTTGCCAGGAAACCCAGAGAATTTTTCAGCCACAAAAAATGGTTGCGATAGAAAGTTTCTAATTCTCCGAGCACGCTTGACTGTTAATGCATCTGCCGGAGAAAGCTCATCCATCCCTAAAATAGCAATAATATCTTGTAACTCTTTAAATCTTTGTAAGATCATTTGAACTTCATAAGCTATTTTATAATGCTCTTCTCCAACAATTAATGGATCAAGCATTCTTGAGGCTGATGTTAGGGGATCAACTGCCGGATATATTCCAAGGGCAGCGATGTTACGATCAAGCACAGTTTTAGCATCAAGATGATTAAATGTTGTAGCAGGTGCTGGATCAGTTAAATCATCAGCAGGAACATAAACAGCTTGAACAGATGTAATTGACCCTTTTTTAGTGGATGTAATTCTTTCCTGTAGTTGGCCCATCTCGGTTGCAAGTGTAGGTTGGTAACCAACAGCTGAAGGCATACGACCTAACAAGGCAGATACTTCAGAACCAGCTTGAGTAAATCTAAAGATATTATCAATAAATAGAAGTACATCTTGTCCAAAGTTATCACGGAAATATTCAGCCATCGTTAGTCCTGAAAGAGCTACTCTCATACGGGCACCAGGAGGCTCGTTCATTTGTCCAAAGACAAGTGCTGTCTTACTTAAAACTCCAGTGGCTTTCATATCGAAAAATAAATCATTACCTTCACGTGTTCTTTCTCCGACTCCAGCAAAAACTGATAATCCACCATGTTCTTTAGCAACATTATGAATCAACTCTTGTACAAGCACAGTTTTACCAACTCCAGCTCCACCAAATAAACCAATTTTACCACCCTTAGCATAAGGAGTTAGTAAGTCAACAACTTTTATTCCAGTTTCTAAAATTTCTACTGTTGGTTGTTGCTCTTCAAATGTTGGTGAAGCACGATGAATTGGCATTCTTAATGCTTTAGGAGCTGGTTTTTCATCAATTGGATCTCCCAAGACGTTAAACATTCTTCCTAATACTTCTTTCCCAACCGGTACTGAAATAGGAGCACCAGTGTCGATAACTTCCATTCCTCGGACCAAACCATTTGTGGAACCCATTGCAATTGCTCTGATGGTGTCATCACCAATATGTTGTGCAACTTCAATAATAAATCGGTCAGTGCCAAAATTAATTTCTAAAGCGTTGAGCAAGTTAGGTAATTTAACATCAGAAAACCTGACATCAACAACCGGACCTAAAACTTGGACAACTTTCCCTGTATTTTTTTTATTTGCCATATTTTCTCCTTATTCCAAATCTGCCCCAGCAACAATTTCAGAAATTTCTTGAGTGATTGCCGCTTGACGCGCTCTATTATATTCAAGTTCTAAATGTTCAATAATATCTTGAGCATTATCTGTTGCCTTTTCCATTGCTATTCTTCGTGATGACATTTCTGACACTTTTGATTCAACCATTGATCCAAAAATCATTGCCGATATATATAAAGGAATCACATTAAGCAAAACCTTCTCAGGAGATGGTTCAAATTCTGTAACAATTAATGATTTATTCGTTTGGCTTTTTTTGCTTGCCATCTCATCTGTGGGTAATAGTTGAGTGATAGTTGCTTCTTGTGTAAGAGAATTAATAAATGTAGTGTGAACAATTTTGATGCAATCAATACTACGAGTCAAAAATAATGCAATTGCTTCACGTCCAACTTCAGAGGCAAAGATATAATTTGGGTCATCTCCAGCAGAAGGAAGTTGAATAATCATTTTTCGACCAATTGACGTGAAATGAGATACACCCTTAGTACCAATCACAATCATTTTATCATTATGTTTCATATCAGATGCTGCTAATTTGTAAATATTAGAATTATATGATCCACATAAACCAATATCTGAAGTGATTAAGATATAAAGTGTTGAGTATTCTGCTTTTTCAGGTAATAAGGTTTTGACATCTTTCACATTTTCTAATAATTCTTGAAATGTATTATAGACAGATGAATAATATTCTTGAATTGATTTTAAATTACCTTGTGCTTTTTGTAATTTAGCTGTTGCAACAAGTTGCATAGCTTTAGTGATTTTTTTTGTTGTGATAATAGAACCTAATCTTGATTTAATTTCTTGTAATGATGCCATTATTTAGCCTTGGATGTGGTTTTCTTGGCCACTGATTTTTTTGATACAGATTTTTTAGCTTTTTTTTGCACAACTTTTTTCTTTGTAATTATTTTTTTAGTAGTTTTTGAAACACCCGCCTTTGCTTTTGCTAGAATTGGAGCATCAATCTTAGGTAATATATCATTTTCTTTTGCTGAATAATTCACAATAGTTTTAAGGAATCTCTTAACAAATTCAGCAATTATATATATAAATCTAGATAATAAAATATCATCAAATGCTTTGGAATGAATTAATAATTTCTTCAGTTCAAAAGCTTTTTTATCACTCTTAAAGAATTTGACTAATTCATTTTTGAACCTAGCTATTTCGAGAACCGGAATAGGGTTGACCAATCTTTCCTTAACTGATAATAAAATAATGGTTTGATCAATTTGAGTCAATGGCTTATATTGATCTTGTTTCATAATCTCTAAAACTTTTTTTCCGTGAGACAAAATTTTTCTTGTTGATTCATCTAAATCAGAACCAAATTGCAAAAAGGCTGCCATTTCATTATATTGAGCAAGTTCTAATTTCAACGATGAAGAAACTTGTTTCATAGCTTTTATTTGAGCTGTTGATCCAACGCGAGACACTGAGTAACCAGGATCAACTGCAGGTCTTTGTCCAGCATTAAATAAGTGAGTCATTGTAAAAATTTGTCCATCAGTGATTGAAATAACATTTGTAGGAATATAAGCTGAAATATCACCTGCTTGTGTTTCAATAATTGGCAAGGCAGTAATAGAACCTCCACCATTATCTTCATTTACTCTGGCAGCTCTTTCTAATAATTGCGAGTGTAAGTAAAAGATATCTCCCGGATAGGCTTCACGTCCAGGTGGTCTTCTTAAAAGTAATGAAAGTGTTCTATAGGCGACAGCATGCTTTGATAAATCATCATAGATGATTAAAACATCTTTACCATGTTCCATTCATTCTTCAGCAATCGTAACACCCGCAAAAGGTGCAAGATATTGTAATGGTGCCATATCTGATGCTGAAGCAACAACAATTGTTGTATATTCCATTGCACCATAAATGTTTAATTTTTCCACAATCTGAGCCACAGAGGAATTTTTCTGACCAATGGCCACATAAACAACATTAACATCATTACCTTTTTGATTAATGATTGTATCAAGAGCAATAGCTGTTTTACCAGTTTGTCTATCACCAATGATTAATTCACGCTGTCCACGACCGATTGGAACCATTGAATCTATTGAAACAAGTCCCGTTGCCATTGGTTGGTCAACTTCTTTACGAGTCATAACTCCAGGAGCAACTCTAAAGGCGGGTCTTGTTTTAACTGTCTTTGGTTTGGCTTTGGCATCAAGTGGCATTCCCAACGCATCAACAACACGTCCAAGCATAGCATCTCCAACGGGTATTGAAATAATTTTTCCGGTTCTCTTAACAAGATCGCCTTCTTTAATATTAAATCCCCGTCCCAGAAGAACAGCACCAATGGCATCTTCTTCAAGATTAAGTGCTAAGGCAAAAACTTTTCCTGGAAACTCAAGTAATTCACCTAACATGGCATTATCAAGACCAGATACAAGAGCGATACCATCACCAATAGTGATAACTTCACCAACTTCATCAGTTCTTATTTTTTTACCATAATTCTTAATTTGAGATCTAAGAATAGCTGATATTTCATTTGCTTTAACTGCCATTTAATTCTCCTTCCTTTTTAATAATTCATACTTAATTGCTTCAAGGCGTGACATCACTGTATCTTCAATAATTTCATCACCAACAATGATTTTTAGTCCTGAAACTAATTCAGCATCTAATTTATTGCTCAACACAACTTGATATCCTAGAGTTTTAAAAGTTCTTGTTTGAATATCTTCTAATTCTTTCTTTGTTAATTCATTAACTGAATAAACAATACCTTCTTTAATATTTAAAATGTTATTACTTAGCTTGATAAATTTTTTAAGAATACCAATTATCAAATAAAATTTAGAACGCTCTACAAGAATGGATAATAAATTTATAAAATTATTGTTTGTTTTTTTGAAGGTTGTTTTTACAATTTTAATTCTTTCTTCTAATTCAATTGACTTGGAATCAAGCAAATGAATAATTTCTTCATTATCTTCAATAGCTTCAATTGTGTCTATTGAAAATTGTTTATAATGTTTTAATTTCTTTTCTTCTTGAGCAAGAGATAGTAATGCCAAAGCATATCCATTTATATATTCTGACATTATTTAGCCTTAATGAAGTCACTAATAATTTTTCTATTCGTCTTATTATCAACTTCTTTTTCAATGACTTTTGAAGCGGCAGTAAGTGCTACATTGATAATTGCTTCTTTGGATTCTTCATCAAATTTTTCTTGTTGATGCTTAATATCTATTTTTGCATCTTTTACAAGTTTAACAACTTCCTCCTTGGCGATCTCTAATTTTTCTGCTCTAACAATCTCGGCCTTCACTTTAGCATTTGATATAATTTCAGTTGCTTCAATTTGGGCTCTCATTAATTCATTATCAGCTAATTCTCTATCTGTTATGGCTTGAGAGTTCATCATCTCAGCCTCTTTTATATTATTTTGAATATAGTTTTGTCTATTTTGAAAACTTTTTTTAACGGGTTTATATACCATTTTAGTTAAAATAGTTAACAAAATAATCAATGATAATATTGTTGCCAACATAGTAGGCCACGTTGGAAATAATGCATCAAATTTATCTTTAAGTTCTACTGATAAATTAGAAGCATTGTGGGCAACAAAATTTGTTACTATTGTCATTTTTACTTAAATACAAATAAGAGAAGAATTGAAACAATAAGTGAATATATGGCTGCTGATTCAGCAATTCCCAAACCTAAGATGAACATTCCTCTAATTTTAGATGCAGCCTCTGGGTTTCTACCTACAGCTTCGGCCGCTCTACCAGCTGCCACACCTTGACCGGCCCCAACTCCGGAAGCTCCAACCATTGCTAGTCCAGCTCCAACTGCTATTAGTCCACGTCCAATACTTACTGTAACTACTTTATCTAATACATCAGCTGCTATTGCTGTATCTGCCATAATTTCCTCTTTCTGACTTTATAGTCTACGCTCTTGCGATTTTATTTTTTCTTTTAATTTCTTTTCTGTATGCCTTAGCCTTTTTGGCTTTAGTTTTTTTAACCTTATCTTTAATTTCAGGTTCTTCTGCTTCTAGTGTTCAATAAATCATTGTCAATAATGAGAACACGAATGCTTGTACTAATCCATCGAATATATCAAAATATCCATGAAGTAATGGAACAATTATGGGCCCTAAAATATTAAATTCTCCAATCACAGGGACATGTCCTCATGCTCATGATGAAAAATAATAAAAAAGGTACAAAACTGTTGATCCGGCGATCATGTTACCAAACAAACGGAATGATAACGAAATAAGCGGCGAAAACTGAGATAGTATTTCAATCGGATTAAGATACTTTTTAAAAAAATGCATTTTTTGATATAAAAGTCCTACAACATAAATGCCAATTCAAGAAATCAAACCAATTATCAGCGTTACTGAATAAGAAGTTGTTGGAGGGTTTATGCCAATCAAACCAGTTAAATTTGATACCAACAAAAAAGTAATTAGCGTGAAGATATATGGACCTGGTTTAGCAAGTTTTTCTTCTGTGATCTCCTTATATAGATTGTCAATTCCCATGACATATTGTTCAGCCAAAAGCATAAATCCTTCTGGCGCTTTATTTGATTGTTGTTTTTTAGTTTTAGTATATATAACTATTGATAAAACAACCAATATAATTGTCACAAAAACTAACGAAAATATTTGTGGTTGTAATTTAGTGTTCATAAAATTATCTGTAAAATTTTTCATTTATTATTTTCCTTTCGTAAATATAGGCATGCTAGCAGCAAAAGTACTGATTGCAATAATTCCGACTCCAGAAAGGTATGTAAATAAGTTAATGGGACTAAACATAATATTTAAGTCTCGACCACTTCATAAATTAATACCATGAGCCCTTTTATTAATTAGTATAATCCCAATAAATAATATGGCTTGAAATAAAAATGTAATGATTACTCTAAAGAGGGTCAATCACATGCCCTTTGCTTTTGACTTATTTCTTAAAATAATTGTCAAAACAATCATACCTACTAGGTAACCAATGATAGAAGCTGGTGCTCCCACCATCCAACCTAGTATTCAAGAACTATCTTTGGTTCATAATGATCCAAAAATAACCATTCCTAATAAAAGCATAGCGAATGATATTATTAGTATATTTTTTTCCATAGAATTCTTGTGCACTGGTATCCTTTGGGTAGAAGTATTTTTTTAAAAAAAAGACCGGAGGTCGGGGCAATTGATCTTCTTAAAAATCTTAATTTTTTACCCATTTACATTGTATTCCAATTTTTAAAAAAATGGATACAATTTATTAAAAATTTATTAGCATTATTAAAAAACTATCTAAAAATAACAAAATGTTCTTTTTAAAAAAGTATAATTTGAATGAAAAGAGGTGCCATGATTCAACTGAATGACAAGAAAATAATGGACAGTATTAACAAAGAAAAACAAAGACAAAGCGAGCATATAGAACTAATAGCATCTGAAAACTTTGTATCGGAAGATATTCTAAAAGCAGTTGGATCTATTTTAACAAATAAATATTCTGAAGGTTATCCAGGAAAAAGATATTATGATGGTTGTGAATTTGTTGATCAAATTGAACAAGTGGCTATTGATCGAGCAAAAAAATTATTTCATGTGGAATTTGTTAATGTCCAAGCACATTCTGGATCATCAGCTAATGCTGCTGCTATTGCAGCTATGATTGAACCAGGTGAAAAAATTCTTGGAGCATCATTGGATGCTGGTGGCCATTTAACTCATGGTTATCACATTAATTTTTCTGGAAAATTTTATGAAGCGGTAAGTTATGGAGTGGATGATAATGGATTTTTGAATTATGATGATATTCTTGCTATAGCTAAAAAAGAAAAACCACAATTAATCATCTGCGGTTATTCGGCTTATTCTCGAAAAATTGATTTTAAAAAATTTAGGGAAATAGCTGATATAGTCGGGGCTAAGCTAATGGCTGATATTGCTCACATAGCCGGAATTATTGCTGTTGGTGAACATGAATCACCCGTTAAATATGCAGATATTATAACTTCCACAACCCATAAAACACTTCGGGGCGCAAGAGGCGGAATAATTATGACAAATAACCAGGAAGTAGCTAAACAAGTAAATCGTTGAATATTTCCAGGATATCAAGGTGGACCATTGATGCATGTTGTTGCCGGAAAAGCGATCACGTTTTTTGAGGCACTTAAACCTGAATTCAAAATCTATATAAAACAGTTATTAGAAAATGCTAAAGCATTTGCTGATGAATTTGTTAAATTAGGAGTTCCAGTTGTCTCTGGTGGTACTGATAACCACATGTTTACTATTAATGTTTGGAAACATATGAGGATAACCGGAAAAGAAGCTTCAGACATCATGCAAAAAAATAATATTACAGTTAATAAAAACACTGTTCCTAATGACACAAAATCACCGATGGTAACATCAGGCGTTAGACTAGGAACAGCAGCTATGACAACAAAAGGATTCAATGAAAAAGACTTTAGGGAACTTGCAAGACTGATGGTGATGGCAATCAAGGATAATAAAGATATAAAAAAAGATGTAACAAAATTATTACAACAATATTTTTAGAAATTAATGCTTTGTCACTCTTGCCGAATCTTCTAATGACAAAATACAAAATTCTTGCTTTTTTAAGCATACTTCATTAAATGACGTGGCCAATGATGATCTTATTGATCAGATCGCAGCAAAGACAATAGCAATTAATGCTCATTTTGTGATTCGATGAGACATAAACACTATTGCAGTGATTGAAAATCCTAATGCTAGATTCAAAATAATTGACCTCAAGAAAAAATTAATCCCATAAACTCGTAATTTAAGTGTTATTTTCTTCATTTTACCTCTTCTAATTAAATATTATCACCTTATTAGTGATTATCTGATATTTTATGGATTTCTTCAATGAATAATTGTTGTCTCTCAGCTTCATTAATTTTGTATTTACCAATTGATGCTTTATAAGCCTTTAATTCTAATTTTATATTTTTATACTGCTCCTTGGCTGTAATCCCATTTTTTCTAAATAGCATGAATGCTGACATTGATGTTAATAAACCAATTAAAGTTGATCCGATAGCAATTACAACATAATAAATTTTAGTACTATCAAAAACATTCTTTTTTATAGCGAATAAATTGATAATAATCATTAACGACACAAATGCAATCAAAAGTACGTTTAAAAAAATGAATACTAAACGTGATTTTAAGTATTTTGTATATACTTTCATATAGATTTTGTTAATTGATATTTCTAAGTTATTTCTATTTTTCATTTTCACTTTCCTTTGCTAAATTAATGTCTATAAAAGAACACACGTTGTGGAATAAATTGAATTCTTTATCACGTTTACTTTTATATTCTTTTAATCCTAAGACAAAAAATGCTATCTGCGTTTCAATGTAATGTACTTGTCTTGTATATTTATTCAACATTTCCTTCACATAAAAGAAATTAGTCACTGATACAATAAAAGCAGTAATGGCAGAAATGGATGTCGTGGTGTAGAAAAACCATTCTGGAGTAGTTTTGGTTCAGATTCTGGAAAATATAATTGTTGTTAATGAAACTACAAAAAATGAAGAAATCATAGCAATAATATTAAATGCATAATAAACATATTTTGAAATCATTTTTCTTTTTTTAGCCTTACGTAATTGTCTTTCAACAAATACATTCGGCTTAAAAATTAAAAATTTTGTATTAAGTTTTTTTTCTCTACCCATTATTACCCCCTGTCATAATTGTTAATAATGTTTTACCGAAGGCTACTTTCTTTTTGGACATAACAGCAGCCTTATAGATCTTATTAATTTTATCTTGAAATTCCGCTTCAGATATGGATATTTGCCCTTCCATATATTTAATTGTCAAATACTGAATATTTTCAGATGCACTTAAATAAATACTGCTTTTCATTGTTCCTTCATAAATTGCGATAGTGATTGTCAATACAAAAATCATAATTGATACTATGGATACACCAATAGTAGGAAGTACTTGTGATGTAAAATCAGCTATATCAGGATTAGCATTATATGCATTAATTACCTTAATTATACCAATAATAGCCATTGTTAAAACTGTGATATTTAAAACAAGAATTGCAACAGAAAATATTATCCAAGCAATTTTGGAGTTATATTTTTTTATTTTTAATTCTTTCAGTTTATCACTAGCTAATCTAATTGGATTTTTGAATTCATCATTAAAGGAGTTGTTTATTTTCATTCTAACTTACAAGTTTTGCTTGTATACGCCCCCTCTTAATTTCAATTTTGATTATTTCAATTATAACATTTTTACCAGTTTTTACAATATCAGAAGAATGAGAAATAAACTTATCGGACATTTTAGAAATATGAATGAAAGCCGCTTGTTTAATGCCAATATAGACAAACACACCAAAATCAGTGATGTTTTGAACCGTTCCTTCAAGTTGCATTCCTTCCTTTAAGTCCTCAATTTTTAAAACATCAGTTTTAAGCAATGGTCCATCTCTTTGTTCTCTAATATCTTTGCCAGGCTCTCTAATAGAATCAATAATTAATTTAATATCATATTCGTTGCTATCAAATGCCTCAGCAAGAGATTGAAGATTAATGTTAGTTAATAATGCTTTATCAATGTTTTCTAAATCAATATTTAGTTTATTAACAATTTGATCAGCTAGTTTATAAGATTCAGGATGAATTTGTGTTTTGTCATAAAACGTTTTAGAATTATGAATTCTCATAAAACCTATGGCTTGTTCAAAAGTCTTGGGACCAAGTCCCTTCACTTTTTTAATTTGTTTCCTATTTTTAAAAATACCATTTTCTTTTCTGTAAGAAATAATATTCTCAGCAACTTTGGGAGATATGCCAGCAATATATGAAAGAATTTCTGGCGTGGCACTATTGATATTGACACCAATAGTATTAACGACTTTATTAACTTTAAAGATTAATGAATTAGATAATTCCTTTTGGTTAACATCATGTTGATACTGCCCAACACCAATGGCTCTTGGATCTATTTTAACAAGTTCATTAAGTGGATCTTGGAATCTCCTACCAATATTAATTGCTGATCTTTGTTCAACTGATAAATCAGGAAATTCTTTGATGGCAATCTTAGAAGCTGAATAAACTGATGCTCCAACTTCTGAAACAATTGCAAAAGGAATAGAATCTTTACGATTCTTAACAACATTTGCCACAAAAGCTTCAGTTTCTCGAGAAGCTGTTCCATTGCCAATGACAATAATATCAACATGATATTGATCGATTAGCTTATTAATAATATTGGTTGATTCTTCAATTCTATTAAAAGGTGCAGTGGGTTTAATTAGATCAATTTTCAAGACATCACCATTACCAGCTAGAACAGCAACTTTGCATCCAGAGGCAAAAGCAGGATCAATGGATAAAATAACTTTTTCACCAATTGATGGTGCAAGTAACATTTCTTCTAAATTATTGGCAAAAAGTTTAATAGCTGAAATTTCTGCTTTATCAAATAGTTCACTTCTTATTTCTCGCTTAATGGATGGCATGATTAATCTTTTGGAAGCATCACTTAGTGATGTTTTGAAAATACTTTCTGTTTTAATGATTTTGACAAAATGTTTATTTAAATCAAACATAACTTTTGAATCATCAAATTCAAGGTCCACATTAATGATCTTTAATTTTTCTGCACGATCTATGGCCATAACTCTATGATTTGGTATTTTCACCAATAATTCCTTATGGTCATAATATTGGGCAAATCGTTCTTTTCCATCTTCAGCTTTCTTTTTCTTTTTAGAAACAATATTTCCAGTCTTGAAAATAAAATCTTTTGCGATCTTACGCGCCTTAATATCTTGTGACATTCATTGAGCAATAATTAACTGCACTTGTTCAATAGCAAAATCCACATCTTTGACTTCATCATTTAAATATTGTTTTGCTTCTAATAAAGGTGAAAAGTTTTCATTAACTGATTCTCAAATTAACTTGGCAAGAGGTTCCAATCCTAACTTGATTGCTTTGGTAGCTTTAGTGGCCTTACCTTCCTTGAATGGTTCATAGATAGCTTCTAATGCTGATTTGGTATTTGTTGTAGTGATGGAACTATGTATATCAGGAGTCAATAGTTCTTTTTCAGCAAGCAAAGCAATGATTGCTTCCTTTCGCTTATTAAGTTGGATGGTATATTGATAGGAAACATTAATAGCTTCAATTTGTTCCTCGTCAAGACCACCAGTATTAGCTTGACGATAACGGGCAATGAAGGGCACGGTGGAACCTTCATTTAAAAAATCTAAAACAACTTTAATTTGCTTTTCAGATATATGAAGTTGTCTACTTACTTGGAATATGGAATCAATCATGTGTCTATTATATAAAAAAATGTAATTTATCTTTCATCTTACATTTATGATAAAAAACTTTGCGACAAATAGTAAGCATTTTAGACTAATTTAGCTTGAATCTCATAATAACTGGATTATGATCTGAATCTGCATATAATGATGGGTGGGTGGGATTCATTGGATTGGAGTGCCACCCTTGTTGGATTGTTATAACTGGTTGATTTATATCATCAACTGTTATATTTGATGAGGTTAAAAATCCATCAATTGTCGCTTGTGTAGGTACATAATCATTTGGTTTAAATGGAGCATTAACTTTAACCCCATTTCTTGTTGCATATGCTCCTTGTCATCTTTGGCCAGCACATCTTATAGAGCTATTATTTATTGCCGGATCAGCATAGAAATTAATTTGCTTGTCAGTATTTTTTCTGCTAGCAATAAACTGTCTAAAAGCATTCGGGAACTTTGCAATATCAAATGCATCAAGACTTCTCAAACTATTGATTTTGTATTTATATCCAAAGATGTTTTCATTACTTAGAGACTGTGAATAATCTTCGCCACTTCCTTCATAGATATTTTTTGCTTTAGTATAATAATAGGCATCCATAATATCTGTATTTCAATCGCCCCCCATTACAAAATAATCACCTGCTTCTTCTCATTTTACTAATAAATTAATAATTTCAATATATTCTTTATTCCTTTTTTCTTTGTCATGTGAAAAGGCTGATAAATGCACATTAGCCATATGTAATGTTTTGCCATTGTTAGCTTCATAGTCAACAAGTCCTATAGCCCTTTTTAAATTAAAGATACCATCAAGACCTTTACCGGGTGAGTTTAATGAAACTCTTCTGGGTTTTTTTGGTCCATCTATTATTAGATCATCATTGTATGAAGCAAGTTTAGAATCAATATTATATGATGAAAACGATAATAATCCGGCGTCCACTTGACCATTAGGATCCTTAAAGGGTGCTGGTAGTAAACCGACCTTAAAATTATTAACAAATTGTAAATCATAATCAGGCATTAAGTCAGCAATAATTTTCGGTTGGTCTGTGTACATCGATCTAACAGACGGACGATCTACTTCTTGTATCATCCCAAAATCAATTTTAGGAATGGTCAAAATTTTTGAATTCACATTTATTTTATCACCATCACCATCATACAAAGGATGTTTATCGTCGATAGATGTTTCTAATTCGCCGCCGGTAACTGCCACTTTAATAAATTCCTTAATACCATCTAAGTGAGCATTAACTGTTGCAAGATCTTTTGCTTTACCCATGCTCCCTGCTTTGCCAGCATTATTTGTATCATAAAAATAATCAGCTTCTGAACCAGTTGAAGCATAGCCTATGTTTCAAGTCATAGCTGTTAATCATTGTTTTTGTATTTCTACTTTGTTGTAATTCTCATCTTTTTTATCCAATAAAATGTTTTTATTAGTATCACTGTCTTGAATAGTATAAGATGTAGTATCATTTTTAGACAATTGGGTGGCTCCACCTATAATAAGTAAAAATAGAAATCCCACAACAGGAATTAACAATAATGATAGTGCCCCTCAAACCATTGATGAAATGATAATTTTTTTATGAGAATTCAAAAATAAATAGCTGATAACTTGTAATGCCACTGCAAAAATGCAAATAATTGGTGAAACAAATGATACAACGGAAACTAAAATAACCAAATGATGAAAAGGTCTAAATTTTCTAGCGTTGCTAAGCAATAATCCAGCTTGAAATCCTGAAATAATTAATAATAGAAATCATGAAACAATTGCAAACCCTAAAAATGGAGTAAATAACCTAAAAGATATAACTAATGGAGCATTAATAAATGAAAATACAGAAATTAGCGTCAATAAAAATAAATTAGAGATAAAAATGCATTTATATCTTTTATCAATTATTTCTGGTTTTCTTTCTTCAGCAAGAATGTTAATAATTTTCTTGCCGTTAAAATTATTTGGATTCCTTCTTATTTTATGTCTAAGATACATTAATTACTCCTTTTGTTTCTTTTCGCTTTTTTTAAGTTGTTGTACAGTCGCTGATTGAATAAGAGCGTCACAACTTAATTGATTATTAACAAATTGGATAATGTCATGGTAAACCAATTCCTTAAGATCATCATACAATATTTCATGACGCATATCTTCATATTCAATTTGCTCTGAGTAATATCCCAATTTGGTATAAAACTTATTAGCCTTTGCGACTTCTTTACCCATAGACCCAACCGGATCAAGCACCCCATTCAATAATAAAACACACACCTTTTTATCCATATTACTTGCTTCAATCTTGCTAGTAAACATTTTCATTCAATTCGAGAAAACAGAAAATGATTTATTACTCATCTCAAACTTAGTTAGTGCATCATTTGAATAATTTTCTCTATTTAATTTATTATTTGACAATCATGCAAACTTACCTTCATCCTTAAATTTATTATTAAATGATTTATATGACCAATTAGAAATAAATGTTCCACCATCTTGAGCGTGTCTAATCGATTTTATTTCTGCAAGTAAATTCAAAAAATGAATTACTATTCTTGGTTTTTGATTTGTTCCAATTGGGATTATAATATCAATATCGTTATATTTAGTTACATAAGCCCTGGCAATAAATGACCCCATAGAATGACCAAGTAAAATTAACTTCTTACCATATGTTTCAGACTTAATAATATTATTCAACTGATGAACATCATGCAGCACTTTGTTGGCTCCATTATGATCTGCTATGTGTCCAAGGATTCCCCGCTTTCCAGTCTCGCCATGACCTCTTATATCCATAGCGTAAACAGAAAAACCAGCTTTATTTAAGGTCTTGGCAAAATGATCATAGCGGATAGCATGTTCGATAGATCCATGAAGAATTTGAAAAGTCGCCTTAGGATTATTTATCTTTCATGAATAATAAGTAATTTTAGTTTTATCATTACTGGCTTGAAAAACTTCTTTTTTCATTTTAAAGCACCTCCATATTCATAATGTTTTAAACAAAAAAATTATATTACTTTTGAGAAGATAATAAATAAAAAAATAACGTTCTTTCCTGCCCTTGATTGTACTAATGATAAAAAAGAAGTTGCTCCTTTATAATGCTATTGTACAAGCAAATAAAAAGAAAGCAATTAAATGAACTATAAAAGAAAATCATAGAGACCATCAAAACAAAATGATAAAATTTTAGTAAATAAAATTATTGTTCTAGCGAATCATTATGAACCTGTTACAAGCAATAGTATATTTACAAAATAGGGAAAAAATTGAAAGAGTGAGCCAACATTTAAAGCATGCCTATTATTTGAGAAAGAAATTTACAATAATCTGTTAGTAAAAATATTTTAGATTGACCCAAAAAGTCAATACACTAAACAATGAACACATGGGTCCATTGTTTGGTGTATATAATTAAAACAATATTCGAGAAGCAAACAACTCATACACTTGATTTCAGTAATGAAGGATAATGACTTTTGGGGTTATAAATCAAATTACAAAATATTGTACTAAGCCTTCTTTTTAAATGATGTAAATATAAGTGTAATACCAGTTAATGGTGCCCCTATTACAACAAATATATCTGCCAAATTAAATGTGCCTAAATCTCGAAGTGGCATAAAAATAATATTTCTGACATAGCCCTTAAAAATATTATCTAGTCCATTACCAAAGATTCCAGCTATTAAAATTGATAAACTAATAATAACTCAAGGCGATCTAGTAAAAAATAGAATAACAAGAAAGATTACAGCTAAAGCTGCAAACAAAACAATGCTCCAAAAATTAGAAATAGGGATATTCAACATATCAAACATTGTGGTGCCATAATGAAGATTAGCTCTAATACCAATAAACTTAAAATCATGTTGAATTTCATCAAATGGTTCATTAAAGAAGAAATGCTTCAGTGACTGATCAGCTGCTAATAATATTAGAAAAATAAGACCAAAAAAAATTCACTTGTAATATATTTTATTTATCATTAATAATATTATACACTTATAATATTAATATGAACCAATTTGAACGAAAAAAATATTTTATTAATAAAATGGAATTTCTTCTAAAATGAAGAACAAGATCGATTTTATTAATTATTGCTTTTGCTATTTTCATTATTATAGCAACAGTTGTATGCTACATCTATTGAAATAATGTGGTTATGACTTTTAATTTATTCCTCTTAATTTTATTCATTTTTCCATTGGCTCAGAATCTGAGGCAATTAAAACAATTATCAAAAGATCTACCTAGTATTTTAAAAAGTTCATATGCAAGCTTTATTAACGAACTAAGCTATAAACCATTTTATTCAAAGAGTAAGAAAGCCATCTTTATTCAAAAACTATGAGCTTATGATCTTTCTCAAGAAGAGGTTAAAGAATCTTCGATGCCATTTTAAGAGGTCAATAAAGCATAATGACAATAGGCACCACAATTGCCATTTGTAATGATGTGGCAAGAAAATCCTTAAATGCTAAAGCACTCCCAAAAGTGATTCTTTCTAAAAAATAATAAGTTGCAATAATAATTAATGAACTTATTATTAACGAAATAAAATAAAAAATTTTAAATTGCAATTTAAGCATCAATCAAATAGGGATAATGGCAAGACCGTAAGCAATGGCTGACATTCAAGAATATTGTCCAAATCCAGAAATAACATCAACTAATACCACGGATGAAATAGCAGAAATAATCAACATATCAATTCGCAAGAATAATGGCATGACAAAAATAATAATTCCAATCAAATACACTTGCCCCCCGAATAAGGGAAAGTGTAAAAAAAGACCAATGATAATGGCGAGTCCGATGAGTAATCCAGATAATGTTATTTGTTTAATAATGCATGTTTTTTCCATAATAAAATTATATATATTATTTCATTATTATGGTGGTTATTTTAATATTATTTGACAATTGTGGGGCAATCCCTTGATTGTTTATTGACAATATTTGAAGGAGAATCTTCCATAACTGCCACTCCTTTAGAATTTTTAGGGAAAGCAATTACGTCTCTAATGGATTGTGATTTAGTTAAAATCATAGCAATACGATCTATACCAAATGCAGTTCCAGCATGCGGGGGTAATCCAAATTTAAAAGCATCTAAGAAAAATCCAAATTGAGACATGTATTGCTGCTCATTTAAACCAATTGTTTTAAACATTCTTTTTTGTAATTCTAAATCATTTATCCTAACTGATCCACCACCTATTTCAAAACCATTTAATACAAGATCATAAGCTTTTGCCATAGCATTATATGGATTAGTATCAAATGAATCTTTGGTAGCTTCAGTTGGTGAAGTGAAAGGATGATGAAAAGCAATAATTTTATTCTCTTCATCATCTTTTTTAAATAATGGCCAATTTTCGATTCAAACAAAATTAAATTTATCACTTGCCAAATCAAAGAGATTATTTAACTCAACTCTAATTGCACCTAATGCCTGATTAACAACATGTAATGTATCAGCAACAAATAATGTTGTTCAAGATTTCATTGGTTTATTGATCATGATTTTTTCTAATTCTTTTTTAAAGAACTTAAAACCGGGACCATTCTTATTAAGAGTCATTTCATCATATGAGGCTCAAGCCAATCCTTTTGCCCCATTTTTCTTAGCAATTTCTTCAAGTGATTTAATTTCCTTTTGAGACAATACCTTATCAAATGCAATCATTTTTATTTCCGGGGCTGATTTAAAAACATTAAAATCTGTTTCACTAAAATATTTTTGAATATTTTCTAATTTATATTCATATCTTAAATCAGGTTTATCACTCCCATATTCATTCATGGCTATCTCAAAATTCATTCTTGCGAATGGAATATTAATTTTATGACCAAGTTTATCAAAAACAAAGACAAACATTTCTTCAACCAATGTCTTGATATCATCTTCATTAGCATAAGACATTTCAATATCTAATTGAGTAAATTCTGGTTGCCGATCTTTTCGTGAATCTTCATCTCTAAAAGCTCTGGCTATTTGAAAATATTTTTCAAAACCAGAAGACATTAATAGTTGTTTATATAATTGTGGCGATTGGGGAAGAGCAAAGAATTTTCCTTCATTTCTAGTGAGAACCAGAAAATCCCTTGCTCCTTCGGGAGTTGATTTAGATAATAAAGGAGTTTCGATTTCTAAAAAATCTTTAGTATCTAAAAAATCCCTAAATGCTTTATTGAGCTTGTATCTAGTAATAATCTTATTTTGCATGATTGGTCTTCTTAAGTCTAGGAACCTGTGCTTTAACTTTGTGTCCTCATTGGCCTCAAGATTATCATTTATGATAAATGGTAGTTGCTGTGCTTTTGAAAGTATAACTATATTACTTACCTCAACTTCAATTTCTCCAGTTGGGATCTTGGTATTTGCATCTTGCCTCTTAACTACAATCCCCAAAACTTGAATAACGCTTTCTTTTGATAATTCTTCAATATGTTCCTTAATAACAAGTTGTGTAATACCTCATCTATCTCTTAAGTCCAAAAATGTCATAGCACCCATTTTGCGCTTGTTGGCTATAAAACCATAAAGAGTTACTTCTTTATCGATGTCATGAATTCTTAATTCGCCATTATTAATTTTTTTCATTTGGATGCTCCTCGTCATTATGGTAATCTCTATGACCTTTATCATTAACAATATAATCTACTAAATTACTAAGCAAGACTTCCTCCTGTAACTCATGATGCTTGACCATTACAGCTCCTCTAGCTAGTTCTTCTGGTCCTGCAATGATTTTGTAGTGGGCATTGGATTTATCGGCTTTAACAAATGTTTTAACAAGTTTTGTCGGTGTTTTATTTCATTCAACAACTAATCCTGACGATCTTAGCATCTGCACAATCCTAGCGGTTGCAGATTGTGAAGAAGGATCAATGTTGCAAACATAAGCATGAAGGTTTGTCTGGAGCTCGTTTTCATTAAATGTTTCTCTAATATCATTAACAATTCTTTCTATACCCACACCAAAACCTATCCCAGAAAGGCTAGGACCACCAAATGATTCAATCAACCCGGAGTATCGTCCTCCCCCGATTAATGTTGATTGAGCTCCTGCTGTTTTTGATTTTGAGATAAATTCAAAAGAAGTATCAGTATAATAATCCAACCCTCTGACAAGAGTATGATCAATTGTGTACTTAATATTCATTATGTCTAAAAAATCAGTGAGAGTTTTAAAATATTCTCTGGTTTCATCTGAATAAAAATCTGATATTCTGGGAGCATTCTTCACAAAATCTTTTGGTCCATCAATTTTATCATCTAAAATTCTCATGGGATTAGTTTCAATTCTTTTAATAGAAATCGGCGATAATTCAGATTTATATTGAATAAAATATTTTCTCAGAGCATTTGAATAATTCTCTCTTGTTGCTTTATCACCCAAGGAATTTATTAATAATTCATTTTCTAATTGCAAGGCTTTAAGAATAAAATCAGCCATTAAAATAATTTCAGCATCAGCATAGGCATTACGTTCAGAAATCATTTCGACTCCAAATTGGGTAAATTGTCTTTGTCTTCCTTTCTGAGGATTCTCATATCTAAACATTGGGCCCATGTAAAATACTTTTGAAGTTTCTTCATTAATAAATAATTTATTTTCCACTATAGCCCTGATAACTCCCGCGGTTCCTTCAGGTCTTAAAACCATTTCACGACCTTTTTTATCTTTAAATTCATACATTTCTTTAGATACAATATCTGATGTTTCACCAACTGATTTAACAAAAACTTCTTTGCGTTCAAAGATTGGTGTATCTATTTCATGAAAGTTATAGATAGTAGCAATTGATCTCAAAGTGTTTTTAATGCTTGTCATAATAATCTGATCTTTCCCAAATATATCCTTAGTTCCTTTTGGTCTATTCATTCTTTTCTCCTTTAATAAAAAAGTCACAACTAAGGGCTAACGCGCCACCTTAATTAAGACTCTTTAACCGTAACGTGATTTATTCGATAATCTCATAAGGTGTCATACTCCTTAGTCATTGATTAATATTATTTCCATAAATTAATTATATACCAACTATGACCGATAATCATTGATACCGGTAAAAGTTTGCTCTTCAATAGTTGTGGTATTTCAAAAGCCGCTTTTTTTTCTTTTGTTAATGCCTTTTTGCCTTCTTATTTCCATTTTTGTTCAAAGATAAGTGGCAATAAAGATTGATGAATATGTACCTGCCAATAATCCTACCAACATCGCAAGATTAAATGATAATTTTGTGGCATTACCAAATGACATTAGAATCAAGATAGCAATGATGGTTGTAAATGAAGTTAAGATCGATCTTTTGATCGTATCCTTAACCGCTTGATTACCAATTGATTTGATATTATCATCATTCAATTTTCCGACATGAGCATCCATCCGCTCCCGGATCCGGTCAAATGTAACAATCGTATCATTAACAGAGTATCCGATAATCGATAAGATTCCTGCCACAAAGATTGGGGATACTTGTAATCTTGTAATGACAAATATAGCAGTCACAATCAACCCATCATGGACAAGGGCAACAATTGCTGCAAATGAATAAGTTCATTTAAATCTAATTAATGTATAGGCAACAATAATGGCAATTGCTATAGCTATGGCGATTAAGGCGTTTTGAACAATTTTTCTAGCGGTTGTATTAGAAACAATATTAGCATTTATTTTAAAGTGTCTATTGTCGGTGTCAAATTTATTGATTTCAGCAAGGTTAACTTCTAATTTTGTATTAACACTAATTCCTGTTAATTTTTTACCATCATATATTTTGTTAATATCTTCAGTAGGCACACCATTTATAATTAAATTATTAACAATGCCATTCTCATCACTCTTATTGATGGAATTATCTGCTAATTTGGATTTAACTGTGATATCAGTTCCACCAGTAAAGTCCTTTGAGAAATTCATTCCTCCAGTAAATGAACCAGCTATGCCCGCTAAAATCGCAAAGAGAATGACGCCAATAGTAATAATAAATAATGAAGTCAAAGAAAACCATTTAGATGTTTTGACATAATCAGGTTTGTTTAAAACGACTTGTGCTTTTATATCGATCTTTGGTTTAATACCAACAAGCCATTTTTTATTTTCGAATAATCCTGTCCCAACAAGAACAGATGACATAACCCTTGTAAAACCAAGCATAATAATTAAGGTAAATATGATTGAAAGAATTAGAGTTATGGATAATCCAATAATGTTTCTTGTCCCGAAATAGAACAAAACAAAAGCAACTATTAACGTCGTTATATTAGCATCAAAAATCGCAGATAAAGATTGTCGATTGGCCTGTTTATGAGCTTTTTTAACCGATGATCCAGAATAAATAATACTCTTGAGTCGTTCGAAGGTGATAATATTAGCATCAACTGACATACCGACGCCAATAATTAAAGCAGCAATCGTGGCAGGCGAATATTCACCACGCATAACTGTAAACATTAATAAAGTCAAGAATAAATATAAGCCAATTGATATTGTTGAAAGAGCTCCTAATAATCCATAATTTGCGATTAAGAATATGGCAATAACAGCAAAAACTATAATACCTGCAATCATCGCTTTATTAAATGCATTTTCACCATATGTTGCAGGAATAGCTCTTGAAGATAAGAATTTTAATGAGTAATGTGATGATCCATAATTAAGTTTTCTTGCAAGAACTTTTGTTTCTTCTTGTGTGAAATTACCTTCTAAAACAAATGAACGACCATTAAGTGGTGCTTTAACAGACGCCACAGAAATCAAAAATCTTCCAGCATCAACAGTTTCTTTTCTCAAGGGTTTGCTAGGATTATTATCAATATAAGCAGATAAGAATGGATTTTGAGAACCAAGTCCCGGTCAGTTATTCATCTCTGAAATAAATTTATTAATATCAAGTCAAGCAACAATAGAATTTTTTCCTTTACCTAATTTTGAAACATAACTTGTTGCGTCAAATCACTCTCTAGCAGACCTGGCTGAATCCAAGCTAATTTCAACTTTGTTTTCACCATTTTGAGTAAAAATATTTTTTGCTCCGCCAGATTCTAAAGGAACACGAGATCTTTTATAATTTTCTGTTCCATATGCTCCAGGGACTTGACCAGATGGCACTTGACCATTTAAATTTCTTAATGCTCGATTAAAATGACCATCTTCATCAAATAATGTATTACCATAAATATCTGTAAATACTAAATGAGGTTTTTCAGTAATTAATTTTTGCATTTGATCTACATCAGATTGAGAAGTAAGACCTGGGTACCTAACCCTGACAGTTCCGCCATCATTATTTTTTCCTGATTCAACTTTAGCTCCACCCACACCAAGAGAATCAATTCGATCATAAATCGATTGCGCAACTTGATCAGATAAACCACTTGAATTATTTGGAGTTTGAATTTGGACTGTATATTCATATCCACCTGAATACTCAACTGATTTTTTAACATCCTTGCCAACATAAAATAATGAACCGAACACGATTGCGATGATTGTTGCAACTAAGGTGGTACCTAAAATTATTATTCTCTTTACATTGTTCAACTTGAAAAATTTCATATGACTTATTATATCTTATTAATTAACTAATATAAGTCAAAAAAATATTATATTTTAACTAAATTATACGTGATCAAATAATTAATACCTTCATTTGTAATTTTCCTACCCCTTGCATTTTTTTCAATAAACTTTCGTTTCAAAAGAATTGGCTCTAATTCAACTTGAATATTTTTTTTATCTTCAATAAGAATAGATGAAATACTCTCTAAAGATGCACTTTTTTCATAAAATGTTTCAGCTAAACATCGTAAGTAATTTAAGTGTCCATCATTTAAACCAAATTTATATAGACCTAATGTTTCAAATGTTTTCTTTACAATAGTTAGTGATATTTCATTTTTATTTTTAATTGTCATAAAATCAACAATTCGTTTGATCAAATTATTTGCTATTCGCGGTGTTAACCTTGAATATTCCTTAATCATTTCAACACTTATATCATCAGCTTTGATCTTAAATTTTTTAATGCTTTGCTTAATTATTTTAATCATTTCAGCATCGGTATAATCAATTATTTTCCCAACAATACCAAATCTATCTTTTAGGGGCGTAGACATGATCCCAATTTTAGTTGTGGCGCCTATGAGAGTAAATGGAGGTAGCTTCATCCTAACAATTCTTGAATCTCCCTCTGGCCCAACCATTATGTCAATTACCCCTTCTTCAATAGCTGAATAAAGTAGTTCCTCGATTGATTTGTTAATTCCATGGATTTCATCAATAAATATAACATCACCACTTGAAATAGATCCTAAAAGTAATAAGATGTCTGCTTTTTTTTCTAAGGACGGTCCTTGAGCATATTTAATTTTAGTGCCTATTTCATTAGCAATAATTGTGGCTAAGGTTGTTTTACCAAAGCCGGGTCTGCCATTTAAAAGAATATGATCAACTGTTATATTTCTTTTTTTAGATGATTCAATGATTACTTTTAAAACACATTTTAGTTTTTTCTGCCCAATGAACTCTCTAAATGTTCTAGGCTTAAGTGAAACTAGCATTAGAAATTAGTTTTATGGCTGACTCAACTAAATCTTCCATATTTTTTGTTGGTTTTAAATGACTAATGGCATAGTCAATTTGTTTTTGACTAAAGCCTAATGTTTTCATTGGCGATATTATGTCGTGCGGATTAATGAATCCGTCTTTGATTATTTCAATATTTTTATAAAGATCTTTTAATTGAAATACAATTTGATTAGCGGTTTTTAATCCAATTGATGGAAACTGTGAAAGTCCAGTGGTATCACCTTGGGCAATAAGTTGAATGGGTCTTTGAATGCCCTCTTTCAAAATGCCGATAGCGGTTTTGGGGCCAATTCCATTTACTTTTAATAGATTCTCAAAGAAAACCCTTTCCTTGAAGCTATTAAAACCATAGATAGATTCTGTATATTCACTTTTGTGTTCATAGATATAAACCTTTCTTACTTTGCTTTTTTCAAATTCCTTTGGCCTTGCAACGTAAATTATTGAACCAGTGTAGTTTGATTCTATAATAATGTATGTTTTGCCAATCGATACAATTTTTCCTATTTTATATAAATTCATTTCTCCTCCTGATTAAATATGTATAGAAAATAAGTGTGTGAAATATAAAAAGAAAAAAATAAAGAAAAATAGCTACATTATGTTGCTATAAATTTGCTGATAAAAATTTTACATCGGTTTTTATGTTGCTACTAAGTATCTTTTTTGTGCTGAAGATTGCATCGTTCATGAAATGGATGTGAAAAGGACTGAATATAAAATTGGAATAACAACATATCAATCATGATCAATGGCACTAAAGTCCGATACATGTACTCCAACGCCTGTAATTAAACCTAAATTCAAAAGAGGAATAAACGCAATAATGAACTGATTATTACTAAATACATTATCGCTCAGGGCTCCATCTTCTGATGCAAAATGCAAAATAGATGCCTGTGGAATGAAGTTGAGAATCAAAATAGGAGACAAGATTAAAAGCGTTAAAAAGATTGAGGCTGCATAAGCTAAGCTTTGTTTGGAAATAAATGATATTACTCATTTGCAACATGAAAAAACAAAGATATAAGTTACAATAAACCCTGGCAATATTTTTAACATATTAATAAAATAATCAACATAATTGATATAATTCCCATGAGCTATAGGTGAAATAGTTGCTATGGCAAATAAAATAAGCATTCCAATTATAAAAATAATAACTTCTACAATAAGTTTTGACAATGTTACTCAATTTTTTTTATAATACAAAAAAACTGCTTTATTTTTATCAATGGTTGCTTTATCCTGAATAGCTGTCGCGGTTCTAGAAAATATAAAAACCGATGTGCCTCTGACTGCAAACATATAGAGAGCAAGTGTTGTTGTTTTTTCATTAATAAAAAGCGGAATGTAAGAAGAAAATAAAATAGACATAACTAATCCGCCAATACATAGTGACAAAATTTTTATTGGAGTTAAAGAAAACTTAATTTCTGTTAATAATAAACGCATAAAAGAATATTTTTTAATCATGAGCATATCTCTCAAAAACTGATTCAGTCAAGTTTTTTTCTTTTAAGGATGACCAAACATACTTGGGATCTAAACATAATTTTTTATTGACAAACTTAAATTTTTCCAATGATTCAACTTTAATAATAATCTCTTTATTATTTTTTGTTGCTCCTAAAACATATTTAGTTTTTTTAATATTTTTCAAAGATACTTCCAAATTAACAGACATGCGAATGGTTTTATCATTAACATCTAGAACTTTAGAATCCACCAATACACCGTCTTTCAAAATATAAAAAGAATCGCACATCTTATCAACAACATCCATTCTGTGAGATGTAATAATAATCGTTAACCCCTTTCTTATGGAGAGAATATAATTTTTAATTTTTTCAATCATAATTGGATCTAGTCCATCAAAAGGTTCATCTAATAAAAGATATTTAATATTAGGATTAATGAAAATTCCTGCTAATTTAATTTTCTGTTGATTACCTTTGGATAATGATTTAATAGGCTTATTTAGTTTTCCATCAAATTCGAGTACCTTAATAATCTCTTTGATTTGGGCCAATGTTCCTTTCTTAGATAATCCATGCAATGAACCCAAATAACCTAATTGGTCAATAACTAATTCGTTATTTTGCGGTTCAGATCCAGCCGATAAATACGAAAACATATAATGATCATTTCGAGTCATTAATCTTTCAACTTCTTGGCCGTCTTTTTGTTCTGATATTAATACATTTCCTGAATAATTCTCAATTAGATTAGTAAGAAGATTAAATGATGTAGTTTTACCTGAACCATTAAAACCAATTAATCCAATAATAGCATTATCTTCGAATCTAATACTAACATTATCCAATGCTTTTAAATTTTTATAATTTATACTGATATTTCTCATTATTAAAGCCATTTATTCCCCATTCTGTAAAATTTGTAATAAAATTTTAATATTTATTAGTTAAGTATTATTTACTTAGTCCCAAAAAGACGATCCCCAGCATCACCTAAACCAGGTCTGATATATTTATTTTCATCTAATTTATCATCAAGTGCCGCTAGATAAATAGTAACATCAGGATTAGCTTCTTCAACTCTCTTAACTCCTTCAGGGGCAGCAACTAATGATACAAGTCTAATCTTTTTAAACCCATCATGCTTCAACTTACTGATGGCATCATTAGATGAGACACCAGTTGCTAGCATTGGGTCCACAACAATAATTTCAGATGCTTTATCAACATTAGGCATTTTATAAAAATAAGGCACTGCTTTAAATGTTGTTTCCTCGCGATACATACCAATATGGCCGATCCGTGCCTGAGGAACAAGCCGCTCAATTCCTTGGACCATTCCTAAACCAGCACGTAAGATGGGAACAATCACTATTTCCTTGTTAAAGTCCTGACCATTTGCCACTGATCCAGTTGGGGTCTTAACATCAAGAGGTTTTGTCTTATAGTCCCGCAAAACTTCATATACCATGAGTGATGCAATTTCATTCAAACACTGTCTAAAAATTGTGTGACTTGCTTTTTCATCCCTCATTTTAGTTAGCTTGATTTTAATCAAAGGATGATTTAATATTTTTAACATATTACCTATTTTCTATTTAAATTATAAATGTTTATGGTGATATTTTTTCAATAAAAAAATACCCGTATAAAGGTACTTCTGATATCTAATGATATTTGGTGGAGAGGATGGGGATCGAACCCACTACCCCCTGCGTGCAAGGCAGGTGCTCTAGCCAGGTGAGCTACCCCCCCATAAACCCTAAAAAGGTTATTGATCAATTTAATGGTATGGTGGGAACGAATGGACTTGAACCATCGACCTCACGATTATCAGTCGTGTGCTCTAACCAGCTGAGCTACGCTCCCATGAGTAATCCTATAAATAGGATTTTTAAACTAACGTTTTGAGAATTGTCTTGATCTACGAGCTTTTCTAAGTCCAGGTTTCTTACGTTCTTTAACTCTGGCATCTCTTGTTAACATTCCTTCTTTTTTAAGAATAGTTCGATAACTACCAGAAGCTTCTAATAACGCTCTAGCAATACCAAGTCTAATAGCCCCAGCTTGCCCAGAAACGCCTCCTCCTTTAACATTAACCTTAATATCAAATGTTCCATTTGTTTTAGTAAATACTAACGGTTGAGAAGCATCTTGTAATAACACCTCAGACATTAAATAATCAATGGCTGGCCTTTTATTGATGATAAATTCACCTTTACCAGGCTTAATGATAATTCTTGCTGTTGAAGATTTTCTTCTTCCTAATCCTCTATAAGTTACATCCACCATTATTGAACCTCTAATTTCTTTGGTTGTTGAGCCATTTGTTTATGTTCTGTTCCTGCATAAACGAATAAATTTCTAAATTGTTGTGACCCTAATCTATTATGAGGAAGCATTCCTTTAATAGCTTTTTCCACTATAGCTGTTGGCTTTTTAGCTCTTAATGCAGCTGCATTTATAACTTTTAACCCGCCAGGGTACATCGAGTGCGAATAGTATAATTTATCTTGTTCTTTATTAGCTGTTAAAATAATTTTCTTAGCATTAATGACAATAATATTATCACCCATGTCTATATTTGACGTATATGTTGGCTTATGTTTCCCTCTCAAGTAAGAGGCAACAAGCGTTGCCAACTTACCTAAAGTTGTTCCTTCAGCATCAACAATAAATCATTCTTTCTTTACTTCTGTGTGCTTTATGATTGTTGTTTGTCTCATCATTTCTCCTTGCTTCATATCTTGTAACGGACTATAAAGTGCTTTGTAATTATAACAAAAAAATAAGTCGCGCCTATTTTTTCTTTTTATTTTCTTCATCACTTAAAAATGCTTCAAAATCATCAAATTCATCGGGATTGATCTGGGTTGTAGCGGCTATATCGTCCTCTGTTAAAGTAGTTCTATCTGTTTCTAAGATTTCCTCTTCCATAATAGAAAACTTCTTTTTATTCTTTAAAATTTCTTTAGCAACTTTTCTTTCAACACGTGACAATTCGAGGGTATTTTTTAATTTTTGATCATCATGATGATCTCTTTTTTGATTATGATCCTCAAAATTATTATCAATATTTTTTAATCTTAAATCATCAATTTCTGACATATTTCAGTCATTTTCTGATTCACTTCTTTCGGTAATTTGTTGGTTTGTTTCTAAAGTCTCTTTTTTATTATCTTTTTCCCCATTTCTTATGTTTAGCTCTCTTGTTTTTTCTGACTTGTTTTTTAATTTTTCTGCTCGTTCAAGCATACTTTCTTCTCTTGCTTTTTCTTTTTCTTCGATTTTAAATAATCTTGTTTTTTCTGCTTCAGCTTCTTTTTCTAATCTTCGAGCTTGTTTTATTTCAAGTTGTCTTGTTTTTTCTGCGTCTTTAAGTTTGGATCTTTTTTCACGCTCTATCATCTTTTGTTCTCTTCATTTAGATTTTTCTTCAAGTTGAAGTAATCTTGTTTTTTCTGCTTCAGCTTCTTTTTTCTTAATTTCAAATTGCTCTATTTTTTCAGATTTTAATTTCTTCTGTTCATTTATTTTACTTTTTTGAATCTCTTCTCTAGCAATTCTAGCTTCATCATTCCTTATTTCTTGATCTTTAGATTTTTTAATTAATAATTTTTCGTTAGCTTCATCTAGCTTAGCTTGCTCTATTACTAATCTATTAGCTTCATTAGTAACGGCAATTGCCTCTTCTTCCTTTTTTTTATCTTTTGCTATTTCATAATCTTCTTGCTTAGCTAAAATGGCAATATCTGTCTTCTTAGAAATTAGGATCCCTTCATATGCATCTAGACTTTTTGGTAGTTCAGTATATGTTTTATGAGATTTGGTGGAAAGAACAACTTTACCTGATTTAGGTCTTATAATTAATTTAACTTTATTGGTTAAGTTAACATAAAAGAAAACTCCTTTTTCTTTATAAGTTGCTGATACTTTAATAACACCAGGTATTCATGATGATATTTTAAATTCTCCATTTTCAATAATGTTCTTATAATCAGGCGTACTTGATATTCTAATTAGTTCCTTGAAAAAGCTTAAAGTAGATTTTGTATTGTTATACTGATTTTTAACATTAATCTCTTTGTAATTATACGAAACTGGGGTAACTGTTTTTTCACTTAAAGAAAAACCACCATTTTTCTCATCACTTCATGACATTAGTGATCTTGCATTAATTGGATTTTGTAGTACTTGTGCATCCATAAAATGCTTCTCTTTAATACGCTCACTTAGTAAACGGTGCATTCTTTCTGCGATTGTTACATCTTGAAAATCATCTAAATGAGTTAATCCAATATTTAAAGAACCAATTTCATCTCCATAATAAATAGATGAAGAAGCAGGATGAAGAAGCAGTAACATTCCAATGGCTTTAGCAGATTCATCAGAAAACTGCCCTTTGTTTCCCCATCTTTCATTTATTCTACCAATATTTTCATTACCAAATGTAATAATGTTGTGTTTATTCTTAAGAGCTTTATTCATTTTATTTGCCAACTTTGATGCTTTAAAAGTTCCAATAAAATCAGCACCATATTTAGGATTAGTTCCAATCATAGATATTTCAGTTGGCATAAAGTAATCAAAGACTTGTGTTGCTCCATTAGTAAATTTACTTCCGTCCAGACCAAGAATATCGGATTTACCAATGACAATTGTTCCATCATTCATTTCTTTGATTGCTCGATAAAATTTTCTTAATTCCTTAAGTGTGTCGTCAGACATTTTCTCATTCTTTTCGATATCGGTGATGAACTCAAAATCTTTAAAAACAAACCCATTAATCCCAAGATCAGTTCAAAATCGAAGAACTTTACCAAATTGATTATTAACTTGTTCATTTTTTCAATTTAATGGTATTTCTTTTGTTTTATCGTCAATAGCATAATAAGCCTTTTGTTTTTCAGAATATTTAAATGAAATATTCTTAGTATCATCTTTTGGCATAAAATCAATTACTTGACTAAATTCACTTCCAACATCTTCATTTGCATTTTTAAATCATTTATGAGAATCTTTAATGTAACCAATGGGCATTTCAATTAAAATTTTAATTCCTTTTTCTTTGGCAAGAGAAATAACTTCTTTTAAATCATCAATATTTCCTAAATCTTTGGCAACTTGCACATAGTTTTGCACTAAGTCATCAGAATTCAAAGATAAAATATTTTGTAAAATAATAGAATTAATTCCTAAATAATTAAAATAATCAAGTTTATTAGATAACCCTTTAAGATCACCAATACCATCTCCTGAAGAGTCACTAAAATATCGTGGGTTAACCTCATAAAATATTTGCTTTTTTCTAATTGCCATTGCTGCTCCTTTTAAATATCTAATTTTCTAAATTATATCAAAAATAAAATATGAATGTTGCTATTCCATATTTATATATTTTGTGATTTGTTTGAAATAATCTATTCCCCCAACTACAGATAATAGTTCTGCGCCTAAAATAGGAATAATGAGTACCCATATTTCTCAAGAAGGATTTATTAAATCTAAATTGTGATGAATAAATGGTGTAATAAAAAACACTAATAATAAACCAATGGATAATAACAGTGTTTTCCACTTACCATATCACGATGCTGCGATGCTAACATTATGTTTAGCGGAAATATTTCGAGACCCATCAACTAAGATATCTCTTAAAATAAATAATAAGGTTATATAAAAGGGAACAACCTCCAAAACTGACAACATAATTAAAGCAGATGTTGTCATAAATTTATCAGCTAAGGGGTCAAATAATTTGCCAAATGAAGTTATTTGATTATTTTTTCTAGCAAGATAACCATCAATGAAATCAGTTATCATAGCTACTGCAAAAATAACTCCTGCCACAAATAAATAAACAGCTTTCTTTTTATTACCAAAAAAATCTAGGGCCCCATCAATGGAAATTGCTAGGGACATTATGATAATAAATGGGATAACCAAAATGATTCTTAAGATAGTTAATTTATTAGGTGTATTCATTTAGTTGTCACTCTTCTTAATTTCTTTTTTAGCATCTTTTTTAGATTTTTTTTTGGCTTCTTTTTTAGATTTTGGTGGTGTTGGATCTTTGAATTTATAATTCTTGAAAAAACTTATTCCCTGTTCGTTATTTTTCAATCAATTATTAGATTTGTTTTTAATTAATGTATCCAGATTTTTTTTAAATTTATCATATTCTTCCTTGTTGTGTTGAATTAATTTAAATGTTCTAGATTTTTGAATATCTTGCAATTCTTTTTTAGCAATTGAATTAATATCTGACATTTTCAATTTACCAATCGAAGGGACAAAGTTTTTAAGCATAATATTATTATTATCAACTATTTTTGTTATTTCTTGAGCAATTTTAGTGCCTGATTCTTTTACTTCAGAATCAAGTTTAGTTTTTTCAACTTTAAGTTTTCTATTTTTCTTTCGGTCAAGTGTCGTAGTTACGACAAGAAAGATTACAACCACTCCAATTAATCCACCAAGAACAATTCAGATTGTTGGTCCACCCATAGTATCTCCTTTTACAATAATAATATTTTATCTTATTTAACTAAAAAACATCATTATAATTATTTTTTCTGAATAATTCTAAAAGGATCGGGTGTAACATTTACTTTAGCTGAAGTTTCTTTTTTAGTCAGCGAATTTAATCATGGATAATACATATAGATAATTTCTTGCAAGATTAATTTAAGGAAATCTGAGGAAAGAAATATCATATAAACTAAATAGAAATGTTCTTGTATAGTAGATGAAGCAGGAACAATATAGTAAGCAATAAAAGCTAAGTAACCTAATTGAATGGGTCCGCTGATAATTCAATCAACAAAGGCAAACCATCCACCTTTGCCTCCAGCATTACCATTACGATAGGAAGTTGAAAATCATATTCACATAGGATAAAAGAAAATAATCACAAACATCGAATTACGAACTTGCAATAAGAAAGCGCGGGAGTCAAAGATTAGTTCATGATTTTCACCAAACTTATCAAGTGACAGAAACCCCATAAACGGAATGAACGAAGCGAATATTATTCCTAGCACGCCTAGAAAACAAGCCATAAGGGTGTTAAAACCTTTTAATTCATCAGAATTAATTTTAGCTTGTTCTAAATGACCCTTACCAAGTTCTGATCCAACAAATCTAGCTGACATCGATGAGAGGGCCGAAAAAGTTGTGGTAAACACATTAGTTAAAGCTCCCGTTAAGGAAATAATAGCTAGACCAGATATTCCAACCCCCAAGCCGCTGCCATCAGTTGAAATATGGAACCCAGAGCTATAAAAGATATTTCTAGCAACAATAAAGAAAAAGACAGTGAAAATAGACATGGAATAGGCTCAACGCTTCCAAAACATTTTTCTAACTCTTAGGGAAACATTAAAAATAGTCAGAGGATTAAACCCAATTTTAATTTTCATGAAGTACATGTAATTAAACCCCACTATCAACGCCACAATCCTTCCAGAAACAGAAGCTCATGCGGCCCCTTCTACACCCATACCTAATACATACATCAAAATAGAATTAAGAACAACATTAGCTACCAAAGTCCCGGCGCCTCAAAACATCGTTATTTTACCATGACCAATTTCACGTAACTGGTTTCCTAAGTTAAAGGTAAGGGAAATGAAAATCCATTGAATAGCAATAACTTTTGCATACGCCCTTGCATTGGACATCAAAATCTGCCCTTGCAATGAATTAACATTACCATTATAAAACACTTTCGTTAAAGCATCAGGATCAGATCATGCTACAATGGCTAAGCCAACAGCCGGAATAATCGATAAATAAAACCTGTACCTTGATATTTCTTGAGCAATTTTATACTGCTTATCATGATAGAACTGAGACATAACAACAGAGCCACCTGCTGCCACTCCAATAAATCAACCAATTAAAATATTTGTTCATGAGTTAATGGCTCCTAATGATGATTGTCCTTGGTTGATATGACCAACCATAAAGTTATCTATAACACCATTTAAAGCAAAAAGCACCGACCCTAAAACAATGGGCCAAAATGTTCTTAAATATAGTTTTCATTTAGATGCGTTGCTTGGAAAATGACGCTTAATAATATTCATACATATAATTGTATATTGTTTGGTCTAATATTTTAGTTATATTTTCGTTTTTTTTAACTCAAAAAATGTGTTATTATTAACAAAATAATATTGAATTATCATTGTTTTAAAAACTGCTTTATGAAAAAATCCTTGGATTTAGCTAATCCAAAATAATTTTATACAAAACAACTAAATATACTTATTAAGATCTAAAACTAGAATATCTTCTTGCTTCATAGAATCTCTATGTCTGATAGTGGCCTTATCTTGCGTTTGTGTTTCATCAATAATAGTTAAGCATATGGGTGTACCAATAGCATCTTGTCTTCGGTATCTTTTACCAATTGATCCAGCAGCATCATAAGTAGCTTCAATGCCCGTGTCTATAAGTTTATTAAAGATAATTTTAGCTGTTTCTGCGTGAAATTTTTTATTAAGAGGTAAAACAGCTACTTTGTAAGGAACAATTTTTTTATCAAGTTTAAGAACTATTCTTTCACCATCTAATTCATAAGCATCAACTAATGTTGCCAAGGTCATTCTATCAAGTCCAATTGATGGTTCAATAACATAAGGTATAAAGGTTTCATTTGTGATGGGGTCACGATATTCTAAATTGATTCCTGAATGTTTCATGTGAGTTTTAAGATCAAAGTCGGTTCTATTTGTAACTCCAAGCAATTCACCTCAGCCAAATGGAAACATGAACTCAATATCAGTAGTAGCTTTAGAATAATGTGCCAACTCATCTTGATCATGAATTCTTGTTTTGATGGATTCAACTTTAATTCCTAAATCTTTAGTGAATTTCTGAACTTTGTCAAGGTAGTAACTATGCATTTGTTCATCATCACCTGGTTTAACAAATACTTCTAATTCCATTTGTTCAAATTCTCGTGTTCTGAATGTGAAGTTACCAGGTGTGACTTCATTCCGAAATGATTTACCAACTTGACCAATGCCCATTGGCAATTTGGCTCTTGTTGTTCTCATGACATTTTTAAAGTTCATAAAAATGCCTTGTGCTGTTTCAGGACGTAAAAATACTTTTGATTTATTATCAACCAATACACCTTGATGAGTTTCAAACATTAAGTGGAATTCTCTGATATCTGTTCAATTAGTTTTGGCCCCATCATATTCTTTTATATTTTCTTGAATGAACAATTGCATTTCCTGTTTGCTCATGGCTTCTGCATTAAGCAAACTATCTTGTGCCTCAATAATGTGGTCAGCACGATAACGTTTACCATTAACTTTGTTTTCAATTAAAGGATCAGAGAAACTAGAAACATGGCCCGAGGCAACCCAAACTTCTGGGTTCATTAAAATCTTAGAATCAAGTCCGTAGTTATTTGGTTCTTTGGTAATAAATTCTTTCCATCACAATTGTTGAATATTCTTTTTCAACAAAACTCCCATAGGCCCATAATCCCATGTATTGGCAAGACCTCCATAAATTTCTGAACCTTGGAAAACAAAACCCGTTTCTTTTAAGTGTAATTGAATTTCCTTAAAGTCTTTTTGATCGTTCATATTGTCCCTTCATATAAAAAAGTCCTCAATAGGAGGCCAACGTTCCACCCCTATAGGACTCTCTTATGATATTTTATTTAGCTCAGCCTTTCCACGGCATCATTGCAAATAAATTATACATTATCAATTTGATCTACTAATAAAATCTTTAATTTCTGCAAAGACTAATTTATTAGTGGATGCATCAACGGTTTTATAATCAATAAAAGAATGACCAATACTTTGAATTGCTTTTAAAAATTCTAAATCTCTTGATTTTATAATGTGTCTTTTACAAGTAAAACCGCCTTGATAAAATTCAAAACCATCGATATGATCCAAGCTACCACACTCAATACAACCATGAGATGTAGGCATTTGACCGATGATATTTAAATAATGAAACATAATATACGTCTTAACATGGTGATTATATTGAGTCCCCAAAAACGGAAATGATTCAAAAATCATGCTGAGAATATTTTTAGGACTATCTTTTACTTTTACTAAATATCCAACAATTTCTAGCAATACTTCTGCAGTATCAAGCTCCAGAATGGGTGGTTGCTTAATAATGTTAGCTCTTTTTAATTTTGAAAGCTTACCATTCAACCTTGCTCTAAATAATTCTACTTCAATAATATTTCCTAGTTGCAAGGCAACTCTATTTTTAGAATTGATCTTTCTTACGCCTAAGGCAATAATACCAATAACCTCAGTGCTAGTTATAATTGTAATGATTTGATCATAATCATCATAATCTAACATTTTTACAACTATGCCAACTTCTTTTGTTTCACTCATACTTAAATTATAAAGAAAAAGAGTGACGCCTTTAGTAACCCATTTTAATTATTTCTTCAACTTTCGATGTTCAGTTTTTACTAACTTTAACTCTTAAATCTAAAACAATTTTTTTATCAAATGAATAAGAAATTTTTCTTCTGGCAGATGTTCCAATTTTTTTAATCATCGAACCATCTTTACCAATTAAAATGCCTTTTTGAGAATCTCTTTCCACATAGATTGTGGCTGATATAAAGTATCGATTCTCTAATTTGGTTTCGTCAAAGTCATCAATAACTACTCCTAATGAATGTGGGATCTCATCTTTCATCAGATTAATGGCACTTTCTCTGATGGCTTCTTTAGCAATGAATTTCATGGAACAATCGGTTATTTGTTCTTGATCATAATAAGGTGAACCTACTTCCAGATTCTCTTTGATAAAATTAATTAAAGAGTCTATTGATTCATTAATTTCAATGGAAGTAGCTAAAACATCTTTAAAGCCTAAGACCTTTAATTCATTAACTTTTTCCACAACTTCTTCTTGATTAGAAACATCGATTTTGGTAATGACAGCCGCACAACGATAGTTGCTAATTTTTTCAATAATTTTACGATCACCAGGACCGATTAATTCATTAGCGGGTTGTAAAAATAAAACCAACTCAATATCTTTTAAAGATTTATAAGCAGATACATTTAAAGATTCTCCTAACTTTTGTTTTGGTTTATGAATTCCAGGGGTATCAATAAATACAATTTGTGAATCATCATCATTATAAATGCCTTTAATCTGATCTCTTGTTGTTTGGGGTTTGTCTGAGGTAATCGCAACTTTGTAGTCTAGAATATGATTTAATAGTGACGATTTACCGACATTTGGTCTTCCAACAATTGTGACAAAACCTACTTTCATCCAAAGCTTTCTTTGGTTATGGTATATGGTAATAATTCTTTAAGTAATTTTGTCTCATCATTTCCATTAAAATAAATATGTATTTTGGCATTTGGTTGCATTGTTTCTGCCATTACTTGCAAACAAAGTCCACACGGAAATAAGGGTTTGTCTAATGAAGACGTCACATGAATATCTGTAATATCCATAGGTTTAATTCCAGCAGATATGGCAGATACTAGCGCTGAGCGCTCTGCACATATTGTTGCTCCAAAAGAAGAATTTTCGACATTAACACCATGAAATTCTTGACCATCAATTTCTAATATAGCAGCTACCTTAACATCAGAATATGGTGAGTAAGCATTTTTTAATAACTCATTTAACCTACTATCCATTGTTTTTTTCATTATAAAGCTTCCATTAATTTTGGAATATATATTATACAAAATGTCACAAACATTCCTGTAGTTATTACCAATGTTGCTCCTGAAGCAATATCTTTAATTTTCTTTACCTTAACATTATATTGAAAGGATACCGAATCAACCGTAGCTTCAACAGCAGTATTTAATATCTCAACTGTTAAGACAATAAACATAACCATAATAACGATGGCTCATTCAGTTATATTTAGTTTCAATCAAATACCTAGTCCAATAAAAATTGAATAAATAAATAAATATACTAACATTGATTTTTCTTCCTTGGCAGTGATTCATAATCCGACAAACGAATAGAAAAATTTCTTTTTAATTTTTTTCAATACTTTAAACATATCGTTCCACCTTTATCTTTTTCATAATTATATCTACTATTTGATTCATTTCTTCCTCATTTTTTTTAGTCACATGATCATAGCCAATAAGATGAAGTAATCCATGAGAAAATAAATAACATCATTCCCGTTTTTGAGAGTGATTATATGTTTTGGATTGCTCAAACACTTTTTCGTAAGAAATAAAAATATCTCCAAACATATTGTAATGAATTTGATGCTTTAACTTTTTAAATCCAGCTGAAAATGATAAAACATCAGTTGGTTTATCTATATGTTTGTATTTTTTAGATATCGCTTTGATAGACTTGTTGTCAACAATAATAACATTAACTTCACTTTGTCCTTCAATCTTTAAATATGTCAATATTTCATTAAGTATTTTCTTGTATAGTCGTTTATAACTAAATGAAATTTTGTGTTCATTTTCTATATATACCTTATTCATTACATAATTATACATCATTAAATATTTAATAATGTTCTTAAAAGAGTGGTGTGATCGTAGATGATGGTTGCTTGAACATGTGATCCAGGCAATAATTTGCCATCCATGCCACCAATGACAATATCATAATTATGATCATTAATCACAATAGCCTTAATAACAGCATGATAAACATGATCATTTAACAAAATTGATATCTCTTTATTGCCCTTAAGCAAGTTAGCTGTATTGGCATCTACTGAAAGACTGTTTTGATGGCGATCATTAACGACTAAAATTACCTGCCTTGATTTTTCGATGGGTAAAAAGGATATTAAACATAAGACAACAATAAAACTAGCCATGACAACTAACAACAAGATAAAGTAAAAGGGATTAATTTTTAGTAATTTCATTAATGTCAACCTCCTTCGCTTTGGCAATAAATTTTTTCGAATGAGATATTTCGACAAAAATTCCAGTTTGAATTTCATTAATGGACTTCGCTAATCATTGTACTTTCTTGTTGTCCACATTTTCTAGAGCCTCATCTAAAAGAATTAATTCATAACCAAATGCAAATAATCTTAGTAAAATAACTAATTGCCGCTGACCAGATGAGAGATTAATGCCATTTTGGATAATTTGTTGTTCAAAAGTTAAACCAATATCGCTCATTAATGAATGTAGACGATAATTAATTATGTTAGCATTAAAAATATCTGTAGCTTTTTTATCTCCTAAAGTAATGTATTCATAAATGCTTGTGGCAGGTAAATATGTATTTGGCGATGCCAAAAATATTTTTGATCTCAATTTTTCTAGATGATATTGGTTTTTATGGATGTCATTAAAAGTTAATGTGCCTCCTGATCTATATCTTGTGGAAATAAGATTCAAAAATGATGATTTTCCTGAGCCGTTTTTGCCAGTAATATGAAGATTATTATCAATTTTAAAATTGTTAATTTTTAAAATATTTCGGTCGTAGCCAAATCTAATATCTGCCAATGTAATTGCTCTTAAATCAAATAAATCCATCCCATTAGTCACAACAACTTCTTCATCTAAACCCAAAATATAGGAAATTAATTTTAAATTCTTTTGAGCTAAGGGCACTTTTGCAAGCATATGTGTTAAGCTTTCTAATGGATTAATGAATGAATGAAACACTGAAACAAACATGATCATAGATCCAACTGACAATTTATCATCAAAAATATATGTAGTACCAATATAAATTAAAATAATAGGAATGATACTAACAATTAATTGGTTAATGGCGGAAAGAAATGTATCTATCTTTCATAATGAATATTCAGATTTTTTATATTGAAAATAATCATTGGTGTGATTCATTTTAAAATAATGACTAATTGCCGGTTCCTTTAGCTCGTCTAAGGACATAATATTATCAATAGAGGAAGTAAGAAATTTTAATTGCTTATTTAAAATGCTTTCATACTTATCTTTAATAAAAAGATTTAAAATAAAGGTATTAATCATTAAAAAGAAACCGGTGACCATGATAATTAGTAGCATTTGTGTGTTGATTCATGCCAGGATTGACACCGAAATAATTAATGTTACAAGCTCACCAAATAAAGCAAAAAAGATATTAGAAATAAAAGATGATGAAGATTCAATTAAAGATAATCTCCGCAAATGATCACTAGTGTTAATTTTTCTTAAGTCCAAAATATTGGCATTTCTAATTTTAGAAAAATAAATTAAGGTCAGATCAACCTCGATTATAAGTTTTAATTTCTTGGTAAAGAAACTTTTAAAAATTGAAGAAAAAGATTGTAAAAAAGCAATTCATATAAAAATTAAAATGATAATGATAAGTTGCCGATCAAGGCCGCCCGGAATGATACTATCAACAATAATCTTCATCAAAGATGTTGCAGCAAAAGTAAGAGCAATACTAATGAATATTAATAACAAGATACTAAAAATTAATGTGGGGGTTTTAAATAGGTATGAAAAGGGGTGTGGCATCTTTTCTTCTCGTTTGGTATACAAACTTTTTTTGATATCGAAAATCACCTTGCCAAATTTTTTGGTGAATTCAGCATGTGTAATGAGTCGCTTACCTTTGAGGGGATCAACTATCAAGATTCTTTGAGCAATTTTCTTAAATAAGACATAATGGTTAATACCATCCTTGTTAAAGATACATCCGTAGTATCCCTTTAGATTAGCATTAAGAAAATCATCAGCATTACCTTTATAAGCTTCCAATTCAATCCCGTACTCTTTACCGAGTATAATGAGGTTGGCAATTGTCATTCCTTTTTCTGATATTTGAGCATTTTTCTTGAGCACATTGATGTCAATTCATTTGTTATAATATTTATGGTGCAATGATTGGATTAGGACTAATCCACATTCATTAATATCTATTTGTTTTTTTACTCTCATACTTAAATATGTAACAAAACAAGCAACATTTTTCAAAAAATGTATAATTATTTCAAAGAAGGTGATAATGAAACAAGTGAAAATAAAGTGAGCAACAAAGCATGTTGGCGAAATAAATCTCGTTGATGTAAGAACACCGGTGGAGTTTAAAGCCAAGCATATTGAAGGTGCTAAAAACATTCCTCTAAAAGAAATATTGAAAGATGGATCTAATTTATTTGATAAAAATAAAACATATTATTTTATGTGCCGTTCAGGAGGGAGATCAATGGTGGCATCAAAAACACTCGAAGAACAAGGATTAGATGTTGTCAATTGTGAATATGAAACCAGATCTTTGGATGATAAAAAATAGATATTAAAATACATTACTATAAAAAGTAAAAACAACAATAATTTTTTTACCTTGTTAATAAGTAAAGAAGATTAGCTGTTTTTTGTGAAATATCATTTTCGCTTATTCCCAAATTGTCTGAATCAGTATCAGGCATCAACCTACTAAAAACATCATTAATGTCATGGAGTGTTTGTTGTTTTAAACCAATAGCATCCATAAGTTCTTCTTGACTAGGATCACTAAATGCAGTAAAAATTTTCTTGATTACAAATAAAAATTCTTCAATTTGTGTTACATTTGCTGAATGTAATCCATTTTTTAGTATATTGGATATCTTATAAATATCTTCATCATTCATATTTGTGACCACTTTGACTAAAGCTGTATTATTAACATTATATAGTGGTTCAAATAATATTTTTCCAACATTACCTATGAAAATATCCTTATCTCACAATCCATCATAAATAAAATTAATTGCTTCTTTGTAATCCGAAAGATTTTTGAAGCCATATTTTAGGCCAGTAAGCATCGGACCTAAATTTATATCTAAAATTTTAGTTAGTAATTCTTTATCGAATAATAATGTTCCTAATTCCTGCATAAAACTATGATCAAGATCATCATTATTTACCACTAAGTCAATAATGCTTTTAGGATCATCTATGAATTTACTAAAAAATTCCTCGCCAGTGGCATGACTAGACAGTAGTCTAATTAATTTACCAAGATTAGCCTCGTCTTTAAAGAAATCTGCCAATAGTGTAGCAATATCTTCTCTTTTAACTGTATTCATTTTCTTTAGAACAAGTGACAGTACAATAGAGATAGATTTCTTGTCCAATGAAAACGATCTACCTCTTTTGGCATTATCAATTAATTTAATAAAAATGCCTTCAAAATTATTTAAGACGCTACCAATACCTTCCTCCTCACGAAGTAAATTATTTTCTTTTAATAACTGAACAATATGATCAAGTCATCAATTATCATACAAATCAAGACTTGCATCTGGTGCGATTTCTAATATTCTATTTTTAATAACCGATGAAATAATGTTCCAAGTTGTTAATAAAGAATACAAATCACGGAGTGAATCATCCCCCACTTTTGCTTTAGTAAACGTATCGAATTCAGATCATTTATTTTTAACACTATCATTGGAACCATTAAATTCTTCAAAAGCGATCCTTAATATTCTTTTCGGAAATACAAGATCTTGTGATGCATTAATCTTTTTAATTATTTCATCCAATAGCGTGGTTGAAGATATTGTGCCTGCATTATCAACTATATCATATGGTTGCTTAAATAAATACTCAACAGGTTCTTTAGAACCTATGTTTTCTTGGATTTGTGTTATCTCATTATGAATATTGTTTATCATAATAATAGTATCATGTAAATTTTGTGATAATCCATTTAAAGAAATCATTTTACTAGATATAATTTTTAGACTTTGTTTTATAAAAGGAATAGTAACATACTTGCTTCATTGGCTGGTAATCGACTTGTACACAATGTCTTTATTTTGCATATCTAGTGATATTTCACCTCGGTCAGAAGGTTGTGTCTCTAATTGTGCTAAAACATCGCTCATATCAACTTCAAAAACTCTTTTAGTTATATTTGTGGGGTTTTTAACATTATCTCCCAGTGCTTTGGTGATTATTTCTGAATCATTATTCAAGTGTGCAAAATCAATAATGTATTTAACTTTTTTTTCTTCGTAATCAATTGTTGCGTTTATAAATGGTAAAATACGTTTTTTGAGTAAATTTATAAATAAATTATTTCTAAAAAAATCCGAAGTACCTAAGTTTGATTTTACGTAATAAGGATTACTTGGATCATAACTTATGTCTGACACATCTTCAGTACCACCATATTTTTTTTGGATTACTTCATGAGACAAATCACCAGACTTAAATATACTTTTCTCATCTGATGAAATAAGATCTGGAAACCAAAAGTTAAAGGACATAAATGATGGCGACATAATAGCAGGACTGTAAAAAATTTGTAAGAAATTTATTTTTTTGCCGATGATATTGGGTTTTCTAAAATTACGATTAAGGCCTTCCATGAACTCGTCAATTAATTTTTCATCCTCAGGTTCTTTTTTTAATTTATAGACTTTTATATATGAAATTCTCTTTTTGGCATCAGAATATCAATAAATACCCAATTTACTATTAACATGTTCTATTTTATATTCATACAACTTTTTGTTTATTTCTAGAAATTTATTCATTATATCAACATCAGAATGAAATTCAGAAAATTTCACTTCTAAGTTTTTTATAGACTCGATATTTTCTGAATCAATTGAATCAATCATATTTTCTATGTTGGCCACTGATATATTTTTTTTATTTAAAGGGATATAATCATATAAAAGATTCTTGGAGATATAAGTCTCATCATTAGTTTTAATTTCCCCATGAGGAAAAAAGATATTATTTTTTATAAATACAGAAGCTGGCGATATAATTTTTTGATCAAAGAAAGTCTCGCCAAAGCCAACAGGATAAACAAAATTATTTAATAGTTTTTTATCTTTAGATGCAAGGGCAACTGACAAGGTGGTTCCAATTACAATGCCTGGAATACTCACAATCAATAATGATCTTAATACAAGTTTTCTTTTTATCATTTTTTTCCTATCTTATTGACCACTTAAAATTCTTGCTAATATATCAGGTTGATAGTATAATCATAGACAAGGGCAATAATAGGTTTAGCACTCTATCTGGCTTATAATATAAAATATTTGTTTGTTTCATAAATACATCTAAAAAAGTGTAATCCCCATCAATAATTTTTGTGATGACAGGATTATCGATATTGCTATTATTTTTATATGTAGCAAGGTATTTTGCTAAAAATAATTTGATAGCATCAGGTTCTGGAATTCTTTGAACAGCTCAAGAATGTGTTCATTGAAATATATTATTGTCAGAATACATTGCTTTTAAATCAATGGATCGTTTGATGACTAATTCATACAATCTTTTATCCAAAATATTATGAAGTTCAAAATTTTCCGGAATATTATTTTGTGCATTTATTAAATCAATCACATTATGTACAGGAGTTGATTTATTACCTAAAACGCCATCGGTGATATTAATAACACCACTATCTTCAACTGACTTAAATATTAACCTCTTTTGATCTGGAGTTAACCATTTAAGAATATCGCCCACTTGTTCAATAGGTGTAGAAGCAATGATTATATTCCCCGTCGAATAACGATAGGGGATAACCCTTGAAATCCAGTTAAGAACAGGAGAATGAGCAATAATATCAACTGATATAATCATTCCAGATAAAAACATTGACGGGATAATGATGCAAATACCAATTGTTAATGCTTGTTGAGGTGTTTTAGAAAATGTGGCAATTAAAATACCAGATGCTATAACAAACAATAAATGGATACCAGAAGCAATAAAGAATGAGAAGAATCCAGCAACAGTTGCAAAAATACCACCCATAATGCCACGCGTTATAGAGCCATTTGGGAACGATTCAGATGAAAATAGTGCCATTGTTGTTAAGAAAATAATGATGGATGAAATGATCGATATAAAGACAAAGTAAACAACAACAGTAATTGTAAATCTCATAGTATTAACAGGAGAAGAGCCAATGTATTTAAATATAGCAGTTCTTTTAAACTCCATAATAGCAAGAGGAAGAGATAATAGACCAATGAACATAAGAGATAAAGCAATAATGCCTGGATAAACATATTCAACTTTAAATATATGACCAAGAACAGATAACAATATAAAGGGGATGACAAAAGATATAATGGGTCCATAAACCGTTTTTCAAAAATAAGAGTTAAGTAATATGAATGTTGCTCTCATTAAATCACCTCACCTTTATATTTGGCCGTTGTTTTGATAATATCTTTGATGTAATCAGATAGTGAAGCACGAGTTTTTTTGATGTCTTTTATTTTCCTATCTTGAGCTATTTTACCGTCAACTAAAACTATAACTCTTGAACATAATTCTTCAATTTCGGTCATTTGGTGAGAAATCAAAATACATGATGATTTATTTTGAATAAGCAATTTTTTAGTAAACTTAATAATTTCATCACGAGATAAAATATCTAGTCCAGTGGATAGTTCATCTAGAATTAAAAATTCGGGATCATGGATCATGGATATCAAAATATTTAACTTCTGTTTTTGGCCACCAGAGAGATTATTCACTCTCCTTTTATAAAATGGTTCCATTCTAAAAATCTTGAGTAGTTCTTTTAAATCTTGATTGGCTATTTTCAGTTTCCTTAAGTTACGAGCAAAAGATATAATATCTTTAACAGTTAACCCAGACGGGTATTCAAATTGTTGGAATTGCATACCAATTTTTTCTTTAAATGTTTCCTTGTAGTCCATGATATATTTAATAGTGCCTGAATCGGGGGTAATAATACCAGCAATTATTTCACTTAAAGTGGTTTTACCTGCCCCATTACCACCAACCAAACCTATTATTTCGCCCTTGTCCATTTGAAATGAAACCTTATCCAGTACTTTTAAAGATCCGAATTGCTTAGATATATTTTTAACCTTTAAGATTTCGTTACCTTTGATGACCTTAAAATTATTTTTATTTAATTTTGTTTTTGACATTGTTGTTCTTTCATTATAGATTATTACGAATTGTTCTGTAATAATTCTGTTCATAAATTATCTTCATTTAATCTTTAATATTATAAATAAATAAATAAGAATACATACAATTAATTAATACATATTATTATGTTTAATTTAACTATATAAAAATCGCCACTTAGTAAAAGACAAACCATCTAACCATATTTATTATTTAGCTTCCCCAAAGAGCACATTTGGAATTATGGTTTTTACAGAAGAATTTAATGCAACATTTAAAATTTTTTTAAGTGCAGATCTTATGTCACTCTCGCTAGATCTGATTGTTGTTCCAATTCCATTGTTGATAAGATCTAATACGGACTGAATTTCTGGAATAGTTAAAACTTCAAATTCATGAACGTTATCTTCACCATTAAAAGTAAGGACCATATTCACTATTGGAAGAAGCGACTGAATATTACTTGCATCTAGGTTTTGAAAACCACTATCCAGAAAATTAAATAATGCAGTTGCTGCTTTATCAAAATCTATTGCAATAACCTTTTCAAAAATATCATTCTCCAAGATATGTAAAACAGGAGCTAATGTGTCCGGTTGACTAGAAAGAAGTCCTTTAATTGCATAAATTAAATGGTATTTATTATTTCTAAAATTTATTATAAAATCCCTTATTAAATGAAAATTTGCTTTCATTTGTTCAAGAGTGGATACTAAAATACCAACACCTTTTAATAATGGTACATCTCCCAATGAAAATGGATCAGCATCAATTTGCTCGTCAACAATAGATTTCAATGTATTGTTGTAGTAATCAACTTCTTTATCAAGTAAAATTTTGTTAGCTTCATAAGGTGCTTTCTCAGCATCAGATTTAGTTGTATATTCACTAGTTTCCATGAAAGCATTTAGATGGGATTGTTTGGTTAATATTCCAGTATTATCGTTGAGCCTAAGTTGAAATGCAAGTTCATCATTTGCATCAATAAAATCATGATCTGTTGTTGTTCAAAGGTTTTCATATGTTGCTTTAATTTCATTAGCATCAATAGGTTTTAACATTTCTATGATATTTTGTTTGATTATTACAATTATTTCATTAGTAGTGTCGGCATTCATTTCTTCCAATAATACAGGTGTTAAAGCTGCGCCAATTAAGGACACAAGAATTTCAATTGCACTCGTTCCATCATCGGCATCTTCCAAGCCATGAAATAATACATCATTCATCAGATTTGTAAGTTCAGTTGACATATCGACATTGAATGATGTAAGTATTTTTTCAAGTTCAACTTCATTATTAACTACAGTTTTAGGACCTCTTTTTATTCCATCTAGTACAAAATTAAATATTTTGTCAAAATTATCATAATCTTCTGGTTCCATAAATATTTTTACAATATCTTTAATATCTGTAATGTTTGTATCGCTCAATGCTGATATTTGTGTGGTTTTGATGATATCCATAACGTTTACAACTTTATTAACATCCAAAGATTTTATTTTATCGGAAATGCCCACAAATAAGTCATCAGCAGCATCAAGCAATGAAGATTCTTTTAACTTAGTGAGAGAATCAATTAAATCATCATTTTCCATATGAAATAATCCTATTGACAGAATGTGGTTTACAAGACTTTCTGTGTTTTCCATTTTTTCCTCTTTTTTATCATTGCCTTTTGAACAAGACATCATAACAGCAATTGGGGAAGAAGCTGTAGTAATTACTCCTAATCCTAATAATAATTTTTTCATTATTTCTCCTTTTATAGCTAAATGCTATTTAATAATATACATTAACTGTTCATCCGTTACATCTATTTTATATATGCCCTTAATAAGCTCAGCCATTGATCTGCGTTCCGCACTATGATCATCCTGAGTCATATCAATTCCTTCATTAAAGAACTTAAGTAAAAATGTAATTGTTTCATCACTTAAATTATAACTTCAGGAAGGTTTAATTTTTTCAATAAACTTAAGAACCAATTTAACATCATCAATGTTTATTGCTGAAATATTTTGGTTGACTAGTTTATAAAGCGTATTAGCAAAGTCAGTAGGATCTATAGTATCAAAAATCTTTAAATATCCATTATTTTTTGAGTCGTTCAATATGAGTTCTCCAACTTTACTTTTAATTATTATAGGAGCCGCCACACCTGCACCAAAATTCCAAAGCAAATTACCCCCGTAATCAATATCTGTATTAGCAAAAGCATAATCTATCGCTTGATCAACAATGCTTGGGAAATTAACAAATAATGCCGATATAGATATTATGAGATTTTTAAAGTCTTCTTCATTAAGTTCTAATAATCCTTTACCTTTGAAAAATTCATTATTAATCATATCACTATCACTGGATTGAGATTCGATTTCACTTACCGAACCTACAAGATTTGCCAATAAATAATGAATCAAATTCTTAACAAGTTCCTTTATCTCAGGAAGATCCACCCCTTGGTCTTTAGCCTCTTGAGGAACAACATCTTCTGTAATGACATTGGCTGCAATAATTTGATTATAGATGTAATCTGACATTTCTTTAACTACAATCAGAGGATCACTTGATTCACTTGGGTTATTAAAACCTTCAAAAAGAACTTTTTGGATTAATGATAGTATATCTAATGAACTTGTGGCTGTATTTGCAGGTAAAAATTGGTTTAAAATTGTTTTATCACTAGTCAATAGATCATTTAAATTAGTTTTAAATGCTTTATTAATAAATCCGATAGTATCTTTAAAGTTTTTAGATTTATCAGGTGAAGCTAATTTATCAATGACATGATTAATAGTTGTAAGATCATCATCACTAATGTTCCGTATGCCATTGTCTCTTACATTTTGGATAATAACAAACAATTTATCAATTGTAATATTATCATCAAAGAAATCAACAATATCAAAATCTGTCTTATCTTCAATAATATTTCTTAGGATTGGGTTAGATTTTATATTAAGGATAGCCAATTTAAATTCTTGCTTATTAACACCAAAGATGCCTTTTGTTTTTATATCACTCAAGAATCCTTCAATAATCAAAACAGCAGCATTATATTTTCTCTGGGTTTCTGAAATATATATTATTGTAATAGCAACATTTATAGTGCCAAGTTGGGTTATGCCATGTTCTAGTTCTACTTTAATCGTTAAAGTTAATTCTCCATCATTCAAAAGCTCTGAGTGAATATAAGATAATGTTGTACCTTTCAAATCAGGAAGGGTGATATTATATTTTAAAGCCTCAATAGGTCCAAAATGTTCATAAGTTGTTATTGCTTGAATTGGTTCATTGCTCTGCGCTGTAGAAGAAATTATGTTAATATCACTTACAACGTGGTTGATATTGGTATTAGCTTCTTCCGCAAGAGTTTTAAAGCCTATTGTAATATCTTTAATTGCTGTTTCAGTCCCTTTGGTTAAAGTAACGCTCACAGTAACTACACCTGTCTGATCATTAAGTGGTGTTGTAATAGCATATGTTGCTATTACCCCCGAGGTTAAAGTTGGCTCAGTAATTCCAAGCACATTAGGAGTGATAACCCCATTAGCTGAATTAATAGCAGTTATTAGATTAGCTTGAGTTTTTGAAGATGAGACATCATTGAAGAAAGCTAAGTCATTTGTAAAAACAAATGGTGCTGGTGTTAATACTGGTGAATCATCTACAGGTGCTGGTGAATCATCTACAGGTTTTTTAGTAGGACTTTCTTCATCACATGATATTGCTACAACAACTGGAGTAATAACTGTTGTTAGCATTCCAAACCCTAAAGCTAGTCTTTTATTTTTTTTCATATATCTCATTAATTATATCCCGTCCGTAATTGTATTAATAACATAATTGAATTATATACTCTTAATGATATTCAAGTATTATTTAATGATATACATCTATTGTTCATCTATCACATCTATTTTTATATATGACTTTAATAAGCTCAGCGATTGATCTGCATTTTGCACTATGATCATCATTAGTAATATCATTTTCTACATTCAATAACTGAAGTAAAAATGTAATTATTTCATCATCAGAAATATCATTCGTGATTTTATTAAAAGGTTTTATAAATGTATAAAAAAAGCCTTTTAAAGTATTTTGATTATCATTAAAGATTGTTTTCATTTCATTTTCTATATTTGTGCTTAAGAACTTAATATTATCTAATATATGATTGAATCTTCAATTTATGTTTTTCTTAATCCCTTCTTGTTGTAGCATCTCTTTATTATGTTCTACAAGGAATTTATACTTTAATTCATCGCCCATGATTCTGATGTCATGTTCTAGTCACAAGCTCAAGGATGCAGATTAACATTGTATCCACAAAAATTTGCGCTTGTAAAGCAGATGTAATATTGAAAATATTATCTTTATCATTCACTTCAAAAAGCGCATATTACCTTTAAAAACAACTAATAATGAATGATAAAATAATACTGCTTCACTTTTTTTGAATGCAACTTGAAACATTTCATCGTATGAAGGTTGTTGTATTGTTTCCTTTATTGTTTCAGCGTTTTTATCAAAGTATGTCATCAAGTCGAGTTTATTTGTAATATTCATTTTTGCCATATCATCTCATTATTTTATATAAAGTCAATTATAAATAAATTTATTTTATGATTTTATAAAATTATGTCATTGATAGCATTTTTATATTATCTTATGAACCAAAATCATATACAAATGAAAATATATATTGTGATTTGTATATTAAAAAATATGTCTATGATAAAAATTATTAACTTAATAGATAAACATACATAATAATTATTTTTTTGGTTTTATTACTAAATAATTTCATTGGGTAAAACCAGAAAGGAAGTTATGGAGAATAAAACAAAAGAAATATATATGTATTGATTCAATCAGTATAAAGAAAATTTAGAATCAGGGAATATTGATAACTGAATAGAAAAAGTGAAGATAAAATATTCAATATCAACTCAAAAAGTTATAGCTGCATCTATGAAATATTTTTGCGATAAAACATTTTTAGTTGAACACAATAAAAATAGGTTGGTTCATAGCATAAATGTGATTTCGGAAAAAGAATATAAAACAATATATGATTCAATAATAATGGAAAACTATACATTATCAATAAGAAATAAGCTTATTTTAAGAGTGTTATGAGAGACAGGGATGAGAGTAGGTGAGCTGATAAATTTGAAATGGTCAGATATCTCAGATGTATACATTAAAATAATTGGAAAAGGAAGAATGGAACGAATGGTTCCATATAAAAAAGATTTATTTATAAATTTAAATCAAGAAAATATATATGTATTTTCAATAAAGGGAAATAAGATGTCATATTCTACAATTTATAAGCAATTCCAAGAATATAAAAAAGCTATTAATAGAAAAAGGTTATCCCCACATGTTTTACGGCATTCTTTTGCCTCAAGATTAATTGGGAAAAATATTCCAATAGAATTCTTGTCAAGATTAATGGGTCATGCCTCCATTCAAACCACAATGATCTATATACATTTCAACGAGAAAAATATTATAGATTTTTTACAAAAAATATAAGGGCTATGCAAGGCCTTTATATTTTATTGGGGTAACTATAAATGTGTTACTGTGAATTCCAAAATGATTTTCATCAATTAAAATATTAGGGGATTTTATTTTTTCAATAAAAGCAAAATCATCTTTTGTTATCTTGCTAGGAATATAAACATTCTTAACAAAATATAAAATGTAATTATCTTTGTTTTTTTTATAAAATTCCATTTCTCTTCTAGATATATATCAATTGATATTATTTCTCTTTTTTGAAGACTTGACCTCTATATATATTTTTTGTTTACCTGATGTAACTTCAAAATCATAAGCCGCATATTTATCAAAAGATCTGGTTAGTATAACATTATCAATTCCATGTTGATTTATCAATATTTTATGGATGATATCCTCACCAATTTTACCTACTTCCTTGATAACCTTATCATTATCATCAGAATGATTATTTAAATATTCTGTTTTTATATCATTGAATTTATAATTTACTTCCCTAATTTTGCTCATTGTATTTTTTATAAAAACAGGGGCATTTTTTATTTGATTTTTATCAAATGAAAAATCTGATTCTTTCAAAATATAATTATTCCATCTTTCTATTTGCTCTTTCCATTTCTTAGTTATTTTATACCTTTTTCCAGCTTCATTCAAAAGTTGTGAAACGTAACTATTTATTGCTGCTTTGCAATCTTTGTAATTATCTTTTTTCAAACTTCCTTTTGCGCCCAATAGTAATAGGCGATTTAATAGAACTGATATATACATATTATTTGATTTATTATTTGTTTTTGAAGCATTTTTAAGTGTTGTTCTATATTTTTGCTCAAGATCACTTGTTGTGATATCAAAGTGTAAATAATCCATCAAAATATCATTTCATCAATTTGATGGGAATGTATTTCTTGATCCGTTTCATAAGTAAGATTTTGAAATATCCTCAAATGCCATGCTACTTATAACCTCAGTTTTATTGAATTACAGCCCGTATATATAATCATTATTTACATATTTTTTTTATTGTTATATAATTTAAATATATTAAACCATTTTTAAAGGAGCATAGATGAATAAAACTGAGGTTATATTTCCCTTAAAAGTATATGAAACTTTTGCAGGCATAGGCTCACAACATAAGGCATTGACTAGTATAGATAAGTCAAAAAAATATTTTAAGGTTATCAAGACATCAGAATGAGATGCTATGGCCATCATTGCCTATGCTCAAATACATAATAAAATAAAATTTGAAAAAAAGTTACATAAAATAAATAAAATGAATGAGAAGGATGTTTTAGAATATTTTAATGATAAAACGTTTTCTTTGAATTCAAAAACACCTGCAAATATCACTTCTAAAAATATTGATTTTTTAAGAAATCTAATGGCTGCTAATATTGCAAATTCTAATTACCCAGATATTGCAAATACGTCTGGTAAGCTATTGACAGATGTTGATCTATTAACATATTCATTCCCTTGCCAAGGATTATCTATTGCAAATATGGGAAGGGATAAAGGAATGAACGAGAAATCACAGTCTACATCAAGTCTTATTTGGCAAATAAGAAGAATGCTTTTAGAGGCTATTGATAATAATATTGAATTACCTAAATACCTATTAATGGAAAATGTAAAACATATCTTGAGTAAAAAACATAAAGATGATTATCTACGATGAGTAAAATTCTTAAAAGAACTAGGATACATAACCAAGACAATTGTTTTGAATGGATTAAATCATGGCGCACTCCAAAGAAGGGAAAGAGTATTTGCAATATCTGTATTAAATTGAACCAACGATATGTCAGACAAAGAATTTAAGGATAATTTTGATGATAAATATAATAATACGCTAAGCATTAAACAAAGAAAAAAAATGTATTATGAAATTTTGAGTTCATCAGATGAGTTTAAAGATGAAATAAATAGTGCAACTCCCAACCCTACATCATCAAGATTAAAAATGGTTGATGAAAACTGTGATTTGATGGATAGGGAATGGAGAAAGGGATTAGAATACACATTTAATACACTAACAACTAAGCAAGATAGACACCCCAACATAGGGATGATTAAGCTAAATAATCCAATAAATGCTATGAAAAAAAGATTCATAACACCAAGAGAGGGTTATCAAATTATGGGGTATGATAACGAAGATTTTTCCGCTGTAAAAATAAAATATGATGAAGGTCATATAACAAAAGAAGCCCTGTATAGGCAAGCTGGTAATTCGATTGTTGTATCTGTTCTAGAGGATATCTTTAAATACATAAAAGATATAGAATGAGGGCGACATGAAATATAGAATTATTGGAACTGGTTTTCAAAAATATATAGATAATTATTGCGATATATTTATGAATTCAAAAAAAGGGGATAAATTTAATACATTGATAGAAAACACAAAACAGACATTTATTCTATATAAAAATAAAGATATAAACATGAAATCATTAACAACCTTACAACAAAATTTAAGTCTATGAATATCTGTTGGGTTAGTAGAAAAGATGGAATATTGTTATTGCATAAAATTTGCACCAATTTTAAATAATCAAATGTTTCACTTTATACGAAAAAAAATAATAGAGTACCATTATGATGAAAAAATACAAAACATAAGATGAACAATAATAATAAACACACTCTATTCATATGGAGAAATTACTTTAAATGATTTGGAGAAACTCAACTCATTGTCTAACATAGACAGAATAACAGAAGAGTTAATTGAAAGTGCAATTTCTCCGATGGAAGTTACATTATCAAAAGACAAAGAATATATTAAAAAAACTAAGGAGCTATTATATGAATATAAATTTTAAAAAGCTTGATGAATTCGAAATATTTGAGAAACAACTACAAATAAAAATCTTTGATAGAATCAGCAAGATGGAGACAATGTTGAATAAAAACGATCTTCAATATTTTGGTGTTGAAGTTAAAAAAAATGTTGAAGAAATTTTCACTGTTGATTCCACTATTAACATAGATGGTCCCATTGGGTCAAAAATACATAATGTAAGCCAATTACAAATTATTCCAACTAATGTTCTTAGTGGTTTGCATTATTTGAAAAACATCGCCAATAGAGAGACACATTCATCATACAAAAAAAGTGATAAGGAATTTGAAGTGATTTTTACTTTAGAAGAAGCAAAAGTAGCATTACGTAACTTGTGATTATTTATAAAGTGAATTGGTATAGGTATTATTGAAATAGAAGAACTTAAAGGAGTTAAATATCAAGAAGATATGTTGGGGAACTTCTATAATAATGTTCAAAGGGAGGATTTGTCAAATTCAAATAATGATATGCAAGCTGAAAAGATGACATTATCTCAATTAATCTTTTCTAAAGACTATGTCTTTAACATTCCTACATATCAACGAGATTACACATGAGAAAAAAAGAATGTTACCAAGCTAATGAATGACATTATCGAGAGAACAACCGATGGTAAAACTCATTACTTTGGATCACTTGCAATCGCCGTTGAAAATGATAATATACTAAGAATAATAGATGGGCAGCAAAGAATCACAACAACATTAATAATCATAAAAGCTTTATATGATGATTTCATTAGAAGAGAAGTTAGAATGCCGTCAGAATTATCAGAATTCATTAAATTAAAAATAAAAAATATATATGTAAGCCAAGATGTTCTTTCCGTACAAAAATCAGTTAGTATGTTGTTTGCAGGTGGTGTGTATACACCAGAGTATAATAAGATACCATTTAATAATTTAGAATTAATAAAAAATAAACTTTTGGAACTTGATGATGAGGCATTTTTACAATTTTATACCACATTCATAACAAAGCTTGAAGTTGCAACCCTTGTATTCAAAACATCAATAGATAATGAAATGGATATATTCGAAAACTTAAATACTGGTGGGACTGAACTTAAGTCATGAGATTTAATTAGATCATATATATTTTCAAGAATATCACCAAAGGAATTTAGATTAAATGAAAAAGAAATTGATAGATTATTATTGAGTACATTTCTATTTCCACTGAATGTCGAAACAGACAACAATTCGCTAAAGCCATTATCAGATTTCTTTGTTATCTATACCAGATATAAATATGCTATGTTGAAAAAAAATGTTTGAAAAGATGAAGCATATATCGGTTTTAAAAACATTTGACCACAATCAAAGACAAAATACTCATCAGTTGCAGAATTTCAAAAAGGAATAGGTGAAATTAAAGAAGTTTTTAATTGTTATTTAGAATTAAAATACTTATACAAAAAGAATAGTAGTGCACTTCATGGGTATTCTCATATCATAAATCTAGTTAATAGAGATGATGTCATGCCAATATTTATTCACATAATGCTTAAAACTTGCTCATTTAATATTAAGGGAACACTGAAAAGCATTTCCCCACAACTATTATTATCTCTTAGAACTATTGAAACATATTTTATGAGAGCTCCTGTTTATGGCAATAATCAAAAAAATATCGTAGATAAATTTATGTCAGAATCATTGGATCCAAAAAAAGATAATCTTTTCCATTTTTTAAAAGAACAATCATCGCTAAAAATGATGACTTTAGAAGAATTTGAGAATCACATAGGTTCCTTTGGGTCATGGAATACTTCCCAGATATTAAATTTAATAACTCATATTGAATTTAAGTTGCGAAAAATTAAGCAAGGATCAACCGGATACACAAGAATGGAAAAAACTCATGAACATATATTGGCACAAAAATTAAAATATTCAGATTATCAAGACAGCAATATTTCAGAAGAACAATTTATTGCAATGCGTGACTCGCGTAAGAATTCTATGGGAAATGCTTTGTTATTAGCGCTTGGCGATAATTCAAGAGCTGGAAATAAACCATTTATTATAAAAAAAGATGTATATAAAAACTCATCAATATCAGCAAAAGGATGAAGTGATAATATTGATCATATAATGAACTTATTAGAAAAAAAAGAATTCACATTTGATGACATCAATAAAAGAGCAGAACAAATGGCAAGATTTATAGTGAAACATAAAATATATTATGATGAAAACACATAGAAAATATTATTAATATAGTATATTGGATAAGAATATTTTTTATTTTTATATGATGATTCATTTCTATAAAATAAAACAATTTATGCAAAAATACCACTATGAAGTCAATGTAAACATAAAAGAATATTTTTGTCCACGTTCCTAAGTTATTCTATCTTAATGATAATAATAAATTAGATATTGATCTTTCAGAAATTAGACATGTCTGATATGAATCACAAGTTTAAACCAAAACCGAGTTCCTGATCCAATGAAAGAGGAACTAAATAAGACTTATTTTAAAAACAAGTTATTAGTCAACTTGATTAGGGGAACAAAAGCTATATAGGCAGGCTGGTAATTCAATAGTAGTTACAGTTCTTGAAGATATATTTAAATTTATTAAAGATTTTGAAAGGGGTGTGTATGAATAAATATTGAATGATAGGAACAGGTGCAAGTACCTATTTAAATAAGTTTATCACACTTGTGGATACAGGAATTACAACAGGGGAAGCCATTCACTTAATTGAAACAGAAAATAATTATGAAGTCACATTATCAAATGGAAATGTAGTAATGGATTTTAATTCAAAATCAACAGCAAGACAATATTTCGAAGTATGAATTGCACTTGGCTTCTTATTAAAATTGAATAATAAATTTAGAATTAATACAAACTTGAATTCATATGATGAATTGGCTATCCTTTCAAAAATATACATAACTAAAGAATCTAGTGATTTAAGAACACAAAGATATAGAAATACAATATTGATTAATATATTAGTTACATCAAATGTGATCAATGAAAATGATATATCGAAAAAAGAAATTCGAACAGTTCGAGGATTTCTTGGCATTGACACAATTAATAAACTAATTAGTAAATATGAAAAAGAAATTTCATGAGATAAGAAATATGTTCGAAAACTTAAGGAGAAATATGACAAACAATTTTAAAATAATGTTTGATTTCACATTGACTGAAAAACATTTGGAAATTACACAATCAATTGGAAAAATTGAATCTTCGATATTTGATAATAAACTAGAGCATGTTTTTCTTGAGGGAAGAAGAATTTTAGAATTAATTTTCTCCCATTATTATGATGAAATTCCTAGTTTAGATTTTGTTATCAACGACTATAAAAATAAACATGCAATATCATCTAAGGTGAAAAATGCTTTATATAGTATAAAAATAAAAGCAAATGAGAGTGCTCATTTTGTGCCTAGGAAAGTTGATGAACCTTATATAATAGACGATGATGTATTTTCATCAATTGAATTCTTGAAGCAAATTTACATTGTAATAAAACATTTTATTATGGAGTTAAATGATTGAAGTGAAAGAGATGATGATGAATATGAATTTAATTCATCAATATATGGAGGCCTTTTTTCGGATAAAGGCACATCAAATGTATCTAGTGAAGATATTATGGCAAATTCCGACTCTCTAACATCAAAAACAAAAGGAATATTTGAAATAATTTGTTCAGAATATTCTTTCCTAATACCTACATATCAAAGAGCATATACATGGACAGATGATAATGTCGGAATATTTCTTCAAGATATTAAGGATAGAGTAAAAGATAAAAAAGACCATTATGTTGGATCTCTTGCACTTGCAATAGACAATAAGAATAAGCTCATGAGAATAATAGATGGGCAGCAAAGAATTACAACATCTTTGCTAATTATTAAAGCAATTATAGATAGATTCAAGAAATCAAAAATATTAAAAATGCCAAAAGAACTAGATGATTTATCTCCATCATTAGCTAATAAGTATAAAAATACATCTAGACAATTTGGTGAAATTCATTTTATTAAGAAAATTTTAATGGGTTTAATTACAGATGATAAACCTTTTAAAAATTCAAGAGCTTTTAAAAATTTTGAAATAATTAATGATTTTCTTGACAAAATGAACGATACTGATGTTGATGAATTTTATACAACATTTGTATACTCATTTGTTGTTACTGAGCTAAAATTTAATAATGATGTAGGTAATGAAATACAAATTTTTGAAAATCTTAATAGTAAAGGATTGGATTTATTTCAATGAGATTTAATTAAAAATTATATATACAAAAATATTGAAGTAAAACTCTTGATTAATCATGAAGATGCGATTGATCATTTGCTTAATGAACTCTTCCTAATACCATCAACGTCATGAGGAAAGAAGCAATTCGTTATTCTACAAGATTTTTTCACATTCTATTGCCGCATTGAGCACAAAGAAATCCATAATGAAGCATTAAACGAAAAAGGTAAAATACATAAAATATTTGCTAATGTATGGCCAAGAAAAAAGACAAAGTTTGAGTCAGTTGAACAATTAAGAAAGTCCCTTTTAAAGCCAGCCAGGTTGTTTACAATATATTGTGAACTAAAATCAGGCGCTTATAGAGAATCAAATTCACAATTATTTGTATTCAAATTACCAATCGAAAACACTTCAATAAAAAATGTCCATTTCCCACTAATGATGAATGTTTTATACAATGAATCTATTTTTGAGGGACAATCAATTAAGAAAATCAATAACAAAGAAAAAATCCTTTTGCTATTTGAAGATATAGAAAAATATATTATTAGATTACTAGTGGTTAATAATGTTGGTCAATCATTATCATTTTTCTTTGATAAGCTAATTTCTCCCACTTTGAAAATAAGTCACCAATTATTTATTGAGGGCATTAGAATTCCCGGAAAAATATCTTCATTACCTAGTTTTAATGATTATAAAAGTGAATTGCAAACAAAGAATGACTGACAACCGTCATATGCCATAGCCATTCTAAAGAGATTGGAAATTGTGTCATCAAATAATATCACCAACAAAAGATATCAAATACTTCTTAAAGCTTCATTAGAACATATAATGCCTCAAAAAAGAAGCATGTCTTCAACATGAAGGACTCAATATGGTGATCATTTCACTAACCAACTATTTAACGAAGAATACCAAGGTTCATTGAACAAACTAGGTAATTACATAATACTATCTCAATCCCTTAATTCTAAAGTGAAAAATTCTGATTTTAAAATAAAGATTGATCATTATAAAGAAGATGGTGATGCCAAATTAATAACAGGTAATTTTACAAAACCACTGATGAATTTGTTAATAAAGGATTCTTTTACATTTGAGGACATCGAAAATAGAACAAAGGAGCTAGCGAATTTACTTGCACCTTGATATAAATTTGACTTCGAAAAATAATAATTTTTAAAGATATGCTCCCATTAATAAGGCGTTTAGATAAATATATAACAATGGAATATATTGTTAATTAGATTTTTTCTTTCCAGTAAAAAATCCTTAGTAAAAAATCATTTGATTTGTGCGAAAATGTTTATATGCAAATTAATATTAAGGAGAAATATAAAATATGATAAAAAATAACATTCTGGAAAGTACATTAGGATTTACATATGTAGATGATGACAACGTACAAGGTCCATCAAGAAATAACCAAATGTTTCAAGAAGTTGAAAGATGGTCACATGAAAAAATTATTGCATTCAAAATTGAAAAAAATAGCAATGACAAGGAAAAATACAGGTTTGTATACAAAAATCATAACGATGTTTTATCATATGGTAATTGAAATAAAATAAAATCTTTTGGTTCAAATCTATTTGACTACTTACTCCTAACACCTAGTAAAATAAAACTTATGAATTCTTTTGCCAATGATAAAGAAGAAACCATTATGAATACATTTTTAAATGAGTGACATGATACAAATGAAACAATCACTATTTATGAGGACTCAATGAACAATAAAGGAAAAAATCTTTTTCCTTATTGAAAGGAATTGTCCAAAACAAACAATCACTATTCTAGATGAGTGATTCCGAGAATAAGATTGATAATATACAAAATATTAAGAAGACTTGATTTGATAAGTCAAATTGATGCACAGGATAAACTATTACTGATAACTTGAAAGATAGAAAAGCTAGAAATTATGGTGTCTGGCCTTATTGGTTCTCTCATAGATTTACCAAAGAGGGATAATGGTTGGTCGAACGCAAAACCATTGGCAAATGATTTTTTTATGAAGAAAGCTGACAATAGTTTTTCTCTTTCAGTTAAAGAATTAATAATGTCAGTAAGGGATGGCCTTATAAATGTACCTGTTTTTCAGAGAGAATACGTCTGAAACTTAAAAAAAATAATACCATTATTAAATTCTATGATTAAGGATTATCCGATTGGTTCTATTTTATTGGCAGATACAGATACAATCAAATTTAATAATAAAAATCAAATCATTGCATCAATACAATCTGGTCGCTCAGATAAAGAAATGATTGTTCTGGATGGGCAACAAAGAGTTACTACAATATTATTGTGTTTTGAATTTAAAAAAATAATAGAGAGTTCTTATAGAAATGCAAATAGATCAGTACAATCAATTGTTCAAAAAGCACAAATAGAAGATATTTGTTTAAAAGAAATTGATGGTGAATACAAATTTTTAAAGAGAACAAAAATATCTAAGGAAGAAGGTCCAAAAAATTATCTAATAACTAATAGTGATATTAATAAAAAAATGTTTGAATTAATGGGTGACTTCAAGGTATCTACAATTACAACAGATAAATTAAAAACTAATCAGCTGATAGACATTTTTAAAAATATTAATATCGGATCCCAAAAATTATCCAATATACATTTATTGCATTCCTTCCTATATGGACAAGATGATACAATAGACCTTATTGAAACATTGAAAAAGATTGATGAATCTTATATTATAAAAAGATTTGAAGTGCCAGAGGATAAAATAGTACAGATATTGAAACTCATTTATGATAACAAAACAAACAAGACTAGAACTATCAACAAACCATACAATATAAATATTTCAGCTATTTTTGAAGTAACTACAAAAGTAGAAAATGCCCGTATGTTCATGCAAGGAGCAATGGCAGCCCAGAAAGTGATTGAATTATCCATAGAAATTCTAAATGATAGATATGGATTTAAGAATTATAGATTTATACCAAATATAGCATTTCTTTTTACAACAGCTTCCATTTTAATAAAGAAGATTAAAAATCTAGAAGAAATAGATACTTTAGATTTTAAAATTACGGATGCATTAATTTCTGATATTGATAGATGATTTTCTATTATTATAAAAAAATCAATAAACAAGATTTATTCTTCTGGAACAGCAAGCAAAGTTAATATGGATATAACTAATATTTTTAATGATTATTATCCAAATGTAGAATTAAAAGCGGAATTAATCAATGAAATTAAAGAATCGAAATACGGAACCAATAGCGCCATTTACAAAATAATAATGGGTCAATTAGCTTTATTAGAACCTGTATCTTTGATAGATGGTGAGACAAAAGTCATTACTAAAGAAACAAAATACAACAAAGCTAACAACGACCAACATCATTTTTTACCAAGAAAATGTAAGTCTTTTCTGAAGTTGAGAGATGATGTAGGAGATTCAATTAGAAATATTTTCCTTATTGAAAGCAAGGAAAATAGAGCTAAGATAAAGAATAATTCACCAAAAAAATATTTAATGAAAGATGTTGATAATGTCAATATACCATCTGCAATCAAAGAAATATCTAGGACCCATTTGTTATCAGAAATTATGTTAAGAAATTTTTATAATTCAAATGAATCAGATGCCGAGGAACTATTAAAAGTTCTTATTGATGATAGAGAAAATAGGATGTACAATTTGTTAAATAAGAAGTGATCATTATAATAAGACAAGAAATCAAAACTAATAACTTCAGTTTTAGCTGTTTTTAGAAATTAACATATGAAAAATAACTAAAAATAAATTAACTAATTTAGAATGGGAATCTGCTAGATGCCCCCATGAAAGAGGATGTATTATATGTCTGTAAGTTGATATATATATTCTTGACTTTCCTGTCATATTTCTAAACTTAGTATATTTGTTATAGGTGTCAAAAATATTTGAATTATGTTGTTCATTAAGATAAACTCCAAGTACTATTCTTCATTATGAATTATTCTCTAAATACATTTTCTTTTGAAAAATTCGGATTTGCCCCATAACACATTAGGGATTTTGTCACTTTCATAGTTGATAAAAATTGAAATTGTCATTAACAATGTGCTATACAAAAATGTGAAAATAAAGAAATAAATAGTGTATAATTTTTTAGTACAGTGGCATGTACATGAGATTAAACTCGTTAATTAACAAGGAGCAAACAGCGGAAGGTGACATACCTGATGTTCCATACATATAACATAGCATAATCTCAAAAGGAGCAAGATGAAGATAGATTTACATCTTCACTCCCCAATGTCAGCTCTTAATGGAGATTCCATTAAATGAATATCAGTTAATTCAACAATTAAAACACTTTTTAATAAAGGAATTAAGGCGTTTGCATTTACTGATCATAATATTTTTGATAAAAAACTTTACCTTGAAGCAAAAACGATTGTGAAAGGTAATATGTTCATCTATCCTGGTGTTGAAGTTGATGTGATTAAAAGGGATGGAGCAAAAGCTCACATCTTAATCATCTTTCCTGATAACCTATCAGAAGATCAAATTGAAGATATCTATAATGAATCAAAACTAAAGTTAAGAAAAAGCGGAGTGAGTATAGAAACATTAAGTAATTTATTTAATAAGTTTGAAACCATCAGAATACCTCATGTAGGTAAGTCTGATTATTTTAAACCAAATGAATTACACGAAATAGATCATGATGCTATTGAAACAACATCAACCAAAAATCCGAATTATATGAAGTGAGTGAAACAACTTTCAGATAAGTCGGTCGTATCTTTTTCGGACACCCATATTTGAAGGGACTATCCCCAACAATCATTTTTATATACAGAGATTGATTATGATGGAACTTTCAAAGACTTAAAGAGCATATTAAAAGAATGTAAAACATTCAGCAAAAGGAGAATATAGTGATTAAATCAATAACAATCAAATCAAACGATCAGTTTGATAACACCAAGAAAACAATTGAATTTGGCAGAACAAATATCATCATTGGTCCTAAAGGTGGTGGTAAATCAACTTTATATGATATATTAGCCAACCTCAACAACGGCAAAGTTTTTTCAACATCAATCGATGCTTTAGAAAAACACCATTTAGAAATTGAATCATATAACATTGATGGAGAGTTATTTCCCTTCAATAATGTTGGAGAAGTTAAGATCAGCAAAAGGAGTAATGCAAAGGATGAACACTACCTTGATAGAAATGATGTCATTTATCAAGATGACCCCATCAAGAAGAACTTATCTGAGTCTTCTGATTTAAGAAAGAAAAAGCAAGATTTTGCAAAATCACTGGTTAATGAATCAAAGGATGTTAATGATCTTATTATGAAAATAAAGACATTTACCTGAATTGTTGGCAATATAGCATTAAAAAATAACTTTAATATCAATTGATCAAATTCTTTAACTATTTTAGATACATCTAAAAGTGAAGACCAAATATTATTTAATTTAAATTATTCCAGAGATGAGATAAACAGAATCCTTAAAAATGATAAGTCATATCTTAAAGAGGAGACAAGCTATATAGAATCACTAATATCGGATTATAAGAACAAAATAATGAATCTGGAAAATAGTAGTAAACAAATTATTTCAAAAAAATATACTCAAGATGCAATTAAATCATACAAATCTTTGATCGAAACAAATGAATCATTAATAAAAATTTCAAACCAAGAACATAAAAGAATCATGAGAATTGATGCTACTATCGAGAATTTTTCTGATGCTTATCGTAAAGTTGTTTTAAATTTAAGAAAAGATTTAGATAGCGCTTCAAGAATGGCTTCTTATGAAAGTCAAACAGAAAATCACTTTAAAGAGATGGGTACACTACTAAGAGATTCAAGAACAGCATTCAACAATATTATTAGAAAAGAAATTTGGCTTGATCTTAATAGGATCATCGAAACTGAAAACATGCTTGAGTTAGCCATAACTGAAAAATATGAACTTGATCAGCAAATAAAATTTGAGTTGTTAAAGAAAGTTCTCTATTCAAGTCATAATGTGCAAACATTGATCGGGAACTGAATTAAAGCTCAACTTAGTAAAACAAAAGAATTTAAAAATGAATTAATCATCAATCATTTGGCAGGTAAAGTTAAAGAGATGGTTAAGGTCCTAGCTAATGGAAAAGATTATGATACCTTATCACTTGGCCAAAGATCCATCTATGGTATTAAGTATAAATTTAATCACTCAGTTGGAAAACCAATATTCCTTGACCAACCAGAGGATAACTTGGATAACTATACAATTGCTAATGAATTAGTTAAGTTAGTGGAAAGCAAGAAAGAACAAGTATTTATTGTTACTCATAATGCTAATATAGGATTATTACCAAAACCAGACAAAATAATAGTGGCAGATTTCCAAGAAGATCAAGAGTTACAAACTATTGAACAATACAAAGTGGGGACACTAATTGAAAAACCAGAATTAGAATCTGATGGCGCTCACTTCTTAGAAGGTGGCAAAGACAAGATTACAACTAGATTAGAGATCATAGAAGGAGAAAGACAATAATATGAAACTACAAATAAAAAAGAATGAAGAAAATATCATTATTGGATTTAATAAAAAAACATTAGAAGTGTCATTAGATCCAGAAACAAATTTAACAGATTGAACAACTAATAAGATTAATGAGTTCTTAATTGATTTAGCTGATGCTGTGGAAGATGGAGATAGTATAGAAATTATTTATGATGAAAAAGAAGAAAATAAAGTTTATAAGCATATCAAAAATTTATTTTGAACCTTTAAAAAAGAATTTAATGTTGAATAAAAAAATAGAAGAAAATTTTGAGATAATGATCGGAAATAAATTTTTACAAGGAGAAATAATGTGAACAAATGTTTCTTCCACTAATGTTTGTGCAATTGCAATTAACGGGAAAGACCTGTTGGTAAGATTTAAAGATAAGAGTGTTTACAGTTATATTGGGGCGGCCAATAATTTTAAAAATATCGTGTCATCAGAATCCGCTGGAAAATATTTATGAAAAAAAATAAGGGATAAGTATAATTTCAAAAAATTATGCTAATATATCATGAATATAGAAGCAAATAAAGTCTATGGAATAAGGAACCATCTTGAAATAAATTCAAAAAAAAATAATTTGGTTATTTTTGCACCAAATGGAGTTGGAAAAACGTCTATTTCAAAAGCTATACACGAGGTTCTTTCAAATATAAAGTACGATGGAATGGATAAAAACAAAGCAAGTCATAATGAAAGAATGTTTGAAATTATAATCCTAAACCAAGTATATTCTTACAAAAACAACAACAAGCTTAATTATTCATATATATCAAACAATAAAATGGAATCAAATTTCGACTCATTAATTCCTTTAGTTGGCAACTATGATGATGCTGATATTAAAAAAGTTGTTAATGATGAATTAATTTTAGCTTTTTTTAAGGATATGAAAGATGCTGCACCTGAACATGATTTCCTAAATTTGGAAAAAATTGATGATATAATTTTATTTGTTGAAGAAAAAATGTCAATGAAAATAGAATTTGAAAAATCATTTTTAGATAAAAATATTAAGTCATATAAAAATATAATAATGGGTGCCAATGTAATAAGTGACAAAGAGAAGAAGATTGGTGAATACGCAAATTTAACAAACACAAAAACACTTGAAGATGGTGTAGATAAAACCATTGTTATTGATGGTAAATTTTTGTCTGATATAAAGGACTCTAAAAGGGGCAATGTTTTTGGTTATAGAAAAAATATTGAGGATTCATTTAAACCAATATCGAAAATGACAAATAAATACATCCAATCAATAAAAGAAAAATACACAAATGAAGATATAAACTTCTCGAGAAGTTTACAAAATATAGAATATAATAAATTTATCTTGACTAATGAATCTATCTTGAGAAAAAATAAAAATGATTCATTTTCAGCTGGAAAAAATATAACTAAATTTATTAACACATTAGAGGAGGAAATAAAACAATCAATTTCTAAAAAAGTTACTTTATGGGTAAAAGAAAGAAAAGAGGAATGGACGTCAATAAAGGAAAAATATGATTTTGAAACAAAAAAAATACGGGAGAAAGTAAATAAAAACATCGAAAATATTAACTTGTTTTTTAAAAGTGAAAATCTTGACTGGAGATTAAAAATATCATCTACTGATTCGCTACCATATAACGAAAATGTAAATATTGAATTTGATGGAGACAAAAAGACCTTTTCTGAATTCAATAAATTTGCGTCTGATGGGCAAAAAAGAGTGCTTTTTCTTATAACGTCATTGTTGTCTGAATATAAAAATAATAAATTGATTGTAATAGATGATGCTTTTTTATCATTGGATAATCATCACTTAAATGAGATATTAGATGTTTTAAATAGTAAAAAATTCAAAAAAAATAAAAAAATAATATTTACACATAATTTTGAATTGGCACAATCAATTGCATTTCATCCTATTAAAAAAAATACACAATTATGCATAATGGATAAAATTGAAGATAAAATATGATTAAATAATTCAGACAGCACTGATTTCCAAAACTTAATGAATAGTAAGGATATTATCAAAGATAAACTTTCATCGATTAAAGTGATAGTGGGAATATCTAATATATTAAGAGAGACTATAGGTTCATATTTTTCAACAAAGTATTTACCTGTGCCTGATCTTTCACAAGATGAATATACCAAATTAAAATTAGTAAATATTCATAATGGAAATAAAGATATCACTAAAGCGAACAAGTTCTTTGATCAATGTATAAGACACTTTAAAGGAAATGTAGATGTCAATCATCTTTTGAGTGAGTTTGATAGCGCTTTTGAGAAAAATGTTCTTAGAAATCTTCCAATAATAATTCATTTGAGAGAACAAATTCAATTATTGAAGAATAAAATTATTGGAGATATTGTTATTGAAGAGAAAATAGATTGAACATCTATGAAATCTCTAAATGAATATATTATAAATAAATCTTTTTTAGGTACACAAATTAGATTTATCATTGAGAAAAAACAATATTATGACAAGAGAGCAAAAAAAGCAAAAAAATTGTGAGAAAGCAAGGACAAATGGAATTTGGCATGTAATGAATTACCAGAAGATTTAAAAAAATTAAAAAAATATATGGTGAATTTTTTAGCTCATGTAAATAACGTTCAATGATCCAAAATTATCGAAATGCCGATTTATAAAATAATTAAATTAAAAAAAGAGATAATGGAGAAATAGATTTGTACTGCTATAAGGAAGTTGTGTATGTGCAAAAAGTTACATCATATGCATTGGACAAAATTATAAAGGAATGATATAATTTGTTTTGCCCAGGTATAAGTGATCTAATTTTCAGTAATAAAAATAAGGTCTTTCAATGCCATTATTGGTTCTTCTTAATTATATTCTATTAAATGTTTGAAATAGTAGTTATTTAAGATAAATAAATCTTTATTTGTATATTTATTTAAACTTTTTATCCTTAGGTATTAATCTTCTTACAATTCTATGTTCCTCTTACAGAGTTAGACATGTCTGATATGAAATCGTAGGTTTGAACAAAAAACCAAGTTCCTGATCCAATGAAAGAGGAACTAAATAAGATTTATTTTAAAAACAAGTTATTAGTCAACTTGACTAGGGGAACAAAAGCTATATAGGCAAGCTGGTAATTCAATAATTGAAAGCAAGGAAAATAGAGATAAGATAAAGAATAATTCACCAAAAAAATATTTAATGAAAGATGTTGATAATGTCAATATACCATCTGCAATCGAAATAATATCTAAGACCCATTTGTTATCAGAAATTATGTTAAGAAATTTTTATAATTCAAATGAATCAAATGCCTAGGAACTATTAAAGGTTCTTATTGATGATAGAGAAAATGAGATGTACAATTTACTGAATAAGAAGTGATCATTAGAATAAGACAAGAAATCAAAACTAATAACTTCAGTTTTAGCTGTTTTTAGAAATTAACATATGAAAAATAACAAAAATAAATCAACTAATTTAGAATGGTAATCTGTTAGATGCCCCCATGAAAGAAGATATATTATATGTCTGTAAGTTGATATATATATTCTTGACTTTCCTGTCATATTTCTAAATTTAGTATATTTGTTATAGGTGTCAAAAATATTTGAATTATGTTGTTCTTTAAGATAAACTCCAAGCACTATTCTTCATTATGAATTATTCTCTAAATACATTTTCTTTTGAAAAATTCCGATTTGCCCCATAACACATTAGGAATTTTATCATTTTCATAGTTGATAAAAATTGAAATTGTCATCAACAATGTGCTATGCAAAAATGTGAAAATAAAGAAATAAATAGTGTTATAATTTTTATGAGATTAAAACTCGTTAATTATCAATTAACAAGGAACAAACAGCGGAAGGTCACATACCTGATGTTCCATACATATAACATAGCATAATCTTAAAAGGAGCAATATGAAGATAGAGGAAAATCTTGAGATAATGATCGGAAATAAATTTTTACAAGGAGAAATAATGTGAACAAATGTTTCTTCCACTAATGTTTGTGCAATTGCAATTAACGGGAAAGACCTGTTGGTAGGATTTAAAGATAAGAGTGTTTACAATTATATTGGGGCGGCCAATAATTTTAAAAATATCATATCATCAGAATCCATTGGAAAATATGTATCAGAAGAAATAAGTGAAAAGTATGATTTCAAAAAATTAAAAGCGACATTCTTGACTGGAGATTAGAAATACCATCTATTCATTCGCTATCAGATAAAAAAATGTAAATATTGAATTTGATGGAGACAAAAAGACCTTTTCTGAATTAAATACATTTGCGTCTGATGGGCAAAAAAGAGTGCTTTTTCTTATAGCGTCATTGTTGTCTGAATATAAAAATAATAAATTGATTGTAATATAGATGATGCTTTTTTATCATTGGATAATCATCACTTAAATGAGATATTAGATGTTTTAAATAGTAAAAAATTCAAAAAAAATAAAAAAATAATATTTACACATAATTTTGAATTGGCACAATCAATTGCATTTCATCCTATTAAAAAAAATACACAATTATGCATAATGGATAAAATTGAAGATAAAATATGATTAAATAAGTCAGACAGCACTGATTTCCAAAACTTAATGAATAGTAAGGATATTATCAAGGATAAACTTTCATCGATTAAAGTGATAGTGGGAATATCTAATATATTAAGAGAGACTATAGGTTCATATTTTTCAACAAAGTATTTACTTGTGTCTGATCTTTCACAAGATGAATATACCAAATTAAAATTAGTAAATATTCATAATGAAAATAAAGATATCACTAAAGCGAACAAGTTCTTTGATCAATGTATAAGACACTTTAAAGGAAATGTAGATGTCAATCATCTTTTGAGTGAGTTTGATAGGGCTTTTGAGAAAAATGTTCTTAGAAATCTTCCAATAATAATTCATTTGAGAGAGCAAATTCAATTATTGAAGAATAAAATTATTGGAGATATTGTTATTGAAGAGAAAATAGATTGAACATCTATGAAATCTCTAAATGAATATATTATAAATAAATCTTTTTTAGGTACACAAATGAGATTTGAAATTGAGAAAAAACAATATTATGACAAGAGAGCAATAAAAGCCAAATTATTGTGAGAAAGCAATGACGAATGGAATTTGGCATGTAATGAATTATCAGAAGATTTAAAAAAATATAAAAAATATATGGTGAATTTTTTAGCTCATGTAAATAACGTTCAATGATCCAAAATTATCGAAATGCCAATTTATAAAATAATTAAATTAAAAGAAGAGATAATGGAGAAATAGATTTGTACTGTTATAAGGAAGTTGTGTATGTGCAAAAAGTTACATTATATGCATTGGACAAAATTATAAAGGAATGAGATAATTTGTTTTGCCCAGGTATAAGTGATTTAATTTTCAGTAATAAAAATAAGGTCTTTCAATTCCATTATTGGTTCTTCTTAATTATATTCTATTAAATGTTTGAAATAGTAGTTATTTAAGATAAATAAATCTTTATTTGTATATTTATTTAAACTTTTTACTCTTAGGCATTAATCTTCTTACAATTCTATGTTCCTCTTACAGAGTTAGACATGTTTGATATGAAATCGTAGGTTTGAACAAAAAACCAAGTTCCTGATCCAATGAAAGAGGAACTAAATAAGATTTATTTTAAAAACGGGTTATTAGTCAATTTGACTAGGGGAACAAAAGGTACTTTTATCTATTGTGAAGATGAGAAATTAGAAAAATGAATAAATAATAAAATTATTAAAAAATAGTATGGATCATGACATCTTCGCTATTTTTATTTACATATTTAGCAGTTGTATCTATACTAGAATGACCCATAGATAAAGAAATATCATATATTGAGATGCCCTGAGAATTGCAATATCTAGCAAATCCATGTCTAAACATATGAGGTGATAAATTCCTATTTTTATCAACTCTTTGTATTTTCATGTAAAGATTTTTATATCCAAAAGTAAAAAGTTTTTCAGTTTGAATTGTTTTGATATACTCAGCTATCTCTGTTTTTAGTCACTCAGAAACAATAACATATCTTTCCTTGTTGCCTTTTCCTCTTATTTTTATCCTATTACCTTGAATGCTTGATTGTGTTATTCATAATAGTTCACTTGATCTAATACCTGTTTCAAAAAGAATTCTAAGTATAAGATATTTTTGAAATCCCATTTTACTTCGCTTATTTATTGAAAATATGTATTTTCTATATTGATCATATGTTACATAATCACTTTTTGTTATATTTTTTTTTGGCAACGTGATATCACCAGCTCTTTTATCGCTCTTAAAAGAATAATAACTTTTAACTGCTGATAATACAATCCTCTTTGTAGAATTAGACTTATTACTATATTTTTCAATTAATTTTTCCCAATCATTTTCGCAAATTTCCAACTCAAAAATGTACCTACCATAAACCTCTATTGTTTTGTCCGAATAACCCTTTATGTTTTTTAATCAATTTGTATATTTCATACCTTTTAATCATAATTACATTAAACAATTAAACCAATAATTTGATATAACCTTAGTTCCATGTATATTTTAGTATTAAAAAAACCATATTTTAATAAAAAACTTGTATAATTTCTTAATAATGAGTACTAAAAAAACGGATAAAACTAAGGTTAACACCAAACCATTAAGGGTATTTGAAGCTTTTGCTGGTATCGGAGCCCAAAGAAAGGCTCTAGCAAATATCAATAAGAAATATGAAGTAGTTGGAATGGCAGAGTGGTTCATCACTGCGATAATCTCATATCAAGCCATTCATCATCATCTCACCATAGATCCTATTGATCATAAGACTACAACTAAAACTATGATTAAATATTTAGAATCATTACCTTTGTCCCTTGATTCTAAGCAGCCAATTAAAAAGGGATATTGGAAAAGAAAGAAACTAAATGAATTAAGAATTATTTATAAGGCAGTAAAAGCATCAGAAGCAGAAGGAAACATCTTCGATGTTAGAACTCTATATAAGCGAAAACTAGCTGATGTTGACCTCATTACTTATTCTTTTCCTTGTCAAGACCTATCACAACAAGGAAAACAAAGAGGAATAAAAGAAGGTACTCGTTCTGGTCTTTTATGAGAAGTAGAAAAAGCATTAGAAAGTACTCCTAAAACTAAGTTGCCTAAATACTTATTAATGGAAAATGTCACCGCATTAATACATAAGACATTTAAAGATGATTTAAGTAAATGAATGAAGAGACTAGAAAAACTTGGTTATAAAAATAATATCAAAATCTTAAATGCTGGGGATTTTGGGTCTGCTCAAGCCAGAAGAAGGGTTTATATGATCTCCTCGCTTAAAAAAGAAGTAAAATTACCTGAAGGTAAACAATTACCAAAGGCGATTAAGACCGTCCTGGATAAGAAACCATCTAATAAAGACTTTATGCCATCCCTTGATAAATATGATATCTCGGACTTTAGATTAACTAAATCAAATATTAATAAAGGTACACTAATCAATTACTCAACATTTAATTCAGAAGCATATGTCTATGACTTAAAACATACAGGCCCCACACTAACGGCCTCAGGAGCTAATTCAAGAATCAAGATGAAGTATGATAACAAAATTAGAAAAATGAACGCCAGAGAGGCATATCAATATATGGGGTTTGATGAAGAAGACTATAACAAAGTAAATGCTCTTAATTTCTTAACACAAACTAAAATGATCTATACATGTGGTAACTCAATATCAGTAGAAGTATTAGAAGAAATAATGAGGGGGTTTGAATAATGGTATGTAAAATTTCATTTATTAATAAAGCCGTTAATAGTAATCGCTTAAATAGGAGCACGAAAATACAAGGAGACATATATTTTAAATATTCACTTAAAAATAATTTCCTAAAAATCGAAGGTGCAAAAATATTACTAAATGGAGAAAATGAATTTAATGAACATCAGCAGTCAACATGAAGTAAGTCCAAAGGACTAAGACAAAAATTCACTGATAAATTCAATAAATTTAATCACCTATCTAAAACAAAGAAATTAATTGGAATGTCAGATGATGAAATTTTGTGATGAAATAACAAAATGTCTACTCAAGGATCCGTTCTTTCAATTTCCGGGTATTTATCCGGTAATAATCCCACAGGATCACAGCAAGATAAATTAAATGGAGAATTCATTATTAAGTCAGGTAATAATGAAAATTTTCAATTCATAAACTTATTAAGAGTTTTCACCGACAAAAGAACTCTTAAGTCAAGTGACTTTGATTATTCTAATCACATTACATTCGAACAGTTTCTAAACAATGTTAGACAAATTGATAAATATAAATTTGTTATAGACAATTGATTTTCTAAAAGTTATAAGTTTTTCTATATTGATGAAATGAGAAGCTATTTAAGAATTAATGACATATCAGACTCCACCTCAAGGCTTAGAAATGAATTTAGAAATGTCTTAATAAGTACTTTTGATAGAAAAGACCATCTTTATAAAATATTTAAAGCAATGAAAATGGTTGAAGCTGCACACATTAAACCTGTTTCACATATTTCATCTGAATATAAAAATGAAATTAAGGATATAAATAACGGATTATTACTATCACCTGATATTCACAAATTATTTGATTCCGGAGCAATTACTTTTAATGATAGAGGAAGTGTTGTTTATTCCACAAATAAAAATCATGAACCATTTAACCTAAGCAAAGAAGAAGTTCAAAGACTAGAACTTGATAATTATAAATTAGATGGTTCATTGTTAAATGATAAAAGATTGGGATATCTAAAATACCACAGAGAAAACGTATATAAAAAGGGAGTTTAACCATTGTACACAATCAATGAGATTGGATAATCGCTTAGTGACTTTGTTAGTTCAGAAAAGAACTTAAATGCGTAATTATTTGCAAAAAAATCAGTTTATGATTAGTGAATAATTCTATATCTAGGTGCTAATATAACAAAACTGAAAATATAATAAAAACAAAATATATATACAAAAACAGTCCAAAAAACTTGCTAAGTAGCAAATAATTTATGGATTCATATATTTTTATTTTTGTTCTGTCCACACCTAAGTGTACCTAAAAATTTCATTATAAAAGCTCCTTTGCCTTACAATTGGGCTACATACTAATTAGAAAGAAAAGGGACCAATGAAATTATACAAACATTTAGCATTAGATAACGCCAACAAAAAATTATCAAGATATGACATTAGTAGGGAAACAAGCATATTCAACGGAAAGATAAGAAGATGCTTGAATAGCTGTAAAAGATAAGTATGAAGGAAAAATAAACAAAACTATTGACAAGGTTCTCGCATCCGCATCTATTATAGTTTCAAGCAATACTAGCAGCAAAGAGATCAAATGAAAGTTAATCAGGCTTATATGTGCGCTTCTGAATCCGAAGTAATTTATCTAAACTTTATTAAGGTTTGTAAACATTTATTTCACGAAAAAATACTGGGAGTAAAAGCTAAAAGATCCGTTGATGAATTTATGAAGGAGTTCAAAAAAAGATATCATGATGGATATGCACCTAAAAGGAGTTGAATATATTACATGGCAAAATCCCCACATTATAGTTTTATTTATAAATGATTACCAAGCACTAAAAAACCCTTTTTTAGTCTTAAATCAGATGATGAACGCAAAAAACTAGTTAAATATAACAGTATCGAAGTAAGGCCTGACAAGATACTATTAAGGCAACAACCAAATAACTATGAAATAGATATGTTATTGGAAAAAGAGCTGATGATCAAGCCCTACTAACCCTTATTGATATCCATAGCGGAAATTTCTATTCAACTTACTAGATCGAACAATGATGGGGTTCAAAAAAGCTTTAAAAGGCATTATAAAGACAAATAATATAACTATCAATACTCACACTATGGATAATTGGTGGTGAAAATAATTTACTTCATGAAATCATCAATATAGGTAAGCTGTTTAATTGTCATCCATATTGTTCAAGAGAAAAAGGGACACTAGAAAATAAACATAGAATTATAAGAAGATTAATCCCTAAGGGGAAAAGTTTAAATAAATATACAAATAAAGATTTATTAATCCTAAATAAATTTGTCAATAACTACTATTCAAAAACATTCAATATAATACAATTAAGCAGAACCAATAACGGCGGAGTTAACTTTTCTGAAATATATTAACATCATTCTGATATTGTTTTACATACAAGGCATCTGAACTCATCTTATAAAATTCCTGCTGCAAAAATGGACTCAGTGAGTATTGCAAGTATATTGAACAACCTTGTTTATTAGTTCAAGATAGTCATTAAAATGTTAAAATAAATTTATCATTATTTGATAAAGACTTTTTGAATTAAACTTATTTAGAGGATTAAGCATAATTTCTCTAAAATGTTTAAAAGCAAAAATCCTACTAAATAATTCTGCTCACTTGAAAAAAACATAGTTTAAATATGATTCCTATATAATTATTAAATGGCAATAAAAAGAGATATTAAAATAAATTTATATAAAAATGATTTTAAAATAAGTGACATTTTAATCGATCATGAAAAGTATATATTAACGAAGTCCGAAGAGATTGATAAATCCCACAAGGATAATGAATATATTTTTATATCTGGAGATGTATACCAAACATACATAAGAAAAAGCCAAATCTTTCCAATACATGAACCTTTGATTGATTCTTTTTCTGGTGCAAAAATTAAAAAATATGTCTCAAAATTAAAGGCAATTATTTTCAAAAAAATAGATAATCGTTATTTTTCAATTTCTATAGGAAACACAAGTGAACTTATTAATTATGAATATTTTGAAGATAATTTTGGGATAAAATCAATAATAAACCATTCCAAATCACTAAATAAAGAAATAAAAATAAATTTATTATCTAGCAAAAATAAGGTAAGTGGTGATAATTTGATGCAGGGTAAAAATAAATATACAGATTTTAACAATTACAGATTTAAAAAAATATATGATAACCTTAAAAGTATGAAGATAAAATATACTTTATTTGAAAAAACAGGAAGTGTAATGTATCTTAATGATGGAATAAGAATCGCCATCAATAATGATTACAATCCCTCAGAAATAACTAACTGCATTGAAGATTTTATAAAAGAATATTTTCTAAATGATTCTAAAAAGAGTTTATATAAAAAAGATTTTGATTTTTTAGATTTTTATCAAAATGTTGATAACGATATGGAGAATAAGCTTTGAAATATTGTTAAAAAACAATTAAAAGGTAATGAATACAAAGGCTTGATTGCATGACCTACATTTGAAGATACTAATCATGCATACTTTCATCTCGATAAATTAAAAGAGCAGTTTTATGATTTATCAAATAAGTTGATTAAAGAAGCTAATATCGTAAAAGGTAGAACCCAAATAGAGAATATGATTGTTCACTCTATGGATGATGGTAGTTCTGGTGATTCATCTTTAAGTCATAAAAAATTAAAATATTTGCTATCAACAGAACAGGAATTGAATGGTGAATTCTATATTCTAAATGAAGGGAAATGATTATTAGTAAATAAAGATTATAAAGATGAGGTAAATGAAAAATATAAATCTATTGCTACTTCTAAAATTAAATTCCCAAATTGACCATCAAAAGAACACGAATCCGAATATAATACAAGAGTCGCATCAGAAAAATTATGAATAAATATTGATAAGAAAATGGTTCAATTTGGAAATTTAGAAAAATTAGAAATTGCAGATTTACTTATAAAGAATAAGACCTTAATTGCTGTAAAGGCACTTCACAATTCTGCCTCCATTTCACATTTAGTTGCTCAAGTAAGAAATTCTATTAGTGCAATTAAGCGGAATTCGGAGAAAATAAATAATTATTTAAATAATCATTTAAATAATAAATCAGGAATGGAAATAGATGTCTCTGATATAAGTGAATTTGTATTAGCTATAGGAACATCAAAAATATTAGATGACGGAAAACCTTATCTACCATTTTTTGCCCGTTCCATAGTTGTAGATGAAATTATTGATAGAAATTCTGATAAAATAGAACTAAAAATTGTTGCTATAAAGCAAAAATAAGGCAAGTATTCACAATATATAATTAAGCATAAAATATAATCATATTTACAAAAAATTCTTGTCACCATCATAAAAAATAATGTGGTTATCAATTTCCATTCATATCAAGTATTGAAACCATTTCATAGTTATCTTTATGTTTTGTTTCTTTACATCAAAGGAATTTATTTTGACTAATTGTTGTTCTAAATGTTTTATTAATGCTAGGACTATCTGAATACTTAAATTCATGCAATGTCTTAATTGATCCATTAGGATTTAATAATATGAAGTCAATTTCTTCCTTAGATGTGCTATCTTGATAATAATAAAACTGCTTAGTTCAACCATTAATAGATGTAGCTCAATAAAGTCAATATGATTCTATAATATGCCCTTTGTACTTACCGTTTATTTCGCTAAATTGTTTTCCAAGCAATCAAACATGTAAATGAGGATTCAAATATACTTTCTTAGTCTTTTTCTTTCCAATAATTAATCTTTCATCCATTTTAAAGATAATTTTAATTAAAGAAGCTCTTTCTAAAATATCCAAATAATTTTTAGCCGTTACTCTTGTGATCCCAACTTTATTAGCTAAGGTTGTTTCATTAACCTCTCCATTTGATAAATGCGATAGTTCTTTAATAAACCTCATTAAAGCTAATGTATCAATATTATTAAATGCCTTTGGAATATCATTCAATATAATGGGTTTTAAAGTTTCATTGAGCATGTCAAAGATACTTTTATCAGATTGTATATATGCAGGAAATCCTCTTCCTAAAAAAATTTCAAATTCAGCAAATGTTTTCTTCTTACCTGATAATGTCAAATATTCATCAAAATCTCAAGTATCTAAATAAATTCTTTTGATTCGATTTACACCCATTTCTTTACCTAACAGATTAATAGATGATGAGCCCGTTACAACATATTTACATATATTGTTACTAGTGAACTTATCAAATAAATTTTTAATGATTAAATCTCATCCTTTTCTTAACTGAACTTCATCCAGTAATAGTAAATCATATTTAGCAGATAAATCAACTAAATAATTTCATAGTTCTAAATCTTTTAAAGCATAAATTTCAAAATCATCAAGCGAAAGATAGAAGGAATTTTTAAACTCTTTATTTAATTGTTTTAAAATTGTGGTCTTACCTATTCTTCTAAGACCTATGATCAGCGGTATCTGATTATCCTTTAGTGTCATAACTACTTGTTTGTATGCAACTCTTTTGATTAGTTTTGTTTCCATGGTGTTATTATAACACATTGTATAGTGGTGTATACAATAATTGTATAGACCACTATACTAGCTACCAAGAAAATTATAAAGTTAACGCAAGATGGTAATAACGTTGTTTATTTAGATGGCAAGAAGGCATTTACAAATATATCTTGCGGCCACATGAATAACAAAATGGTGGCAGAAGTGAAGGAATTCATTAATGGCAATAATCTTGATCTTTATCAAAGCATTTCCGAAGAAACCGCCCGTGTTGTTTCATTACTGCTTCAATAAATTACTGCTTCACAACACTAGTTATTTTGAGAGCATCTTTTTGTATTTAGCACGTAAATGAAGAACAAAATTAGACTTTGGCACATCAAAGGTCCATAAATAAAAATAACATAAAGAAACAAATAATAATTCATTGAATTCATTACTTTTTTTAACAAGTAACTCACCTTCGGTAACATAAAATTGAACATAATCAAATAACTCAACATTCATGTTAGACCATTCATAATCAATAAAGGTTATTTTGCCTTTATTAATCAACATGTTTTCTTTATTTAAATCATTGTGTGAAACCACATGGTTATAATTTTTAAGTAAATTACGTTTGTTTTTAAAATCACTTAAATACTCCATCGGTAATTTAGCTAACCACTTATCATATTTAGTCCAATCATGGACTGAAAGACCATCTATGTGCAACTTGTGCAGTTCTTCAATCTTCTCTTTAACTAAATTCAAAATGGGCGATGTTCACTTTACAATAGTCTCTCCGTTAATTCATGAACGAGTCATGACACCACTATTATTCAGGCGGGTTTTTATATTCAGGGCGTTAAAGATTTTAACTTCATTTTCTAGATTAGATTTAACTTCTTTTGGTTCTCTAATATATAAATCATCTTGTTTATAAACTGTATTTAAATAACCTTTACGGATTATCTTTGTTGTTGTTTTATCTTTTAAGATCATTTGAACTCTTTTTTTGTAGCAAGTTTTTGCAACATTTTTAGTTTAGGTATCATAATCAAGGCAAAAACCATTGCTGCCATTGTAATGAAAACAATAAGGGCATTTAATGATGATGATAATCCTCAACTGACTTTATAAGCCACAACTCCTGAAGTGGTATGCCAAAATTCTTTAATACTAAAAATAACTATAATCAACAAAATTAAGCATGGTATGAAGATTCATTTGTTTTTAATAAATTTCATTGGATAAACAATTAATAAACCCAATACTAGTGATGTATAATCTAAAATAAAACTTGCTAGACTTGCTTGAAATGTTTGTCCTAAAGCAAACCGTAAAAACGGAGCTGTGATCAACACTAAAAGTGATGTCATAAAAGGTAAGACTAACAACATAATTACTCCGAAAACCATATATAACTCTAATCATGCATATCCAAGTGGTGTCTTTGGAATAATTCCATCTATGTATTTAAAGACAGTGATAAGTCCTAACATAATTCCGACCATAGTAATTTGTAATATTGCTATTTTTTTAATTTTGAAAATAAAATCCTCCTATGATTAGGAGGACACAAAAAGAATTGTGTCGACTCCCTATGCCAGTATTAACCGGATCAGGTCATTAAGGATGTATCTCAACCTTGTGGTACTCCTGTCAGACATTATTATTATAATATAAAATTATATTCAATAAATAATTAATGTAGTTTTACGTTTTATATGAGAGATTAAAAATTGATTGTTTTGTCCAGGAATATGTGAACCTAATTTTCAGATTAGAAATTAATACTATATGATAGATGTAATATATTATAATTTAAGATGATTTAAGTTATGCACTCTAAGTAAATAGGAGATTAAATATGACAAAAACTATAAAGTTTCCAAGTAACTTCATGTTTGGTTCAGCAACGTCAGGACCACAGACAGAAGGCGGAATTAATATGGACGGAAAAACACAATCCGTATGAGATTATTGATATAAAAATGGTGGCAACTTTTATGACAATAAATATGTTCTGGGTGATGCAAGAAACCGTTATAAAGAGTATGTCCAAAAAGCAAAAGAAACAAATTTCAATTCTTTAAGAACATCAATACAGTGAACTAGATTAATTCCAGATGGAAAAAATGTTTCACAAGATGCCGTTCAATTTTATAAAGACTATCTACAATGTATTAAAAATTCTGGGATGAAAGTACTTGTTAATTTGATGCATTTTGATATGCCATTATGACTATATGAAAAAGGCGGATTTGAAACTAAAGAAGCCATAGATGCTTATATTTATTATGCTAAGATTTGTTTTGAAGAATTTGGCCATATTGTTGATTATTGATTTACATTCAATGAACCAATTGTTCCAGTTGAAATGGGATATTTCAATAAGTTTCATTTGCCAGCTATATATGATGTTAAAAAAGGATACCAATCATTATTTAATTATTTAATTGCCCATTTAAGAAGTGTGGAATTATTTAAAGAAATGAATCTAAAAAGTGAAATAGGGATTATATTAAATATCACTCCTGTTATACCAAGATCAGATACTGAAGAAGATATTAATTCAGCAAAGTGAGCATCATTATTTCAATATAGATCATTTCTGGATCCCATTATTAAAGGAGAATTTCCGCAAGAAATAATTAATCATGCAAAACAAAATGGTTATATGTGAGAAATGACAAATGAGGAAATAAATATAATTAAAAGAAATATCGGAATTGATTTATTAGGATTAAATTACTACACACCAAAAAGGACAAAAGAAGTTGTAAACAAACAATCATTTAATTTATATAAACCTTTGGAAGGCCAACTTTATGATGACTATGAAATGCCCAATAGGAAAATTAACAAACATAGAGGATGAGAAATTTTTCCTGAAGCAATTTATTTAATGATTAAGAATATACAAAATAATTACAATAATCAAAAGATGTTTATTGCTGAAAATGGTATCGGAATTCAAAATGAAGAAATATGAAAAAAAGACGGAATTATCATGGATGATTATCGTATTGAATTTTTCAAGGAACATTTGCACTATGTTCATAAAGCGATTTCTGAAGGCGCGAATTGTATCGGATACCATATGTGAACATATATTGATAACTGGTCATGACTTAATGCATATAAGAACAGATACGGTCTTTATAGTTTAGATATAAAAACAGGCAAGATAAGTGCTAAAAAGTCTGCAAAATGATATGGAGAATTAGCAAAGCACGGACAATACAATGAATAAATCATATTTTAACACTGGAGACAATACCACTCAATGTATAATTACAATGCAAACAATGAATTTTTCAACAATCAAAAAAGATAAATAATTTCTCATCCATAGTATTATGCCAAAAATAGCATTTTGTAGTATTTAATTTTTGTTTTTGAGATAAAAGTTCTACATTATAGAGGACAAAATAATTGTGTCAAACTCCCTAAGCAAATATTAACTGGATCAAATCATTAAGGATGATTTTAATGTATGATAAACAAATGATGATGCTTTTTTGCAACTAGTTATTAAATCATATTTTTTACTAATTTTTCATATTCATGGTTCATTGCCTGATTAATATGCTTAAGAGTGTTGTAGTAATCTCATGCATCATGAGCATTTTTATATTCATTAGTAACATCAATCTTAAAACGATTAATTATTTCTCTAGTGTTTGATCATGGATGGTTATATTTAGGGTTTTTGTGAAAAACCATATCAAATAAATCAGATATATATGCTTCATAACTAATGCACATGTTAATAATGGACAATTTGTAGTTTTCTTCAATAATGTCATTATTTTTTAACAATGTTTCGATATAAATAGCATAATTATACTTCTTTGTTATTTCATTAATAGCTTTTCAGTTAATTGTTTCACTATCTTATTATATAAAATATGCATAATAATAAAAAACAATATAAAATTAATGAATTGTTATCAAAAAATAAAATATGGTAAATCAATATGTTTATATAATTTAAATGTTATTTTATATTTAAGTCTATTGATTTGGATTAAAAACAATTTATAACTAACAATTGGAGAATAAATGATTAAAAATGCTATAAAATCCATTAGGAATGATGTGCACATACTTGTGAAAGAACCAAAATCTGGAAAAACAGAAACAGTGAATGCGCTCACTAATAATGAGGAGCACCTGCTGATATCTCCTGCAGATATTCAAAATATTTTTGATCATAACAAGATCACCGAAAAAATTAATGACATTATTAAGAAGTCAGACAAGCCAACTATAATTATTGATGGGGTATTTGATAGTCTTTGTGATTTCCAAATATCAATGGAGTTGAAATATTTAAAAGGATTAGATAAAAAGATAATAATAGTGTCAAATAACAATGAAATTATTCATTCATCAATGAGTTTAGATATGACCAATGAAGAAGAAGATAAAGAATTAGATTTTAAAATAATCACAAATGAACACAGCTTACGTTGAAACCAAATATATATAAACTATTTTTGAAATCAACTCCTATATGGAGAAGGGGAAATTAATCTTGACGGGGATAAATATGTGATGAATGAAGCTGATTTTGCTGCACTATTAATATCCTCGAGATACTGAGGAAAAGCTGATCAAATATTTGATATTGATACCAATACTAATGTAGAATATTTCAAGACCATTACTAACGTATTCTTCCATAACAGGAGTTCCATTATTAATGTTGATTATTTTTTAGACAATATTTTGATGCCGAAATATCTTTCTGCAGAAAAAATTAAAAAATATATATCCATCGACGGACAATTGCAATATTCAATGGATAATATGGATGATATAATCAACGATATGTCTGCACTAAAAGAAGTAAACTTTGATTTATTTATTAATGGAATTATTGGCAGACAACTCATTGCTAAAAAAGGAAATAAAATACAGCATAATATGTTAGCTCAATGGAGCACCATTATAAACGGAATTGTTCATTCAACTGATTTTCTTATGCCTAAATTAATAGCAGCAAATAGAGCTAGTATCATAAAAATAATCAAAATTTTAAAAAACATATAATCCACAATACAAAAATATTGACTTGCCCTAAAAGTCTATTTTATCTACAAGTTTTATTTTAGTTTTTTTAGCAAAGGCATAAGTTTTTTTAATATATTCAGCACTTCAATCATTAGTGCTATGAGCATCTAATTCTATAATGGCCACACATCCTTCATCTTTTGCCATTTCAAAGAAGCGCATATTGGGGTAGTTTTCTTTGTGACGCAGACCACTAAGATTAATTCCTAAAATAATATTATGTTTTTTTGAAAGCTTCAGAATATGCTTTGCGATATATTTCTCTTGCGGTTGTCACTCGGCATCACCCCTTGTATTTAAAAAGACGTCTGGATGAGCAAGATATAAAGGTTTTAGTTCTTTTAAAGCCTTTTTATAGGCGTTGACATAGAACTTTGATTCTTTCATGGTATTGAGTCTTGTCTTGGAATAAACTCCATCACGATAAAAGTGATGACCAATAATAAAATATTCCACACCAGGATAAGAAAGGCGCTTTTTGATATGGTCAAAAAGAAGCAGGCCTGTTTGTGGATCAATAATTTCTGATTCCAAACCAATTCTCACATCGATCTGGTTTTTGTACTTTTCTTTCATTAGCAAAGCGCCTTTAACGAATTTTTTAAATGCAACAAAATTTGCAAGTCTTAATCCATCATCGCCAGATGGTAAATCAATATGCTCAGAAAAACCAATCGTCTTAAGCTTATTTTGAATAGCAAGCAACACTTGATCTTCTATAGTCAAACTTGAGTGGTTACATAAAACAGTATGTGTGTGGTAATTATGTTTTAACATTATCACCATTATAGCAAATAAAAAATGCACTTCTTTTATTTAGAAGTATAGAATATTTTTTTTCAGGTTGACATGTAGATCTTTCTAAGAAAATTATGTATTTCATAAGCTAACAATAACATACTTGCTAAAGTTAATCATTTCATTTTTTTCGGCTAAATATGCAACTTCGTTATTCAAATCAATCACGATAGAATCTTCCTTTAATGTTGAAGGTTCTACACAAAAAATTTGTCTCCCAACTGCGTTCTTATATGTCAATGGTTTTTGTGAGATAGGTTCCAAGTTATAAGCAAGTTTTTTTTGGACTTTGATTGCCTTGTCAATGTGCAATTCTCTTGGCTTACCATTTTCTAATCTATTGTAATCAAAGTATCTATATGTTGTATCAGAAGGCTGTTGCACTTCCAACACTTTAATACCTGCTCCAATCCCATGGACTAATCCTGCTGGAATATTAAAAAAATCACCTATTTTAACATTAATAAATTTTAAATTATCTTCAAATAATCCATCAGATATTTTTTTTCTAATAATTTGTTCATCATAATGTTTTAAACCAATCACTATTTTAGCATCAGGATCGTGATTTAAGATATATCATGATTCTGTTTTACCATTTTCCTCATTTTCTAATTCTTTAGCAAAATCATCATCGGGGTGCACTTGTACAGATAGTGGTCTATTTGCTTGAATAATTTTAATCAAGGGACCATGGGTTGTTAATTTGCCATCCTCAAATGTTGTTTCCATCCCTTTTACTGGAGAGTACATCCATATTTCATACCCTCAAATTTTTTCAATTTTTTTACTAATAATTTTTTTCATTTTTCTCCATAATCATCATTAATTGTTTGTATTAATTATAGAATAAAAAACACTAATTAAAATCCAATAAATTAAACCATTGTATTTACAATCGTTTCTATATTTAGTAATATATTTGATAATTTATCTAAATTAATATTAGAGTTATTACAGTGAATCGGATTTATTTATAATGATGCCGTTTTTGATATTAAACTTAACTCTATCGATTTTTCTAATGACATCGTAGATGTTTGATTCATTCATTATCAAAAAATTCGCTACGTTACCTTCTGCTATTTCTGGATAATCAATAAACATTAGCTTAGCACTATTTCTTGTTATTAAATTTATGGAATTCAAAATTTGTTTATAACCTGTTAAGTGATTCAAATGAATCCCCATAAAAAGCACTTGCAATAAATTTGCATCACCTAATGGATATCATGGATCTTGTATATCATCATGCCCATAGGCGACATTTAAATTTTGATCTAAAATCTCTTTCACCCTTGTTATCCCTCTGCCTTTATCCACTTCATTAAATCTTCCTCCTAAATGAATATTAACAAGAGGATTGGCAATAAAATTCATTTTTGATTTTTTTAGTATACCCCATAGTTTTCTTACATAGGCATTGTTATATCTAGCAAAAGCGGTTGTATGTGAAGCTGTGACCTTTCCACTTAATCCTAATTCATAAGTTTTAGCTGCAAGGTATTCTAAGAATTTTGAATTTGGATCGTCAATTTCATCACAATGCATATCAACTAACACATCATTTTCCTTAGCGGTTTTGAGAATATAGTCAATAGACTCTCATCCGTGCTTTAGGGACATTTCATAATGTGGAATTCCGCCAAGAACATCAACTCCATATTCAATGGCTTTCAATAAATTATTCTTAAATTCTGGCTTAGTTAAAATTCCATCCTGAGGAAAAGCTACTAGCTGGATATATATTTTATCTTCCCATTTCTTTTTTTGTTTTACTGCTCACTTTATGATTTCAACGCCATTGCCAGTTATGTCAACATGGGCTCTGATGTTTTGAACTCCGTTATTAATATATTTTTCAAATAACTTATCGGTTCTATCAATAAAACATTTTTCATTTAATTTTGTTTTTCTTTCACTTCATATTTCTATCCCTTCAAACAATGAACCAGATTCATTAAACCTTGGTTCTCCTGCAGTTAGAGCCGAATCAATGTGTACATGTGCATCATTAAAAGGTAGTAATGCTAATGAATTGTGACAATCAATTGATTTATCCATTATGCCTTTTATATTTTTTTGAATTATTTTTATTACATTATTTTCAATCATTATGTCAGTAGTATCATTATTTAACGATACGTTTTGTAGCAATAATTTCATTTTAGGCTCCATCCTTTTTATCTTCTATAATATTAATTTTTGTCGGAAAATATTTTTCTTCTAAGAGAATATATGGCAAGTAAAGAACAACTGTAAACCCGAAAGATACAAGCGGAGCATAAATTGTGAATAATGGAATAAATGTTAATCCCGTTGATAATGCCATGAAAAATATTTCCAATAACTTACATTCCTTTCATGTGAATCTTGTCTCCTGGTTTTTGAATAAATAATTAATCATGATTAGAGCTCCAATTGGTGGAACAAATCTATTCATATAACTTAAAAATACAATAAAGTTGGTATACAATCATATGGAAGCAGCTGATCCCAAGAGTCCAAAAACGACAACTCATATTCTTTTGGGTATTTCTTTTCACTTAATAATACCATCTGAGTATATCGGCATCTTGATTCAGTGGTTTAATCCAAGAGAAATAGAATATAATCCAGAATCATTTGTTGTTCATATATTTAAAATTAAGATGATTATACCCATTGTGATTAAAAACATTCCGTTTGTTATTTTGTTTGATATAGCATCTGTTATAGTTACAAACCCCAATACTTGGTCTGCAATAAATAGTTGTGAAATAAATCCAAAAGAAATCATTAAACCATTACCAACAAGGAAGGCTAAGGCTGTTGTTGAAACTGCGATTTTTGTTGATTTTGCATTTACAGCAAAATTAGGCACAAAGGTTGCACCAGAAATAAAGGTGCCTATTACTATGGAAATCGCGACCCAAAAATTTGTATTACCGGTAATGTGATGCTTATATGTTCCAAGACCAACAGACATACCAATAGCGATAAATCCCAATATAAGCACAAGCGGCACCGCAACAATAGAAATTATAGTTAATGATTTGATACCAAAAAAGGCTGTAAGCATTATAAGTCCACCAAAAATAAAAACATATGCTCATGGTGAAACATTAGAATACATCCCTAGCGGGATTGCTATCATTGCGATTCCAACTCCAAATCATCCTGTTTGTGTCGCGATCATGACCATCGAAGGAATTATGGCTCCATTTTTGCCAAAGGCTCTTTTTAAAACACCATCCAAATTCTTCTTTCTTTTACTAGATATAAATGCTAATGTTGCTCCATATAATGCTAAAATAACATTACCCATCAATATAGCTATTGCTCCTTTTCATGTGGCCATCTCTTTTGCTAGTCCAGCACCTGACATTACAGAAGCTGAAAAAATGGTAAAGCCAAACATTAATGCTAGCATTGTTCAAAATCCCTTATAACTTATGTGCTTATTCATGTGTCTCCTTTTCTTTAATATTAATTATTATTGATCTACTCTCATTCTCTTTCATATTTTTATTCATTTGTTCTCCTTTTTTAATGAAAAAAATAAAAAAATATAACCATGTAGGTTATATATTTGAAATAGATAATTGAATGTAATAGTTTCCCTTGGAAAGGGGGTTGCTGCAATCGCTTAATTCTCAATTAATTTTTATCATCAATTATAATTAAACCATATTTAAACTAAATAATATGTTATTTATTTTTTACACATAAATTTTCCATAAGTTTTACGCGATTAATTAGCATTTTGTTGCATTTATTAATCTTAAATGTTAGTTCTAATGAGTTGCTTCATTCATTACCTATTAACACTTAATTTTAGATTACAAGAAAATTTATTTATAACAAAGTGGCATATCAAGTTATTTTTCTAAGTTATAAAGCTCTTCTCGTTTTTGTTCAATCATAGAGTTAGATAATCATATATAGTGATTTTTAAGTAAGTGAAACAATTGCTTCTATTTCAATTAATACATCTTTTGGTAAACGCGCAACCTCAAGGCAAGTCCTAGCGGGCTTATGATGATTAAAGTATGTAGCATAAACTTCATTCATGTCATTGAATTGTTTTAGATCCTTTAAGAAGACCCCTACTTTAACAACTTTATCTAGTGAAGTTCCCGCTTCAGTAATCACTGCTTTAAGGTTTTCTAATGATTGCTTAGTTTGTTCTCTTATCCCACCCCCAACACATATCATCATCTTTGGAGCAAAAGGTATTTGTCCAGATACATATAACATTCCATTAGCAGCAACAGCATGTGAGTATGGCCCGATTGCACTAGGTGCATTTTTTGAATTAATTATTTTCATGTTAATCCTTTCCATTGTTTTTTAATTGTTCTAAAATTTTAATAAATAAAGCCATATCTTTAGCACTAATAGCAATATTTACTCTTACTCAAGTTTTATATTCACTTCCATAATTATGTCCAGGCGTGACAACCGCCCCAAGATCAAATAATTTCTTTAACATAACATCAGAATGCATTTTTTTATCACCCAATTCAATAAACATCAATGATACTCCATATGGATATGCATAATTATAATCATTATCTTTTAAGAAATTTGATAATTTGTGTGCATTATAACTTAGAAGATCAATGTATTCATTTTTTCAAACATTGTTTTTGGGATTTGTATAAGCAGAGACAACTGCAGCTGTTATTCATGGTTGTGAGGAAGAATAACTCATTAAGGCATCATGCCCTTTAGCCATTTGTTTCATTAATGTTGTATTTTTACAAATCATATGACCATATTGTAGTCCACCGAGATTATAAGTTTTAGCCGGGGAAGCAATATGGACAACCTTGGAGACATTCTTCAGATTTAAAGAGTGTTCAAAGTTACCATCCAAAATAACATCTTGCCATATTTCATCCGCCACTAAAATAACATTATGTTTAATAGCTAAATCATTTATTTTAATTAATTGCTCTCTAGTTCAGATATTACCTGTGGGATTATGAGGTGAACAAAGAAGTAATAATTTAGAAAGAACCATTTTCTTTTCTAAATCTTTAAAATCTATTGCTCATTTATGGTCTTTATAAACTAAATTGCTCTTAATCATTTTACGATCAGTTCTTTTAATCAAATTATAAAACGGATCATAAACAGGTGGCATTACTAAGATGTTATCACCTTTTTTACTAAAGGCATAAATAGCAACATGTATTCAATAAAGAACGCCATTTGCAAATAAAATGTCTTCTTTATCAAAATCAATATCTCATGATTTTTTATACCATTTGTTAACAGCATCATACAACTCATCCTTTTGATATTTATAAGAAATATCACCTATTTCAACACATGAAACAACATCTTTTATGATTGCTTTCGATACCTTAAAATCAGCATCAGCAATTGTTAAATACAATTTTCCATTAATTGAATTAGTGTATCTTCTGCATTTTTTATCGTACAACCTCTTACGTTTTAGTGAAACTAGTTGATTCATTATTTAACCACCCTTTTACTTAACTGTGTTGCTGCTATATGAATAATATCTGTCGTCCTAGAAAATAGTGATGCATAAAATCAATTGAATTGATCCAAATCAGTAACATGCATTTTGTTCCATACTGCAGTGGCAATCACAGAAATTATCATCGCCGCTGATTTATTTGTCCCGATTGCTTCATTGCAAATAATAACATTTTTTCGGTCGCTACTAACTTCAACGTCACTGATTATGATACACCACTATAATTTGCTGCATCAGATGTTTGGATAATTGAAGTAATAATCTTTATATTTTGTCTTTTTGTTTCTAGGTCGCTAGTCATCCCTGTCTTAAAGAATTCCATATTGTGGAACCTTAATCCAAAGGACCCAAGTGTGCCAAAAAATTCTTCTTTTTTACCCATTATATTCATGGCCGCCACTTTACCAATCTTACGACTGTGGTTGTCAAAGGAATATAAACATCATCGTTTATTATTCTTGATCGGACGATGGCCCAATCTCATGTTGCATAAACACATTCAACATGGCACATTAAAAAAATCTTTTAATACATTTGTTTTTTTGGTATACAGTAGTAACTACAACATTAGGTAGCGTAATTACCTTTTTTATCACAATCAGATTCATTCCGTGAATTTGCGTCCCAAGTTGAGACAATTTCATTATAGCAAATAAGCATTAATCAGTTTAGGTATATGAACAGAAAATAATAAAAAAGAGTAATTAAAAGGACCCTTATTGGTCCTTTTAATCTATCTAGATTGGAAAATAAATTTTCAACTTTTATATTACGATAGCAGTTAGATATTAGATTTTGCTAAATCCATATGAATATGGAAACAATACATCATCTTTAAAATAACTTTTTATTTTCTTAAAAAAGCTGGAAGCTCATCATCGTCATCATCGTCACTATCTCAAGGTGAATTTTGAAGTTCGATCTCATCATCGATTTGAAGTTTTTCTTCTTCAGGAAGTGGATCAGACATAAGCAGTTCACGAGTTTTGTCATTTTCAAAATCGATATTCATAGTTTCAACAGCATTAGAAGCTTCTTTCAAAATCTCTTCACTTGTTAGCTCTTTATTTTCGACAAGACCTGTGGCAATGACCGAAACTTGAATGTCTTTACCTAGGCTTTCGACAATAGAAACACCAAATATAATGTTAAGATCTGAATTAGCTGCTTGCTTAATTGTATCTACGGCTTTACTTGCTTCTGCTAATGTGATATCTCCACCTGAAATGTTGATAATTGCATGTGATGCTCCATTGATAGAAGCATCTAAAATTGGAGAAGAAATTGCATGTATTGCCGCTTTTGAAGCTCGATCGTCACCTGTAGCACGACCGATACCGATTAATGCTGTTCCTTTGTCTTTCATAACTGTTGTTACGTCAGCAAAGTCAAGATTAATCAGAGCCGGTATAGCAATCAGGTCTGTAATGGTTCTAACAGTTTGCTTTAAGATTTTATCTGCATAGATAAATGAATCTTTAAGTGAGATTCCTCCAAATTGTTCTAATAACTTATCGTTAGACACAACTATTAGTGAATCACAAGCTGCCCTAATATTCTCAAGTCCTTCAGCAGCATTCTTGGATCTTTGTGTACCCTCGAATGAGAACGGTGTTGTTACAATTCCGATTGTTAATGCGCCCATATCTTTAGCTATCTTAGCGATTATAGGAGCTGCTCCAGTACCCGTTCCACCTCCCATACCTGCAGCAATAATTACCATATCTGCACCTTTGATAGTTTCCTTAATTTCGTTTTCAGATTCTAAAGCTGCTTTACGACCTTCTTCTGGATTAGCTCCAGCTCCTAGCCCTTTAACAGATCTACCTAAAGGTAAAATGGTGTTTGCAATTGTTGAATTTAATACTTGTTCATCAGTGTTAGCGACAATAAATTCAACACCTTCAATTCCCTCTCTAATCATTGAATGAATAGTGTTGTTTCCTCCACCGCCAACTCCAATTACTTTAATTCTTGCAACTGCATCAACTTTTTGTCTTACTTCGTTGTTGCTTGTATTATTTTTTTCATTATTATTTTCAAACATTTTTTCCTCCTAATTTTTCAATTATCCTTTTCATGATATTATTTTTACTATCTTCTTTTTTCAGTGATGAGATTCTTTGGGGGTTAGTTTCCACAATAGTGTTATTTTGCCGCCCAAGAATTTCATTAATCCTTTCGTTAAATAAAGTGATACCAATTGCACAAATATTCTTTGAACTTGCAGAAATATAAGTCAAAGGATTATAGATTGAAACATGATTGGCCCCAAAACTCGCTTTAGCAAATTCCAGTATTCCATCAATTTGTTCAACCCTGCCTGAAATAATAATTGGCAGCATTGAAACTTTTTTCTGGGTAATGAATTGTTTTGATACCATTAATAGTTTTTCAACAAATGAATCTATGATCTTATTTAAATCAGTTTGCATAAATAATTTTTCTTTATGGTTCACGTATTTTCGAAAGATAACACGATTTATATTTTGATTAAATGATCCATAAAGAGTAATCATTTTTTTAGCTTCTTCTTTAGAACAACCAAACAATTTACTAATTCCGGCTTCAAGAGATTTGAATCCAAAATCATAAATTGACATTGACGCTATTGTTGATGAATTTTTATTTATCGTAATAAACGTTTCGTTGCCTTCAACATGAATCAAAATAGCCCCTTCTGCTAATGCAGATTCAGATAAATTATTTTGACTAATCGCTTGATGCGATAGTAAAAACTTATTTATCTTCAGGTTTTTTGAATTAATTAGTTGAGTGATAAATTCATAAATATTAAAGGCGATCGTTGTTACAACAGATGTAACTTTTAATTTACTACCAGTTTTATTAATTGGTGCTTTGTCATATGATTTTCATAATATGTCAAAGACTTTATATTTAATAGGTTGAACAAGAATAACTTTTCTGCCTTTTTCTTCAAAACTTGACTTAGTCAATTGGACCGCATTTTCGATGTCAACTTCTGAGACAATTGTGCCAGAAATCTTAATCGATTGTAAAAAGGGTTTAATGCTTGCCTTAGTTTCTTTTGATGAATTAACAACAACAGATACATCCTCAATCACGCCGCCTATTATTGCATTAGCTTCTCTTAATGCTTCATCTAAAAAAGATGAGGCATCATGGAGGTGTGCTGAACTACTAAAAATCTCAACCTTGTTGGTTGCTATTGATTCAATTACTATCAAGAAAATTTTCTTTTTAGTAAATTGGATAGTAGTTGCAATGTTTCTTTTCATGTTTTAATCCTTTAGTTTTGTAAGTACTCTTAATTTCGCACTACGAGATCTTCGATTTACTTCAATTTCGTTTTTTGAAGGTTTATAATTTTTGGCCGTTCATTTCCGCTCAATAATGATTGGAAGTTTCCCGGTTTTATCTTCTATAAACTGCTTAAAAAACCTTTTAACAATTCTGTCTTCGATAGAGTGAAAAGTAATGATGGCTAACGAACCACCAACTCTTAACAAGTCAGTAGCATCAATTAACATTTTTTCAAGACTTTCTAGTTCTTCATTCACAGCTATTCGTATCGCTTGGAAAACAGCTTTAGCTGGATTCTTTTTACGAACTATAGCTGCTGGAAGTGAACTCCTAATAACATCGACTAATTCTAATGTTGTCTTAACTGGTCTATTTGAAATAATACCTTTCGCAACTCTTTTTGGGAGCTTTACATCTGCAAAACTTCAAAATATCTTGACCAACTCTTCTTCACTGTATGAATTGACAATGTCATAAGCGCTTACTTCTTGGTTTTGATTCATCCGCATATCAAGAGGAGCATCTTTAGAATAAGAAAATCCTCTTTGCGCTTCATCTAGTTGAGGAGATGAGACTCCAAGATCTGCAAAGATGCCATCAACAACATTAATACCAAGTTTATCTAGTTCGTTCTTTAAATTTCTATAGTCTGAATGTACTAGTTGGTATTTATTTGATATTTGATTAAGATCGCTTGCACTTTCAATAAGCGCTGTTTTATCTTTATCGAATGCCAAGAGCATGCCATTTTCAAGTGTCTTTAAAATTTCGGAAGAGTGTCCACCTCTCCCCAATGTTAAATCAACATATACCCCATCAGGTTTAAGTGAAAGAGCAGTCATTGATTCTGTTAGCATCACCGAAATGTGTTTAGTCATTACAGTTTTGCACCTTTATTAAGAAGTTGATTGGCTAATTCATCTAATGAATTAGTTTTCTCAAATTCTTGTTGTATTTTTTCAAAATCTTCTTTAGAATGTATTTCAATTTTATTTCCGACTCCAATAAATACTAATTCTTTGGTAAGAGATGTTTGGGTCATGATGTTCTGATTAAATTGGATTCGACCTTGTTTGTCGATGGTAACTTCAGAAGTTCTTCCTAGTAACACACGCGCAAATTTCCGAGCCTGTTTATCAAGTGTATTTAATGACATTAAGGTTGTTGATCATTCCTTAAAATTAGTTTCATCTCTTAAAACTAGAACATTATCTAAGTCTCTTGTGATGTAACAAATTTCACTAAGCTGCAAACGCAACTTAGAAGGAATCATAACTCTGTTTTTGTCATCTAAACTTCTGTTGAAATTTCCAAACATTACCACTTCCTCCCATTTCTTACCACTATTATTATATATAAATAAAATAATTGTGTTGCAATAAAATAATATTTTTAAATATTGTTTATAAAAAAACCACTGCAATTAGAAGCAGTGGTTAAATATATGTATTACTTATCTTTATTTGATAAGTCTTCTCTCTTAAAAAAATTAACTAATCTATGTGGAACTTTTTCACCATTGACTGTAGCCAAGTTTGGTTGAGAAAGCGCATGATGAGATCTTCTGGTTCTTTTTCTCTGTTTCGAGGTTTTACGTTTTGGTACTATAGCCATGATGTCTCCTTATGTGTGTTTTGCTAAAAAATTATAACAAAAAGTTTTAATTTATTGTAAATGTTTTATGATTTGTATATGAGTATAGGAATCATTGCAGAATATAATCCATTTCATAATGGACACATACACCAATTAAAAGAAGCTAAAAGAAGGTGACCCAATGATAAGATAACGATTATCATGTCTGGTAAATATGTACAAAGAGGAGAATTAGCAATTGCCTCGTTTTCAGATCGAATGGAAATGGCATTAAAACATGGAGCTGATAAAGTTGTCGAGTTGCCTTTTGAGTATGCTACTCAAGCAGCTCATATATTTGCTTATGGTGCTGTAATGATTGCAAGTGAATTAAAGATTGATAAATTATTCTTTGGTTCTGAATCAAATGACCCAAAACGTTTAATGACTATAGCAAAAGCAATAAAAGATAATGAAGAAAAATATAATGTTATCCTTAAGCAATTTTTAAAAATGGGATATTCTTTTCCAAAAGCCGCAGCTCAATCTTTAACTAAATTAATTGGAAATCCTATTTCATTGCCTAATGACATTTTAGGATTAGAGTATTGTAAAGTAATTGTTAATAATGATTTGCCAATAACTCCTCACACTATTAAAAGAACAGTTGATTTTCATTCTGATGTTCCGAATATGGAATTTGCATCTGCTTCATATATCAGAAAACAAATATTCATGGGTAGAGATATATCAAAATATACTCCTGTGAAATTTAAAAAAATACCAGAAAGAATTGAAGATCATTATAAAAAATTTCAAAAAATAATTTTAGAAACTCCTGCCAAGAAATTAGCCAAAAATAAAATGATTTCTGAAGGGATGGAAAATCTCTTTAAAAAACATATTGATGCTAGAACATTTGACGACTTTATTGATCGCACCAACTCCCGAAGATATACCTCATCCCGCATTAAAAGAGTAATGTTATATGTATTGCTTGGGATTGAAAAATAATTGTTAGTAAAAGACACATATTCCATTCAAAATATATGTCTTTTGATTTACTTTAAAATGTATAAATAATTATTTTCTTAGACCAAGCGCTTTAATTGTTTCTTGGTATCTGTTGTAATCTTGTTTTTTTAAATAAGATAATAATTTTTTTCTGAGCGCAATTTTAGCTAAGAAACCTCTTTTAGAATGTTTATCTTTCTTATTGACTTCAAAGTGTTTTTTTAGAGATTCAATTTCTGCTGTTAAAATGGCAACTTGAACTGCTGAATCTCCTGAGTCTTTTTCATTCTTGCCGAATTTTTTAACTAGTTCAATTTTTTCTGCTTTTGAGATCATGTTGATCCTTTCGTGTTTATTTCAAGTACGTCCCAGCAAGAATTTAAACATTCAAACCGAGTACGACTACATTTTTTATGCTCATTTATTATAGTGAAAAAGATTCTAATTGCAAAATATTTATTACCTTAGCAATATCTTCTTCAGTAGTTCTATTTTGGGAATCTTTTACAATTATTTTCACTCTCTTATGAATCTCAACAATTGCTTCAAAAGCCTTGTTGACAACCTTTAATTGTGGAATAATTAACTTGGGTTTTTCATCAATTGGCACTTCAAGGTATGACCAATATTTAATATCATTAACAATAGAAAAACAAGCATATAAACCATTGTGTAATTTTATGGAATGATCAAAGTTTATTTCCTTCTTGGCATTTACTTTAAATTTATTAATATAGGTAAATGGTGTAATCTTTTTAATCAGATCAACATTTCCTAGTTGCAATGATTCTTTTAAAATGGAAGTAGACACTTTTGCTCCATTAACTTTTAAAATATCAATAATAACATTATCTTTAATATCGGTTGCTTTCAAATGTCTTCCTTTTCCCATGGCAAAATCTTTACCCGAAACAATTTTTTTAGCATTGGTTATTTTTATCATTTTTTCTAAAAATTTATGGCCATCCATAGCTGCAATTGATGTGTCATATTTTACCACCACCACAAAATCAATATCTACATTCGATAAATTTTGTAATCTGATATCTAATGGTTGAAATACCTCTTTAGATGCCCCAGGGATATCTTCTGGGTTTTCAATAATCATCATAACAATCTGGTTATTGAATTCTCTTGCTTTTTTTACAAGCTTAAAATGTCCATTATGAAAAGACTCAAAAGATCCAAGAATTAAGGTCGTCTTTTTGTTAGTTATCTTATTGGGAAATCTTGTCACATACATTTAAAACCTTTCTTGATTAAATTTATTACCAAATAATTTTTTGCCAATTAAAACATTGTTGGTAACTTCTACGATACCAAAGATATCATCTTTATATTGCAAGGCATATAAACCATCTTCTTTCTTTATTTTAACTCTTTTACCTTGAATTAATTCCTGCATTTCTGGAGTCCTGATTATGGGAATAGTTAAGAGTTTAAAAATGTTAATCTTCTTGCCAATATCTTCGGTTGTTAAATCACCAATCGAGGTTCTTCTTAGATCACTCATGATTGCACCACATCCCAACTTAGTCCCTAAGTCATGAATGATGCTTCTGATATAAGTACCTCTGGAAACTTCAATATCAAATTCAATAATTTTATCCACATGAATGTTGGTAATTGATTTCACTTCTACAGCAACACTTTTTAATGCTACAACTTGGTCTTTACGAGCTAAATCATAAGCTCTTTGACCATTAACTTGCTTGGCGGAAAAGATGGGTGGCATTTGTTGTTGCTTACAAACAAAAGAATTAATGGTATCCACAATTAATTCTTTTGCAGGGATGGTTTGATTAGTAATTGTTATATTACCATCAACATCATAAGTATCAGAAGTTTTGCCTAGCTCTAAAGAAGCGTGGTAAGTTTTAAATCCTTTGTCAATATAATCAATTAACTTCGTATCATCATCACTGGCCACTAGCAGTAATCCTGTTGCTAAAGGATCTAATGTCCCAGTATGACCAATTTTTTGAATATGATTATCGCGAGCAAATTGTTTAATAGTTTTGAAGGATGTCATTCCTTTTGGTTTGTCAATTAAATAAAACATATGCTCATTATATATAAAAAAATACCATAAATGGTATCTTGATCACTAATGTGAAATGGTGCGCGAAGAGGGACTTGAACCCTCACTCCGAAGAACTGGTTCCTAAAACCAGCGCGTCTGCCAATTCCGCCACTCGCGCAAATGGTACGCTGTAGAGGATTTGAACCTCTGACCAATTGGTTAAAAGCCAACTGCTCTACCTACTGAGCTAACAGCGCAAATAAAATGGTGCTTGCTATAGGAGTCGAACCTACGACCTACGGTTTACAAGACCGTTGCTCTACCAACTGAGCTAAGCAAGCAAAATGGTACGAGATGAGGGGCTCGAACCCACGACCCACGCCTTGTAAGGGCGTTGCTCTCCCAACTGAGCTAATCTCGCATTTTGGTGACCTATGCGGGACTTGAACCCGCGAATGCATGGATGAAAACCATGTGTGTTAACCGCTTCACCAATAGGCCTTATTGGCGCCGAATACAAGATTTGAACTTGTGACCAAAGGATTAACAGTCCTCTGCTCTACCGCTGAGCTAATCCGGCACATCTAATTATTTGCTAATTAATTATACATAAATAAGGAAAAAAGATGATGAAATTCTAGCCAATAGTAATATCCTCTTTTATATGAGAATATCTTTTACCTTTATTTTTTATTCCGCCTCATACAAGCAATGATGAAGAGACACCTAATTGTCCAATAAACATGACAATAATCAATGTTATTTTCGCACCTACAGAGAGATTTGGCGTGATCCCGGTAGATAGTCCTGTTGTTCCAAAGGCAGATGTGACCTCAAAGACAATGTCGGTAAATGTATGCTGCCTACCATCCAGTTCATGATATGAAGAGGCGGTAATAATAGATGCAAGCACAATTAGGAAAAAGGCAGTCACAAAAACAATAAAGGCTTTCGAAACAATTTTTGATGAAATACGTTTATTAAAGGCAATTACATTGTCTTTGCCTCTAATACGAGCTCAAATACTCATAAAGATAATAGCAATGGTTGTAGTTCGGATTCCCCCAGCTGTCGAAGAAGGAGCAGAACCAATAAACATTAATATGGAGAAAACAATTAATGTGGAACTTGATAGCGAATGAATATCAATTGTTGAGAATCCAGCATTTCTTGTAGAAAGAGTATTGAAAATCAAAGCCATAGTTTTGTCACCAGTAGAACCATAGTAATCATTGTGTCAAAAGGCATCTTTGGCATTTACTTCAATCGAAAAGGTAATAATGATTGAGAGTAAAGCGATAATTAAATATGTGGCAGATGAAATTTTGGAAAAAAGTGAAAATAGATGTCTTTCACCTTTGATTTTTTTAGTTATATATAAATAGAAATCATATATAACCGGATATCCCATACCGCCCAAAATGAATAACACAATAAAGATAATTTGCATACCATAGTGGTGATAATAAGGCGAAATTGAATTACGTCCCATAATGTCAAAACCAGCATTATTAATTGCAGAGATGGAATGGAAGATACCAAATCTAATTGCGTTTTCTAAATTTCCATATGGAGATGATCCATTGGTAAATCCTGATTGTGTAACTTGATGGAGCATTTTATTTGTATCTTGTTTAGCAATCGGATTATTTGATCCAACAACTGGCACAAAATAAAAATAACATGTTAAAACAATTGAAGCAACGATAATCACAATAAACATTACCGTGATTGATATCTTGATCAGTTGTGTTGTTGATCCAATCTTTGTTGAACCTCTTTCGGCAGAAAGAACCTCTCGCGTTTTAAAGGAGATGGGCCTTTTGAAGATAATACTAAATAAGTATACCTTCAGAGCAAATCAACCCATACCCCCAATTAAAATTAAAACTGCAATAACAGCTTGCCCAAAATAGGTTCATGTTTCTGATGTGGTTATAGTGACTAAACCTGTGTCAGAAAAAGCTGAAGCAGATGTAAATAAAGAATTGATGTATGTCACATCGACTTTACGAGATATTGGCAGTAATAAGATCAGTGAGCCAATCAAAGTTATAAAAAAATAAAAAAAGATAATATGCTTCGCAAATGATAGTCTCCTAAAACCAAACCATAATTTTGCCAATTTATTATTAATATTTACTAATAAATTCTTATCTTTTCCATATTTTTTCATTTAATAATTATACTAAAATAAACAAAAAAACTCTTATTTCTATTATAATTACCTCATAACATTATAAGGGGATTTATGAACAATAAAAAAGATATAGCTGTCATTGGTGTCGGGAAATTCGGATTATCTGTTGTTGAACAATTAGTAGAAATGAAGAAATTCGTATTAGCAATTGATATCGATGAAAGAAAGTTGATCCAACCAGCCAGAATCGCAACGACAGCAATTGCTGATGCTGCTGATATTGGTGCATTAAGAGAACTTGGTATTCCTAAATTTAAAACAATTATTGTTGCTGCTGAAGACAATATTGAAATTGTTGCTGCTTTATCAGAATTAGGTGTTAAACATATTATTGCGAAAGCCAAATCAAAGCGGCATGAAAGAGTTTTAGAACAAATTGGGGTTGATATTATTGTTAGACCCGAAGCTGAAGCGGGAATTAGAACAGCCTTAATTGCTACAAATGCTAATTTCATTAAATATAGTTCATTATTACAAGAGATTGGTGATGGATATGCCATTGGTTCAACAGAGGTCTCTGATACGAGCTTAACAGGCACACCTGTAAAAGATCTTCATCTACAACAAGTTAAAATTGTTTCTGTTAAAAGAGGAACTAGAGTTCACATTGTTGATGGTAATTTCATTCTCCAAGAAGGTGACATTGTTACTATTGTCGGTAAAATAGTAGCCATTACAAAAGCATATCAAACATTTAATGATGAAAGTAAAGCTACTAAGTTAATTAAGCTAGAAAAGACTGCAAAAGCAAGAACTAGAATTAGAAGAAAAAAATGGACAACTTAAACCTGGAAAAATATTTCTACACTTTAGATTGCGTAAGCATTGACATGAGTCGATGCTTTTCATTGTAGTCTACTTTGTATTGTTTTGTATTATACCACCTGATATAATCATCAATAATGATTTTGATTTTATCAAAAGAATAATTATGTGTCAGTAAATGATTGAAGCATTCTGATTTTATGTTTCCAAAAAATATTCAACTTATCTATTATCTAGAGAATTGCCGACTCTTCTCATTGATATTTTGCATTTCTTTTTTTTGCTTAATCTTCTAGCATCCGTTGTGCTATATTGACTCCCATGGTCAGAGTGCACAATCATGTTTTCCCTTGTTGTTAATGTTTCTAATGTATCGGAAACTAATTTAGTATTATTTGTCATACTTAGTTTATATGATTCTATTAATTTGTTCTTATGACTAATTACCACAAATAGATAAAATTTTGTGTGACACTTTGCTGGTATGTAGCTGACATCAGTGGTAATTATGTTGTCTTTTGCTGGATTAAAGTTTCTTTTGACGAGATCTTGAAATTCAACAGTTGTATTTTTATTTTCAGATTTTCTTTTCTTCTTTCTAGTAGTTCATTCTAATTTTCATCTATTCATGTAGTTTCTGAAGGTTCTATCAGAGATTATGAACTCCCTAGCCTTTAACTCCATAGCAATTATCATGCTGCCATAAACACTTTTGTGTTCATGGAAAACTTTAAATATTTTATCTTTTAAATAATGGAATGTATATATTTTAGGTTTGCTTTTTTATAAAAAATAGTTCTATATAAACCATATATATAAGTTTTTCTTGAATTATTTATTTTAATTCTACTTGCTTCATGTTTCTTATCTTTGTCTTCAATTATCTCGAAGTATCTTTTGGCAATTTTCTTTAATTCCTCATCTGTTAAATTTAGAAACAACTTCTTTAATCTCTTTTTCTGACCTTCTTTTTCATGTTTGTTGTTCATGAATAAATTATCATTTATTATTCATAATTTATATTTATTAATAAATTTTGCTTTAGCATACATTTGTTTATTGACCATTGTTCTTGCATGTCTATTTCTTGCGATGCTATGTTATTTTAAACCTAATGTTTCAAAATATATCACCCAGTTTATAGTTTCTAATTCGTATTCTTTGAATAACCTGATTCATTGATCTCTTATTTTGTGTTTTGTCATAAAAAAATACACTCCTTTTATATTAGAAGTGTAAAATATTTTTTTCCAGGTTTAACTAGTCTATTTTTTAGTAATCATTAATGCCCCAGTGTTTTTGCCAAGTAAAGATCACACTAAACCTTCTTCTTCAATTAACTCAATTGCAACATCTCTTAAAACATAGCCATTCCCCGTTATCAATTCAATTGTTAAATCGGGATTAGATTCAAACTCTAAAAACGCCCCTAATATGACAGGGATGGATTCTTCTTCGGTGTAGCCATGCAGATCTATTGTCATTATATTATTTTGATTCCTTCTTTCCGTGAGATATGGAAATAATTACGCCCGATTTTGTTTTTCAGTTTAAAAATAATTTGGTCAAGAACTCTTGTGCGATCATAATCATTAACGTTTCAAACTTTCCTAAATAATTCATTTTTGGAAATATAATTGTTTTTATTTAAGAGTAAAAACTTTAATAAAGATGTTTCTTTAGAAGTAAGACTAACTTTAGTACCATCTACGAAAATTTTATTTTCTAGAAAATCAGCAACAATAGACTTATAGATAATCGTTGTAACTTTAAAGTTTGCGTTCCAATGTCGTCTTAAAATTGCAATTGTGTCTAATATTGCAAGTTCCTCAATGTGAGTATAAACAATTCTGTCATATAATTTTTTAAATATATTTTTATCATCTTCAAGTTGTTCCTTTTTGAATGCAATTAAATTAAATCTATGGCTTCTGTCTTTAAACATTTTGTGATATTTTATTTTGAAAATATCCTTAGAATTATTTTCGATAAACAAAATATCTATCTTTTTTTTCTTAATAGAATCAAATTCATGCGGCTCAATTATAATCAATTCGATTTGAAAATATTTTTCTCATTCTTTCGCTGCTTTATTAATAAATTCTTTGTCATTTGCTATTACTACTATTTCAATTTTTTTCATATATTGATTATACCAAGAAAGCTCATAAATAATAGATAATAAGTAAAAAAAATATGTTAAAATAAGTTAAAAAAGTGCATAAATCAACTAAAAAAGAGCTGTTTTTAACATTCTAATAACTATTTAATAAAATATGTTATTTTCTGAAACACTTTATTTCTTATTTTATCAATTCGTTAGCTTTTTTTAGGTTAACTGTAAACATACTTGTAACACCTCTTTGTTGCATTGTGGCACCAAATAAATGATCCACCCTTGACATGGTTCCTACACGGTGTGTAACAACAAGGAATTGAGTATCTGCTTTTAATTCTTGTAAATAATCTGCAAATCTAATAACATTAGCATCATCAAGCGCCGCTTCAACTTCATCAAGAATACATAAGGGTAATGGCTTTGACTTTAAAATAGCAAATAGAAGCGAAATAGCAACTAATGCTTTCTCCCCGCCTGAAAATAACTTAAGGTTCTTCACGGTCTTGCCAGGAGGTTGAGCAATGACATCAATTCCAGTTTCAAGGGGATTATTAGGGTCAATGAATTTAACTTCAGCAAAGCCCCCTCCAAACATCGTTTTAAAGATAATGTCCATTTCTTTATTAACATCTAAAACTGTCTGTGATAACCGAGCAATGATGATTTCATCCATTTTATCAATGGCGGATAAAATAGTTTGCTGTGCATTGAATAGCTCTTCACGTGAAGCATCAATTCTTTCATGTCTTGCATGAACCTCATCATAATCCTGGATAGAATCAATATTAACATTACCAAGCTCTCTAATGTCTGATCTTAGGCCGGAAACGATGGTTCTTGCTGCTTCTCTATCTATTTTTAAAGAATATTTCTCAGAAGCTGATTCAATAGTAATTTCGTACTCTTCTGACAATCTTTCTTTCGAGGAGTTGAGAATGTATTCGGCTTGATTTTTCTCAGACATTTTTTCCGAAGAATCATCCATTAATTTCCGAATAGATTTCTCTAATTCTGTTTTTTCAATAGTAATTCTTGCTAAAACGTTGTTATGATCAATCACAGTATTCCTTTTAGCTTTCAAAAGCGCCTGGATTGACGATTTTTCAGCATCCAATGTCTGAATTGAATCGATGCTTTTAACTTCGTCATTGAACTCTAACGTTGTTTGTGTTAAGGCTTCATATTCATTTTTAAGTGTTGAGAATTGAGTGTTAACAATTGAACGCTTTTCTCTAATCTTGGCAGTTTCAATGTTTAATTCAGCAATAAAGGCATGATCTTCGTTGATGGAATTAGATAATTGATTTAGCTGCCTTGTTTTGCTTTGAATATCCGCTTCTAGAGGCGGGATATTTGATTCAAGTGCCATAATTTGATCTTCAACACCAAGCATTGATTTTGTTCTTGATTTTGTACCACCAGAAATAACACCCCCCACCCTAATAACATCACCATCTAGAGACACAACCATGTATCTTTTATCAAGTTTTTTAGAAATTTCATTAGCAAATTGAATGTTTTGAGCAATAATAATGTTTCCAAGCATAAATTTCTTTAATATTTCAAATTGAGGTTTAACGTCCACTAATTCATGAGCAATACCAACAAATCCTTCTAATGAATTCATCACTTGAATATGTTCTTGTCTAATGCCCTTGGGTGAAATGGATGCCAAAGGGATAAATGTTGCTCGACCAGCGTTATTTTTCTTTAAAAAGTTAACACATTTAACAGCATCTTCAGACCTGGCTACAACAATGTTTTGTAGGGCATTATTCAAAATACTTTCAATGGCAGTTCTATAATCAGTTTGAACGTCAAAAAGATTAGAGACAATACCATGAAAACCTGGGAAAATAGATGAATTTTCCACAATAGCTTTAGTTCCTGAGAATAAATTAGTTTTTTTACTTTGATATTCTTTTAACACTAAAACTCTTGTTTTCACTCTTAATAAATCTGATTTGGATTTTTCCACGTCAATATTAAATGAAGAAATGTTGGCTTGGACATCTGAAATATATGATCTTTTTTCATCGATCTCAATTTTGGCTTTTTCTTCTCATAAGTTGTATTGGTGCACTTTAGATCTTAAAACATCTAATTCGGCTTTCATAGCTGCAATTTTAGCGTCGTTTGTTGATGATATAGAACCATCAATGATCATTTTTCGTTTAGCTGACAATTGTGAATCAGAAACTTCTATATTTCTCAACTTTTCCGAAATATCTTGAAACTTGGCATTCAGATCCATAATTTCATTTTCAAGTGATAATTTATATGATGTTTTTGACTCCATTAAATCTGATGCTTTATCAATTCTATGATTAAGATCGTCTTTTGTGGCAAGCACATTTTCTAAATCACTGTTTAACTCTTGTAATTTTTGAGAATAAAATGTTATATCTTCAACTATTAGTCCTATTTCTACATCTTTAAGCTCTTTTTTCTTATCAAGATAGACTCTTGCTTTGTCAGCTTGTTTTTTCAGGGGAACTAACTGTCTTTCTAACTCATTTACAACAGTTTTGATTTTTTCAAACGCTTCTGAAGTTTTTTCTAATTTTCTTAATGCTTCGTTTTTTCTATTTTTATACTTGGAAATACCGGCAGCTTCTTCAAAGATGCCTCTTCTTTGATCAGGGCTAGCTTGTGATATATCAGATACTGTTCCTTGTGAAATAATCGCAAGTGAAGATTTGCTAATCCCTGATTCCATAGCTATTTCTTTAATATCCTTTAATCTAGCTGTTTCGCCATTAATAAAGTATTTACTTCCACCACCCCTTTTTATTGCTCTTGTGATTGTGAATATTTTATGTCTTAAAGAAACGGCCTGGTCAGAATTATCAAAAGTAAGTGAAACAAACGCTTGATCCAATGCTTTAACAGTCTTTGATCCAGCAAAAATAACATCTTCCATAGAATCACCACGAAGTGATTTAACAGATGTCTCTCCCAACACTCATTTAATGGCATCATTGATATTAGATTTACCAGAACCATTTGGACCCACTATCCCAACAATTCCCCCATCAAATCTAAGTGATGTCAAATCAGCAAATGACTTAAAACCTTTTGTTTCAAGTTTAATTAGTTTCATTATCACCGCCTTTATTATATTTATCTAATGCATTTCTAGCAGCTTCAATTTCTGATTGTTTTTTGGATTTAGCAACTCCACTACCAAGTTTAACACCGTCGAAAATAGCATAAGTATGAAACATATCGCTTTTTTTGGTTGTTTCATACTTAATAACGCCCCTAAAATTTAATTGTAAATATTCTTGCAAAATGGTTTTAGGATTCTTAATAGCTGCTCCTTTTGAATTATCAATATCCTTAAAAATATTAAATTTAAGAAACATTCTTAATTTTCCAATGCCAAAATCAAAATAAATCGCAGCACATAATGATTCAAAAAGATCTGCCTGAACTTTAGTATTATTTCTTATTTCTTCAGCACCATTACCAACACGAATCAAATTTTGTAAATTAAGTGCTCTTGAGTAATTAGCAAGAGCCTCACTATTTACAAAATTCGCTCGTATAACTGTCATAGTTCCCTCGTCAATATCTTCAAATTTATTAAATAAATAAATAGCGATTTCAGCGGCAACCAATGCATCTCCCACAAATTCTAACCGATCATATGACCTACCGCTTCTTTTTTCATTGACAAATGAAGAGTGTGTTAATGCTTCATAATATAAATCCTTGTTGTTTGGTTTTAAATTTATTTTTTCAAATAGTTTGACAAGAGACATTATTTATTAAATTCCTTTTGCAGTTTAGCTAACGCATCATTATCAAGAGCTTTTGAAAGTTCTGTAAAGGCGCCCATATATGATTCTCGATCAGAATTACCATGAATCTTTATGGCAAATTTTTTTAATCCCACAACCCATGCTAATGCAACTGATTTATAATTAAGGTCTTCCTTAATCTGAGTAAATGCTCCTTTTGAAATTAATGCTCCAATTTTGTATCTTAATTTTGATTTTAAATTTGTTCTTATTATATTAAACAGTGATGACATTGTACCTTCCATAGTTTTCAAAATCATATTACCTGCATAGCCATCAACAATGGCAACATCAGTTTTTCCGGACAGTAAATTTTTTGGTTCAATAAACCCTTTGTAATTAATAATTTTAGATTTTTTTAGCTCTAAATTGGCTTCTTTTGAAACACTTGGACCTTTTGAGTCTTCTTCACCAATATTAACAATATTAACCTTGGGGTTTTCAATCCCTAAGACAGCATTAGAAAATGAAGACCCTAAAGTAGCTCATTGCATAAGCATTTCAGGTGTTACAGTTAAATTAGCCCCAACATCTGTCATAACAAATCTTTGATCCTTAATAATAGTTGGAAAAACTGCCATAAATGCCGGTCTCTTAACACCATTCATTCTTTTTAGTGATAGTGTTGCCATTGAGAGATAGATTGCAGAATTTCCAGCAGAAATAACGGCATCTGCACTGCCGTCTTTAACAAGATTAATAGCTGCCGACATTGAGTTATTAGTTAATCTTGCTGCTCTTGCTCCTATATCTTTATTAGCAATTTCTGGCATATCAATAATTTTGATTCGTTCGCTTTCTTTAACATACTTATTAATTTCTACTTTTGATCCGACAAGAATAAATGTATAATCTAAAAATTTATCAGAAAAATCTAACGCTGCTAAAACACCATTTTTAACACCATTATCATTACCCATTACATCAAATGCTATTCTTTTCATAAAATCTCCTTTATTCATACCCAATTAAAAAATGATAAAACGGTTGGGCTCCGTCTTTAACTTCAACTTCAACATCAAAATGAGTTTCTAAATATGAAGATAGTTCTTCAGCATCAATTGCTGATGATTCATCTCCATAATAAATAGTAACAACTTCAGTATCATCGTCAATCAGTTTCTTTGAGATAGCAATGGCAGATTTCACAGATGAATTCGTACTTTTTAAAATTTTCTTCTCTGCAATTGCTAAATATTCCCCTTCTTTAATACTAACTCCTTCGATTCTTGTCGTTCTTGATGCTTTTGCCACTTGTCCTGTCTTCATAGTACTAATCGCTTCTAACATTTCTTCTTTATTACCATCTAAAGTCGAGTCTCTATCAAAGTTCATAATGGCCACTAATCCCTCAAGTTGTGTTTTTGATGGAACGATAATTATTTCCTTATCTTTGATAGTTTGAGCAACTTGCTGAGCAGCTAAAATAATATTTGAATTATTTGGAAGAATGATAATTTTATTAGTGTTAAGCTTTTTAATCGCATCAATGAAAACTGCCGCAGAAGGATTCACTGTTTGACCACCTTCAATAATAAAATCAACACCCAAGTCCCTCATGTCATTAATAATGCCGCTACCAATATTGCATGAAATAATAGCAATATTTACTTTTTCATCAGTATTATTTTTGTTAATTCTTGCATTGGCTTGTTTTTTACCTGCAGATTCATTTGCTTGCAATGTCATGTTTTCTGATTTAAGTTTTACAAATTCACCATATTTTTGCGCAAAAGTAAAGACTTTACCAGGATTTAAAGTGTGAAGATGCACTTTTAGAATATCATCATCATGAACAGTAGCGATTGAATCACCCATTTTCGTAAGATTTTCACTATATTTTCCTATTTTGAATTGCTTGGGCGCATCCAATTGAAGTATGTATTCTGTACAATAACCAAATAATCCTTCATGGTTATCATTCTCAAGTTTTATAAATGAAATGTTGTCGGTACCAGCTTGTACAGCTAATAACTTAACATGTTTTCCTTTTAGGGCAAGCAAAATACCTTCTAAAATCAGAAATAATCCTTCTCCGCCAGAATCAGTAACACCAACTTCTTTAAGAACAGGAAGCAAAGAAGGTGTTAAATCACAAGCAGTTCTTGCTGATTTAACCACTTCTTCAAAAATCTCTTCAATCGTCATAGCTGGAGTAATTGTTTTTTCTAAATCTTCTGAAATTAATCTAATAACAGTTAACATAGTACCTTCAACAGGCTTCATAACTGATTTATAACCATAAATTTTTGCTTGCTTGAAAGCTTCAACAATATCAAAAGCATTTACTGTGGATTTATCTTCAAATCCAATAGATAATCCTTTAAATATTTGAGAAACGATAACCCCAGAGTTACCCCTTGCTCCAAGCAACATACCCCTAGCGAATTTTGCTGAAACAACACTAATTTCATCAGAGTTAATTTTAGTTATATCTTTAAATGCAGATAGCGCAGTTGCACCCATGTTAGATCCTGTATCACCATCGGGAACTGGAAATACATTTAAAGCATCAATTCTATCAATGTTATTTGAAATGGCATTAACACCAGATTCAAGCAATTCTTTTCATTTTGTTCCATTAATTGTTTTCATTAGATAATCCCCATTACATAAATAATAACTTTATTTAGCTTTTTGTTACTTTTTTTAAATAATTGCACTATTGTTGAATGAATCTGCGTGCAAATTAATTTTGCTCTGACATTTTTGTTAATAAATATAGCTACTCTTATAATATTGCCTTTGCTAGTTTCTTCATATGATGTTCCTGCCTTTAAGTTATTTGTGTTTAGCTTTTTCGCATCATTCATGAAATCTAATGATGATAAACCAACTAATCCAGGCACAAGTGAAATATTATCTAATACTTTTTGTTCAAATTGTTTATTCATTTTTTCTCCATTTTAATTAAATTAATTATACCTTGATTTAATTCTTTTGTTAGTGTAAGATAAAACAAATGAATAAATAAAATTGCTTTAGGTGATAAATATTGTTATAATAATTCCATAAATTAAAAGTCAAGGGGGAACCATGTCAAGAAAAGATGATATAAGTGGTAAAGGTGCTTTATCTGGAAACAACAGATCACATGCTCTTAATGCTACAAAAAGAAAATTTAATCTGAATCTCCAAAAAATTACAATTATGGATAATGGACAAAAGAAAAACGTTAAAGTGTCAGCTAAAACAGCTAAAACTCTAAAGAAAAAAGGACTTATTGCTTAGTTCTTTTTTTGGACTATTTTTTCAAAAAAATCATGATCATTTATGTGTTGTATTAAGAATGAACCAGACACCAATGAATCTGCGCCAGCCTTAATTGCCTTGGGTCCGGTCTCATAAGTAATGCCACCATCAACCTGAATTAAGACATTGAGCCCTTGTCTTTGAATTTCTTTTCTTAATTCCTTAATTTTATCTAACGATGTCTCGATAAATGATTGGCCACCTTTTCCAGGAACAACAGACATTACCAAAACATGAGAAATATGTGGTAAAAATTCAAATACTTTACTAATCTTTGTTTCAGGGTTTAATGCAATCCCTATATTCTTCTCAACATATTTTTTTAAGAGATTATTAATTATTTGTTTATTTTGAAAAGCTTCAATGTGGATGGTAATATAATTTGCCACTTCTACAATATCCTCGATATTTTCTTTGGCATTATTAGACATAAGGTGAATATCAACAATATGCTTGTTTGTGGTTTTAACTAATTCTATTATTCTCTTTGTAGGTAATGATAAACCAGTCACAAAATGTCCATCCATTAAATCATAGTGGATTGTTTTAACACCACTTCCAATTAGTTTATTTATTAAGTCAACTTGATTATCCTTGAACAATATGGATGCTGAAATCTTAGTCATCACTTACCTCCTTTAGTAGTCTCAAATAATCATGATATCTTTGTTTTGATATACTACCATTTTTTAATTGTCGTTTGACTTCACAATCTTCCTCTTTGTCGTGAGAACATGATCTTGAGAACTTACATAAAGCTGAATATAATCTAAAATCATGAAATGATCTTGATAGTTGGTGCTTTGTTAAATTAAACTCTAGTGACGAAAATCCAGGGCTATCAATTAATTGTCCATTAAATCATGGAATGATTTTCGTAACTCTTGTAGTGTGCTTACCTCGCCCAAGGGATTTTGATATTTCCTGTACTTCAAAATCAGTTTTTGCTAATGAATTAATTGTTGATGTTTTTCCGACTCCTGTTTGACCAGTAAACACCGATAACCTACCCTTGAATATACCTATAATATCTTGTATACCATCACCATTTTTATTTGAAATTTCATGTGCATCATAACCCTGACTTCGATATTCTTCAAGATAACTAACTTCTGAAAGGTCTGTCTTTGTAAACAAAATGATGGGTTTTATATTTTTATCTTCAATAATGGATAAAAACTTATTTAACATAAATGATGAATACTCAGGGTCTACAAGAGATATCACAATAAGAACTTGGTCAACATTAGCTACTTTAGGTCTATCTAAATAATTTTTTCGGTCCAATATTGTTGTAAGCATTTCATTATTTTCAAATCTAACATAATCACCCACCAGCGGGACAATCCTTGAGTTTCTTAATTTACCAGAACCACGCAATCTATAAATTTCACCCTTGCTTTTTATATCATAGAAACCAGCAAGTATTTGGATAATTTGTCCTTCCATTAAATCACCAATACCACTAATAACACAATGAATATTATTAGCAAGAATACAAATACAGTAATAATCACACCAAGAGAAAATGGTGAATTGATAATTTTTGTAAAAGATTTTTTCCTTTTAGGGCCGAAACTTATGACCTCTTCATATAATCTTGTTTTTGAAAGTGAGGTAGTTAAATCCTTATAAAAATCATACATTGTTTTATATCTATTTTTCCTGTTTTTACTAGTGGCTTTAATAACAATATTAGCCACTGATTGTGGTATATTTTTAAATGATTTATTGACATGTGGCACATTGGAACTTTTATGTTTTAAAGCTGTTTTTAATGGATTAGCTTCCTTAAAAGGAACCTCTCCAGTTAGCATTTCATACATCAAAATTCCGAGTGCATAAATGTCAGATTGTAATGTTGGTTCTTCTTGATTAATTATTTCGGGTGCTATGTAGTGAACCGATCCGATAACATTATCCGTTTTAGTTAGCCTTTCAGATCCTTCTGTAAGTGCTATCCCGAAATCAATGATTTTAATACCACCATAAAGTGTGACCATTGCGTTTGAAGATTTGACATCTCTATGAATAATATTTTTGCTATGAATTTCTTCAAACCCAAGAGTTAATTGTTTCATGAATTCAATTGTTTCATCAACTGTAAGTCTTGTTCTTTTTTCGATATAATTTTTGAGAATTTCACCTTCAGCATACTCCATAACAATGTATTGTAAATCATCTTCTCAAACAGCATCAAATATTTTAATAACATATGGTGAATTAACCTTTTGTGTGAGCTCCATTTCTGATTTAAATCTTTTTTTTGCAACATAAGAGTTTTTTTTATCAGGTATAAGAATTTTAATAGCAACTTCTTTTTCATGGACTTTATCTTTAGCTAAAAATATTTTAGCCATACCTCCTGAACCAATTTCCCTAATAATATCAAACTTATCTTTTAATAATTCAATCATTAGTTTAACTCCAAAATAATAATCGTTAAGTTATCAGACGATTTCCCTTTTATGGCTTGTCTTATCAACGTCATAGCTTTTTTATTCAATGAAGCATCTGCTGCAATTATTTTTTCAAAATTAGGTTTTGCAATATAATCATGAATTCCATCGGATGTTAAAATAACATATTTGGTTTTTTCATCGTTTTCAATTAAAAATTGCTCAGCAAAAGCCTTTTTCTTGGGTCCTAAGGCTGATGTTAAAGCGGCAGCCCCAATAACTGTAGCTGCATTTTCTTCTGAATATCCAAATTTATTTATATAGTAATTTCTAAGATTATGATCTATTGTTATTTGATGAAGCAGGCCATTATAAACGTATGTTCTAGAATCGCCTACATTAAAAATATGGATTTTTTTCTTGTTAATTAATGCCGCTGTTATAGTTGTCCCCATGTCCATTAATGACGAATCAGAACCAACAAACTTTTCCATATTTTTTTTAGATTTTTTTAAAGTATTTGTAAACCACTTATCATAATCATTATGATTACTTGGTAATTTTTTATTGAATTCTCTTTCAAAGGTATCGATCGTAATGCGCGAAGCATGCAAACCACCCTCATGACCACCCATGCCATCACATAATACGGCAAGAATATCCCCATTTTTTTGAAATACATTTGCTCTGTCTTGATTTTCTGATCTAACAACACCTATGTCTGTTTTAACAATAAATTCCATTATATATTCCCTAATATGAACGCTTTAATTTTAGCGACAGCTTTTTCAGGATAATCATTAACAACAACAAGATCAAAAATATTGGTTTTAGTTAATTCTTCATAAACTTTTTTCATTCTTTCATCTATTTCAATTATTGACTCTGTTTCACGATAAATAATTCTTCTTTTTAATTCCACTATAGATGGAGGTTCAACAAAAATACTAATAACATCTTCTTTGTTTAACTCATTTAAAATATTTTCTGCTCCAAATGTTTCAACTTCTAAGAAGGGAAGATTTCCGTTATCTTGTATCCTTTTTATTTCGGATTTAAGTGTTCCGTATTTATTTGAAAAATGTTCATTTCATTCAATAAAATCTCCATCATCAATTTTTTGATCAAATTCCTTTTCTGTTAAAAAATAATATTCTTGTCCGTTTTTTTCAGTTTTTCTGGGTTTTCTTGTTGTTGCTGATATGGAAAACTCTAATTTTAAATCCTCATTATCAAAAAGCAACTTCTCTAAAGTAGCTTTTCCAACACCAGATGGGCCAGTAAAAATAATTATTTTGTTATTATTCATATTCAAATTATATATTATTTGCTAAAAGCAATATAGTAGTTTTCCCATATTTCTTTGTTTTCTGTATCGCAATGTTATCAGGAATTTTAATCAGTTGAGGTTTAGATGTTTCCAAAATTATAATTCCATTTGTTTTTAAAAGTGATAGTCTCACAATATCTTCAAGGGTCTTGTTATAAAGTTTAATATCAAGATATGGAGGATCCATATAAATATAATCGAATTTGGTTCCTAATAATCTTGGTAAGTATGTAGTCACATCGTTTTTAACAACAGAAACATTATTAATTGACATATTACTTAAATTTTTATTAATAATTTCAATGGCAGAATTATTTTTTTCAATCGCAATAATTTTCGTTGCACCTCTAGAAGCAAATTCAATTGCTATTGCTCCAGATCCAGAAAACAAATCTAAAACAATTGACCTATTAATTTCAAACTGAATCATTGAAAACAAAGCTTCTTTTGTTCTATCTGAAGTTGGCCTTGAAATACCAAAATCTGGTTGACTTAATTTTCTTCCTTTATAACTACCGGCGATAACTCTTAACATATTTTAATATTACCATGATAAAATTAATATATGAAATTAATTATTGCGCCAAATAAAATATTAAGACAAAGAGCAAAAGATGTAACCTTTCCTATTTCTGATGAAGATAAATTAACAATTAATACAATGATTAAACATATAGATGATTCTCAAAGTAGTAAGAGCAAGTTAAGAGCGGGGGCCGGCATTGCAGCACCACAATTAGGTGTTTCTAAAAGAATGTTTTATATAAATGTTCCAGAAAATGATTTAATACCTGAATTTAAGGAGTTTTTAATTAATCCGATCATCGTTGCTGAAAGTCAAAGTTGAACTGCATTAGAAAGCGGAGAAGGATGTTTGTCTGTTGATGAAAACGATACGAATACAGAAGGGTTGGTTCATCGCAGATTCAAAATTATCATGAAAGGATATTCCTATTTTGCTAAGAAAGATGTAACAATAACTAAAACTGGTTATCATTCAGTGGTATTACAACATGAATATGATCATTTGAATGGTGTGTTGTTTGTTGATAAAATCCATAAAAAAAATAAATGATTAAAAAAAGATAACGAAACATTGCTTTAGGTGCGATAACCTTTTAGCAATAAAGTGGAATTATGATTAATGAATGGCACTACAATATATCACTATATTTTTGCATAAAATTGATTATTAAACATAATATAGACATAAAATCTATAACAAAAGACTTTTAATGACTGACATGCTAGGTAGATAATCATGAAATATCTGAATAAATTAATAAAATTATATAAGTTTATATATTTCCAATAAAAGATCAAACAATAAAACATCACAAAGTTACTAAACACAAAAACTAACAAAGTCACAAATAATCTATGGATTAAAAAAGATAACGAAACATTGCTATATAAGCTAGAATAAAAATTGATAGACATATTCCAAGTTCAGAAGGGGATGTGTTTTTGTGTCTAGAAAACATTTTTGTTTAAGACAAAATTAAGATATATAAGAATTATTAGAAATAGGGGATGGATTTTGCCATGTAATATATTCAACTCCTTTTGGGTGCATATCCATCAGGATATCTTTTTTTGAACTCCTTCATAAATTCATCAACGGATCTTTTAGCTTTTACTCCAATATTTTTTTCGTGAAATAAATGTTTACAAGCCTTAATAAAGTTTAGGTAAATTACTTCGGATTCATAAGTACACATATAAGCCTGATTAACTTTCGTCTGATCTCTTTGCTGCTAGTATTGCTTGAAACTATAATAGATACGGATGTGAGGACCTTGTCAATAGTTTTTGTTTATTTTTACTTCACACTTCTCTTTTACAGCTATTCAAACGTCTTCTTATCTTTCCGTTGGATATGCCTGTTTCCCTACTAATGTCATATCTTGATAATTTTTGTTGGCTTTATCTAATGCTAAATGTTTGTATAATTTCATTGGTTATTTTCTTTCTAATTAGTCAGTAACCCAATTGTAAGGCAAAGTGCCTTTTATAATGAAATTTCTAGGTACACTTAGATGTGGACATAACAAAATAATAAATGATTATATTAACTATTACACTTATGATAGAATACAAAAGAACTTAGAATATAAAAAGCCAAGCCAATTCATCTAGAATTATGCTTAGCTTTTAATTGTCTTAATTTCTTATCCTAACTTAGAAACATTGCTATAGGGGCTTTTATTTTTGTTATACTAGTTATATTAAAGTTCTTAGTTTTTTAAAAAATAATCATAAAGGAGAGACGGTATGTCTAAAACAAAACTTTTCACATTGGGTGGAATGATGGAGATCGGTAAAACAACAATTGTTGTTGAACATGAGGATGAAATAGTAATAATAGATGCTGGGATAAAATTTACAAATACAATGGAGACAGGTGTCGAAGGAATCATCCCTGACTATTCATATTTAAAAGAAAATGAACACAAGATTCATGGTTTATTTATAACTCATGGACATGAAGATCACATTGGTGGAGTTCCATATTTAATTCAACAAGTTAAAATTAAAAAAATATATGCCCCAAGTTTAGCTATTGCTTATTTAAAATATAAACTTAAAGATAAAAGAATTACTGTCCCGGTTGAATTTGTGGAAATAACTGCAGAAAAGCAGTTTAAATTTAAAAATCTGTCGCTTGATTTTTGGACATCACAACACTCAATTCCTGATTCATTTGGAATTCGTGTCAAAACACCTAATGGAAATATTTTTGATACTGGCGATTTTAGATTTGATTATACACCGATTGGAAATCTAACTGATTTTACTAAATTAGAAGAAATGGCAAAAGATGGTATTGATGTTTTAATTTCAGATTCAACTAATTCTATGTCCGAAAACCATTCTCCTACTGAACAAAAGATCTTAAAAGATATTGAAAAAATAGTAAAAGATACAGAGGGAAAAGTTATTTTTACAACATTTGCATCAAACGTTAATAGGACTAAAGTTGCCATAGATTTAGCCATTAAATATAAGAGAAAAGTAGTTCCATTTGGTAGATCAATGGTTAATACAATTAAAATAACTACTGGAATGGGTGCCATGAAAATACCCGATGGTGTTTTGATAGATAAAAAAGAAGTTGAAAAATACAAAGATAATGAAATTATGATTTTATCTACAGGATCTCAAGGCGAGGAACTAGCAGCCCTTACAAGAATGGCTACTGGAAAACATTTACAAGTAAAATTAAAGCATAAAGATGTTGTTATTTTTTCTTCATCGGCCATTCCCGGCAATAGAATGAAAATTGAAAGTCTAATTAATAATTTATATAAAGTTGGTGCTGAAATTAAAGAAAATAAAATTGATGGTATGTTACATACATCAGGTCATGCCTATCATGAAGAACATATGACAATCTTCAATAAAACAAAACCCAAGTATTTTGTTCCATATCATGGAGCTTATAGGCAATCTGCAGTTCACGGCCTTACTGCTGTTGAATCTGGAATTAAGAAAGAAAATGTTTTTTTAATTGAAAATGGTGAAGTTCTAGAATTAGAAAACCATGTTTTAACCAAATCAAAAGAATTTATTGATCCTGGTCCCATTTATATAGATGGTAAAAACGCCACAAGAGGAACAGCAACGGCTATTGGCGAAAGACAAAAACTTGGAGAAAATGGTTTTATTCATTTTTCAATAACAATTAATTCAAAAGATAACACCATTGTTGGTAGAAGTAAAATGATCTCAAGAGGAGCATTATTTATTAACGATTCAAGAGATTTAATGAATGAAGTTCAAAGATTGGCTCATGGAGCAGCTCTTTATACAATTAAAAATAAAAAAAATTGGATATCAGAAGATATCAAGGCTTCTGTTAAAAGCAGAGTAGAGCCATTCTTTTTCAAAAACAAAAGAAGAAGACCAGTAATAATTGTTTCCATAACAGATAAACAGGCACAAAAAAATGCTTAATTGAGTTGTTCTTTAAGAAATTTTGCTGAATTTCCGACAATAATGGTTATAGCATCCGATGAAATGAATATACCAGAAACACCTTTCGATGATTTAATTTCATCTATGTTTACCTTTTTTTTATCACGAAAATAAATTTTTATTTTCGTGTGTGTATTATTTGTAGACAATATGTTTTCTTTTCCACCTAACAAATTGATCAAGATTTTAACATCAATAATAGATGAATTACTTCTAGAAAGTTCATCAGATGTTTCAACAAATTTTTGTTTTCTGAATATTATTAACGGATAAATGCCTAGTGTGATAATAGATATGAATATCAATATTATTTTATCTTTAGTTTTCATAAATTAATTATATATAATTAATCTATTATGAAAAAAAGAATGGTTAGTGGTATTCAAGCAACCGGGATATTAACTATCGGAAATTATATTGGTGCTATCCAAAAATTTATTGAGTTACAAGATAACAATGAAATGTTTATATTTGTTGCAGATTTACATGCCTTATCAATTGATATTCATCCACAAACTCTTAGAGAAAACAGGAAAAATATTGTTGCAACTTATTTAGCTGCAGGCCTAGATCCAATAAAAACCACAATTTATTATCAATCATCTCTTGCTGAACACTCACAACTACTATGAATTTTAGAAAACCAAACCACAATTGGTGAACTGTCAAGAATGACTCAATTTAAAGATAAAGTTCAAAAATCAAACAGTAAAAATGGCACAACAAAAATTAAAGCTGGCCTACTTACATATCCTGCTTTAATGGCTGCAGATATTTTGTTGTATAACCCAGATTATGTACCTGTTGGTGAAGACCAAAGGCAACATTTAGAATTAGTTAGAAGCATTGCCATAAGATTCAACAATAGATATGGTGATGTATTTAAGATTCCAGCTCCTCAAATAGCTAAAGAAGGAGCTAAAATTATGTCATTAACAGATCCTAATAAAAAAATGTCTAAATCATCCCCATCTAAAAAATCATTCATTTCCTTAAATGATTCACCAGATGAAGCAAGAAAAAAAATAATGAAGTCTGCCACTGATTCTGAGGAAAAGGTTTACATATCAAATGAAAAGCCTGGCATTAGAAATCTTTTAACCATTTATTCTTCATTAGAAGGTATATCCATCATTGATGCGGCAGATAAATTCAAAGATGATAATTATAAGGATTTTAAAAATGCTGTTGCTAATGTTGTTTGTGAATTTTTAATTGATTTGCAATCACGATTTGAAGAAAGTTTAAAACTAGTGGATAAGATTACTGAAGAGGGCAGAATAAAAGCAAAATTAGTTGCTCAAGAAACAATCAAGATAGTTAATAATAAAATTGGCCTTTAGCCAATTTTATTATTTGGATTAATCAACTGTAATAGTGTTAAAGTTTCCAATGATGGTATTAACCTTTGTTACAGAAACCCATACTTTAGGATCAATTTTCTTTAGGTCCTTAATCATTCGCTTGGCTTCAAGTAATAAAATTGATGTTTGAATTACTTCTCTTTTTCTCTTGGTGTAACCTGATGTAACCATAAAAGAATAATAAGAATGAGGATTGTTTATATTAGAAAGATATGATTTAACCTCTTCTGTCATTTTCGAATGAATTTCAAGTTGAACTTTAGAATATTTGGGATATAGCATATCAATAATTAAAGATGCTATGATTGTGGATATCAGTGTTCCTAAAAGTGTTAAATATCAATTATTTCTTTTATCACTGTATAGTAGCATAGATATCGAAAACGAAAACAACAAAATTGTCATCGATACAATTAATGCCAACTTGCCAATGGCAATCTTTTTCTTTGTGGATAAATAAAAAACAATAATATCAGTACCGCCACTAGACCCACCAAACATATATGAAATAGCAATAGCTGAACCACAAATGATACCACCGAAAATTGGTAACACAATGATAGGTCACCCATCTTTTTGGATATCATGGCGATCAATGACATCATTAAATCAAGATAACAAATCACTAAATATGAAGATAAGACTAAATGTTGCTTGGCTAAGCAGAAAAACCAATGTTTTATACATAAATATTTTCTTAACTTTGTTCCAAAAAAATATAATCAACGGCAGATTAAGCAATAAATAAAACAACGAGAAATACGATAATAATTCTTTGTAAGAATAAGTTATAAGACCTGCAATTGAGCCAACACCCAACGAAAATGTTCCAGCAGTTTGAATAAAAGCGTTAATACCAGTTGTATACAATACAGATGCAAATATAATCATTAAAAATGAGAATCATTTCTTATGGCTCACACTTTTAAATGGGTAAAATTTTCTAATCATAGAATGATTATAAAGAAAAAATAATTAAAATTTTATTTTTGTGTAACTTCTATTTTTGTTGAACCATTTTTTTTATTCTCGATAATTTTGAACTTTATAATTCCTTTATATGTGTAAACAATGTTCTTTTTAAAATTACGATTGATTTTTTGTGAAATTCATTTTTTAACAGTTAAATCATTATCATTTTTATTCAGTACAATACCTAAATTTTTTTCAACATCAGATATCATTGTCTTTTCAGTTGCTATAAATTTATGAAGTGAAATTTGATTAAATAATATTTGTTTATCATGTTCATCATATATTTCACCAAATAATTCTTCAATAATATCCTCTAGGGTTAGAATTCCAACAATTTTTCTTTTATTGTTTTCGATTAAAATCATATGTGATGAATTCATGCGCATTTCTTCAAGCGCTTTGGTGGCAACAGAATTATGTGATAATTTTGGTACAGAAATAAATAAATTAACAATATTTTTTTCATCACTGAATATAACATTTTTAAGTAGTAAGACACCGGATATCTCCCCATTAGATATAACCGGGAGTCTTGAATGACCTGTCCTTTTAAAAATATCAAGAGCCTGACTCCTAGAATCCTTCTCATTTATTGTCGAAACATTTTTTATAGGTGTATAAATATTGGATATTTTTGTTGAATCAAGATCTAAAGCATTTGTTGCCAAAGTTGCCTCTTTCTTTTCTAAGACACCTTCTTTAGAAGCTATATCAATATATAGTTTTAAATCATTTTCTGTATTAGTTAATTTTGTTTTAAGAGTAAACCTTCTAATGAAAAAAGTTAATGGTAAAAATAGTCAATTTAATATTTCCATAAGATAAACAACTTTTGTAAGATATTTGTAGGGATACTTTTTTGCAAATAACTTTGGCATTATTTCACCAAAAATAACTATTAATGGAGTCATAACAACGGTTGCGAGTATTGTTGTTGCACCGGATGAAAATATAAGTTGAGAAATAAAAAATGTAACAGCTGATGTAGCAAAAATATTTACCAGGTTATTCGAAATTAAAATAGTTGCAAGTGTTCACCCGAAACTTTTATGATGTTTTTTTATTAATTTAGCAGATTTTTTATTTTTTAAAAAATTCTTTTCAATTTCTAAATCTCTAACAGATGAATATGCAGTTTCAGCTGCTGAAAAGATAGCCGATAATATTATTAAAATGATTAACAAAAAAATGATTCCAATGAGGTACCCAGTTGGCATTATTTAGCACCATCTAACGTATCAGTAAATAATCCTATTTTAGGATTAAATTTAAGTTTAACATTTCCGATAGGTCCATTTCTATGTTTTGCAATGATCACTTCTGAATCATGGAATGTTTGCCCTTTCCCCTTATCATCTTCATAGTAAACAGGTCTATGTATAAATGTAATAATATCTGCATCTTGCTCTATTGCACCCGACTCCCTAATGTCTGACATCATTGGCCGTTTATTTTCCCTACTCTCGACCTTACGTGAAAGTTGAGATAAAGCAATAATGGGAATTTCTAATTCTCTAGCAAGCTTCTTTAAAGTTCGTGAAATTACAGACACTTCAGCCTGCCTATTTTCGGATCTGCTGCTTGCAACAGTTAACAATTGTAAATAATCAATAAAGATAATATCAAGACCTTTAGTCTCTGCTAGTTTTTTGGTCTTCCAAACTAGCTCTGATAATTTTAAACCAGGGGAATCATCAATATATAAATCCATTTCCTTTATTTGATCAGAAGCCGCATGGATTTTACTTCACTCAGTTTCGTTAAGTAAGTGTGGCTCTCTAATTTTATTTCCGTTAATATAACTTCCAAAGGATATTAATCTATTGATCAGTTGTTCTGACGGCATTTCAAGCGAGAAAAACCCCACAATACTTCTCTTTGCTATATTTGCAGCAAGATTTAAAGCAAATGCAGTTTTTCCCATTGATGGACGTGCAGCTATAATTATTAGATCACCATTTTGAAAACCAGAAGTCATCTTATCCAGTGACGCGTAATCAGAAGCTATTCCTGTTGGTCCTTCATGAACCGCCTTTTTTTCTAAGTTATCCAATGCATCCTTGATAATTATATTTGTGTGTTGAAATTCTCGTGTTTGAACCTTTCTTGTTGTAGAAAAAATATCTTGCTCAACTTTTTCCAAAATACTTTCAGTAGAAGCATTAGATTTACTAACCTCGGATGATAAGCCCTTGATAACGGATTCAACTTTTCTTAATTGAGCCTTGTCGGTAATCTCTTTAATAAATTTTGAAAGATTTGCATGCAATCCAGCATCATTCATTAGTGAAGAAATGTAATTAGCTCCACCTATTTTATCAAGCGCTTTTTTTTGTTTTAAAGAAGAAAGGATTGTCGCAACCTCAATTTTCATTCCTTTATTTTTGACATCTAAGATGGCTTCGTATACAGCCTTATTATTTTGATCAAAGAAATCACTTGGTTCAAGATAATTCATTGTATTATTAACAGACCTGTTGTCAATCAATAAAAGTCCTAACAATGCTCTTTCTATTTCTAGTACTTTATGATTATCCATCTTTCTCCACCTCTACTTTTAATTTTGCATTTATGCCATCAAATAATTTTACGGAAATATATGATATTCCAAGAGCATGAATTTTCTTATTTTCAATATTCACTGGATTAATATAAATTTTTTTGTCTTTCAGTTTTTTAATTATTTGTTTCCTGGTTACTGAACCATGAATAACATCGCCAGTTGCCTTTAAAGTAAAACTCAAATGCATATTATCAATTGTATTTTTTACTATTAAAGTATTTTTTCTTTTAGATTCTCGATCTAACTCTTTTTCATGAATTTTACTTTCGAGCTTGTGCTTACTTGCATTATTTATCGCAATAGCAAATCCTTTATTGATAAGAAAATTTTTCCCATATCCATCTGACACATCAATAACATCATTGACTGATCCGTCTTTACAATCTTTAATAATAATTACCTTCATTATTTTTCTCCTTCTACTGAACCAACTATTGCTTGAATAACATTATCTGTAAAAATATTTAATGGTTCTTTAGATACTGCAGCTGCAGCGCTAAAATGTCCACCACCACCCACTAATTCAGCGATAATCTGAACATTTGTTTCAAGGCTCCTTGCCGATAACTTGAACTCTTTTTTTCCAGGAACTTTCCCCACAACAAATGCAGCTTTTCTACCTGACGTTCTTAAGATTTCATCGGCTGCTTTGGAAATAACATCAACTGGCACTTCTCCAGCATATGACGCCAAAAAATATCCCGGTTTTACTTCTATTGTGTTTGTAAGTATAGAACGTATTATATTAGAATTGACTTCTGAAAGTTTTAAGACTTCATTGGATATCGATGACTGAGCTCCAATATTTTCCAAGAAAGCTGATGCTTCAAATGTTCTTGATGATGTTGATTTTTGAAATTGCATTGTATCAAGAAATATACCGCTAAGCATCATTTGTGCAGATTGCTTGGGTAATAATATTGATCTTTTCATAAATTGAATTAATTCAACAACTATTTCAGAGGCTGAAGAAGCATTCGTTGTAATGTAAGAATTAGACGGCAGTATCTTTTCATGTAATTTACCGATTCTGTGATGGTCAAAAACAAAAAAGTTTGAATCAATTACATTATCAATAAATTCGGGTGACTCAGTTCTGGCTGCATCACTAATATCAACCATAACAACAATAGTTGTTTTTAATCCAACTATTTTTTTAACTCTTGATGGTTTAACAAAGTATTTATTTTGAACATCAGATAAACTATCTTTCATTGCATTTATTGTTGTTCCGTCTATATTAACATTTTGTATATAAATATTTTTTTTGTATGTTTTTGCAATGGCTGCAATGCCAAGAGCAGCTCCAATTGCATCAAGATCAGCAAAATCATGACCAAATATTACAACATCCATAATTTTTTTATCTGAAATACTTTTTTCAAACAAGGTTGCAACTTGTTTTATTTTAATACGGGAGATTGATTTTGCTATCTCTGATTTAGAACCATAGAATATTGGTTTTGCACTATCATCTGCGACACATCCCACTTGGTCTCCCCCCCTTGATTGGGCTTGCAATAAACCATCTTTTGCAAGTGAAGCTAATCTTTTTGCATTTGATGCCTTAGTACCAAATCCAATTGATACTGATAGTTTTATACCGTCAATAACATTTACGTTTCGCAAAACATCTAAAAAATTAAATCTACCTTTTTCAAATTCTGAAAGGGTTTTATTGTTTGTGGTAATTAAAAACTTACCTTTAACATATTGGCGGTATGAAAGAAGGTATTTTTCAGACAAGTCATCAAGCATATTAATAACTGCAGATTCTATTCTAAATAATTCCTCGGGAGGCAAAATTAATTGATATTCTTGAAAATTGTCTATTTCCAATTCACCAATAACTAATTTTTCAGTAGTGTACTGTTCTAATAAGACAGATTCATTTGTAACATCTTTTAAAACAATTGATTTATGAGCTAAGTTTATCTGCACTTCGTATTTAGTTTCATCAATCATAAACTGAAATTCTTGTCTACCATGTTCATACTCTTTTTTAAATGATTCAGAAAGATTAATAAGTTTTTTACCAACTAATTGTCTATCAATTCTTTGATCAATGAACTTTGATGTTCATATAATGTCACCTTCACCATTATATGAAATAAGACCAACACCAACAGATGCAACCATATAGTCAATATAATAATCAAAGGACTTTTTGATTTTTTCTCTTCTTTTATTAACAAAAATGAAGGCGAAAGCAAAAACTATAAAATTTGCAAATACTAAAATAGATATTAATGAAATAAATAATATAGCTTTGTTGGCTGTTAAATACATGTTGGATAATACTACAAGAGTTATCAGACCGGATGCCTGAAACACGACGAACACAATCAATGCATTTAGATTTTTGTTTCTCATACATTACATTATATAAAAAAAATAACATTATATACTATCTTCTTATTCTTTCTTTTGTAAATGGTAATAACGACATCATTCTTGCCCTCTTGATTGCTCTAGCCATATTTCTTTGTTGAGCAGCAGATAAACCTGTAACATGGGCCGCAAGTATTTTACCATGAGAGTTAATAAATTTCTCTAATAATTCAACATTCTTGTAGTCAACATATCTTACTTCCTTAGGTAAAAACGGATTTCATTTTTTCCTTTTAATCACTTTTTTGCTTTTTTTAAAATTTTCCATTATTGTTTTCTATAAATCAAGTTCTCATGGAACTTCATTTTCCTCTCTCTTTTCTACATTAGATTCTTTTTCAAAATTCATTACTTTAGTGTCTGTTGCTGAAGGGATTTGTTCAGTAAATTTTTCATCGCTAGTCTTAAATTCAGTAACTTTATCTGATCTCCCTATTCTTGCTTTTTGTTGTTCTTTTGATTCAAGACCCTCAATCCTGTCAGCAGTTACTTCATATCTTGTTACATTCATATTTTCATTGTTTTTGTAAGTATTAGATGTAAATCTTCCCTCAACAGAAACTAATGATCCTTTTACCATGTATTTATCTACAAAATCTGCCTGTGATCTTCAAGCAACGATCGGTATAAAATCTGCTTGATTTTCACCAAATGGCCTTGTTACTGCTACTGTGAATCTAGTGTACTTAATATTGGAACTTGTTAAATTTGTTTCTGGATTTCTAACAAACCTTCCTACTAAAAGTATTTTATTCATTAATACCTTTTTCTGTTTTTCCTATTTCAACTACTAGATTGTTTCTAAGTGCTTGTCTGCTTCTGTAACTTGCATCTCTTCTATAATTAGAACCTTTGTTAGATGAAAAATCACCAACTTTTTTAAATACTTTTCTTGGCTTAGCAATTTTATTTGCTTTTTCTTCATCAATGTTAATTGTAAGCTGCCTTCAAACATTTTTTATTAAATTAACTTTCCTTGTAAATTCCTTAATATTTTCTCCACTAGTATTCACATCCATAAGAATATAAGTACCTGTTTTTGAGTTGTTTATTGAGTAAGCAAGTTCTGTTCTATCTAATTTCTCAAACTTCTTTATATCATTTGAGAATGTATCTTTTGCTAATTGTTCTACATTTTTAATATCGTCTTTAGGGTCGATAATTAGCATAATTTCATAATTGGGCATTTCGCCTCCTCTGGTCATTTGGCCTAAATGGCAGGAGCATAAGCTCTAATTTATTATATACAAAAAAACCTATAATAGCACATTTTATCATTATTAAAATAATCCAATTTTCATTAAATATGCATTAATATTTTCTCAAGATGCCATTGATGAAGCATTATTTTTAAAGTAAATTTCAATTTGTGTAATTAATTTTCCTTTTTGGATTGTATTAGTTACTAAAGGTGCGCCATTGTAGACTTTTTTCGGATTTAAAGAAAAATCTATTTTAGTTTTATCTATCTTCAATGTATCGCCAAGTAGAGTCTCAAAGGAATTAGCTAAAATAGGAGAATTTAATATTTTTTTAATTGTTTCAATGTTTTCAGGAATATTTAATTTACTAATTCATTCGTTATTCATTGGTTTTACTTCAATATTCTTAAATATTTCTGAGAATTCTGATTTAAAATCATTGAATTTTAATGTTGCATCAACTAAATAAATAACATGTTTAATATTTTCGTCTAAATTTTTAAATTGTCCAATTGTAATGAAATCAACCATTTTTGATGTAGAATGAGTGAATTTATTCAGACCGGACATTGTGGTTGATAAGGTTGTTGCAAATAATGATGCAGGAATAGTTGAGATAACACCAATTGTCGACCCTAATGTTCTTGTTAAAAGTATAGATTTTTTTGCTTTTTTTGCATCTTTAAGAGATCTTTTTAATGTACTTCTAAACACTCAATAAAATATAAAAGCAAATAAATTAAATACAATAAGTGAAACCAGTGTGATTATGGCACCAATAATTGACTTAGTAATGAATTTGTTTTCAGTTAATATTTTTTTAATGTTAATAATAATTATTTCAAAATTAGTTTTATTAATAAAAATATCATATAAATAATAAACAATTAGAACTCCTGTAACTAATCCCAATATATTCCAAATTAAAAAATATAGTGATGATTTTCAACCAAGAAATCATCCAACTAATCCACCAATTAACAATAAAACCACTAAAATAATTGGTGGTAATCAATCAAATTGGTTATCCGTAATAAAATCCATATGTCTCCTTTAAAATCAATCTAATCATTATTTAACAAACTAATCATATATACTTTTAGAACATGTTAATAATATCTTGTCTAAGTTTTCCAATATTTTTTCCAGTTTTTGATGAAACAGCAATAAAGTTCTTGGTAATCATTTTTAATTTCTTTGAGGTTTTAAAAAATTCCTTCTGATTTGGTTTGTCATGCTTTGTCAAAACAATGCTAAAATCTTTGCTAATGGATTTGAGATATTCAATCATACCATGATCATCATTTGTAGGACCTACTTTTGCATCAATTAAAATAAAAATATGAACCAGCTCTTTTCGTGTTTCAAAATAATTCTGAATCATAATATTCATTTCATTTTTAACCTTTATAGGCATCTTAGCAAATCCGTATCCAGGTAGATCGACAATGGTTTTATTTTCTTCTTGAAAAAAATTAATTAGTTGCGTTCTTCCTGGTGTGTTGGATGTTCTTGCTAATGCTTTTTGTTTCACAATTGCATTAATGAGCGAAGATTTACCAACATTGGAGCGACCAATAAAACAGATTTCCTTGGAGTGACCCATTAGGAAATTTTTGTTATTGGTTGATGATTTGATAAATGTTCACATAAAAAAATTATAAAGAAAAACACTTTAAATAAAGTGTTTTTATCAAGCGATAATTATATTCACTATAGGTTAATAAAATGTTTGAAAGTTCTTACATATTGAGATACATATGAACTTTCATTATCAAATCAAGTTACAACTTTAAAAAGTTTCTTACCATCAACTGTAATTTCATTTGTCATTAGTGAATCAAAGATTGAGCCATGTGTATTGCCAACAATATCAGAAGATACAATCGGATCAACTTCATATTCAAATGATGAAGAAGCAGCGCTTTTCATTGCTTCATTAATTGTTTTTACACTAGCATTTTTATCTTTTAATTCCACAGTTAAGTCAACTATTGATCCAGTTATTACCGGAACTCTAATTGCAATAGCACTAAGTTTTCCAACTAATTCAGGCAAAACCTTCCCAATAGCAACAGCTGCGCCTGTAGTAGTAGGAATAATATTTTGAGCACCAGCTCTTGTTCTTCTTAAGTCTCTATGAGGTGCATCTTGAATTTTTTGGTCTCCAGTGTAAGCATGAACTACAGTCATAAATCCTTTTTCAATTCCAAATATATTTTCTAATACATTCGCAACTAGTGCTAAAGCATTTGTTGTACATGATGCAGCAGAAATAATTTGATCATCGGCAGTTAATGTGCCCTCGTTAACCGAGAAAACAATTGTTTTAATATCAGCACTACTTGAAGGTGCTGAAATAACAACTTTTTTAGCTCCTGCTTGTAGATGTTTACTTGCATCATTCTTAGTTTTATATATTCCTGTTGCCTCAACAACAGCTTCAACTTCAAGAGCTTTTCAAGGCAACATGGTTGCATCTCTTTCAGCAATAACTTTAATTGCTACTCCATTAACAACTAGTGAATCTGCTGTATATTCAACAGTGCCATTGAATCTGCCTTGTGATGTATCATACTTTAATAGATGAGCTAATGTTTTAGTATCTGTTAGATCATTAATAGCGACAATTTTTAAGTTCTTATCTTCGATTAATTGTCTAAAAACTAATCTACCAATTCTTCCAAATCCGTTGATTGCGATTTTTTTCATTTTTTCCTTTCGCTTTTGTGTGTAATTTTTGCGCGCAGTTTCGTCTGCTTTTCTATTATATACATTTTATATATATTAATAAATATTTATCTAAGGTTTTTGCCAGTTAAATGAATTTCGGTACAAAGGGCCTTGATTCGCTCAATTAATCTCTTAGATTTATCATAATCTCTATATTTTGAATTTGCTGTTTTAGCCTCAATTTGTTCCAAGTTTTTTATTGAATAATTAGATGTAAAAAAGGTTGTATTATGTCTCTCCATTCTATAATTTAAAATGTTAAAAAGTATCTCATCTCTAAATCAAGAAGAAATTGATTCGGCCCCTATGTCGTCAATAAATAAATATTCAACATTCTTGAGATCATTTACAATCACTCCATAAGTTTCTGGTCCACTAAAAGTAGACTTAATTTTTGTGGAAAGCTCCGAAAGATTAACCATCCCAACTTTCTTGCCCATTTTTGCTAACTTAATGAGAAACTTTTTAGCAATAAATGTTTTCCCAATGCCCATATTACCATATATATAAAGACCTTTTTTATATGTATTATCAGCATTTAAAAATGGCAAAAATTTGTTAACCAATTCTTTCCTAGAATCCTCCTTAAAAAATTCATTATCAGAATAGTCAAATGCATTAATCCCAAAGGTAATTATATTTTGTATGAATAAATTATTTTCTCCTGCTGCTGAAAGCACCTCTTGACGCATTACTTTTCCGGTTTTAGAAATATAAAAAGTTGTAACATAATCATCATTTTTATCTTGATTTTTCATATCAATTAAAATAGGAATAGCTTCAATAATCTGCTCTTTGGTTAATCCGTTTTTAGAAACTTCTTTCATGATGCGATCATCTTGCAATAATTCTTTAATAATTTTTTCATAATCCATTTTTTTATTTGAAATATTCATTATAGTTCACCCAACGAATCAAACAGATCATCTCATTCTAATATTTCACCACTTGATTCAGTAATTTGTTTATCCTCATCAGAATTAGCTGTTATTTTTGAATGAATAGCCGCTAATAACTCATCTTTTATTTCCTGATGAGTAATTTTATCCTTTTTAAATAAGTCATTTGCTATCACTAAAATATGATTAGCCACTATTTTGCCATTAACATTGAATGAATAATTTATGATTTCATTAATAGACGATTCTGATAATCCGATATTTTGCATATGCAAAATGTTTGCAACCAACGAGTGAGGAGATTTTCGTTTTGTTAAAAAATAAGCAAATTGTGATGGGGGTAAACCTATTATTGCATCACTCACTGATTCAATTGTAGGAGAAATCATTTCGTCAGTTATTAGTTGTTTTTTCTTTTCAATATCATCTATTTCAAATAAATCTTGAAACTTAACTGAAACCTCATAAAACTCCTCTTTATTAAGAATTCTATTTTTCATAAGGTACTGGACCCTTTCAAATGACTCATCACCTATCACTTTAATGCAATTATTAAACAATAATTTATTTTTCTTAAAATTAGCAACAGATATAGGGCTATTGATTGTTATTATTTGATGTTTGTTATCTGCTTTTTCATATGTTCTGATAAGCCCTACTGCTTCAAGCTTTCTTCTTGCTTGAACAACTTCAACTTCATTGATTCCCAATGTGTTTTGGATATCTTTAAACGAAAAAAAAGATATGCCATTTTGAGAGAAATTGTTGTAATCAATCAATAATTGATATAAACTAACGGCATGGATGCCTATAACGGGGGAATATAAATTTCTTAGAATTATAAGGTTATTGTCATCCATATTTGTTTTTAACTCTGTAGAAAACTTCATAATCACTCCTTTTTTACAATGTGCACAAAATAATTTTATTCTTAATAAATCAATATATTTTAAAAAAGATTTTTTTAGTTATTTTTTCTATATTTTCTCATATACTAATCAACATTTTTTTATAATAAAACCCATTGATAATGGGTCTAATTCATAATATAACAAGTTATCAACATCAATAAAAAAATGCAATTAAGTGGTTGTTATTTTTTGCTAATTTAGCACACTAATTTATAGACTAAAATATGAGCTTTTCAAAATTATCTTCCATATTAGTGGGAAGCATTTTCTCATATTTAGAAACTAATGATTTTATTTCCAAATCATTAAAAAAATTAACCAATGATAGACTAGATTTTTCTTCAAACATTAAATCATCCAACACAAAAGGCACGTCAACATCAAATACAAGTGTTGCTAACTCCTTGCATAAAAACGAGTTTTCTTTTGATGCAATTAACTTATCCTTAATACCCTGCGTAAAATCGTCGATATGCTCATAAACAGATTCAATTGTTTTATACTTGTTAATCAGTTTTAAAGCACCTTTCTCACCGATGCCTTTAACACCCGATAAATTATCAGAAGCATCCCCCACAATAGCTTTCATATGGATAACTTGGTTTGGAAGATACCCATTAATACATTCAAAATTATCCATATCCAGGACAATGTCCTCTTTTACCCCGTTTTGCGGTAAAATAACTTTTACATTTTCCTTGACAAGCTGATACAAATCACGATCAGATGAAACAACAAGGATACTATCGTTATCTGGTAGTTTTACTGATAATGTTCCGATAATATCGTCCGCTTCTATTTGATCCATTTCAAAATGCTTAATATTCATTATATTGAGCATCTCTTTAACAACGGGGAATTGTTTTATTAATTCATGAGGAGTGCTTTTTCTTCCACCTTTATATGACTCTAATTTATCATGTCTAAAAGTTTTTTTTCCCGAATCAAAAGCGATAAACAAATGTGAAGGGTCATAATTTCTTAACAATTTGCTAATCATACGATTAAAAACTGATATAGCATTAACTGGGAACCCTTTAGAATTTGTTAAAATACCAGCCGGCCCATAAGCTGAACCAAAATACGCTCGATACATCAAGGAGTTACCATCAATTAACATTATTTTATTCATTTATGACCTTTCATGGTTTCACTAATATAAAGTTCTCTTTATTATTATATTCATTTTTCTTAATAAGGGCAGTAACAATGACATTGGTTGATTGATTTTCGATGAATTTATAAACATCATTAAATGCTTTAACCTCAATACAAGAAGATGAATCAGATAAGGTTATTCAAGCCATATCCTTATCATTAGAATCTTTGAAAGCTCTCTTTTTTTCATATAAAACAACAACTTCTGCAGTTTTATTTAATTCTAAATTTATCAATTTATTACTGAACTCTTTATCACTTGTAATAAATTTGGAAAACTGGAACCCAAAATATTTAATTTCGTTTTTAATATCCACACTTATATTGTTATCTACTTCAACGAGTAGTGGTTGTGGGAGAATGTTACTGTCAATATATTTAATACCATTTTTTTCTGTTGTAATCATAGATGAATATCTGAGAGCTGAAGGCAATCCATCAATTAAAGTTTGGAAATTCCCAAATTCTCTTAATGCTCCGGCTGCAATAAGTGAAGATAATTGTTCTTCGCCAATTCCTTTTATTTTTAATCTAGAAACAAAATCAAAAAAATCTGTAAATTGTCCATTTGTATTCCGTTCTTCGATCAATGCATTATTTTTAGATTTTCCAAATCCTTTTATTAAATTTAGTGGCAAAATAATTTTATTATTTTCGGAGTAAGCATCGATCTTTGAATCGTTAATTGAAGGTGCAACAATGACAATTCCTTTAGCTCTTGCGCCATTTATATACTTGCTTATTTGCTCACTTGATCCAGTACTTATCTTAATTAAAGAGATATAAAAGGATTCAGGAAACCATGCTTTTAGATAAGCCATCCGATATGCTAGTATTCCATATGCAACAGCGTGAGATTTATTGAATCCATAATTAGAAAATTTTTCAATCATTAAATATATTTTCTTAGCCTTCTCATTATCATACCCATTTTTTATTGCACCATCTATAAATTTTGTTTTAAGGGAATCAATAACACTAATTTTCTTTTTACTAATAGCTCTTCGCAAAATGTCTGCTTCACCTCTTGTCATATTTGAAACAACTTTAGCTATTTCCATAATTTGCTCTTGATAGATGATAATTCCATATGTTGACTTAAGAATTGCATCATATTCCGGGGAAATCTTTTGGATTTTTCTCCGACCATCTTTTAAATCTTTATAAAGAGGAATATACTCCATTGGGCCAGGTCTAAATAACGAAATAATAGCAACAATATCATTGAAAGAAGAAACATTAACTTCTTTTAAAGTTTTTTTCATTCCATATGATTCTAATTGAAAAATGCCGTCAGTGTTGCCAGATGATAATAATTTATTTGTTTTTTTATCATTCAAAGGAATTTTAAGCAGATTAACATTTTTTTTAACCTTTTGAAATATTTGATGTTTTATTTCATTAATAATTGTTAAATTTCTTAACCCTAATAAATCAAATTTTATGAGTCCATTAGCTTCCAATTGATTCATTGTAAATTGAGCTTGATTATGTCCCTCGGCATTTAAAACTGTTGGTACTTTTTCTTCAATTTTGCCATTAGAAACAATAACCCCAGCAGCGTGTGTTCCTCTTTGTCTGATTGAGCCCTCTATTAATTTGGCATCATAAAAAATATTTCTGAATGTTTCATTTTTTTCAATGGCAGCTTTAAATCTACTTGAATTGCTATAAGCTAAATCTAAGGTTTTATTTGCTCCAACTAACTTAGATAGCGCATTAACATCCCTCGTTGGAAGTTTGTAAATTCTACCAATATCTCTTAATGCAGTTTTAGCGCCAATGACAGAAAATGTTGAAATTAATGAAACACTATCTTTTCCATATTTTTCAAATAAATAATTAACCACTTCTTCTCTTTTATTATCTTGGATATCAATGTCAATATCAGGTAACGACACACGATCAACATTAAGGAATCTTTCAAAAATTAAATTATATTGAATCGGGTCTACCTCAGTAACCCCCAGCAAATAAACAACAAGCGATCCTGCTGCAGAACCCCTGCCTGGACCAATTGAAATATTTTGAGATTTAGCTCACCTCACTAAGTCTCAGATAATTAAGAAATAATCTACAAATCCTAATTCACAGATAACTTTATATTCCATTTCTATTCTTTTGAGATATGTTTCTTTATTTTCCTTGCTACCTAAATGCAGTTTTGCTGACTCTTCAATAATGTTGCTTAAAAATTTCTCCTTTGTGATATTACCTTCTACTTTAAATGAAGGAAAGGGGTTTGGATTCATAGGAAATTCCAAAACACAATTTTTAATTATTAATGCTGCTTGCTGTACTCTAATGTCACTTTCTGGCATTTTTAATAAATTATAATCACCCGAAACAGATTGAATGTCTAGGGAATCTTTAATAGCATTTAAAAGACCAAGTTTTCTTGCACCTGTTTTATTAATATATTTTGTGGATTGCATAAAAACAGAATTAGGAAGTTTGTCTGTTGTGGTCCCAATAAAATAATCATTAATTTCTAATTCTCTGCCTGTTTTTTTAAAATATCCGTAATCAGGGTGATCAATTATAAATAGATTATAAAATTCAATTTCCTTAACAAAAATTTCTTGTTTGTTCATTTTTTTGGATGATAGCCTCAGCAATTCCTTATATCCATTATAATTTTTAGCTAGTAAAACTAATCTAAAATCCTCTACATCTAGCTCTAAACCTATAACTGGGTGAATATCGTTTTTCTTACACTCTGTATAAAATTCGAATGCTCCATACATTACATTATGATCAGTTAAAACAAGCGATGACATTTTATTTTCTAATGCATAAGAAATCAAATCAGAAATTCTAACTGATGAATCAAGTAATGTATATTCAGAATTTAAATGCAAGGACGGGGTTCTACTCATAATATAATTATAGATAAAACTATGACAACTTGAAGTGTTTTGTTTCCAAAAGATTTTCTATGTTTTTATTCTCTAATTCAATTAAATCACTAATTTCAGATTCTAATTTTTTCGCAACAGATAAAGCTGGTTTTATAACCGGAGCTTTTGGTGCAAACATCTCACATGTTTCATCAGATTCTCCAATTGATAAACTATATGTTCCCACTTTAATGGCCTTGTTAATTGTTTCAATTTTATCGGAAGTTAAAATGGGTCTGTAAACAGGTATTGTCATAACTTCTTGAATAACACTCATTGATTCAAGTGTTTGCGATGCAACTTGCCCTAAATTTTCTCCGTTAGAAATTCCTTGATAATTCTTGTTAAAGGCAATGGCTGCTCCGATTCTATAAAAAGATCTTCTCATTAAAGTAATCTTATAAGCAGGATTTGAAATAGCTGCTAGTTTATACATAAGATTTGTATATGTTGATCTATAAAGGATGGCACTTCCTTGATATTTTATCAAAAGATTAATAATATTATTCACTTTATCAACTGTTCGTTTATCTGTGTGAGGCGGAGTAATGAAATTTAAAAAATCAACATGTATTCCTCTTTTCATCATTTCGAGTGCAGCAATTGGTGAATCTATTCCGCCAGACATCATATGTAAAACCTTCCCATTAATGCCTGTAGGGTAACCACCGAGTCCACTAAATCTTTTAACAAAAACATAGGAAAAATCATCTCTTATCTCTATTTCAACTTTTAATTCCGGATTTTTAACATCTACCTTCATATCCGTATTTTCTAAAATAAAGCCACCAATTTCACCACTGAAGTCCATTGATGATTTTCCAAAACCTTTTCAATGTCTTTTAGTGATTACTTTAAATGTCTTTTTATTAGAAGGCTTAATTAGCGTCAGAATACATTTTTTTATTTTTGTGATATCTGTGTCAACTTTAACAACGGGAGAAAATGATTGCAGCCCAAAAATATAATTGAGTTTTTTCAGGGCGTCATCAGAATACTTCAAAAACATCCTGTCATAAAGAACATCAGGTTCATCACAAATAAGTGCTTTGATGTTTTTTTCTAAATGCCTAACAAAAGTCATCTTGTTCTTTCCTTTTGTTGACAATTCACCAAATCTTAATAGTATATTTGTATACATTACTCCTCCTCCATCATTGAAATTAAGATATTTAATGCAGAAGCATATTTACCTTGTAAATATTTTCTTTCAGCACTTTCAACAGTAATATTAACCGAACTATCAATAGATCTTCTTGAAGATAACTTATAAATTAAATCCTTTATTAGTTTTGCCATCATACTCTTAGCATTCACAATTTTATAGTAATTAGCCCCTCTTTCTAAAAAAATGTTAACTATTCTTGTTTGCTTATCATTAATAATTTTAAAATCTATGAACTTAGATATTTCCATCAGTTGGTTATCAATAAAATTCAGTTTATTTTTTTCATCATCAGATGTAATTATTTTTTCATTTTTAATTTCTGCTTCTAATTTTTCGATGGCATTCACCATCCTTATATATTTGTTTTTAATCATTAAGTTGTTATTTTTATGCTCTCAAATTAAGGAAGAAGTTTCGTTGATCTTTGTAATAAAAATGTTTAATTCTTTTAATATGATCTTCATCCTTGCTAATTTAGATGAGAAAGGTATATCCATATTTTTTACTAAATTTAAAAAATCTAAACTTTTAACATCAATTTGTTTAGATTCATTTTTAAGGTCAATAAACGTTTCTTTTAGTTCCTGCACAAGTAGATCCTTACTCATATTTTTTAAATCATATTTAACCACAATATATAAAGTGAATGACTCTTTAATGGAATCAACCACCATTTTATAATTTTGGATAAAAATATTTCTAGATTGAATCTCAATATTAATCATTCTTTCCATCATTTTTAATGATTTTAAAATTTGTTTAATTGATGCAACAGTATTTTTAATAGAACCATTTGTAAATCTTTTTTTAGCAGTCAAATATTTATTCTTAATTTCTTCAACTGATTTAAGAAAATTAAGATTCTTAAAATCGGTTTTTAATTCTGATTTTTTATGCTTATAAATAGCAAGTAAGTCTTTTGTTTTTTCAGGAATTGTCTTAGATAAGTATGTTTGAACAGATGGTGCCTTGTCAATAATTATGGCTATTTTTAAAATGTATTCTTTGAAAATGTTAATTTGTTCATAAATTTTTGTTGCATCACCTTTTTCAAGAAAATCAGAAAATACTTTTTGAATATCCTCTGTTTTATCTAAGAGTTTATCTGTGTACGGAACGATATCCTTCATAAACAATTTTTTTATTTTATATACATCAATAATTTTTCTTAAATTTGATTGAAGATGGATAAACTCTGATCTTACAAATTCATCTTGTTGAACAATTCTTTTGGAATCAATATCAAATTGATTTTCGATTAATGAAACTGATTTTGTATATTCACGTATCTTTACAGCACTTTCGTTAAATTCTTTCTTATTAATGTTTTTATAATTTACTGAAAGATCTGATAATAATGTTCTTGCTGATTTTAGTTTTTCATCTATCTCATCATATTTTTTTGTCAATCTTTTAAATAACTTAGAAAAATTATCATCATTTTGAGATATTGTATTCACTCGAGTTAAAGTAGCACTCATCTTATCAAGAGGATTAATGCTAATAGACTCGCCCAATTTCTGAATTTGAATTCTTTTATATTTGCTGATATGGGTTTTTTTAATCAAAAAAATAAAAATACATATAATTAAAATAGTAATTACAATTAAAACCAACAAAATTATTAGAAGATTGTTTTTCATGTATTTATTATATAAATAATACTCAAATAATGTTAAAATACATTAGCATAAATACAGCTGCATAATATTGGTTGATTAATTTATCTATGCAAAGATTACTAGTAAGCTTGCTGAATGCTGAAAATATTTGAGATAAATTACCAACCATAGAATTATGCCCTCTATGCAAAAAGGAGGAAATGATGGCAAGATATACTGGACCAACATTCAAAAAGTCAAGAAGATATGGTTTCTCAATTTTAGAAACTAGAAAAGAGTTTGCAAAAGGTAAACAAAGAGAATACGCACCTGGTCAACATGGACAAAGAAGAGTTAAGTTGTCTGACTATGGACTACATTTACATGAAAAACAAAAACTTAGATACATGTACGGAATGAATGAAAAACAATTTAAATCAACAATGGCTAAAGCAACTAAACAAAAAGGTGTTGCTGGTCTAAACTTCTTAATTCTATTAGAATCAAGATTGGACAATGTTGTCTACAGATTAGGATTCGCTTCTACAAGGAGACAATCTAGACAATTAGTAAATCACAATCATTTCACATTAAATGGCAAAAAAGCTAATATACCTTCAATGCATGTTAATATGTATGATATAGTTGAGCTAAAAGAAAAATCAAGAAAAAATGTTCAAATTACTGAGTCATTAAAAGAAAAAACAACAGCGTCTTGAATGACAAGAAATGGATTCAAAGGAAATATTGATAGAGATCCACAAAGAAATGAACTAAATAGTGAAATAAAGGAATCATTGATTGTTGAATATTATAGTAAATAGCTTTTCTATTTTTCTTTATAATTTGTCCATGAAACAAATTAAAATAAATAACACATGAATAAAATACTTAGAGAAAGACAACAACTCAAAAATAACACTTTTGTGTATTCATGGTTATGACTCATCATCAGATACCTTTGATCAACTATATGATATTGAAAATAATTTTAATATAATTTCAATCAACATTCCAGGGAATAAATATTCAAAACATGTTGATATGAATATGGAAGAAATTACAGATTTATTTAATAAATTTATCAAGAAAATAAAAACTAAAATAATATTAGTTGGTCATTCCTTTGGTGGTGCTGTAATTGTATCTCTTAAAAACACTAGGAGAATAAAAGGTTATGTTTTTGTTGCTTCATTAACACCATCTTTACTTAATTCCAGGATTCATTCTTCACTCATTACAATGGCAAATAAAAATATACCCAAGACAATAATGGGAAAAATGGCCACAACTCATGCTAAGAAATTTGGTTATGATGCTGAATTTGCCCTTAGTTTCATTACCCTCACAAAGGGATTTGAAACAATAAGAAATGAGTGTTTAATTAACAAAAACTATATCCGTAATATTTTGAGTGAAAAGTTTCAATCTGTTAACAAACCCATATATTCAATGATAGGAGCAAAAGATCTTGTTATCCCAAGAAAACAATATAAAGAGTATTTTCAAAATAGTTTTAATGTGGATACTAAGTTAATCCCTGGAGCCAAACATAATCCAATGAAACAACAGCCCGATCACGTAAATGACTATCTAAATAGCTTATTTGATTTTAAGAAAAGAAAAAGAAAAATGACAAGCATGTAAATGTTTATGCATAAAATCATATTTATTAATTTGTAAATTCAAGAAAAAAGAATTTATTTTTGCCACGCTTAAGGATGCTTGCCTTGCCATTAAATAGGCTTCCAGGTTGCACCAACATATTTTCATCAATAATTTTTTCGCCATTAAGTTCAACTGCGTTTTGATTTATGAACTCTTTGGCTTCTCTTTTTGATAATGAAGCTCCAGATGATATCAACACATCTATAATCTTCGCATTCTTAGCAACTGTAGAGTGGGGTATCAATGACTTTATGGTACTCATATTATTAATTTTTAAATCATTAACATCCGCTTGACCAAATAAAATATTTGTTATTTTAAGACAAGATTGAAATTCTTCTTCACCATGAAGATCAACTATTATTTGACATGCCAATTCTTTTTGAGCATGCCTTAACTTCTTATTCTTGTTGTGTTCATTAACTATATTGTCCACCTTGTCAATTGGATAATCAGTTAAATATAATAGCATTCGTTTTACATCCGAATCAGAAATATTTAATAAATATTGATATATTTCAAAAGGTGATGTCATATTTTTGTCAAGAAACAAAGCGTTACCAGCAGATTTTCCAAATTTTTCGCCAGTATAAGTAGTTAATAATTTTGTTGTTATTCCAACTGCATTCATAGCTTCTCCATGACTCTTTCTAATTACCTCTACACCACTTGTGATATTTCCTCATTGATCAGAGCCTCCAACCTGCATTTTTACATTATGTTGTTCAAATAAACATTTAAAATCCCAAGCTTGTATCAACTGATAAGAAAATTCCGTGAAAGAAATGCCATTAGCAAGTCTTGACTTAACACTATCCTTGCTGGTCATATAATTTATATTTAGTAATTTCCCAACATCACGTAAAAAATGAAGAGCGGACATATCTTTATAAAAATCCAAGTTATCAATTATGTTAAATTCAAAATACTCTAATTGTTTTCTTATTGCATTTTTATTCTCCAAGAGAATTCTATTGTCTAATAGGTTTCTTTCTGTTAATTTACCAGATGGATCCCCAATCATTCCAGTCGCTCCACCTAAAACGGCAAACGGCTTAAAACCGGCTTTTTCAAATTTTTTTAAAATGGTTATCTGCATATAATTTCCCAAATGAAGTGATTTAGCAGTAGGATCAAATCCGATATAAATACCATCACCAAATGAAAGTTTATTAAATTTTTCTTCATTTGTTATGTTATCAAACATTTTTCTATTTTTTAATTCATCAATAATATTCATAGTGCTCTATTTCTTTACCAATGCTTTTTGCTGATTTCTTTTGGCTCTATCAATGACATTTGATGTGTCATTAAGTTTTGCAGATGCCACCTTGATAGCTTTTTTGGATGTTTCAAAAGCTTTTTCAAGATCTAAATTAATTAGCGACAATTTAATTTCGCTAACAATTTTTTCAATATTTGCTCTAATTTCATCAGATTTTATTTCTTTTGAACCTTCTAACATACTATTAACTTCATTTAACAACTCTCTAACAACCGGAAGTAAAACAGACTTCTTTTTTTGAAGTGATTTTCTTGCGTTCTTGCCTTCTTCTGATGTTAAATAGATACCAGCCACAGCAGCAACACCCATTAAAATTATTGTTTTAATTCCCATTATTTACCATCCTTTTTATTCACTTTTTTTATTGATGCTTTAAAAGCAACGCTATTTTTTATATCAACACTTTTTTTAACTTTAATTGAATCAGATGAATCATTGTTTGATGCTGCCATAGCGTCTTGGTTTACAACTTCCTCTTTTTTCTTTTCTTTTCCAATTGCCAATTCTAAAATTCTATTTCCTATTTTATAAATATCATCCTTATTTCTTGCGATAATTTTTGCTGCTGATTTCATATTTTTCTTGGAAATAACTTCAAAAGCATCAACATAATTAGAAACCTTACCAACAGTCTTGACAGTCGATGAAAGAGACTCTGATTTATATGTAAGGTCTTCGACTAAGTAGTCCACTTTTTTCATTGTAATAGTTCTTCTTCTATAAGCTGCAATTATATAAAAAATTGCAACAATTGACAACGAAACCGCAATTATTGATACTATTACTAATGTCATTATCAATTGTTCCATTTATACCTCTTTTAAATATTATACTTTATTAAAATATATATGGTGTCCCGTTTTTTAGATCAGTTATGATTTTCTCATCTTTTTTTCTAAGACCAAAAGTTTCATTGCTGCATAACATCCCTTCGGATATAATTCCCATAATTTTTGAATTAAGGATGGTAGTTTTGTTTGCTAATGTTGCACCTAAATAAGTCACCACAATATTCAAACATACAGCAACATTATTGGCATTTTTGACAATTTGTAATTTTCTGTCTGTTTCAACATTTAAGGTAAATAATTTATTGGATTTTTCATTAATCTTTATTTCTTTTATTTTTCAAACAACAAAAGAAATGAAATCGATAATGGACCCGCTTAACTCCCTAATTGTTGTTACGATTCACCACCGGGCGTGAGCACAATTATTTAAAGTAATATATTTGCTTGTGTTAAGCAAATTATACCCAGAAACTGTTTCCCATGTCTTAGTTCAATCAAATCACCATTTGTTCAAAATGTTCTTAACAAATCATTATTTGCTAATGTTATAAATAAAAAGTTATTTAAATTATTTTATTTGAAAATGCTATCTATGAAATATAATAATTATATATAATATATGTGAAATTAGGTGCATATGAAATTAGGAATAATAGTTGATTCATCTTGTGGTCTTACTAAAGACCAAGTAGAAAAAAGAGGTTGAATATTCATGCCACTTTCCCTTACTATAGATGGAAAAGAGTACATAGATGGAGTAGATATAGAACCAGAAACATTTTATTCTAAAATAACTCCTGAATCGAAAGTTAAAACTGCATGTACGTCGCCAGGAATAATTACAAAAATATTGAAAGATCATGTTAAGAAATATGATCATATTATTGTTTATGCTATTTCAATAAATCTTTCATCACAAACAAGTAATATTTCGATGGCTGCAAAGGATTTTAAAAATGTTGATGTGATTCAGTCAAAAGGTGTTGGAAACATGATCGTGAAAAATTGTGAAGAAATAGAAAAACACGCTAATAATGGCGCGAAAATTGATGAACTTTTGGCACTAGGGGAGAAAATGAGTAATAATCTTCATGGCCTTGTTGTTCCGCAATATATGGATTGACTAGTATCTGGGGGGCGTATTTCTCCAGCTGCAGCAAAAATGGCAGGAATGCTCAAAATAATTCCTATCATTGAACTTAAAGATGGAAAATTAGATAAATACGGTAAAGGAAGATCTTTCAGAAAAACTTTAAAAAAATCAGCTCAAGCGCTTTTAAAAGAAGATGGCCGTGATGAAAATGTTGAATGACTTATTTATAATGCAAGAAACGAAGAAATTGATTCAATTAAGCTTGATATTGAAAAGATAGTCGGTAGGAAAATCAATGTTTATTCATTTCCTCCTATTGTTGGTGTTCATGTCGGCAAAGGCGCTGTTGCCATAGTAACCTACAAAAATTTATAAAAAAATGGCAGGGGTGAAAGGACTCGAACCCTCGACACACGGGGTTGAAGCCCGTTGTTCTACCAGCTGAACTACACCCCTACGGTAGTTGCTAATACATTATATAAAAAAATACGTTTTAAACGTATTTTATTTTACTTCTTTAAAAACTTTTAATATGTCTTTGACTTTCTTGATAGATTCTAAATCTTCATCTGAAACACTTAAATTTAATTCTTCTTCCGCTTCGGTTACTAATTCAACCAAATCCAATGAATCAATTCCTATTTCATAAACATCTGATTCATCATCAAATTTTTGTTTTGTTAATGATGATAATTTCTTATATATTAATTTTTTTATTTTCATTTAATTATTATACTATATCTAATGTAAAATGATATGTTTTAGAATATATCCTTTCTTCTGGTTTTGGTGTTACTCAACTAAATTTAATATCAAGAATAGATGAAGAAACTCTTTCAAAACCTCATTTTAATACTCCTTGAGTTATGTTCATTTCTGTGACTACTTTTTTTATTACAGCAGCAATAAATTTGTCAGTAAACAAAGATTCTGCTCCGGATTTCGAGATAATGATGTACTTATAGAAATCATATCCGCTTAATACAGGAAATACCTGGAATAAATCGTCATTTTTAGTTTTCTTTTTTTTATCATAATTTTTTTTAGCTGATTTTTTTAAATCTTCAATATTTTTAAAATTATTCATATCAGGAATATTTACTATCTCGGTATTTTTTTCGCTTGGAATCACATCTACATCATTATTATTTGGATCAATTTTTCTAATTTCTATATTAGTCCATGGATATTTTCCAGTATATTTAGCATCATTTATTTCATCATTTGAATCATCACCATTATTGTTTCCAATATTATTATCAACTGTTTGGTCTTTGTTTATTTGTGTTTGAGGTTCAATAATATCAGAGCGCATGTATTTTTGAGTTAATGTAAGGGTCAAAAATGTTAAAGAGGTAAAAACTAAAAGTGTTAGAATCACTCATATCGAAATCTTTATAAATTTATGCATCATAATAAGATATCCTTGCAATTCCTTCTAATGTCAGGTTGTTGTTTCTGATGGCATCTATTCCATTTTGTTTTAATATAAATAGCTTTTGATCATCTTTTACTGTTTCTTCAACCTGTAATTTCACCATTCCGTCACTTGGATCTAATATAGGTTGATCAATTGTCTTTGACAAGCTAATTGTCAATCCTTTGAACGTGCAATTTAAATTTATTTTCAAATTTCTTGTGTAATTACCCCTAAATGAAAATGGAACTTGTTCACCATATAAAGCATTTTGCTCATTTCCAACAATTGTTTTACCTATTTCATAGTCATAATAACTTTTATCAATGATCGTTGTTTTACCAATCAGATTAGCTCTCTTGCCATTTGCAGGCATAATACTATCATTTCCACCATATGAAAAAATAGTTCTCATACTTGATTTACCCAACCCAGTTGAGGTAATTTCCTCTGCCTTAATTAGTTGATCATGTGTAGTTTCAATATCTTCATCATTGGACATATAAATAAGAAATGGGGTTGTGTTGGTACTCATCCTATTTAATTCTGTCGGCACAAGATAAGTGTGATTATATGTATAACTTACATCAACATCGTCAACATCGATAGGATTAAAATTATTTGATTTTGTGTATTTATATTTATTGTGTTTTTGCAAAATAATTGTTTTAATTGTTTTAAAATGGATGATCTTGTCAAATGTTGAATTAATATGTTTTGGCACTTCCAAAAATTGAGGATTAAAAATATATCTTGATAAGATAAAGTTATTTTGTGGGTCAACTAGCGTTCCTCCGATGTTGAATCCCAGTGTCATTGTTCCAACATCATACAATTTAGGATTATTAAATACCGTCCTATGGACTTTGATATAAGGGCCATTCGATGGGTTTCTACCAATCTCTCTTAGGTCAAATGACTCTTGTCCTGATTTATTAAGACCCATATTTGCAAATGGGTAAAAATTATCATAGCCGACTCCAAACTTTTCGTATTCAATATTAAAAGAATCTGCATTAAGGTTCCTCACAATTTTAATCTTTCCATGACTCAATGGGTCATGAGCATTATTTCATCTATTGAGCGATGGGGAATGAAAAATACCTTTAGCAGTATTATTCATTTTCTCTTCAATTACTATTTCGTTTGAGTAATTAAGCATAAAGTAAAAACAAAAACATATTTATGGATTTGTGTTTAAGTTTGTAATAAGCTGTTGTTGAAAAATATTCAAGATATCAAAATTTGTCATTTTTATTTATAAAATCATTCTTTATTAATTGAGATTGCTCTGGTTCTAATAAAGAAAATATCGTTTCAAATATTGATATTGATTTGATGTTTTCCAAACTATTCAATTTGACAGAATCACTAAGTTTCATTGTTAAACTTTTGTCCAAAATTACTTTTGAAGATTCTTGTAATTTTCTAAACATTAGACATGCTTCTGATACTAAAAACTTTTTTTCTGCAAATGGAATATTTTTAATTATTTCTAAATTCATTTTCCCTCCTATATCTATATGTATTAAAATAGGAAAAGTTTTTCAAAAAAATTATAAAACAATTTACAATTTTTCCAATTCAACAGCAACACCATCATCATCATTGTTAAATTCCGTTACATTTTTAGCAAATGTTTTTACTTTGGTTGAGGAGTTAATCATAGCAATACCAAGATCGGCATTAATAAGCATATCTCTATCTGATCATCCATTTCCAAATGTTATGACATAATCCAATTTATCAATTGCCTTAATTTCTTTAATAGCTTCCCATTTGTTACATATTTTGGGTTTAACAGTAATGGTTGTAAAATCATGTTCAGTATATCAATACTGAAAATCTTTTGATTTGTATTTCATAGCTAATTTTTTAACAAGCATTAATTTATCATCTTCTTCTAAAAATGCCACATCTATGTATGCACCAAAAATAGCTGAATGAAGTAACTCTTGTTCATCATGTGATTGGTCATACTCCTGAATTATTTTATCATTGTTATCAATCAATCTTAATGATTCATTATTCTTTTTCATATAAACCCATAATTTGGAGATAGTTTCAATAGTTCAATTTTTAATTAATGGTGCTAAATCTTTATTTTTTAAGATCTTCTTAAAATAGCCGTAATCAAGCGTCATAATACGATAAGCCTTGTAAGGACTAGGATTAATGATAACTTGTCCTTGTGAGGCAATTATAGGGGTCTTTAGGTTAAGCTCCTTGTGATAGACAGTTGTTATTTCAAATGACTTACCAGTTGTTAGATAAACTCGATAGCCTTTATTGATTACTTTTTGAATAGCATTAAAGTTTCTCTTTGAGATTTTGTTGTTTTTATTTAATAATGTTCCATCTAAATCTATAAATATACCTTTGTTCATAATTATATTATAGTTGGATATGAAGATCGTTAGCTTTAAAATTTTATTTTGATTATAAATATTTTGAAACCATATTTGTTAATATGGTTTTTCTTTTTTTTCTATTATTAACTGGGTTATATATTTTCTTCTATCAGAAACATATTTAATCATTTTATTTTTAACTTCAGGATCCCGATAACTACTTTGTTTATAATAATAAAATTTTGATGATTTAGGATAAGCATTTTTATTTTTTCAATTCATGTGGTGTTTATGAATAGCAACACTTTCTGCATCAATATCAACTTGCAAAAATTTTTCATCCAAAATGATATAGTTGTTCTTAATAAATGTATCTCAATTATCAGGTCACGCCATTTTTTCTCTAAGTACAAAAGCAAGAATATCCGCTGAAATAATTTTTGGTTGATTTTTTATGATTCATTCATTTTCATATATTTCCAAATACCTTTTAAAAATTGGGTCGTTGGCCTTGCCTCCAAAAGTAGATGCAGTTAAGTTGATTGCAAGCAAACGCGAAAAAACACCATCATATTTTACATAAGGATTAAGTGTTTTTTTAAGTTCAACATCAACATCAAGGTAAAAACCACCATGTTTGTTTACAACATAGACTCGCATGTAGTCAGAAATAAATGCTCAATTCTTTCTTTGATAATGATATTTAGTAAAAGGATACTTATCAATATCTAAGTTCTGTTCATTTCAAAACATAAATTTCCATTCTGATCCTAAAACTTTTTTTCATTGTGCAACATATCCTTTAACTGTCTCATTCATCGGCGTGTCTCCGACCCATATATAGTGAATTATTTTATTTATCATTTTTAGCTCCTAGTAATGAATATTATATTCTTAATGTTATAAGGGCGTTGTCTGCAATTCATATAATTTTACTATCTTCATGATATTATGGAAATAAAATCACAATAAAAAATACCCTGAGGGCATTTATGCTTCGTGTGTTAATTTAATAGTCATCTTAGATGATATGGTGGCTCAGGCAGGAATCGAACCAGCGACACACGGAGCTTCAATCCGTTGCTCTACCGACTGAGCTACAGAGCCATGGCGGTCCAGACGGGAATTGAACCCGCGATCTCCTCCGTGACAGGGAGGCGTGTTAACCGCTTCACTACTGGACCCATTGGTTGCGGGAGCCAGATTTGAACTGACGACCTTCGGGTTATGAGCCCGACGAGCTACCGAACTGCTCCATCCCGCGATATGTGTAATTGCTAAATAATTATATACTATTTAATATTTACTCAGTTGATAATTATCTCAACGTGCACAGAATTATTTAGTAGAAATTTTTGCTTTTAAACATTTTAGAGAAATTATGCTTAATCCTCTAAATAAGTTTAATTCAAAAAGTTTTTATCAAATAATGATAAATTTATTTTAACATTTTAATGACTATCTTGAACTAATAAACAAGGTTTTTCAATATACTTGCAATACCCACTGAGCCCGTTTCTGCAGTAGGAATTTTATAAGATGGCTTCAGTTCCCTTGTATGTAACACAATATCAGAATGAGGTTCATATATTTCAGAAAAGTTAACTCCTCCCTCTTCCAGATCAGTCGTTATTTCTCATTGATTATATCTTGCAACATTTAGCATAATCACCTTATGTCCAACCTCTTTAGAAAATGCTCTCCCGTGTTTCATTGTTTTGGCAATTTGTGTTGCTTGAACACCTTCAATTGCATTTGTAAGTTGATCCCTGAAACATCTCTGATATGAATCAAGAAATTTTTCATCTTGCCCATATTTTCATTTTGGATTTTTGTAAATCAAACTTCTCAAGTTTCATGGTTAATGTTTAATTCATCATCATTAAAGATAAAATATATTTATTTACTTCCTTCATTGTTTTGTGTTGAATTATATTTCAGTTGATCTTAATTCTTTTACCTACCAAGTTTTGTACAAATTGGGTATATAAATATGCAACATTATTATTTGCCCAAAAATTGTGGAATATAGCAAAACTCACTAAAAATTAGTAACAGTTCTTTTTTCTAATATTTTAAAATTGTCTTGAATTCAACTCCATCTAATTTATCTTTTCCTTTAAGATCAACTAATTCTATAAGCACAATAATTCTAATAACTTCTGCACCCATTTTCCTTAACAAATCAACTAATGCCTTTGTAGTCCCGCCTGTTGCCATAAGGTCATCAACAATGACGACTTTTTGTCCATGCTTAATCATTCCTTTTTGAATTTCTAGTGTATTTGATCCATATTCTAAATCATATGTTTGTTTAATAACTTCACCTGGCAGTTTATTTGGCTTTCTAGCCATAACAAATGGTTTATGCAAACGTGCAGCAACAGGAGTTCCAAAAATAAAACCTCTTGCATCTGGGCCGACTATCACATCAGCATCGGCACAGTGATTTGCAATTAAATCCACTGTTTCCGAAAGTGCTTCCCCATCAGCTAGTAATGGTGATATATCCCTAAATAAAACACCCTTGATTGGAAAGTCATGAAAATTTCTTATATATTTTTTTAGATCCATGTTAATATTTCCTGCTCTCTTTAAATTTTGTTACATAAATATTTGTCGGAATAGAAGTTAATATCGCCATAACAGATAAAGGCAAGACAATATATAATTCTAAGTCATATGTAAATAATAATAATACAAATACAATTGATATCGGAATATTAAACAGCAATGAATTAATATGGAGTATTTTAAATACCACAACTAAAAATGTCAACCCAAGTGAATAAATAATAAATAGACTAGCACACAAAGCGACTCACTTATATTCACTAAATGTAACAAGTTGAAACACAAAAAATCTTAATATTATAAAAGGAACAGCAAGAAATACCATTGCGAATAATGTGTTTGCTCAACTATTATTTTTCATACTTATATATTATAAAGAAAAAAACAACTTATGCTAGCTTTAATGCAATTTTCATCATGTCTTTAAATGCTGTCTGTCTTTCTTCTGTTGTTGTTTCTTTTTTTGTTATCAGATTGTCTGAAATAGTTAATAAGCATGCTGCATTTTTATTTAGTTTTTTTGCATTTGTAAATAATGCTGCTGATTCCATTTCAACACAAATAGCTCCAGTTTCTCTAATTATGTCTTCAAGCGGTTTTGAGTTATAAAATACATCTGAAGAATGAACTCTTCCCTCAATTAATTTAATATTTAATTTAGCTGCTATTGCCTTAATTTTTTCATTTAACTCTTCAGAAGGCATTTCAACATGCTTTTCTTCCAACAATACTAATTTTGAAAAAGCTGTTGAATCTGAATAAGAAGATGTCACTAAAATAGTATCATATAATTTTAATTCGTCTGTGTATGCTCCAGCAGAACCAATTCTAATAATATTATCTACATCATAGAATTTAAATAATTCATATGAATAAATCCCGATTGATGGTTGACCCATTCCAGAGCCAGCAACAGTTATTTCTTTGCCATTATATTTTCCAGTGTACATAAACATATTTCTAACTTCGTTAACTTTTTTAACATCCGTTAAGAATGTCTTGGCAATGTATTTTGCTCTTAATGGATCTCCAGGCATAAGAACTGTTTTGGCTATTTCGCCTTTTTTTGCTTGAATATGTGGTGTCATATTTCTCCTTTATACAGGTTAAATTAACAGGGAACCCAATATTAAAAACTGTTATGAAAATTATACTAAAAAATAATTATAAAAAACTTGATAAATTATTTTTAATAAAATAACAAAATATTTAAAAGACAATATAATTAATAAACAAGGAGTAAAAATGAAAAAATATTTATTTGTTATAGATCTAGATGGAACTGTCTTAGCAGACTCGAGTACATCAAAAATTCATAAGGACACAATTGAAGCAATCAATAAAGCAAAAAAAGAGGGTCACATAGTTTGTATTGCAACAGGTAGACCATGAAGGTCAAGTAAAAAAGCGTATGAGAAATTAGGATTTAATACTATTATTGCAAATTACAATGGTGCACACATTCATAATCCTACTGACTATGATTTTATTCCGGTTACTTCATACATGAACCTTAATGATGTTATGTATATCCTAGGAGACAAAGAAATTAAAAATGTTATGACAAATACAGCCATTGAAGGCCCGGGATGGGTGATGCTTGATAAAAGAGATAAGAGTTTAGAAAGAGTTTTTGGATATGATAAAGCTGTTAAACTTAAAATAGGTTTAGATGTCCACAGACTACCACTTAGACCAACTGGTGTAGTGTTTGACACCAAAAAAGGTGTTAATATTCTCAAATTAAAAGATTATTTACAAAGAAAATATGGAGATTTAGTAGAATTTTCTTCTTGGTCTAAAGGCGAAGGATTAACGCCCGTATTTGATATGACAAACTTAGGAGTTACAAAAGCAAAAGCTATTTCATTGATGGCTCGTTACTATGGAATTAGTATTCATAATACTATTTCAATTGGTGATGGATACAATGATGTTCCTATGTTTGAATCAACAGAATATTCAGTTGCCATGGCAAACTCATCTGAAGATATTAAAGAAATTGCTACATATGCCACAACAAAGACAAACAAACAAGGCGGTGTAGGAGAATTTATAAATAAATTTCTTAAAGATCCAGAATTTAGAAAAGAATTACGAAAAATTAGAAGAGTACAAAAGCATATAAAAGATAATACAACAGTGTCCCATTAGTTACTTTTTTTGTATTGATTTAGTAGTATTGCTCCAGCAGAAGCAACATTTAGAGATTCAAAATCAATCGGAATATAAACTTTATCAGTTAAGAATTTTTGGATTTTTTTTTCAACCCCTTGACTTTCATTACCAAGAATCAAAATAAATTTACTTTGTAATTTAATGTCATCATATATTTGAGCATCTTTATCTAGCATTGCTCCAATAACTTGGTAATCACTTAAAAACGGAACAACATCCCTTGTTTGAATAACATTAATACCAAAAATAGCTCCTTGAGAAGATCTTAATGTTTTAGGAGAATAAACATCTACTCCTTGTACAATTACATCAGTAAAACCAAAAGCTTTTGCACTCCTAATTAATGTTCCAACATTTCCAGGATCTTGAACATTGTTTAACACAAGCACTCTTTTACCAAGTGGGTTATGCTTAGGCATCTTCACAATTCCAATAACTGGCTGAGGGGAAACAGAATCTGTTAATTTTTCAAAGATAAATGGGGCAACTAATGTTCCATTTATTTTTTCATTTGTAGTTATAACATCGATTACTTTAGCATTTTTTTGTGCTTCTTCGAGCATGTTGAATCCCTCAACTATGAAAAGTTTGTATTCTCGACGATATTTTTTCTTAAGTAACTTTTGATATTGTTTTATTTTTGGATTTGCCATTGAAGTAATCATATACTTATTATAAAAGAAAATAACCCTTATGGATTATTTCTCGTTAACTTCTGCTTCAACAGTTTCTTCACCGGGTTTACCTTTTTCTTTTGGTTTTGGTTTTTCCGAATCTCTCTTTTGTTGTGCTACTTGTTGAGCAAATGCTTGTGCAGCTTTTTCAATCTCATCTAACTTCATTTTAAGTTCTGCAGTTTTCTTTGCTTCTTTTAAATCTTTTAATTTCTTGATTTGTTTTTCTGTTTGTTCCTTTTGCTTTTTATCAATTTTGCCTTCTTGATCTTTAAGGCTTTTTTCTAATTGGTTAATGAGCGATTCTGCTCTAACATCTGTTTCAACAGCATCTTTTCTTTTAGCATCAGCATCTTTATTTTTTTCAGCATCTTTAATCATTTGATTAATTTCATCTTCTGTTAATGATGATGCATTTTCGATAGTAATAGATGTTTCTTTATCTGTTTTCTTGTCCTTGGCATTTACCTTAGTAATACCATTGGCGTCAATAGAGAAAGTAACTTCTATTTGAGGAACGCCTCTAGGAGCTGATTCAATACCACCAAGACTAAATCTTCCTAAGTTTTTATTATCTGATGCCATAGGTCTTTCACCTTGAACAACATTGACAGTAACTTCTGGTTGATTATCTGCTGCAGTAGAGAATATTTGTGATTTTGAAACTGGAATAGTTGTATTTCTTGGAATTATATGTGTTGCTACTCCACCCATTGTTTCAATACCTAATGATAATGGTGTAACATCTAACAATAAAATATCATCAATATCTCCAGCTAATACTCCGCCTTGAACAGCAGCGCCCAGTGCTACTACTTCATCAGGGTTAATTGATCTATTTGGTTTCGTTGTTGTTAATTCTTTTACTACTGCCTGTACAGCAGGCATTCTAGTTGAACCGCCAACTAAAAGAACTTCATGTAAATCATTAGCAGTTATTTTAGCTTCTTTAAGTGCGTCTTCAATCGGTTTTCTTGTTCTTTCAACTAATTCATGAGTAATTTTTTCAAATTCAGCTCTTGTTAATTCTTCTTCAACATTTAATGGACCATTATCTGTCATAGCCAAAAAGGGAAGTGTAATGGTTGTAGTTTTTTGACCTGATAATTCGATTTTGGCTTTTTCAGCAGCATCTTTTAGTCGTTGCATCGCCATTTTATCATCAGATGGATCAAAAGAATGTTTTGCATTAATTTGTTTGATTAATCAATCAACTATTTTATGATCTCAATCATCTCCACCTAACTTATTATCACCAGATGTTGATAATACATCAAATGTTCCATCTGCTAATTCTAAAGTTGATACATCAAATGTTCCTCCACCAAGATCAAATACAAGAACTTTTTGCTCTTTATCTGTCTTATCAATTCCAAATGCTAATGCAGCGGCTGTTGGTTCGTTGATGATACGTTCAACAGTAAGTCCAGCAATTTTTCCAGCGTTTTTTGTCGCTTCACGTTCAGCATTATTAAAGTAAGCTGGAACAGTAATAACTGCTTTTGTTATCTTCTCTCCAATTTTCTTTTCTGCATACTCTTTTAAATGAGTCAGAATCATTGCTGAAATTTCCTCTGGTTTATATTCTTTCCCATTTGCTTTTACGGTCTTATTTGTACCCATCAATCTTTTGATTGAGGAAATTGTATTGGGATTTGTTTCAACTTGTCTTTTGGCAACTTCTCCAACAATAATCTCGTCATTTTTAAATGAAACAACTGATGGAGTTGTTCTTTTTCCGTTTTCATTTTCTAATACAATCGGTTTTTTGTTTTCAATAATAGCAACAACTGAATTAGTTGTCCCTAGATCTATTCCTAATATTTTTTCTTTAGCCATTATAGCCTCCTTTATCTCCTACATAACTAAAGTATAACATAAAATTAGCAGTCTACCCAATAAAGTGCTAATTTTTTAAATATATATATATATTTAAATTAAAGCTTTATTTATAAGGCTATTAGGAAATATAATTATGAAATAAATCAACAAATAAAAATATTTTCTTAATTATTTGCCAATTATGACAATAGCTGGACTTATAACACGATCATGAAGTTGGAATCCATTCTTGTTAACTTTTAAAATTTTGTTATGAACACCTTTTTCCACAGCAATTGCTTGATGAAGTTTTGGTGAAAATTCATCGCCGGCTTTTGGTTTAATCTTTTTAAGACCAAAAACTTCAAGCTCCGAGAATAGTTGGTTCAATAACATATCAAATCCCATAACATATGCTGAAACATCAGCACCTTGTGATTTTCCGACATTAATCGCAATTTCAATGTTAGTTAATGGTCCAATAATGGATTCAAAAAGTTTTTGCGAAGCAAATTTCTTGAACTCTTTTTGATAACTTTCTGCCTTTTTCTCAAGTTTATCACGAACTTTATTTATCTCTTCCTGGGCTTTGCTTTGAAATCCTTTTGCCTTTTCCTGAAAGGATAGAATATCAATTTGATTTTGAACTCTTGAAGACTCCAATTGTTTTTCAAGAAGATTTATTTGGTCACTCAATTTATTGTTTTCTTTTTTGTAATTCACATTTTTTTTCTTGGATACTTCTTTAACGGGAATCTTTTTTTCTTTAGGATCTTTTGTTTTGTTTGCTGTGTGTTCTTTTTTATTAGTCATCTTTACCTCCATTTAAAATATATGTTAAAGCTTTAATGGCTTGTTTTGCATCACTATAATTCATTCTGTTTGAGCCAATAATAGATATTTCTTTTGAAATGCCATCACGCTCTATTTTCTTTGAAATGATAGATGTGTTATTGGATCTTATGTCAATCTTAATATTTTCATCTTCGTCCATCTTCCCTTCAATGGAAGATCAAACTGATTTATGTTCCATTGTGTTAATTAGTTTTGCGATATCCTCTCGTTTAACACCTTCAGATGTAATAAGGTTACCGTTACCATAAACCTTATTAAATATTTTGGTATGAAAATCAAAAACATTTTTGATAAACGTTTGAATGAGGGCTTCGAAATTTTTTACCGTTTTTGAAAGAATGGGTGCCAATAATTCAATTTTGGATGAAAGATCTCTTAATCTTGTGTTAATCAACCTTTCTTTAAAAAGCCTAATAGCTATTCTAACATCTTGGACATCAACTTTAGAGTCTAATGATAATAATTTTGATTCTACTCGTCCGGTTGATGTAACTATCACAACTGTTGCCTTTGTATCTGATAAGGGCGTCAATTGAATAGACTTTAAAAGTTCTTCCGTCTCGGAAGTAGAAGTCACTAATGTTAGACTAGCCATTTCTGAGATAGCGCTTGCTGCCTCATCTAGTGTTGCATCAATGGATATTCTTCTTTTGGCAAAAATATCTGTAAGTTTTTCTTTCATTTTTCTATCAATATCGCTTGAAGCATTTTTGGCATAATTTTCATAACCTTTAATTGTGGGGGTTCGGCCAGAAGATGTGTGAGTTTTTTCTAAAAATCCATCTTTCTCCAGGGTGTGAAGCTCATTTCTAATTGTTGCAGAGGAAATTTTCAACTTATATTTATTAATTAATCTCGAAGATGCCACTGGTACTCCATCTTCAATATAACTCTCAATTGATAGTCTTAAATACTCCATTTGTCTATTTGTCATATTGTAATTATAGCAAACACATCAATACTTTGCTAATTTAAATTTATTAATAACATTTATGAGTTAAAATATTTATATGAAAATTGAAAATAGCAAAATAATAGTCCAAACAAATGAGACAAAAGGTGAAATATCATCAATTCTTTTTAAAGGCAAAGAAATTCTTCACACCACAAATATAAAATGAAAAAAAACCTTTCCTATGATTTGACCTGTTTTAGGAATTTCAAAAGCTTGACAAATAAATGGGAAAAACTATGATCTTCCAAAGCATGGCTTTTGAAAAGATATTATGTGAGAGTTCTATAAGGAAAATGATTCAATAGCTATGTCGGGTCTGCATATGGCCAATGATATATACCCTTTCACAATTGATATTCAACAATTTATTTCAATCCATGATAATAGCATAATGATTGAAACAGAATTTGCCAATGTTTCTTTTGAAACAGCTTATTTTCACTTTGGATTACACCCGGCTTTTAAAACGGATGTAAATGCAGAATTAATTAGTGATGATAAAAATAATCCATTTTTAATTACAAATAAATTAACTAATGAACAAATAAATGTTAATCAAAAAATAAATAAGATTCCTTTTGGAGAGTCATTTGATACGCTTATTTTTAGGGATGTTTCAACAAATAGAATAACTCTAAAAAATGAAGATTATGATATAAACATTACCCATGATGCCAATAATCTACAAATATGGAAACCAATAGACGCAGATTTTGTTTGTATTGAACCCTGATATGGTACGGGTGATGAGGTTTTATTTGAAGCTAAAGTTGAAAATAAACTTGGCATTATGAAATTAAAACAAGGGGAAAGGTGAAAATCAAAAATGATTATTGAAATAAAAGAGCACAATAATTAAGTCATCATATCTTTAAAATAATTTATTTTTGACAGATATGGGTGATCCTCAAATAGCTTTTAACATTTGCAATAATGCCACTACATTTGGTTTGCTTATTAATTTTATATTTCAGATTTAGCCAATGCTCTTGTGTGAATTTCAATATTTCAGCTATATCCATATTTATCAATAAACTCAAAAATGTTGTACCTAATTTATCGTCAATAATATCAAAACTAATATTTACTTCATTATCATCTTTTATTTTTTAATGATTTAATAGTATTTATAAACTTCATCATCGTCAAACTTGATAATATAATATCCAACTTTGGATCTAAAAGAACTCTCTTTATGAAGTAATAAAGTTATCTCACCAAAAAACCAGATATTAACATGGTGTTTTGTGGTCTTGACGATATCTAAATTAAATATTTTTTATAGTATTCAATCGCTTCTTGAATGTTTGGGTATTCGTCATAATATTTTAATTTCACTTAATGCTTCTTTATACAATATTTACATGGTCTTTTACATCAGCACATAATTAAGTATAAAGTGTTTTAATTATTTTTTATAATTTTGTATTACTAAATCACATAAATTAAGTTAATTCTACTTCAGCACCAGCTTCTTCAAGTTGTGCTTTTAGTGTATTTGCTTCTTCTTCTTTTAATGCTTCTTTAACAGTAACAGGTGCTGATTCAACCATTTTTTTAGCATCCATAAGTCCTACTCCAGTAATAGTTTTAACAGCTTTAATAACAGCAACTTTATTTCCGCCCATTGCTTTAAGAACTAGATTAAATTTTGTTTTAGCTTCAGTAGCATCTCCAGCAGCAGGACCTGCAACGACAGCAACGGCTGTTGGGTCGATTCCAAATTCTTCTTTCATTGCATCTACTAATTCCATTACTTCTTTAATATTCATCTCTTTTAAAGATTTGATAAATGATTCTTTTGTTAATTTATCCATATTATTCTCCTTTAGCTTCCTCTACTTTTTCAGTAGTTTCATTTGTTTTTTCTTTAGTTCCAGGAACTTCTGGAGCTTCATCAACTTTAGCTTCTTCACTAGTTTCAGGAGTTTGTTTAGAATCTTCAACCTGAATTTCTTTTTTAACTTGATCAACTTTTACTTCTTCTTTAGCGACAGGTGCATCTTGTGCTCCAGCTTCTAAATGTCCTTCAGTAGCAAGCATGTGTAATCCTGAACCTACAAATTTAATTGGAGAAAGCATTGACATTGCAAGCATTGTAAGTGCTTCATCATATGATGGAAGTGTTGCAATAACATGCAATTCTTCTTGACCAATAACTTTTCCTTCGTAAGTTCCCATCTTCAGTTTTAGTGATTCATGTTCTTTGGCAAATTTTGCTAAAACTTTAGTTGGAGAAATTTCATCTTCCATACCGAATGCAAATGCATTTGGCCCAACAAGGTCTGTTGCTAATCCATCAAATCCAGCTTCTTTGGCAGCGATCTTAAAAAGCCTGTTTTTATAAACTTTTAATTCTACTCCTTGAGCTTTTAATTTTCTTCTTAGTTCTTGTGTTTGAACAACTGTAAGTCCAGCATACTCAGCAATAACTAATGATTTAGAATTATTAATTTTATCAACAATTTCCTTGACTTGAGACTCTTTAGCAATTCTGTTTGCGTTCATAAGATCTCCTTTTATTTGCAATATTTAAAACCCGACTAGTGTCAGACTTAAAAGTTTATACACTCGGTAACAAATTAAGGTCTCCCAGTTACTATCTTAATATATTGCACATTAATTATATACCAAGATGTTTTTTATTTAAAATCTTTTAATCATATTCTGTCCACACCTAAGTGTACCTAGAAATTTCATTATAAAAGACCCCTTGCCTTACAATTGGTTTGCAAACTAATTAGAAAGAAAAGGAACCAATGAAATTATACAAACATTTAGCATTAGATAATGCCAAGGAAATTATTACTTTAGCCAACAAAAAATTATCAATATATGACGTTAGTAGGAAAAGGGGTATATCCAACGGAAAAATAATAAGTTGTTTGAATAGTTGCAAAGAGAAGTGTGAAGAAAAAATAAACAAAACAATTGACAAGGTCCTCGCATCTGCATCTATTATAGTTTCAAGCAATACCAACAGCAAAGAGATCAGAGTAAAGTTAATCGGGCTTATATGTGTGCTTCTGAATCTGAAGTAATTTACCTAAACTTTATTAAGGTTTGTAAGCATTTATTTCACGAAAAAATATTGGAAGTAAAAGCTAAAAGATCCGTTGATGAATTTATGAGGGAGTTCAAAAAAAAGATATCCTGATGGATATGCATCCAAAAGGAGTTGAATATATTACAATGGCATAATTCCTCTGATTACCAAACACTAAAAAGCCCTTTTTTAGTCTTAAATCAGATGATGAACGCAAAAAACCAGTTAAATATAACAGTATAGAAGCAAGGCCTGACAAGATACTATTAAGGCAACAACTAAATAATTATGAAATAGATAGTATTGTTGAAAAAGTGATGATGATCAAGCCCTACTAACCCTTATTGATATCCATAGTGGAAATTTCTATTCAGCTTGCTAGATCGAACAATGATAGGTTTCAAAAAATCTTTAAAAAGTATTATAGGGACAAATGATATAACTATTAATACTCTCACTATGGATAATGGTGGTGAAAATAATTTGCTTCATGAAATCATCGATATTAAGTAAGCTGTTTAATTGTCATCCATATTGTTCAGAAGAAAAAGGGACACTAGAAAATAAACATAGAATTATAAGAAGATTAATCCCTAAGGGGAAAAATTTAAATAAATTTGTCAATAACTGCTATTCAAAAACATTTAATAGAATATAATGAAGCAGAACCAATAATGACATTGAAAGACCTTTTTTTAATTACTGAAAATTAGATCCACTTATCCCTGGACAAAACACACTACAATTTTTAGCAACTATTTTTCTAAAAAAAATATTAGTAATTCCTGCCATTGGAGCCAGTATTACTTTACCTTTAATTTCAATATTTCCAATTTTTCATATGTTTAGATTATATAATTATTGAGTAAATTTATCTTTATATTTAGTAAAGAATGTTACAAATGTATTCATCAGTATTATTTTTTTAATTTTAAATAAGTAGCAATTGATTCTTTTAAAATAAAATGCATATATTTATTTCATGATTTGAATGTATGTTTCATTTTTTTTATTTCAAAGAATTTAATATCTTTATTTTTTTCTTGTAAGCTTAATAGTGGTTTATTAATTTTTTTATTTGAAAAAAAGTAATATTCTTTTGATCCAAAAAATACAACTGAATTTAGACTTAAATTATAAATATCATTTTCTACAAATGGTGAAATCATAATGTTTAAATCAAAAATATTTTCCTTTCCAATTAATCATCCTGATAGAGAAAATCCGATTCCAAATCAAGGACCAATATAAATTTTATTTAAAGCTAAAACTTCATTTCTTATAATTTTCATGAAAGCATAATCCTTGTTTTTATAATTTTTTAATTCCATTACTCTTTTTTTATATTTATGCTTATCATTTTTACGCATAGAATTTACTGCTATGATTACACAGCTCCCAATTATTTTTTGAGAATGCTTAAATATTTCAATTCCTTTTTTTTCAAAAAACTCTTTTTCTTCTGTTTTTAATATTTGTCCATCATAAATAAAAATAACAGGAGTATTTCCGTCCATTTTTTCAGGTTCTCAAATAATTAAATTATTATATTCATTTTCAAAAAGCGAAGACGGAATCTTTCTTATAGTTTTTTTCATAATTTTCAGCCCTTAATATTTTTAAAAAATATTTGCAAAAGATTATATGTAAATATTGTTATCGTAATTGCTCATATATGAGAAGAAAATTCACTGATTTTTGATCTATCTTGAAATATAGAAATTTCAGCACCTATTAAAGATAATCCTATTGTCCCAAGTATAATCATGTTTCTCAATATTCCTTCAGCCCTTAGCAATGATAAATTTTTTATATCTTTTATAATCGTTGGCAATATAAGTTTTTTAATAATTTGTAATTTTGAAAAGCCCGTTTTTTGGTATTCATAAACAATTTTATCATCAATGTTATTAATCGAACCTGTTAGCTGATTTGACAAAGTGGTACCAGTATGAACTCCTATGAAGACTACCCCAAGACCAATCGGGTTGAAAAACAAAGAATTAAATAAATATACTAAAACTAATAATGGAATTATTTTAATAAAATTATTGACAAATTTAATGGGCATTCATACATAAAATTTATTTCTTTTTTCGGAAGAAAATAAAGAAGCTATAATAGCATAAATAATTGCTATTGTTAATGCAGCAATTGTTTGGTAGATTAATTGTAAAATTAACAATCACGAATTTTTATCGGGATTGCTAGTATTTCACATATTTTTATCAATGGATTTTAAATTACCAAAAAAACTAAAAAAATTACCAAAGAATAAATTTTCATAATTTATAATTGCCAATTGATAAATAGTAATGAAAATAAGTATCAATATAAGCACATAATTTATCATTTTTTTAAAATTAAATGCTTCATTATCTTTTGATTTAACTACTAAAAGATATTTATTTAAAAGAGTATTTATTATTTCAAAAATTATTAATATTCCAAACAATAGTAAAAGGGGAATACCGATAAATTCAAAATGATTTTTAATGTTATCACTTATAAAGAATCCAATTCCAATTACTCCTACAGTGGCGAGCATTGTGGTTCATCTTAAATTAGACTCTAAAGAATATAGAAAAATTGCAATGTATTTGTTTTTAGCTCTAGAAAGAACTTGTTTATTAAAAGAATAGGGCTTACTATATCCTTTTTTTATTCATGCTTCATACCCATTAAAATCTAAATTTTCAATAATATCAGACAAATATCTATTTGATCATATTCATGTAAATCAAAATATAATTAAAAAAGCAGCAAATTCTTTTTCGAACCCTTTTTGTGTGGCAAGAACAAATATTATTAAAGGGAATGATCTTATAAATAATATTATAATTCGATTAAATATCGCAACAAATTTATTCATTATTTTGCTTGACAAAAATGAAGTAAAAAAAGCAAGAATATATCCAAGTGTAGTTCCACACAAAGTAATTCGAATCGTTATTCACAAGTATTTTAAAGAATTAGAAAGTATTGTGTTCGACGGAAAATTAGGATCATGATTTTCAAATAAAAACAATTTTTTAAGATTAATCTTAAAAAGATGTAATCCATCCATATTTAAACGAAAGTTTATTTGTCAAAAAGAAAATATTATTATAGAAACGATTGAAATCCACAAAAATATTTTATATATAGGTCTTATTCTTTTGGAATAATCTTTATCATTCGAAGATTTTTCAAATAAAAAATTATTCATATATTTCCTTAATTAATTTATTTGACAATTTCTTCATTGGTCCATCAAATACGATTCTCTTGTTTTTAATTGCAATTATTCTGTATTCGCCACTTGGGACTAATTCCAAATTATGAATATTTATCATTAGTGAGGAGTTATTTATTTCACAAAGCAATTTAATAATATCCTTTGAAATTTTAATGTCTAAAGAAGTTGTTGGTTCATCTGCTAAAATCAAGGATGGTGATTTTAGTAAAAGCAATAATATTTTAATTCTTTGTCTCTCTCCTCCGGATATATCTGAAATTTTCTTAAATAGTATTTTTTCAATACCAAGCTTTCTTGCAGTAGTTTTTATTTCTATTTTTTGTTTGGCATTAATTATATTAAAAAACTCACAAAAATGATTTTTGTAATTAGGATATAAATTTTTAACATTATAATAAACTGTTTCTCACTCTAAAAAATAGTCTCTTTGAGTGATGAATCCAATTGACTTTAGCATTTCTTTTTTTTTTTTTTTTAAGTCCCAATACATTATTGTTTCTATAAGTAAGATTTCCTTTTTTGATTATTTTGCTATCAATTATCGAATTAAATAGCGATGTTTTCCCTGCTCCTGAAGATCCAATTAAAAAGAATTTTTCATTTTCCTTCAATGAAAGATTTATATTTTCTAAAATCACTTTATTATCAATGTTGATTGTAACATCTTCAAAATTAAGCACTTGTTACTTCTCTGTATGGTCTTTCAACATCTTCATAAATGTCATTTATTTTTTCATATCCGTTGTATCCGATTGTTGGTCCATAAATGTCTTCTGATGTTGATTTTTCAGTAAGATTAATAATGGCCTTTGTTAATAAATTGGCTTGTAACAAATCAAAGTCATTTCGATAGTATCCAATGTCATATTTTAATGGTTCAGTAACCACCAAAACCTGCATGTTTTGAGCATCATAGTAAGTTAAAATATTGCTATCTCTGTCTTGATTTTTTGTTCAAGCAAAGGATCCTTCATAATCAAAAGCAATTTTATATTCTGTAATTGTTTCAATCATAGTTTTCGATCCAGCCTCTCTAAAATTATTTGGAAAATTCGTTATTTCTTCAGCGAGAGTTGTAAATGCATTTTTTCCAAAATGTTTTTTTAGTAATTTCTCTTGCAATATAAACTTACCACCAGATTTTTTGTTCCCATGCAAAATACCAAAACTTTTAAATCCTGCTCAATCTTTATCTCTTCATGCATCTTTAATTGCATTAACTTCTTCATCTGCTCCTGCAATCCAAATCATCCCTCTATAAAAATTAACTTTTGTAGAAAAATCATAAAACTTTCTATAAATTGAGCCAGTTCATTTTGAATCATCATTTTCTAAATTTTTATGAAGAGTTTCATGAAAAAGTGTATTTTGTGCTTCAGCAATTTTTTTTAATTCGTCTCCATTTTCATTTCCGTCCTTATAATAAGTTAAAGTTTTATCAAATTTAAATGCATTAGTTAGTGTTTGTAATTTCGGACTAATTAAACTTTTTTTGGCATTATTTACTGATGAAATTGATGATATTGCAAAATCAAATTTTTTGGCTTCCACATTTTGAACTAATATTTTATCATCAGATGTTTCTTTATTAACTATGACATTTATATCTGGTTTACTTTTTAAAAATTGATCATTATTTTTCAATCTATTAAATTCTCTTTCAATATTATCTGAATATGTATCTATATCTACTGTACTTCACGGAGTCTTAACCTGTATTTGTACTTCTTTATCTCATGAAGCACTCTTTAAATTTTCGAAATGCTCATCCTTATCTTCTTCTTTATCTAAAGAACAACTTATTGGCAAAAACGCTGTTGCTGTTGCAAATAATGGTATATTCAGTAGTAATAATTTTTTTTTCATAATAAAAGATCCTTTTCTAATAGGCAAAGGATCCCCCTTAAGACTTGCTACGCAGATATTAATCTGATCAGCTAGTAAGAGTACTTCTCAACCATAAATAATTTATGGTGCCCCTGTCTATTAAAATAATTATATATTATTTATAAGATTTTTAAAACCATTTTATTTAAAATCTTTTAATCATTTTGTTTTTATTTTATCTTTCACTTTTTGAGCGGCTTTATTAATAGCATCTCGTTCCTTTTGATTCATTTTTGGTACGTAAACCTTTAGATGGACTTTAATATCACCCGCGGCCCAACCATTAACATCATTGAACCCACTACCAGAAATACGTAAAATAGTTCCTGATGTATATGCTTGTTTTAAAGAAAGTGTTTCCTGTCCATTTGGTGTGGGCACAACAACTTTAGCTTCATTCATAATATCTAAAAAAGAAATAGGCATATAAATATGAATATCATTGCCTTCTCTGATAAATTCTTTATGAGAAGATACATGTACAATTAGATAAAGATCTCCATTAGGACCACCGTTAGATCCTTGTCCTCCATAACCTCTAACAATAACAGACATTCCGTCCGTGATTCCGGCCGGAATTTTGATATCAACTTCTTTAACCACATGTTTACCATCAACTCATTTATGTAATTTCTCGTTAATTTTTGTTCCATTATATGAATCTAAAAAGCTGATTGTAATTCTTGCTTGGGCATCGGATCCCTTATGAGGTGCATTACTTCTTCTGCCTCCACCAAAAAATTGACTGAAAACATCATCAAAACCACCAAAACCTTCAAAGCCCTGAAAACCTCCACCTTGTTGCCCACCACCATTTTGAAAAGCAGCATGACCAAATTGATCATATTGTTTTCTTTTAGTTTCATCTGATAAAATCTCATTCGCTTCATTAAGTTCTTTGAACTTGTCTTCAGCATCGGAATCTTTATTTTTATCAGGATGATACTGCATCGCTTTTTTTCTAAAAGCTTTTTTTATTTCATCTTTAGATGCTTCCTTTGAAACACCAAGAATTTCGTAATATTCTTTTTTATTCATAGTTAATATATTTTAGCATAATATAATTAAGAGTGCCAATTTTTTTATTGCGATTATTAGTTTATAATAAAAGTATGAAAAAAATAGGAATACTAGTTGACTCATTCTGTGGGTTTTCAAAAAAAGAAGTTGAGAAAATGGGTTTAGAATACATTAATCACTCAACAATTATATTTGACAAAGTATACAAAGAAGGAATTGAGATTGAATTAAAGGATTCTTTCGAAGACATTCAAAAAGATCTAGGTGCTAAAACATCTCTACCGTCTGTGGGATTATTTATAGAAAAATTTGAGGAAATATCCAATAAATATGAAAATATAGTTTATTTACCTATGAACAAAGGGCTTTCATCAACATTTTCCGTGGCTATGGCTGCGGCAGCTGATTTTCCAAAAATATCCGTGATTGAAAATAAATTAGTTTCTTCTTCAACTACTTATACATCTCTTGAAGCTATTAAAATGGTAAACAACGGAGCAAGTATTGAAGAAGCAATAAATTTTATTAACGAAACATCAAATAATACATTTGTCTATGTAATTCCGAAAGATCTTGATGCCTTAATAAGAAGCGGAAGATTAAATAATGCTAAAAAATTTATTATGCAAAAAAGCAAATTAATCCCTAGATTAGATTTGGGATTAGATGGAATTAAAGTGACTAAAGTGGGACGTAATTTTGGGAAGATAGTAAAATCATCAGTTACAAAGATAGTCAAATCAATAGATCATAAAATTGAAAATTACAACTGAGAAGTGATTCATTCTGGCATTAAAAAAACAAGTGATATCGTTGTTAATGCTTATCATGAAGCTGGAATTAAAGACGTAATTAAATCATGAACATCTTCTGTTGTCGCAATTCATACTGGAATAGGAGCTATTTGTATTAATGTTTTCCCAAAATTTAGTAAGTAAAGTATTTAATAAATACTTTTTTGTTTTAAAAATGATTGCTGATTCTTGATGTTTTCATTCAAACCTCATAAGCTTTCCATAGTAGATACGTAATTGATATTTCAATGGGAACTGTAAACATTGATTTTAATATTCTTGATAATGCATATCACTTATATCCATATTCTTGATAACCCTTGGATGTATGGCCGGTTAATTTTTCCAAATATCGCACTTGAGCTCACGGGCCAATAATTCATGAAAAAACGATTCATGAAATAATCACAGCAAGTGAAGCAAAGATCAAAAGATTAGCATTGTTATTTCTAATCACTTTATAAATGATAAACCCGTTGATCAAAACATAAAAAGTTGCAGCAAGTATGAGACCAAAAATTTTGATTAATTTAGAATCAATTCATTTTTGGTCACCGCCATTTTTGGCAACATGAGAAAAGTCAAAATACTTGAGCAACATATAAAAAGAAAAAATCATCATGGTTGTGAAGACAACTTCAAAAATAATAAACATTGTTCATTTTGATTTATATTGCTTCAAGATGTGGTACATAGTTGCACACAAACCACCAATCAAAACAATAAATGATTCCTGGATGGCATACTCCCACATATAAACTCCACCACGAATCCCATAGGAAACTGAATCAGTAATTCAACCAAACAAATAACCAATGATTGGGCCTAAAATGAAACCAGCCAAATATAATGATAATCATGAAAACGATAGAACTGTAGGTCCTAACTTAATAGAAAAGACGCCAATAAACAATCTTAAAGCCAACATCATTCCACCCATAGCAGTTAAAGTTATGGGATTCTTAATGGGAAAAAGAAAACTAGATATTTTTTTCATAAAACTCCTTAAAATAATTGCGTTATATGAAAAAACACTAATTGCACAAGTGGATGAAATAGATCACAGCTCGGTTACCCGATTCGTTTTTAGGCTATACTCCCGTCCTAAAACACTTAACACTTTTTCTATCGGCTCTTATAACGACAAATTTATTATAACAAAATGTCGATAACATATTTCAAATTAATAATAAGTGTGAATGTAATTATTTTAAGATGAACCCAAAAAATTGATAAAATCATAATTTTTTGACTACTACACTATTAAATCACTTTTTGGGAATTTTTCTTTTTTTGTTCATAAAGTTATTATATAAACTTTTACTTGCTTGGGCAAAATAATCTCTTGATAATCTCCTTAAATATATTTTCATTTCTGTAATTTTGTCTAAATGATAATTCATCAAAGTAATGTTGCATATACTTTCTAGATACATGCATCCATCCCCTTTAATTGATCATACATTTCGTCAATATCGTATATCAAAAATCACCTAACTACAATTTGGAGCAACTAAAGAATAATGTCATATGTGTAAACACTTTCATTTGTAACACAATTGTACACTTTATATTATTTTCTTTATTATTTAAAATTAAAAAAATAAGCCAATGAGAGCCTATTTAAACATGTTTTTTGTCTTGATTTAAATAATCTTAATTATTTAACAATTGTAGTAACTGAACCAGCACCAATTGTTCTTCCGCCTTCTCTAATTGAGAATTTTGTTCCTTCTTCAACAGCAACTGGAGCAATAAGTTTAACACTTAACTCTGTATTGTCTCCTGGCATAACCATTTCAGTTCCATCCGGGAATACTAGCCCACCTGTAACATCTGTAGTTCTGAAGTAGAATTGTGGTTTATAGTTTTTGAAAAAGGGAGTATGTCTTCCACCTTCTTCTTTTTTAAGTGCATAAACTTGAGCTTTAAATTCTGTGTGAGGAATAATTGATCCTGGCTTAGCGATAACTTGTCCACGTTGAATATCTTCCCTATTTACACCTCTTAATAGGATACCTGCATTATCGCCAGCAATAGCTTGATCAAGTAATTTTCTGAACATTTCGATTCCTGTTACGATTGATTTGGTTGTGTTTGTAAGACCAACAATTTCAACTGCATCATTAATGTTAATTGTTCCACGTTCAACTTTACCAGTTGCTACTGTTCCGCGCCCTGTGATTGTAAAGACATCTTCAACGGCCATTAAAAATGGTTTTTCAAAGTCTTTTACAGGCACCTCAATATAAGAATCAACAGCTGCCATTAATTCAATAATGCCAGCTTCGTATTTAGCATCTCCTTCAAGAGCTTTAAGCGCTGATCCTTTAATAACTGGTGTGTTATCTCCATCGAAGTCATATGATGATAGTAAGTCTCTTACTTCCATTTCTACTAATTCGATCATTTCATCTTCACCCTCTAGCATGTCAACCTTATTAAGGAAAACAACCATTTTAGGAATACCAACTTGTCTAGATAATAAGATGTGTTCTCTTGTTTGAGGCATTGGCCCATCAGTTGCGGCCACAACTAAGATTGCTCCATCCATTTGAGCAGCACCTGTAATCATGTTTTTAACATAATCGGCGTGTCCTGGACAGTCAACATGAGCATAATGTCTTGTTACTGTTTCATATTCAATGTGCGAAGTATTGATTGTAATACCTCTTTCTTTTTCTTCTGGAGCATTATCAATTGAGTCATAAGACTGTGCCTCTGATGATCCAGATTTAGAAAGAACAGTTGCAATAGCTGCGGTAAGAGTAGTCTTACCGTGGTCGACATGACCAATAGTACCAACATTGACATGTTCTTTACTTCTGTCAAAATTTTCTTTTATCATATTATTTCCTTTCATTTCTTTAAAATTGTTTGTTTAAACTAGTTTAAACCACCTGAGCCCAGCCTCTAATCTGGGACCTATCCATTATCATCCTTGCAAAGTATGCTAAATTATTATATAGAAATGATTCCTAAATTGCACATATTTTTTGTGCAGGTAATTATTACAAATGGTCTCATTCTTGCTAAATACTTTAACTATCTAATTATATTACTTATTATGATATAAAAACTCTTTTTTACTTGCAATCCATGATCTTGATTTCTGAATGTTAATGATTTTATTGTTGATAAAGAAATGACATTTATCAAGATAGATTCAAATATAATGAAAGAGTATAGTTACAATGGAACCTCCAATAATTAGTGAAAATAGATTTTGTGGTCATCTCGATAATTAACCTAAAGAATCGAGGTTATAATTAGTTTTGTTATTGCAAATATACCAGTTGTTTATTCTTCATGAAGGATTAGAACTAATGCTTGTTAAGTAATTCATTGTCCAAATAATAACTGCCCCGATGTTATATACAAATATAATTCATTTAACTTCTTTGTTTGACATCTTTTGGACTATAAACTGCTCTAATGAAAAATGGTAAAAACATAATAGCTAAATGAGCAAATGCAAAATCGTATAATCATCAATTATCCAGGTCAACATTATAAAAAATAAAACCTCTTTGGTAAATCAGTTGGTCATGTTAATGGTGTTTGTATTCTTTGGGTTTTTCAACAGCGATAGCCTCAGATCATGTTTGACAAGTCTTGGGATGTGTATTAACAATAGTAGAAATTTCAGTTCCAAAATAAAATACCATAATAACGCCAATGAAAGCACCATATGTAATGTATTTAATTAATTTTAATTTCCCGGATGCCATAAAAGCAAAGACAATTATGATGTGGATTCAACAAACATGAAGATTAAAATTTGTCCAATAAAGTGGGTAGGTAGTTGAAGCAAATCATATTACTTTAAATAAAGAAAATCCAAGACCAATGTTGATTTTGATATTTTTAATTCAAATTTCACTGATTTAAATTCCAATTTTACATATATATTCGCATGACACACTTACAACAAGCGGAGATTTATTAGTAACAATCTAGGTTCATAAAGCAGGGGTTCCTCGAAGTGTCCAACCAAAACCCATTACAATTAATGTGATATTTGGTGATGAGTTAACGGTTGCAAAATTTAAGGCAAAATTGTATATTGATATGATTCCAATTCCAACTATAGATTCTGCAAAGCACTTCTGATTAAAATTTGGTGTTGTTGGCATTGCAAAGGAAAAGGTCAACACCAAAATAGAAAGTGAAACCCTTGTTGTAGCTAATACGCCATTTGATAGCATTGCTGATTGTGTTGCATTAAATATCACTGGATCGTTCCTAAAACTCGTTATATCTATATATATTCTCATTCCAACATTAACAAAGATGGATACTTACAAGTAACTATTAATATTTCTTGTAATGGAGCAAAATCTACAAATGGAAAACGAATCATAGTTACATTAAAACTTCCAATCCACAAGATACAGATGGCACTTGACAAAAAATATTACATAAAAAAGCATATAAAAAAATCTGGATTAAAATCCCAGATTTTTATTTTCATTAAGTACTTATTTTTCTAATAATTTCTTCTGTAACAAATTTGGGCGCCTTTTGGTAATGATCAAATTGCATTTGATATGTACCGCGACCAGAAGTCATTGATCTAAGATCGGTTGAATAACCAAACATTTCAGACAAAGGAACATCAGCTTTAATAACTTGAGCTCCATCAGTTCTAACTTCATTTTCTTTAACTTGGCCTCTTCTTCTTGATACATCACCCATCACATCTCCAAAGTAATCTTGAGGAACAACAATGGATACATCCATAATTGGTTCAAGTAATACCACTCCAAGTTCTTCTTTACCTTTTGTTAGCGCTTTAGAAGCGGCTATCTTATAAGCCATTTCAGAAGAATCGACATCATGGTAAGAACCATCATATAGAGTTGCCTTAACATCCATTAATGGATATCCTGCTAGTACTCCAATTTCCATTTTTTCTTTTAAACCTTGTTGAATTGGTTTAATATATTCCTTAGGAATTTTACCACCAACAATTTTATCAACAAACTCAAAACCTTCTCCAGGATTTGGTTCAAATTCAATTCAAACATGCCCATATTGACCTTTACCACCAGATTGTTTAATATGTTTTCCTTCAACCTTAGCAGCTTTAGTAATAGTTTCACGATATGAAACTTGGGGTGCGCCAACATTAGCTTCAACACCAAATTCTCTTTTCAAACGATCGACAATAATTTCTAGGTGTAGTTCTCCCATACCGGCAATAATAGTTTGACCAGTTTCATCATCAGAGTAAGTTTTAAAAGTGGGATCTTCAGCAGCAAGTTTTTGCAAACCAATAGATAGTTTTTCGGTTGATGCTTTTGAATTTGGCTCCAGCGCAAGAGTAATAACTGGTTCTGGAAAATTCATTTTTTCAAGAACAATTCTTTGCCCTTTTTCAGTAATTAGTGTATCACCAGTTGTTGTTCCTTTAAGACCAACAGCTGCAGCAATATCTCCGGTAGTTACTTCATCAATTTCTTCTCTAGAATTAGCATGCATAGCCAAAATCCGACCAATTCTTTCTTTTCTTTCTTTTGTAGAGTTATAAACATATGAACCTTTTTTAAGGACTCCGGAGTAAACTCTAAAGAAAGTTAATGATCCTACAAATGGGTCATTCATGATTTTAAAAGCAAGAGCTGAAAACTCTTCATCATCAGATGGTCTTCTGACTATTTCATTTCCGTCATCATCATGGCCAGTCATTGGTGGTACATCAAGTGGTGATGGTAAATAATCTACAACTGCATCTAATAAGGCTTTAACACCTTTATTTTTAAAAGCAGTTCCACAAACGGCTGGGAAAAATTCAGATGAGATAGTTGCTATACGAATAGCTGCTTTCAATTGCGGTTCAGTTGGTTCATTACCATCTAGCACAATCATCATTAGCTCTTCATCAAAATTAGCAACTTCTTCGATTAATTCATGTCTTTTAATTTGACAAATCTCCAATAAGTCTGCTGGAATGTCTTTAATTATTGTTGTTTCATCAGCATCACCGTCTATATAGTGTGCTTTCATTGTCACCAAATCAATATGACCTTCATATTCAGTTTCTTGTCCGATGTTTCAGTGAATAGGAACAGCATTTCCTCCAAGTCTTTCTTTAACTGATTTAACAGCTTCCATAAAGTTAGCACCTGCTTTATCCATTTTATTGACAAAGACCATTCTTGGAACTTTGTAGTTAGTCGCTTGTCTTCAAACTGTTTCAGTTTGAGGCTCAACTCCTGATTGTGCATCAAGTACAGCAACCGCTCCATCAAGTACTCGTAATGAACGTTCAACTTCAACTGTAAAATCAACGTGTCCAGGAGTATCAATGATATTGATTCTCTTTTTATTTCAGATGGCCGTTGTGGCAGCTGAGGTAATTGTAATACCTCTTTCTTTTTCTTGCTCCATTCAATCCATTTGTGATTCACCAGTGTGAGTTTCACCAATTTTATGGACTTTGCCAGTATGGTATAAAATACGCTCTGTTGTTGTTGTTTTACCAGCATCAATGTGAGCCATAATGCCTATGTTTCTATAATCTTTTAGTTCAAATTTTCTAGCCATAAGTATCTCCTATCACCTGTAGTGAGCAAATGCTTTATTTGCCTCAGCCATTTTATGTGTATCTTCTTTTTTCTTCACTGATGTTCCAGTATTGTTAGCAGCATCAATAATTTCATTCGCTAATCTTTCATCCATTGTATGTTCTGATCTCAGTCTAGCATAATTCACTAGTCATCTTAATGATAGTGTTCCTTTTCTTCTTTCAGAAACTTCAATGGGAACTTGATAATTAGCTCCACCAATTCTTCTTGTTTTTACTTCTAATTTAGGAGTGATGTTTTTGATGGCATCATCAAATACTTCAATTGGTTTTTTATTAGTTTTCTTTTCAATGATTGAAAATGCAGAATAAATAATTCTTTCAGCAGTAGATTTTTTACCATCAAACATAATTGCATTGATAAGTTTAGTAACTACTTTTGATTGGAATCTTGGATCAGGCAAAACTTGTCTAATTGGTGCTTGATTTCTTCTTGCCATTATTTACCTGCCTTTGGTTTTTTAGTTCCATACTTAGATCTAGATTGATTTCTTCCATCAACTCCAGCTGTATCTTGAGTACCTCTAACGATTGTATATCTAACTCCGGGTAAATCTTTAACTCTTCCACCACGAATTAGCACAACGGAGTGCTCTTGAAGATTATGTCCTTCTCCGGGGATATAAGCCGTTACTTCCATTCCGTTTGATAATTTAACCCTTGCATATTTACGTAAAGCTGAGTTAGGCTTTTTAGGAGTCATTGTAGCAACCCTTGTACATACACCACGCTTAAAAGGCGATGGATTTTTAATTGGACGTTTATTAAGTGAATTATAACCTTGCATCAAAGCGGGTCTTTTGGTTTTTTTAACTTTTTTAGTACGTCCTTTATTAACTAGTTGGTTAATTGTAGGCATTGTTCCTCTTTCTTTATTTATTTTATTATTTAATATTTTAATTATTAGCTATTGAATAGCATAAAAAATTATACAACAACATAGCCTAGTGTGTCGGTTTTATTTTTAAAATAATTTTAGTTACATATTTAAAACAATAGTCTCTTGTGAACAACCATAATCTGAATCTTTCCATAAACTTATTATTATTACTGGAAGTTGATATTCAGCCGGATTTTACTACCTTCAACACTAATCATTATTTGTATTTACTAAAATGAGACTTTAAAAGATCATGTTGGTTTTAATATTACATGTTTGTATATTTCTTTAGCTACGGAATAACAAATGTAATTAAGTCATGCTAATGCTTTGTTTGTTTATAATTTTATATTTGTAAGCGATATTCAATTTTAATTCTCATAAATACAGATAAAATGATTGTCCAAACATTGCTAAATAATCCATGTTTTATGATTATAATCATTTTAGACTTGCTTATATCGGGAATTTTCTTAATACATAGAAAGTTGTACAAAAGCAAGTAACTTAAATCTTGCCGTTGTAATCATGATCATTATAAATATTTGTTCGAATATTTTTAGTATGAATCTAGATAAGTTTCATCAAAATTCATTGATTATCTTTAATTTAAAATTATTTGCTTTTTTATGGATTGGTTGTGATCAAGAAAAACTTCAAGATAATAATAAATGGATGTCAAGGATTACAAAATAATTAAAAGAACGGAAAAATAAATAGTTATAAAAAAATCTAAGATTTAGCTTAGATTTAACCTGTTTTTTTTCATTCAATGTAATATAATAAATTATATGCGTCTTGGATTGCAAGAAACGCAACCACCACCGCCAACAATATAAAAATAAATATCAGCAAAACTATTATAGTTACTTTGTAGTACGTATTTCATTTTTTATCCCGTCTAATGATAAGTTTTTTAAAGCGGCTATTTCTTCATTTGTATCTTTTTTATCTGTCATTATTCTCCTCTTTTTTTTCCTTTAATCTGATGATGTCACTCTCATAATGTTATCAATTAACTCTTTTTTAGTCATCTTAGACAAACCGGAAATTGATAATTTTTTAGCTACTTCTTTTAAGTCTTCCACCTTCATTTCTAATAAGTCTTTGCGCTCTTGTGACATTTTTTCAATCACAGTTTCTTTAGGAGCACCCTGCATTGGAGCGGCCACATTACCATTGAAAGATGCAGCGCCATCAGTTCTTCCAGAATTAGTTGGACCAAATGGAGCATTATTTGTGTTCATGCCCTGATTATTTTGCATGTTTCTAAACATATTCATTTGTGCCTGATATTGTGGATCATTTTTAAGCTGTTCTACCCTTTCAGAGATGGCAAATACCCTTTTAATTTTGCTAACTTTAATAGATGCGCCAAAGTAAACTCCGATAATTAAAAAATTGTTAATAAAGGCAAAGACACCACCGCGGATATTTATATCCAACATTGATGCTCTTGCATTTCTGCTTCACATCATTTGAAATAAATTGAATGCGGCAAGAAGCGTTCCGATTCCAATTACCATTGTTGATCATCCAGATAATTTAGCGAATGATTTTTCATTATAAGATTGGATTGTAGTAATAATAAATAATATAATTCCTATGCCAATGAATGCAACCTTAATTGATGGCAACATTAAGAATTGCTCTCTTCAAGTTTGATCAACAAAACTCGGAATTTTATCTAGTTTATATGTTCCATTATCCTTAAAATTTTGTTCAAGGGAACTTTTTATAGATGTTTCTGATAATAAATTCATAATCATGGAAGTACACATTAAAGCAAAAATAATTAAAATACCAATACCAAAAATTAGTATCCATTGCCTATATTCAGATTTCTCTTTTTTTCACAGTTCTTTAACTGATGGAACATTGGGCAGTTGACCACCTTGTGCAAACATTTGTGGATTAATCATGATCACCTCTTTCAAATAAATTATATATCAATTTAAAAAAAATAAACATTTCTGTCTATCTTGTGGGCAAAATTATTTAGTAGGAATTTTTGTTTTTAAACATTTTAGAGAAATTATGCTTAATCCTCTAAATAAGTTTAATTCAAAAAGTCTTTATCAAACAATGATAAATTTATTTTAACATTTTAATGACTATCTTGAACTAATAAACAAGGTTTTTCAATATACTTGCAATACCAACTGAGTCCGTTTCTGCAGCAGGAATTTTATAAGATGGTTTGAGTTGCTTTGTATGTAACACAATATCAGAATGAGATTCATATATTTCAGAAAAGTTAACTCCTCCCTCTTCCAGATCAGTCGTTATTTCTCATTGATTATATCTTGCAACATTTAGCATAATCACCTTATGTCCAACCTCTTTAGAGAATGCTCTCCCGTGTTTCATTGTTTTGGCAATTTGTGTTGCTTGAACACCTTCAATTGCATTTGTAAGTTGATCCCTGAAACATCTCTGATATGAATCAAGAAATTTTTTTCATCTTGCCCATATTCTCATTTTGGATTTTTGTAAATCAAACTTCTCCAGTTTCATGATTAATGTTTAATTTATCATTATTATTAAAGATAAAATATATTTATTTACTTCCTTCATTGTTTTGTGTTGAATTATATTTCAGTTGATCTTAATTCTTTTACCTACCAAGTTTTGTACAAATTGGGTATAGTGATATTGATCTATTTCTCTTCTGGCGTTAAGTTGATCTGCTACTCTGGTTATTCAAGTAGCCCCATCTCCAACAATAACTATTTTTTTACATCACCATAAACATACTTGATGTATTTATCAAATATTATGACTATATCCTCTGTTTTTACCCCTTTTTTAAAGTGAACAAGTTTTATTAACTAACATCTTGCGAATCCTTTTTTTGATTTTTCTTGGCTTTGATCTTTTCTTAGTTTTGTTAATTCATCTATATTGTTGGTATGGTGTTTGTATACATGACAGCAAATTTATTTTCGTATTTGCTGGCCTTATTTTCTAGAAGATAGATATCATCCACATTGATAGTTAATGTGCTTACTTTTGTTGTCAACTTCACTGGCTTGAAATAAAATTCCTATTGCTTCATTATTTTAGTAATTTGATATGAACTGATTTTTTCTTTCAATATTTTGACAAGTGCCTTAATAAGAAGTTACTGAATTTACAGCTTTAGTAAAAAAATGATAAAAACATTTTTGGATATATGTTCATGGCTCAAGCCCAATAAACTTATCAAATAGAATCACGCATCTTTTGGTAGCTCGATCTAAATATATTCTTCTTTCAATAATGATGTTTTCAAAGAGAGTGAAAATTGTTCTTTTTCTTTTCCCCTTGACATAATATAGATTTGTATTTATAGTTCCATGAAACTATTCTTCTTGCTTAGCAAATTTCTCTTCGGTCGTTCTTAAACCACTTCTTTTGTGATCTTGCCATTGGAAGAAAATTTCTTTTTTCAAAATTGTTTTTCTTTTTATTTAAAATAAAAGTTTCCTTTCTTGGCTTAGTTACCATTATTTTAAAGGACTATCCCTTCATTGGGATATTTTTTTTCAAAAACAAAAAATCCTCACCAAAATGAAGACTTTTTTCTGTTATTCCTACTAAATTCTTATGCGTACGTCTATCTTTCAATAAGTATTTTTATTGAAGGCCCCATTGTAGTAGAAATGGAGAATGTTTTTAAATAATTACCTTTGATACTGTTGGGTTTAAGTTTCATGATTGTTTCAAAAATTACATTTGCATTTTCAAGTAATTTTTTGTCATCCATTGAAACTTTACCAATAATCGTATGAATAATGCCGTTCTTTTCAGTTCTGTAATTAGCCTTACCTTTTTTGATTTCTTTAATCGCTTTAGCTAAATTAGGTGTAACTGTTCCTGTTTTTGGATTGGGCATTAATCCCTTGGGACCAAGTGCTTTTCCGAATCTACCAAGGGTTGGCATCATTTTTGGATCAGTTACAATTAAATCAAAATCAAATTTTTCTGATTTTAAGATTTCTGTTAATCCAATTGTTCCAACAACAATATCAGCTCCAGCAGTTTTGGCACTTTTTTGAGCTTCTGCATCCTCTGTTGCAGCAAGTACTTTAACACTTTTACCAGTACCATTAGGTAATGAAACAGAACCTCTTAATTGTTGATCAGCTTGTTTTGTGTCAAGATTTAACTTGAAGGCAATATCTAATGTTGCATCAAATTTAACAAATGATGTTTTCTTAGCGAGGGTAATAGCTTCATCTAATTTATAAAATTTTTCTTCATTGACTAATTTTTTAACTACTTCTAGATTTTTAGAAAGTTTTATTGCCATTATTTACCACTTTCATCTGATTTTTCATTGCCTTCATCATCAACTGGAGCTTCTTTTTGACTAGTAGTTTCAACTTCAGCTGAAGCATCTTTATTTTCAAGAGTAGCTTCGGCAGCAGCATCAAGGGCAGCTTCAGCAATAGCAGCAGCAACATTAGATGCAGTTGCAGCAGCGGCTTTAGCCTTTTCTTCAGCAATATTATCAATTCCTTCTATTAATATTCCCATATTTTTAGCTGTTCCAGCAACTTGTTTCATTGCTTGTTCAATGTCATCAGTATTCATGTCAACTATTTTATATTCAGCAATTTCTTGTAACTGTTGTTTTTTAATAGTTGCAACTTTAGTTGTTTTTGAATTATCTGATCCTTTTTTAATTCCAGCAGCCTCTTTCAATTTATATGAACTTGGTGCTGTATAAGTTTTAAATGTAAATGATCTATCATTATAAACTGTAATAGATACAGGAACAGGTTCTGAACTTCTATCTCTTGTTGCGTCATTAAATTGTTTGGTAAATTCAGGCATCACAATTCCTAATCCAGCTAATTCTGGTCCTGGTTTTGCTTGTCCTGCATTAAATTGTAATTTAGCAATACGTGTAATTATCTTAGCCACGAGCAATTTCCTTTCATTCTCTGTGTAGTCCTAACGGCCTTAGCCTCCTACATGCCTAGAGTACACTTTATGTACCAAAGAATTTTAACATATTTAAAATAAAAATAAAAAAAACACCCCTAAAGGTGATATGGCTGCCCCTGCTGGATTCGAACCAACGCATGTCGATACCAAAAACCGATGCCTTACCGCTTGGCTAAGGGGCAATAATATGGTGGGGGGAGAGGGATTCGAACCCCCGAACCAGAAGGAAGTGGGTTACAGCCACCCGCATTTGACCGCTTTGCTATCCCCCCACATTAAAACACTAAAAATTAGTGCTTAATTATTATATACAAAAATTATTTTACTTTCAGATATTTATGTTCAATTTCTGTAGCAGTTTTTCTTTCAAAAAGAATTAATTCCACAACAGAAACTCCACGATCATCATTTGTTTCAATAACAGGACCTGATTGACCTTTTGTAGGACCATCAACGACTTCTACAATTGTTCCCACAAGAAAAGGTGATTTAATTTTTCCTTCATCAAAATCATTTCTTGCTTTTTCAACAGCCTTTTCCATTCTTCTAATTTCTAAGTTTGAAACAGGTGTTGGTTTAGCTCTATGACCTGATGATCCAACTAGGCCAGTGACATATTGAGTATTACGCACAATAAATCATGCTTCATTTGTCATATCCATTTTAAGAAATATATAACCCGGGAAAAGATTTTTTTCTCTAACTTTAAATTCTTCCCCATGGTTTTTCTTATCAAATTCTTTAGGCGATAAATGTGGAACAAGCATAATCTTGAAATCATCAATCACAAATTCTTTAAGATCCTCAGCCACAATTCTGTTTTTTAAAGATTCAATAACTTTTTCTTCTTTTCCAGAAATAGTTGTAACCATATATCATTTTTTATCCATTTAAACCAACTCCTCATGTGCTTCATAATGTCGTAAAACCAATTGCTACCCCAAATAAAATTAATGAGGAAATTATCATAAAAATCAATGTAATGACGTATGTTCTATTGGCATCATTTGCAGTTGGCCATCTTACTCTTTTGATTTCTTTAACTATTTTTTTTAATCAATTCATTATTTTTCTTCCTTGTGCAATGTTTTAGTGGCACATTTTTTACAAAATTTTTGCTTTTCCAACCTCGGCCCATTGGACTTGGTTTCAAAGTAATTTTTTTGCTTACAAATTGTGCATGCTAATGCAAACTTTTTTTTTGACATGAACTAATTATATACAATTAATTATTCAATTTGTTTACCCATTTTATTTTTTAATGATATTCTCGCTCTCCTTAAAGCAGCATAACTTACGCCGCATTCCTTTGATATTTTACGGATGCTAATACCATCAAGAATATTATTTTTGTAAACAAAAATCTCTAAGTTATTCAGAACTGATAAATCAAATTGGTTTTCTTTTATTTCAACTCCAACATCAGATAATGGTAAATAAATGTCTTCAAGAGATATAGCTTGATTAAGAATCTTGAATTTATTTGTGGAATAAAATCTGCATTTATTTAATGTAAAATACTTTGCTTGAAGAGCTAGGTATGATGCCTCATTAACCCCTTTTGAAGAATCGTATTTGGCATTAATTTCTTCAACATAATACAGAAATTCATAATAAACATCCTCTCAGTCAATAGGCACACCATTAAACTTGCTTAAATTTTGCCTAATTACTTTTCTAAATAAAAATTTATATTTAGCGTCTATTTCTTTCATAAATAATTGTTTATTCATTTCTTGTTTTAAATATTATGACACCGGCAGCAACAGAAACATTCAATGATTGAACAGTACCACTCATTTTAATAAAAATGTTTTGATCAGACATCTTCAACAGTGGTTTTGAAACTCCACTACCCTCATTGCCAAAAATAAGTGCAAGAGGATAATTGAATGATATTTGATCGATGTTTAAACCATTTTCTATTGCGGTGCCATATATTCAAAAACCTCCTTTTTTTAATTTTGTCACGATTGAACTTATTGAAGACACTTTAATTATTTTCATACTGACAATACCGCCTGAAGCTATTTTTAAAACAGTATCCGTAACTGAAACTGCCCGATCTTTGGGAATAATAATGTGTTTAATCCCAAAAACATTTGCTGTTCGTATGATAGCTCCAAAATTGTGTGGGTCTTGAATGTGATCAAGAATAATAACTCTTGCCGGTTTATCGTTCATAAGCTCATCAAATGAGTAATAATGAATGTCTGCAATTTCTGCAATATAACCTTGATGATTTAGGTTTGTCATCATGTCCAATTCTTTTTTAGACTTGATAATAACTTCGATGCTACTATCAACTTTAATCCCTAATGAATTAGATATATAAATCTTCCTTATCGGCAATTGTCCTTTTATTGCATCCAACAATGAGTTTTTTCCACATATTAATTTTCCCACTATAAACCACCTTTTTATTATTAAATTATTTTATTTTTAATTAATTTTGTTCTAACCTTATCAGCCATATCGAAATTTTTATTTACCAATAAACATTTCCACTCATGGTAATCGTTTTTATCATTTTCAGAAATTTTGTTGTTAGTGAAGCTAAATCCTAGTAATTTTATTATTTCATAAACATCTTTAGCTGATTCGGGACTGGGATTATTATTAAAAAATTTAATAATTTGATAGACATTTTTAAGAGCCTTGGAAAATTTCCATTGCGAAATATGAATAGCTATTTCTTTAATTTTTTCACTTGCTAATGGTGCCATGCCAACAAGTTGAGCTTTATTAAATACTTTATGAAAGCTATCAATTTTATTTTTTGCTTGCTCAATTTCTGTTTGTTTTAAATTAACTGGTGCAGTTATAGATGAGGTTAAGTATAAAAATCTTAATGTATCAGCTCCAAATTCCTGAGCAAATTCTTTTGAACCAAATACATTTCCTAGAGATTTTGACATTTTAGCATCATCCATCATTACATGACCAATATGCTTTCATTCTTTAGTAATAGGCTTATTATGCAGTGCGATGAACTGAATATTCTCGTTTTCATGATGCGGAAATAGTAAGTCAATACCACCACCATGAAGATCACTTCCCTGGTTCCTGGTATACTTTTCAATGAAATAGGCACATTCAGTGTGCCATCCTGGTCTACCTTTGCCTCAAGGAGAATTAAATTGCACACCCATGTCAGTGCTTTTTCATAAGGCGAAATCTTCATCATTGCGTTTTTCGGAAGATGATGATGACCTGATGGTCTCTAAACTCCTATTGGAAAGTTTTCCATAACCATTTTGACTATTAACATCAAAATAAACATTGCTATTAACGATGTAAGCACTCTTAGTTTTAATGAGCCTAGAAATTAAATTAACGATCCCTTCAATATTTGTTGTTACCTTAGGCATTTCATTTGGTTCAATAATATTATATGTCTTTAGTTCTTCTAAATATAGATTAGCATATTTTTCAGAAATTTCTATTTCTGTAACCCCCAGTGAGCTTGCCTTGGTAATTATATTATCATCAATATCTGTGATGTTATGAATAAAAATCACTTTCTTATCTAAGTAACGAAGTGACCTTATAAAGATATCAAATGTTAATATTGGTTTTAAATTACCAATATGTACTTCTGAATAAACCGTTGGTCCACATAAATATATGTTCATACAAATATTATAAACATAAAAATTATTTATTTCAACCGTTATTAGTTTTATTGTAAATAAGAGGTGAAAGAATTCTAAATGCGACAGAGATAATAATAATATTACCCCACATCTTTAACGGTGACATCAACAAGTGGGGGGTCATTGTTGTTATTAATGATGCATTTTGCAAGGTAGATCTTTGATCACCAAGTCCAAGAAGCGGAGTATTAATGAGTTCCAAAATGACCGTAAGTACCACAATGGGTAATAAGGCATTAAATGTTTTTGCTTTTAAAATAAATCTCACAATAATTAACCCAACAAAGATGGTAGCAACACCAATTAAAGTTAAAGCCATAAATACATACTTACTTGTAATAAGTTTTTGCAAAGCAAATGTTTCTTCTGGTGTCATATATATGAAAGTAAATAAGGTAAAGAAAACTGTTGCAAGAACAAATAGAGTCACGATAAAATTAGCAATCGAATATTGTTCAATAACATTTTCATTATTTTCTCTTGCAATTCTATCACGTTTTCTTTTAGACCTATTCATCATAAATCCGACCATGCCAGGTACAAAACCGGCCGCTATTCAGGCAATAGTATAGTAGTAATGATAATAGGTTGGGACAAACATAAAAGATATTAAATCAGATAGAAGGCCTGTTAATCCACCTACAATTGGTCCAAAAATATATCCAGTTAATTTGATTGGTAGACCACCAATTGCTAATTTAAATTGTGGTAATGCAGTTAAGGGGATTATCGCCACAAAAACTAACACAAATGCCACGGATGTTGCAATCAAGATTGATATAAAAGCCATTTTTTTATTAGTTCAACTTCTCTCTAATTTGTGTTTACTAAAAAATGCTTTAATTTTTTCCATAGTCTTATTATATATTGAAATGGAAACAAAAAAATCAACATAAAGTTATTAATAATCAACAAAATTAACATAAATTATTAATAATTGAACCTTTATATTCTGATATTTAATTCTTTAGTAATTTTATAAAGATATCGTTTATTTAAGGTCTACTCATAATGATTTGTATGTTTAATAATGTTTTGGTCATAATGATGTCAGTTGATTTTGCATGAAGCAACCTTTTTTAAATTAATACAATAAACTCCAATTAAATTTATTTTCTAAGTAATAAAGTTTAATTGGCACTACCTAAAAAGGACTTTATATGAATCAAACACATAAAACAGCACAAGATAAATTGTTTTTGAAAAGTAATTTATGAAAAACTATTTTCAAAATGTCTATTCCTACTATTGTGATGATGATATTTTTGGTCTATATACTTTTTCAAATGCAATCCTTTCTGTTAAGTTTGTTAATGATTCTTATACATCAACAAACCCTATGTTTAATGAGCAAATGGGGTAAGAACATTTATGGAATAATTTGGTCCTATTAATGCCTTGCTAATGGGTCTTGTGTTATTATTTGCGGCATGAGTTACCATTAGGTTCTCCATTAACTTAGGAACCAATAAAGAAAAGAAAGCTATTAATACCATGAGAACTGGTATGCTTACTTCAATCGTTATGATACCAATCTTAATGCTAGTCTCAAAAACATGAATGAGTTCAATGTTTACTGATAGTCATAATGCCAAAATAGTTTCTGAACAAGCTTATAGGTATGATTGACGGATGATTATATGATCACCATTTATGGTCTTTAATCAAATCATAGTTGGTTTATTTAGAGCTAAAACTAGAAATAAAGAAATATTACTTGCGATGCCTATACCCATTTTTATTAATTTAGGTCTTGATATCTTATTAATGGGTTCAGTGGGAATGGATATTCAAAGGGGCACAATAACCACTACCATATTGTGATATACATCTTTTGAGCTATGTATCTTACAATTAAGAACATCTAGTTCATTAAGTATCATTAACAATGACATTCTTTTTATTGAAAAGAATGTCAAACAGAGTTATGACACTAGAGGACAAAATATGATGTGGCAAGATATTATTAAAAATCCTTTAAAAACAAAATCTATTTATAAAAAACATAATGGCGCTTTTAAAGTTGCTAATCAAAAGTAGAATCATCTGATGATATAAATACTAAATCACTAATAAGTAGAAACAGCTAACTTTTAAAGTATATTACTATTTAGTGTAAAATTATTATATGAAATCATATGAATTTTTATTTGATGATACTTTAAAAAAAACAAAAGAAAACTTTGTATTTTGAGTAAATAAGAAAAAAAACTATATTGAATTAACAGAATCAGAAATATTTTTATTTTTTTTCCAAGAAACAATGAAGTTATTCAATAAAAAACACGATTTCAGTAATGATAATCATAAACTTAATTATCTTAAAATAGGATTTAAAAGTATTGAAAATGAGGAAAATAATGAATTGTGAAATATAGTTAGAGAACATTGAAAAAAGAGAAACAAGGCAACCCTTGAAGAAGACATAAAAGCAAAGGGCAGAAGGAAAGATCACTTGCTTGATTATTATTGAAACATAAACACCATGTTGAATTTGAAAAAACAAGAAAATAAAGGAAATGGATCCAATTTTCAGCAAAATTTTCTGGATAATCATCTTCAAAGTTCTTTTGTTGATAAAAATAATGAAGTAATTAATTTATTATTTAAAAAAAATAATAAAAAAAGTAATAAATATTTAAATTCCGATAATTTAAAAACTTTTGTTTATTCTAATGAAACATCAGGAAATCCATTAAACATTGAACAACTCATAGCACTAAATTTATCACATAAAAGAAAAATTTTAAATATAAAAGGTCCTCCTGGAACAGGAAAAACAACTCTTATAAAAGATTTATTGGCTTCTTTGTATTTGAATAAGAAAAGAGTTTTTGTGGCAAGTTCAAACAATGAAGCAGTTGATAACATATTGAATTCATTAAATAAAGATGATATCCTCAAAAACATGCCTACTATAAGATTGGGCAATAATGATATACTTAATGAATTGTTTAAAGAAAAGTTTTGCAAATCAATTGTTGAAAAAGAAGAATATGAGAGCGTTGTTAAGAAAAATTTAATTGATGTGTCTTCAAAAATTAGCAGTCTTCAAGAAGCAAATTTTAATCATACCGTTAAAAAAAATTCATTATCATTTTTTAATGATTTCGTTGGATTATCAGAAGAATTCAATGAAATTAATAACAAAAAAGACCCTAGAAATGAAGCGTTGAATTTATACTTAAAAACAAAGGAATTAAGAGATTTAATTTTAAAAATGACTAAAACAAATAAACATCACTGATTTTTTATAGTTAATATATTGAAAAAAAAGAAAAAAAGAAAACTTCTTAATCAAATAAGGGTCTATAAAATAAACCCTTTTCAATTTCACTATAACGATGGAAAAGAAATTGTTGCACTTGAAAAATTAAAAATTATTATTTCTCATTTGGATACAATTTTAGGATATTATAATTCTGAAAATGACAAAAAAATTACTGAAATTTTTCAAGATATAATAAACACTTCAAAAATAACACAAAACCATGTTAAAAAATACAATAATGAATTCCTGAGAAAGAGAAATAAAGTATTACCAAAAATCGTATCTTATATGAATAATTTAAATACCAAAAATACTTCTGGAGCAAATATATTAAAAAAAGTTTTTAATGAACGAAAATGTAATAATACTTCTCTTTCGGATTTATTTCCTATTGTATTCACAACAACATTATCTATAACCTCTTTTGTCAACCAAAAAGAAAAAATTGATTATTTAATCGTGGATGAGGCAGCTCAAACAAGCATACATTCTATTTTTGGTATATCTCAATATTTTAAAAATATAATTTTATTAGGAGACACAGAACAATTGGAGGCTGTTGTTCCTTTGGATGAAAAAAAAGAAGAAGAAATTTTCCAAAAAACACAAATACCTTTGTTGTATCGAAATGTTAAAAATTCTGTTCCAAACATAATAGAAAATGGATTACCTAAAAATGCAACAATAATGCTTAAAGATCATTGAAGATGTGTTCCGTGGATTGCAAATTTTTTCAACAGATATTATAATTATGAATTAAAAATAATGCGAGCTGATAATAATCAAAATAAAAATAAAAATAAAAATAAAAATAAAAATATGTTGTTAGATATATATGAAGGTGATTTTTCTGAATATATCAATGTTATTGAAAAGAAATATGATTCATTAATCAAAATGAAAGATCAAAAAATTGCACTAATGAGCCCTTACAGGAGTATTGATAAAGTAAAAACACTTATATCAAAAACTGGAACAACACATAAATTCCAAGGATATGAAAATGACACGATTATTTATTATATTGAAAATAAATTTCTTAATAAGAATAATATTAATAAGTTTTTAAATAACCCCCGATTATTGAATGTGGCTGTATCAAGGGCTAAAAATAGATTCCATTTAGTCATTGGTAGTAAAACACTTGAAAGCCTTAAAAATATAGAAAATAAAAGTGCTAATGAATTAAATTCTTTGATTGATTATATTAAATCAGTTAATAATGTAAATAATTCATCAGATATATTGAATTCTCAAATAAGTTCATGATCTAATAAACCGAAAATAAGAAATTTTTTAGAAGAACAAAATTCATTTTTTGAAAAAATTAATAAAAAGTTATTCGATATTGCAGTCAATAATGGTCTATTTATATCATTCGGTGTTAGAGATATTGATGTAGATAATGAAATAAAAGATATTAAATATTCAAAAGAAATATTTGATATTATTATTTTTGATGATAAAGGAACCATACATATGGTAATTAACAATGATGAAATTATATATTCATCAAATAATTTCTTATCTTATGAAAAACTTTCATTTACAAATTTAAAATATAATCCTTTGATTAACAAAGTCAAAAAAATTATGTCTAAAAGAGAATTATTTTGGTGAAAAAAAATAGCAGAAAAACTAAAAGCAAAAAAAATTATATTACCATGTGTAAGTATGAAAAAAATACTAAATATAGATTATTTTTCTTCCTATAAAATGCATTTTGATTTTATTTTTTGCGATTATTATTTGGAGAATGATCATTATTATTTTGAATATGAATTTATATTAGAATTGGATGATGCAACTCACTTATCACCACTTGCTATTAAGAGAGATAAATTAAAAAATAATATTTGCATTAATAACAAAATAAATCTCTTAAGATTTAAAATTTAACTATACATTTTTAAATGCTTATAGATGTTCAAAATAATCATAAAATTAAATGGAGAAGGTTATTTCCCAAAGGTATATAATAAATTTATGAAAATAATATATATTGGTGCCGGGTGTTTTTGAGGTGTAGAGAAATACTATAGCAAAATAAAAGGTGTGGCCAATACTGAAGTTGGTTATGCTAATGGCCCTGTTGATAAAGCCACTTACGAAGAGGTTTGCAATGCTCTTGGACATTCAGAAGTTGCAAGGGTGGAGTTTGATGAAAAAATATTATCTATTCAAGATCTTTTTGATTCTTATATAAGAATCATTGATCCTTATTCATTAAATAAACAAGGCAATGATATTGGAATTCAATATTGTGTTGGTCTTTATTCTAGTGATAATAATTTACTTAACTCATTAAAAGAATGTCTTAAGACATGAGAAAAGAATAACGATGAAAGTGTAATTGAAATAACGTCAATTAAAAATTATGTTACCGCTGAAGAAAATCACCAAGAATATCTTGATAAAAATAAATCGGGTTATTGTCACATTAATTTAAATAACATTCCCAATTATCTAAAAAATAGACTATAAAACACCCTATTAAAATGGGTATTTTTTACAATCTTTATTTGTGGTACTTGCTACCATTTTTAATTGATAAGCCGCGGAATATTTGCTCAACAAGCATAACTCTAAACATTTGATGAGGGAGTGTCATTTTTGAAAAGGCTATTTTTGTTTTAAATTGATTTTCATCAACACCATAAGATCCACCAATAATAAATGTCATATTATCCTCATTAAGAAATTCACTGAATTCCTTGGAAGTATATTGTGGCCCTGCCAAAGAACACAAAAAGACTTTAGAAGCTTTTGGGATGTGGTCAATAATTTCATTGGTTTCCTTGCAAATTTGGACAGCTGTATTTTTATGATTGATTTCCTTGAGTTCAATAACATTTAGATTAGCATAAAAATTAATTTTTTTCATGTAATCATTGAATTGCACTTTTAAATTATTTTGTAATTTACCAACTGCAATGATATTAATCTTCATTATTTTTGTGCCTTATGTTCATGTGAAACATTAACATTTGGATATCAGCAGGATTAATACCAGATATTCTTGAAGCTTGCCCGATTGTAATAGGTTTAATAACCAATAGTTTTTGAATAGCCTCTGTTGCTAGGTTTTGCACTTGATTATAATTAATATCTTCAGGAATCTTAAGACTCTCGAGACGTATCATTTTCTTTGCCGTTGTTTTCTGTTTTTTAATATAACCATGTAATCTGATTCTTACTCACACTTCATACATATATTCAAAATCAGAAACATCATGATAATCAACTTCTGGACGAGCCACAACTTGGAATAACGAAGGACCATTAGTAATATTATATTTAATAGCTAAAGGCGTTTTAGAAGAAAGGTGTTCTTTTTGAAACTCCTCAATTTTTTCATTGATAAGTCTGTATTTTTTAATAACTCCTTCGTAAAATGATTTATCAAGCAATCCAACTTTGTAACCAATTTCGCTTAACCTATCATCAGCATTTTCATTTCTAAGTAGCAATCTATACTCTGCTCTAGATGTTAAAACTCGATATGGTTCATTTGTGCCTTTGGTTGTTAAATCATCTATCATAACACCAATATATGATTGGTCTCTTCTTAAGATAATTGCTTCTTTACCTTCAAGTTTTAGTCCAGCATTAATCCCAGCAATAATTCCCTGACCTGCTGCTTCTTCATATCCTGAAGTTCCATTAATTTGTCCAGCCATAAATAACCCTTCAATATTTTTTAATTCAAGTGATGGTTTTAATTGCATCGGATCAATGGCATCATATTCAATAGCATAAGCTCATTTAAGCACTTTGGCATTTTCCATCCCTGGAAGTGTTTTAATCATTTGTGCTTGAACAGCAATGGGCATTGATGTGGAAAAACCATTGACATAAATGACATCGCCTTTTGATGTTTCAGGTTCATAGAAAATTTGGTGTCTAGGTTTATCATGAAATCTTACAACCTTATCTTCAATAGAAGGACAATATCTAGGACCAACACCATTAATTGATCCAGAATACATAGATGACTCATTCATATGTTCTCTAATAATTTTGTGTGTATCTTCATTTGTATATGTCAAAAAACAATTAACTTGACTTTCCAATTTAATGTTTGTCCGGTTAGAGAATGAAAAATCGTTAACTTCCAAATCTTCTTCTTCTACTTTGGAAAAATCAATGGATTCAGTTAGAACTCGTGGTGGTGTCCCGGTTTTTAATCTTTGCAATGTTAAACCTAAATCTCTAAGCGATTGAGAAATATCTTTAGATGTCTCTTGGCCATCGGGTCCTGATGAGGTTTTGTTAGCACCTTCTAAAACATATGAATCCATATAAGTTCCTGTTGTTAAAATTAAAATATCTGAATGAATGATGTTGCCATTTGCTAATTTAATGCCAGTAACTTTATTATTTTTTGACATGATTGAATCAGCTCTTGATTCAATGATTGTAATATTTTTATGTTGTAACATTTCCTCAACAATAATTTCTGAATACTTATCTTTATCAATTTGTGTTCTCAAAGCCCTAACAGCTGGCCCTTTGGAAGCATTCAACATTTTGATTTGAATCATTGCCCGATCAGAAAAAACTCCTTGCATTCCGCCGAGGGCATCAACATCTCTTGTGATAATACCTTTTGCTGGTCCACCAAGTGATGGATTACAAGGCATCATCCCTATTTTGGCTTGATGAAGAGTAATAAGGACAACTTTATGTCCTTTATTAGCTAGAGCAAATACTGCCTCAACTCCAGCGTGTCCTCCACCCACAACAATTGCTTCATATGTATTCATGTGTGAATTATATCCCAAAGTAGAACAAAGATTATGATATAAAAATATAGTTAATAAATATTAAGATGCTTTTAATTGATCACCATAATCAATTTTTTCTTTTCTTGTTTTTAGAATTTCTCTTGAGGTGCTTGAATATAAACTTGTGATATAAAGTCCTAATAGCATTACTGATGAAACATGACCTTTTTCTTTTGTCATTAAATATATATTTTTCTTTCTTTCTTCTTCACCTTTTATCCAAACATCTCTTGCTCTATCATTTTCAGCATCAAAATTTTTCAATAAATTATATCCGGTTTTATTATCATATATATGAATTTTATTTGGGTTTATAACAAATTTTATTTTTTCTCCTCTTTTATGAGAATAAGCTACTGTAGATATTAACCTTATGATGCCAAGTGTTTTAGAATCAACAGTTAGCAGCACTTCATTTCCTAGAATCTCAATTTTTACTATTTCACCTTCAAATTTATTCATTTTAAAATTTCTAACAATTTGAGGATCTACAATAATATGTTCGGGTCTAATACCCGCTACAATTCTTGCATTATTTTTAATGTCGTTATTTTTGTGATTGAATTTTGTTATACTAATCTCACCTTTTTTATCACTTATAAAATTATTTGATGATTTATATTTGATATTTAAAATATTTATTTCCGTGTTTCCTATGAATTTAGCCACAAAAAGATTATTAGGATTTTCTAATAGTTGCAATGGGGTACCTACTTGCTGAATATAACCTTTATTCATAACAACTATTTTATCCGCCATAGACATTGCCTCAATCTGATCGTGAGTAACATAAATACTTGTTGAAGAAAGTTTTTCATGGATATCTCTTATTTCTGTTCTCATTTTTGATCTTAATTTAGAATCAAGATTTGATAAAGGTTCATCAAATAAAAATAAACCTGTTTTTTTTGAAATGGCTCTTGCTAATGCAACCCTTTGGCGCTGTCCTCCAGATAAATCTGCAGGTTTTCTTTTAAGGTACATATTTATCCCCAACATGCTTGTTACATCTTCAACTTTTTGAGGAATATATTTTTTTCAAATAACAGCTGATTCTAATTTTTTTGCAACTGCAATCATAATCGTCTTTCTATCGCTAGATGTTTTTGATTTTTTCAATTCTTTTATTTTTATTTTTAGCTGCCTTATCTTGTGTTTTTTTTCTAAATCATTTTTTCCCGCATCAATTTTTAATTTCATTGTTTTACATTGTTTGTCATACTTAGAAATTTCTTTTTGTGCATTATTAATCTTTGCTACTTTTAATAATCTTTGGGCCCTTTTAAATTCATCAATTAAATTAGAGTCAACGTTTCTCAATAGATTTAGTTCTATTTTTAAATTTGAAATTTCATTGTAATTTGAATTTTTTAATTCTTTAACTTTTTTTTTCAAATTTTTATAAACTTTATTTTTATACATTTTATTTTTTAGACCAAAAGATATGTTTCCGGCTACCGACATAAATGGATATAATGCATAATTTTGGAAAACCATTGCGATATCTCTATCTTTTGCTGCTACGGCGTTTACAATTGTATTATTAAATTTTATGTGACCATCGGAAACGGTTTCTAATCCTGCTATCATCCTTAATAAAGTCGATTTTCCACATCCAGATGGACCCAATAAAACAACAAACTCTCCCGGGCTAATCTCAAGATTTAAATCATCTATAGCTTTGATTCCGTTTTCGTATACCTTAGTAACTCCGTTGAATTTTATTGATTGTTTTTTTGATTCACTTATGTCATCTTTAAAAAAACTTTCATATTTCTTTTTTATTTCTTTTTTTGGATTCGCCTTATTATATTTATGAATTTGGTGTTTAATTAACTGTATCATTATTTATTTCCTCCCTTTATACCTCTTAGTTGAACTTTTAAAGAAATTAAGTATATGAGCATCATGGGTGCAAATGATATATTTGACATTGCCAACATTTGCCCATAACCCACTTCTTTATCTATCGCAGTTCTTGCAATGACTAATACACCTGAGTTTATAGTCATTTTATTCGGATCTCCAGTTGCAAAAAGCGTAAAAGTTAAATAATTATTTCATGAGCCCATAAAAACTAGTACTATTTGAGTAAAAAATAATGGAAGCATTTTTCTGATCGTTACCTTGAAGAATACTTGTATTCTGTTATAACCTTCTATTGAGCCAGCTTGTTCCAACTCATTAGTTTGAGTCATAAAGAATTGTCTTGCCATAAATGTAAGAACAATATTAGCCATTCCCGAGAATACAATCATTAATATGAAAAAATTGGGAGATATATTAATGTCTATTATTCCTATTTTTTGAAATATATAATATGTTGGTACAAAAGTCGCTTGTGAAGGAACCAATATTGAAACCATGAAATAACTCATGATAATTCTCTTTCCTTTTAGAGCTATTTGTGCCAATGCATAACCTCCCAATAAATTCAGCGTTGCATTTAAAAGTGAACTTGACAAAGAATAAATGATTGTATTTTGCATTCATGGGACAATATAATCAGAAGCTGCACCATTAAATAATGTCGTATAATTTTTAGTGGTTCACATTTTAGGTATGGGATTTAACCCGGTTATATTCAATAAATGAGGATCCTTAAAGGATGTAAATAGAGCTCAAAAAAATGGATACACAGAAATGAAAACATAACTGATTAAGATAGAATAAGCCCCTATTTTTGAAAATGTCAACTTTGAAACATTTATTCATTTTGCATTTTTTGCTTCAATTTGTACTCGTCTTTTAGATATTTCTTCTTTTGTATAAAACATGATCCTCCAATCTTTAGTTTTTAATTAATATTCAAAAGTCAAATTGTTAATTTGTTCTTTTTGACATTGGGAAAAATAAATTACCTATAAATGTTGCTAGAGCTATTAAAATAGCAGTCATGAATAAAACTGTTGTTCCCAAGCCTCAGTTAACTCTTGATGTGGCGGATGCCGGTATTATCCATTGGAAACCTTTGAATATAAGAGTTGCCATTTTTTCTTGATCTACACCAGTTGTTGCAGCAAACAAGTATGGACCATCAAAAACACCAAAACCGCCAATAATTCCCATAATTAAGGCGTATGAAATTATGGGCCCTATTGATGGCATTGATATGTTTAAGAATTTTTTTAATCCATTTGCCCCATCTAAATCTGCAGCTTCATATTGATCTTTATTTATTGTAGCAAAAGCTGTATTAAATGTAATTAAAGATCCAGCTACAGAACCTCAAATTGCAGAAATTATAACAACTCAAATTACCATATTGGGATTTGATATATAATCAATTGTAATAATTCCGCCTTTAGAAAACAATTGTTTGAAAATAAGTGTTGAAGCAATAGCTGATGTGACTTGTGGCAGAAAGAATATGGCTAAAAATGTTCTTTTGCCTTTAATTCAACTAGCATTTAAAATACCCGAAATTATTAGTGCCATAATTAAAATTATTGGCACAGAAACCACGGCATATAATAATGTGTTCATAAATGCATGTTTTAATCCTAAAGCAGGATTAAATATTTTTTTTCAATTATCAAAACCAACAAAATGAAGATTTCCAAGAGATACTCCATTTTGAAATGTTAATCAAAATGCTATCACTATAGTTGTAGAGGAAAATATTATAGCAACTACAAGTAGAGGAGAAAGAAATGATCAACCAGTAACTGTCTCTAAAATGATTTCTTTTTTTTGATATTTATTGTATTTTAATTTTGAATACAATTTTCTTTCAGATTTTATTACATCCATAATATCTCCTTTTTTAATTAATATTATTAAATATATTACATGTTTCGATGTGAAAATATTTTGTAAATATTTGTGTCTTGGACATTATATCAACAGGCGTGATACCCTTGTTTATAATTCCTGAAATACATGTGATAAAAAGTAATCCCCATCCAATAATCGGTATAGAATATATGGATGTTATAAAAATTCTGTTTATTAATTTACCTCTAGAAATTTCAACACCATCGTAACTTCCGATTACTAAATTAGTAAATAACATTCCAAATGTTCTATTTTTGAGCAATAAACATGAAGAAAATAAATAAATAAAAAAAATAAAATAGGTTATTAGGAACGAACTTATTAAACTTGCTTTAAATACAAATATTAACAGAGTTATAGCAATTATAAAAATTATTAGGTCAATTAAAAATGATAAGGACTTTCTCAAAAAATATAAAATTATTTGAGAATCAAATTTTCAAAATTCAATAATATATCCGTTTTTCCTAAATTTTATTTTTTTTCTATTCATAAATTTTATTATGCTTCTTTTCTAATTTATTAATTATGTTATTAATGAATTCAAGTATTTTTTATTATATATACCAATTGCATTTTCATAAGTTCTTAAAGTTGCTACTTCTAAATTATGTTCAGTGCCTGTAATCCAAAAATTAGAATACTGATCATAAATTGATGTGTCATCTGTTCCATTTAACATATTGGTTGCAAATGAATGTTTTGCCAATGTAAATGGCACATTTCTTATTCCATCAGCAATATGAGTTGTACCTGCATTATTCAACCCAACTTTTCTTGCTCCTTCAATTTGTACTTGAAGTTTTTGCGCGGGTTTTATAGTTGATTTAGCTTTATTACCTGTGATTTCAGCTGCGACTTTTTCTTGCATTAAGAAACGAAGGAATTTTTTTGCTAGTAACAATTTATCGTCGGTTAAATCTTTTCTAAGCGAATATCCATCAACCCCAGTTATTTGAATAGGTTGTCCAAATGAGGTAAGCAACTCATCAGCATTGTGGCCAGGGAATTTACTTTCAACTTTAGTCTTAATACCACCTCATTGCCATAGAGCTCCTCCGCCAATAAATAATGTGTTCAATTTAGCAAAACCAACTTGAGAATCATTACCATTTTGCTTAAACCCATTAATTATTGCATGTGAATTGTTATTTGCATATCCAATTGATTGTAATCAAGAAAGTGTTTGATACTGAGATATGTCATCTTTCATTATTGGGTTACTTGAAAAATCTCATTTCATTGAATCTTTTCCTTTGTTAAATACTTTGTTCTCATTTAAAGAATTATTTTCATCTAAATTTGTGTTAGCAGAATCTACTGCGTTTTGATCATCTTGAATTAATTTTTCTCCATAAGCAAGCATTCCTCAACTTGGAGCTATATCTACATATGCCCCTCCGGATAAAGAAGAAGTTCCACCAAGGATATTATCTGCTTCTTTTACCTTATCATATATTGTTTTAGAAATGGAAGCTAATCTTTGCCCATATCCTATTACCCCAGTCGCAATTATTTTTGACAAAGCACCATTCTGTCCAGGTCCACTATTTCCTAAAATGTCATGTGTATATGTACTAAAGGCATTATTAAACTTTAGATCTCCAATAGATGCTGCATTTGATAAAAATTCTTGAACATCCGGTATTGTATTCATTAATCTGTGATGACCTGGTTTATGAGAAAATAGAGGAGATGTTTCAAAATTTCCGTTATCAAAATCAGTGACTCTTTCAACATTTCCGTCATCTAAAGGAACATATCACTCCAATTTTGTCTCGCCATCATAAATATCAAAAAGTTGTCCATCAGGATCTCCATGGTCATTCTGTGTAGGAAGAGCTTTTCATGCATAAGATATTTTTGGACCATAAATTACCGCCAATCCATTGTAGCCCATTGCATCAGTTTTCATTGTATCCATCATTGCTGTTTCAAAAGTCTCATTTATATTACTAACATCAATATCTTTTTCCTGAAATGCAGCATCTTGACCAGTAATTCTGAAGGCTGCATTTGTAGCTATATCTTTGTAATCTATATGTTGGAACCAGTCTCTTTCAATTCCACTTTTTGCTCAGCCAGAATCGGCTATACTAATATCAGGCATTTGTCCGGATGGAGATCAAAGTGAATAATCATTATTTTGGTCCCTGACTCATTTAAACCCGACGGATTTTCCAGTTGCTTTTTTAAATTGTTCAGCAACTTTATTTCAAAGGGGTTGGTCTTCTGGTCTTATACCAATTGTTATATCGTTGTTGGACTTTGATCCACAAGAAATCGTAGATAGCAATGGTAATGCGATCATACCTGCCGTACCAATCGGTACTAAAATTTTTAAAGTTTTTTTCATATATGTAATACTCCTTAATTTCTTTATTGTGTGTGGTTCATTCCTAAGCTTAAACGTAAGAGTGAACATGTAATTTTATCTTTTAATATTATTACATCTTAAATTATAAAACTATTATGATTACTAAAAATAATCATGGAAAAAATTCCACAATCATTTTTCGTTATTGTTGTGCTAAATTTTATAACATTATTTCGTATTATTTATTTCCGTTATTATATATCCATATTTAGACAATCATTGATTTTCAATTTCACCAATAATCACTTTTCCGATTTTAATGTTTATCTTCACGTTTTTATTACTCCAATTACTAATAAAAACAATTTCTTTATCTTTTGTTTTGTATTTATAGGCAAAAATACCTTCATTTTCAATTAACATAGGTATTAATTTTGCTTTTGAAAAAAATTTATTTTCACATTTTTTTCATTTTAAAAACCATTTATAAAATAATAAAACTGAATGCAAATTCTTTTCTTGATCAGCCTGAGTAATAACTGAATCATCATATTCAAATTTTAATCATGATTTTTTAAACTTTTTATACTCTCATGGAATTAATGCCCTTGCATTGTCTCTGGTTCCTGCGTTTGCTCTATATGATAAATTTAAATTAATCGGCTTATTATTAATGAATTTTTTTGTTTCTGGATCGTTATAATTTTTTATATCAAAAATCGGATTAGTCAATCCTAATTCTTGTCCTTGATAAATAAAGTTGTGTCCATTAAATCCGAAAAAGGATATCAATATTAATTTTGCTTTTGAAGCCTCATAACCATCAGCTGAAAACAATCTAGAAATAGACCTAGGAAAATCATGGTTTTCGATGAAATTTGGAATATTGCAATCTGCTTCAATTCTTTTTCTTGTTTCAAAAATTCATTTTTTCATTTCAATAAAGTTTTTTCCTTTAGGAGGAATCAAATCTCATCTGCTGTCAAATCAACCTTCAAACATATATCTTGCATTGAATGCTGTTGTAAATAAACCATTTGTTTTATTTACATATTTTTTAACATTTTCTCGAGAAGTACTTCAGCATTCCCCAACTGTGAAAAGGTCATTTTTTAATCATGTATTAAGCCCTATTTTTTTTATTATTTTATAAGCTCTATCAATGTTTATTGTTTTACCCAAATCTATTTGCTTTCCAAGCATATCTATGACATCAAATCTAAAACCCTGAACACCATGTGAAATTCAAAAATTGATAACACCAATGAATTCTTCAATTAAATCATCATTTTCCCAGTTAAGATCTGGTTGTTCAGATGCAAAGTGATGTAAATATCACTGTTTTCTGATTTTGTTATATGTCCATGCACTATTCTGAAATTGAGAATTAAATTTTTCTATTGGTTTATCCCTTCATACATAATATTTATCATATGGTGCAATTGAATTAATAGATTTTTTAAACCATTCATGTTCATTGCTTGTGTGATTCATTACTATATCCATCATAATTCCCATATCTAAATTTTTAGCTTTATTCACAAGAGTTTTAAAATCATTCATATTACCAAAAAGAGGATTAATATTTTTGTAATTAGATACATCATAACCATTATCTTTCATAGGTGAAGATGTTATTGGCGATATTCAAATCATATCAACTGATAATTTTTTTATATAATCTAACTTTTCTATAATGCCTTTTATATTTCCATGTCCTTTTCCTCGTGAACCCTTGAATGATAAGGGGTAAATTTGGTAAATTGTTTTTTTTATATCCATATTATTCTCCTATTTTCTAGTTTTTAAAATAATAATTAAGCACCGCAAGATTTTGAAAACTTACGTTAATCAAATCATCATAATTTTCTTTTTTCTTAAATTTATCTTCAAATCAATATTTTAATATTGTGTCCTTAAAAAATAACCTAAAGCTTTTATAATTTTTTCCGTGATATTTGTGTTAACTTCAGTCACGGTATGTATCTTTTGAAAACATTATTTCAAGACCAACAAGCTAGCACATCAAAGATGCAAACCCATTACATTAACATCATAATCTATGAAGGTGAAAAAGATGCTCGTTTAATAAATGCAATTCTATATTTATTTGATATGAAGCCTTTTTTGTCATACCCAATCCTTTAGTTTCTTTAGTGGATCAAGCGTTACCTCAAAGAAAGTTTGGGGAAATAATATTTTAGACATTTTTTACCTCCTTTTTTAATAATGATTTATAGCTGTCAATTTTTTTATTCAAAAATATATTTAGAATAAGTGTTTTTAATATAAATGAAACACCGACTATTCAATATATATACCCAAAATAAATATTTGAAGTGTAATATATAAGTATTAGTGTTAGTGTTAGCAGTAAAGAAATAATTCAAGAATAGCTTCCATCAATCATTATAATAATTTTAACATAATCGAACACTTTTAAGATAGAAATGGTGCGCAGAATTATTTAGTAGGAATTTTTGCTTTTAAACATTTTAGATAAATTATGCTTAATCCTCTAAATAAGTTTAATTCAAAAGTCTTTATCAAATAATGATAAATATATTTTAACATTTTAATGACTATCTTGAACTAATAAACAAGGTTGTTCAATATACTTGCAATACCCACTGAGCCCGTTTCTGCAGCAGGAATTTTATAAGATGAGTTCAGATTAATATTGCATAAGCAGAACTTTTAATTCCTCATCCAAACGTATACATAAAGGGATAATTCAAAGATGAATTTACAAACAATAACAACACATGAACATACATAGACAATTTTGTTTTTTTGTTTTCTCTAAACAAAAAAGGAAAAATGATAACTAAATAATTAATAAATATGGGAAAATAATCATTCCATAATCTTTTGCAAATTGAAGCTTGCCAATAAATAAGTTATCGACAAGTTGAACTAGCTAAAGAAGAACTCCTTGCAGGGCAATAAGGAATGCAATGATAAAAACTACCTTTTCAATTTTTTTATTTCTTCTATTTTTTTATTAATTGTCATTTTTTGCTATTCTATTTAAACACTTTTTTTGGACCAGGCAATGCAAAAGTTATTCTTGAAATTCCTGCATAAGTAACACAAGATAAAAACATAACTAAATAATATCCAATAATTCCATAAGTTATAGAGCAAATTGCAGTTATGAATCCATCTCCTTTTGGAAGAAGTGTATCCAATCATGAAATACTATTTGCGTGAGATAAATCTGCCTGTGCCCCTAAAAATAGAATCCCTATGTGCCCTCCTTTAAAAACATAAAGTCCCAACATTAATGATAATCCAGTAGCTAAAAATGTAGAAAGCAAATTGGGGATTATCACTCTAAGCCCGTATTTATTTGTTAAAAACAACGGACCCTCAGTCATTCCATTTAATCCTTTTTTGAAAGATAGGCATGCATCTTTTGCATCTATATCTTTATATTTATTTTTAAATAAAGAATAAGAAAATCCATAACCAATTGAAGCGACCGGAATACCAACTGCAATAAGAGCAGCAAACTTTAAATCATATTGAGCCAGTCCAATCAAAGAAATTAGACCGACTTTATTAATTATTCCACCTAAATCAGAAGCAATCAATATCCCAAAACATCCACCTATGATGAATTTTAATCATCAGTGATCAGAAGCATAGTCTACAATTCCGTATGTAATTTTTGAGGACACAAAAGAAAGAGGGGCTCCAAAAGTAAATACTATTCCAATTAAAATCACAATGGAAGGAATAAGAATTGTTAGGAAATGAGAATAACCTCCTATTACATAATGAGATACTCTTCCTTTGAATTTTAAATCAATAAAACATTTTATACCAAAAATAGCTTTAAATAATAATATTGATAAAAATGTTATTACTATCGCACCTATTATGTTTGAGCCATGATTCAATTCTTCTTTTGAAAATAATCCGTTTCATTCGAAAAAGATATTAACATTTTGCTGTTCACCACCAGTTATGGCATTTCATCCAGTCATAAATGTTGGCATATTCATTAGTAGCGTGGCAATGAAAACGAGCGCAAATGCCTCTTCTCTATTTGTGGCATTTTTTGCAATTTTACCAGCTATAAATGGCATTGATAAATATAATGCAAATTTAGATATCTCTTGTAATTTGAATAAAGTTTGATTCCTTCCTTCAGGATCAATGGATCAATCTGTTCCATACATAGAATTCCCAATTAAAGCAAATAATGAAAGCATTAAGCCAGTAATTGATAAATAAACTCATGGTCTTCCGAAGGAAGAATGAAAAGATTTTTTCATTAAAGAAAAGAAGGAAAATAAAAAATTTTTATGGTTATCATTAATTCCATTATATTTATAAGCATCTTTTTTGGCTCTCTTTATTAATTTGGCGCCATTTTTTATTGCATCGTTTGTACTAGTGATCAAAATATTTTTGCCTATAAATCTAGTAAGATCTAATTCTATGTCTGTTGCTATTATTATTGTGTCTGCATTGTCAATATCTTCTTTTGAAAGAGCACTTTTTTTCCCATTTGCCCCTTGTGTTTCTCATTTGGCATTCATTCCCAACTCATTAGCAGCATCTACCATTTTCTGTTTAGCCATAAATGTGTGAGCAATTCCTGCGGGACAAGCAGAAATACCTATCAATGTTTTTTTATCTGAATTGATATGTTTTTTAATTGGTTTTTCTTTTTTGGAAATATTAGATAATAAAATATCAAATTCTTTAAATATTTCTTTATTGTTACCCGTTTTTATAATCTTTCTGAAATCTTCACTCATTAATTTTGTCGCTATAGAAGAAAGAATTTCCATATGAAGGGACCCAGCTTCACTGGGTATCATTAATGCAATTAAATATTTAACTCCGTTATGATCTAATGAATCTCAATCATCAAATTTATTGGCATTCCTAATAATAAATATAGACGGATTTGCCACCTCAGCAACTCTTGCATGAGGAATAGCGAACCCATCTTCAAACCCAGTTGTTCCTTCATTTTCTCTCTTTAAGAAAGAATCTATAATTGCTTTTGAACTATTTGAAACACCTTTTTTAACAGCTTCTTCTCCAAGAAAATCAAAAAGTTCTTTTTTTATTTTAAATTTTTTATCTAAAAAAATGTGTTGTATATTGAAAATCATTAGTCCTCCCTGATCCAAACATTTATAAGTCCATAAGTGGGTACGGACACATCTTTGTTTTTAAATTCTACAACATTTCTTGAAATTTTATAGTCTAATCCTGGAATAATAATTTCTTTTCCTAAATTTAGAAATCTAGCGATAATTCTGTTATTTGGATCTTTATATAGAGCAGTAGATATAAAATTATTATTTAATATTTTTTGTGGAATGTCTAATTTCTTTCCTCTTTTTTTTGTTTTATCATAATAATCTATATTTGTGTCCCAACGAAGAATGGTTCTATCAAGGCCTCATTGTCTTGGTATATAAAATGTTTTATTAGCTAATTGTTTGGCATATTCAAACTGTTGATACTCATTAACTTTACTGAAAACAAATATAAAATCAAACTCAAGAACATCATTCTTCATTTGGCAATCTGGTGCATCTGTATGTGCTCCTGATCCTCTTCCGGGTCTATATAAAAACTTTGATCTTCCAAATACACCAAAAGCACGATATAAAGTAATGGCAAATTGATTTTTATTGTTATATTTTATTAATTCGTGTTCCTTGGTCCCTTTTGTATATATAGTAAAATTGGATTCATTATTAGTTATAAATGATTGATGTGGAGAAAGATTTGTTGGATATTCATCTCATTTGTATCCGTATTTATTTGGTTTTTTTCATGTGTCCATATACTTATTATGAATATTCCTTTTATATGTACCAAATTGTTGGTCGTGTTTTCAAGCCTCTGAATCAGAAAAAGAATCTACAATTAAAATCATTCTTCCATCGTCGATATTATTTTGGACAATTATTTTAGCATGAATATTTTTATTCACTATTGTTAATTGAATAGTTAGTTCTTGTTTTTCTGTAGCGATATTGTTTTCTCAATTATTTTTTGTTGTAGGGATGATTCCACTTGCCTTAAATTTAATGTACCCTGCCTCCTTGTTAGTTTCAATAATATCATAATTATTTAATAAATATTTTTTATCGTTATGAGTAATGGGAGAATGATCATATGTATCTCCGACAGATGGATCCATTGCTACTTTAAACATGTTTTTGCTTATTTTTCCTGAATTATTAATGATAATAGTATTATTTTTTACTTGAATATATACTCCGTTTTTAGATATTTCATCTTTTTGTGTTAAATTATATTGTTTATTTTTAAAATATTTAATTGATAATAATTTGTGCGAAAAAGCAGCTACATCTTCAACGTTAATTAACAAAGTTAAAGCATCTCTTTCGTGTGTTCCCACATTATTTCTCTTTAAAATTGAATATGTGATTTCTTTTTTATCATCAAATATTTTAAATTTATTATTTTCAAATCCAGATTTAACTGTAGTTGTAAATTGATATATACCACTATATTTTTTAGGAAGAAAATTAAATAAAATAAGTTTATTATATGCATCTTTTTTTTCTTTGATAATAGAATTAGCGTAAATTCTGGTCAACATTGCTATAGCGCCATTGGATGTTCTAATAGCATTAACAAGTCTAGATTTTAATTTTAGATTGGAGAAATCTTCATTAGTTGTTCCATATGAATCATGAGCAGATGATTTAAATAACTCTTTTCAAGAGTGTTCTATTATTTTTCATGGAACATCAATCCCATTCATAGTACATAAAATTGATAGTGGTTCAAATGTATCAATAAGGAGTGTTTCTAATTCAAAAATCAGTTGCTTTATATCCATTCTTGATGATAAAACACTTCGGTGAACTCTACCGGTTAAAGCTTGTCTTAATTCTGTTTGAATAATTGGTAGTTCAATTTTGTTTTCTTTTACATCTTTAACGATTTCCTTAATCATAGTTTCATAATCAGAAGCAATGAAGTTAAATTCTATATATTTTTTATTTAAATCTTTTAAAATATTTTTTACTTCTTTTCTAAATGGTTTTTGATCACTGCCAACTGGAATGGCTATAGGCAAGCTGTGATTTCTTTTTGCATAAGATTTTACAGATGGAGAAAATTCTCCTGGTTTTTCATAGTCACTAACAATATTCTTATCAAATGCTTCTAATGTGTAATCAAAAGCACCGCCTTTTGTTGAATAGTGGGTTTGCCAATGGCCCAATACTTCACTACCATCTAATCCTTTATATGTAAAATAAAGTGTGTCATTTGTGTCTTCTGGATCTAAACCTCTATAAAAGGAAAAATTGTCTATGCCATTCAGTCTTAAAATTTGAGGTGTTTGATTATTATGCCCAAATGTGTCTGGTAAATATCCAACTTGCATACTGTGACCAATCTTTTTTGCCATTGCATTGCCTATTTCAATGTTTCGAATTATAGATTCGCCATTGGGTAAAACATTGTCAGTTTGAGTATAAAAAGGTCCAATCAAAATTTTTCCATCTTTGACAACTCTTTTGAAACGATCTTCTCAATCGGGAGAAAATTTTAAGAAATCGTCAATAATGGAAGACTGACCATCAAACGTAAATTTATCATCATGATTTTCTAAATATTCTATAAGAAATTTCATATCATAATATAACATTGTCCTACTATCATCTGATGTAAAATACCATTCTCTATCCCAGTGTGTGTGTTGTACCATATGTACATTTAACTTTTTATTATTCATAATTCTCCTTTATATTTAATGTAAATAATTTTATTTCGTATGGTTTAAAATCATATCCATGTGCATGATTATTTATTTTAAATATCGCTTTGATATTTTTGTTTTTCATATTTGCAGCTCTGACAATTATATTTTTTCCATTTTGCCTCATTGAAGATATAAAAACATCTTTACAAAAATCAACCGTTATAATCTTTTTTTGTTTATTGATAATATTATTGATCACAAATTTTGTCATTTTATTAGCAGTAAAATTTCTTGATTGTTCTTTATATATATAAGGTTTATATTTAAACATGTTAAGAGAATTAATTGGCTCTGATTTATATAACCCCAAATGAAATGTGAGTTTTTTTTGCAACTGAGAATCAATTGAATCTTCTGATCAACTTAATCCACTTGTGGTTTTTCTTCACTCCATATTTCCTTTTGTAACTTTATCATATGTTCTAAATAATGTTAATTCCATTTTATCTTTATGATTAAAGACTTCATTAGTTCCCGATGTTAAAATGTTTATCCCGTTAAAAGATATCAGCCCATCATTCGCTCCAACATTAGCGGGATATTCTTGATATTTGTCTTCTCAATTATTCGGAATGTCTTTATACTCAAAATCTGTTAATGTAAGATTTAAAGATTTTTTTATTTTGGTATTTTTTGGAAATATCAATGATAATTTTGTATTTTTCAACTTATTATCTAAATTTATTTCAAATTCAAAATTGCCATTTATTTTTGATGCAAACACTTCAAAGAACGATTTATTTATGAAACCATATAATATATATATATCTATTTTTTTGATTGAAGTTTTTTTAAGGAAAACATTTTCTAATTTCAAGGGAATATCTTTACCAGGGCTGAAATCATAAGAATCTCCATTATCTTCAATCAGTTTTAATTTAAAATGAACATTTTTACTTATTTCGAAATAATTTTGAACTATGCTTTTAGTTGTTAATTTTATTTTACTATCATCAGACATTGCAACATTAAACACATTAAAAGAAAGTGGTTTTAAATTATTGGCTATTATGATTGTTTCTTGTTTATATAATGGTTTATTGGGATTTAATGAAATGTTTTCTGACTTTATTGTAAAAATAGAGAAATTTTTATTTGATATATTTATTGCTTTATTCACTGCAGAATAAATTATTTTTTTCTGAACTAAACTAGTTTTAAATGGAGCGGGATTAAAGATTATTATGTTTTCTTCTTTGATATTTCTTTCTTGAATTATTTTTTTTATAAGTAAATCTATTTGTGAAAAAATATTCTCATTAACTCTTTCAATTCTATTCATTTGATGGTTGTTTGTTATATCGGTATTACAACCCCCCAGAGAATCATGAGTTTGTGCGATTAACATTGGTTTCATTATGTTCTCGTTTTTAAAATTTTCAAAGTCATAGTTTCTATCAAATTGTTTGTAATATATTTCCAGGGGTTCTAATAAGTAATATAATGAATCTTCTATATTTCTAAAAGTTTTTTTAATATCATATCTAGAAGATGTAATTGTTCTGTGAATTTTTCCAGTTATCGGTTCTCTTAAGTCTCCGCATATTTTGCTATTGATCTTTTTGTCCTTAAAGTAATCATCATAACTTGATTCCAAAATAAATTCATATTTATCAGATATTTTATTCAATTCATTAACAAAGTTGTTTTGATCAATCATGAAAGGCGCTTGATCTCCTCCAAGAGGTAAAATCAAACTATTTTCACCATCCACTTTCATAGTAGATATTAATTTTTGGACTTTTCCCAAAAATATATTTGGATTTTTTTTCATTTTATTAAGTTTATTTTTGTTATATGGATAATACATTCCAAGAGCATAGTATCCTTCCCTTAATACAAATGATTTTAACTTTGAGTTATTTGGACCTTCTCAAATAAAATGGTCACTTTTATCCAATTGATCTTGACATAATCCTCTTCAAAAAACAAAATTAGTAATTCCGGACAAATTGAATATTTGTGGTATATTTTCTCCGAATCCAAATGTATCAGGTAAATAAGCCGTTTTTACTTGTTTTATCCCAAAAGAATCAGCCACGTTTTTTCCTATTTCAAAATTTCTAAAAATAGTTTCTGCTTGTGAATTAAAAACATCTGGTTGAGAATATAAAGGTCCAGACGTTATTGATTTTTTCCTTAACAATTTTTTTATAATATTTTTTTTATTGGGGTTTCATTTAATATAGTCATCCAACAAAGATCACTGCCCATCAATTAGTCATTTTTGATTTTTATGATGCTTCAAATCATTAAGGGCATTATTTAACAATACATTGGATGAATCAAATGTAAAATACCATTCTCTATCTCAATGTGTGTGAGGAACTAAGTGAATTTTGAATTTCATAAAATCTCCTAAATATTATTTACTTTTGAATTATAAATATAAAAAGATAAAAATACATATTATGGAAAAAATTCCTATTAATTCAAAATACGTCTAACCAATTTAATAAAAATCAAAAATTTAATCTTGTTATAAATTTTTAAATAAAGTTTCTGCTCCCAAGATTCCCGTATTTTTAATTTTAGATATTTTTATATGAGGTATATATTCATAACCGTAGTCTGAACAAATATTTTTTATGAATTTTTTTAAAATAGGTTCTAAATCTTTATGATTAGATACTCCTCCAGCCAAAAATATTACTTCTGGATCAAAATCGTATCATTTTGTAATAGTTAATTTAGCAATGTCCTCGAATCATTTTTCTACTTCTTTTTTGATTAATTCGTTATTGCTGTTTAATGCACTTTTTGCACTTTTTGCAATGATAGCATGGTTTTTGGAATTGATTCTTGACATAAGGGCATTTGCTGAAGATATTAGGGAAACATTTTTTCTTTCTGCATTATTTTGTGTTAGTCCATAACCAAATTCTCCTGCGAATCCATTTGTTCCATTATAAATATCTCCATTAATAAAAACACCTCCTCCAATACCGGTTCCAATCGTTATCATTAGCGCATTTTTATATTTTTTATTTTCATCTAAAGATAAAACACCAAGTAAAGCTGCGTTTGCATCATTAACAGCTTTTATAACAACATCTCCGGATAAAGACCTTAAACTATCGTATAAATTAAAATCACCCCAATTTTTTATTCCTGAAAGTCCTTTTAAATAACCTGTTTTTGAATTTACAACACATGGAGATGAAATGCCAACGTGAGTTGCTTTTTGTCTTTTTATCAAAGAAGACATTTTTTTTAATATAAAATCTTTATCTTTATTAATAGTAGAAAAAGAACCTTCATAATTTCCACATTTAAATTGAACACCATTTCCGCCGATATCAAATGCAATAATTTTTTTCATAATAAAATTATAATAGATTTTATAGAAATTATTCATGATGTAAAATAATCACTATTTTTCAAAAAATTATTTATTTTTCTTATGTATTTTATATATATCATTTAATAAACATATAATAAAACTGATCATTCTAGCGGCAACAAAAATATACCTTTCAAAAGTGTCAACTTGATAATTTATTTTGTCTATTCGTGATAAAGAAAAATATTCAATTTTTTCATGTGGGTGGATTTCATGGGAGGCAGTCAAAACAATAATTTTCCTAATGTTTTTACATTTCTTGAGATCTTGTAAAATCTTATCACCAAGATGCGATGCTCCATTCATTGCTATCAAAATAACTGTATCATTAATAGAAATTCTTTTGACTTGATCTTGTATGGTTCTTCCCAAGAGTCGTGATAATATTCATTATCAATATCAATATTATTAAATCTTTCACTCATCAACTTCCCTATGGATTTTGTTCTTCTTGAATTGAAAATAAATAATTTTCCTTTTTAAACTGCACGCTAATTTTAATGATGGCTCTTTATATCATACCATGTCATTATTTTCATGTCTCATAACTTTATTTTCTTGATCATATAACTCATAAAAAAATGTTGAAAAGAGGGAAATCCTAAAGATTGAGACAATCTTGTAACAGGGGACTTTGAGCATTTAAAAATAGCAGAAAAATCTTCTAAATTTTTTATATGCATATTAGGTTGCTTGATAATTTTTTCACAAATATATTTCTCTTGTTTTGTTCTGGTTTTGATTTTTTCAGTAAATCTATATTTTATGATTGTTGTAATTGAATTATATATATTTTAAGAATTTACGAAATAAATTATTTGTTTAAAGATTTTCCTTTCTTACTTGATAATAAAATTTAAAAATATGATTCTAACTATTAGGTATTGTAATTTGGCTCCAAATGTTATCTTATTCTTGTATTTACTCCCAAAGGCTCTTGACTAAATCCTAATGTCATAATCTAGCCACAATGTATAATTGATCTTAATAATGAATGATTATGCTTTGCTCTAAATTTTACTTTATTTGGTTTTTATTTTTAAATATAGTTAAAGCAAGATCAAATCAAGATCTATAAATATTATTGTTTTTAATAAAGGGCCACCGATTATATATAAAAGAATAAACGCTATCCGTATCTGAAATATCTCTTACAACAAGCTTGTGGATATTATGAAAATAAAAGTCTAGATCTTGAATAGCTTGTCTATACTTTCTTATAAAATTTCTGTTATGCTCATTGATATTAGTAATTTTCTATTTTAAACATAGAAAAAATAGTGTAATTAATATATATAAATTAATAATAAATATTTTGATCAATATCTTCTTATTTATTTTCTCTTAATACTCTTTTCAGCTAATTCAACAACATTAATGATCAGCATTGTGACAGTCATGGGTCCAACACCACCGGGCACCGGGGTTATATATGAAGCTTTATCCATAAAGTCTTTATATAAAACATCTCCTCGAAGTCTTCCTTCGGATGTTTTTGTGATTCCAACATCAATGATAATAACATCTTGCTTCACCATATCTGGAGTAATAATGTCTTGTTGACCTGTAGCTAAAATAATAATATCCGCAACTTGAATTTCAGCATGAAAATCTATTTTTGTTGTTCTAGAATGTAAAAGTGATAATGTGGCATTTTCATTAGCCATTAAATAAGCAATTGGTCTTCCAACAATGTTTGACCTTCCAACAACAACAACATGTTTTCCCTCTAAATCAATTTTATATTCTTTAAAAAATTCCATGATTCCATTAGGAGTACATGATTTAGGAGCATAAGTATTAACTCTTGTCATGTGCACACCTTGATTGAATGGGTGAATACCATCAGCATCTTTTCAAACATCAACTAAAGCATTAATATTTTTATCGGTGAGTTGCTTTGGAAGAGGAAATTGAATTATAATGCCATGAATTAAAGGATTTTCATTTAGTTTAGCAACTTCGTCCTTGAGCTTCTTATAACTTATAGAATCTTCTAAATTTATTTTTGTGAAATTAATGCCCATATTCTTGCAGGCATTTTCCTTATGTTTAATGTAAATAGAAGAGGCCATATCATTACCCACTTGCACAACGGCAAGATGAGGAGTAATACCTTTATTTTTTAAATTACTAACTCTTTTGACTATTTCTGAGTATTTTTTCTCTCTTAACTTTTTACCATCTAATAATATTGCCATTAGTACCTCCTTTTAACATTATATAAATAAAAGTTAAAATAAAATTTTAATAAAAACCATATTACTATGGTAAATTGTTTTGCTTTTGTTCAATTTCAACACCAGTTTGTTTAATTAAATTTGAATAATCTAAATCTCTCATATTTTTATCTTTTTTTGATTAAGACAAACATAATTAAGAAACTGTTTCTAATGTTTCTTTTAAAGTAAAAAATGGTGAGATACATGGTTTATTGAGGCCAAACGATGCCGAAAAACTACAACAATTAAAAATATTATTGATGCTTACACTACAAGAACAAAAAAATCAAAGATTTTAGTATGTGGTTATGATTGTAATACAATAGAAGCCAAAAAAAGAATTTCTTATATTCAGGCACCATTGATACTATTTCTAAAAGAATGAAAACTACGAAAACATACAGTCTAAAAATATATGTTAATTCAAAAAATGAAGCTAAAGTGATTAGTGGTATAAAAAATGAAAATGGAAAAGGAAGTCCAATACATTAAGGCTATTGATAAAACAAAAAAATCTATTTATAGCTTAGTAGCTGAGTTAGCAAGTAAAAAAGTGATATGGATAAAATTGAGTTTTATAAAATATCAATTCAGGACATCTATGAAAAGGAATTTCAATAATGATTTTTATAAATATACACTAAATAAAATGGTGAAATTTATTTCAACATATGTTACTGGTTTTTTTGCATCATTATGTGGGCATTTGTGTTTGATGCCATAAAAACAGTTTTACCTTTATATGTATATGGTTTTATTGCTTTCCTAACTTTCGCTATCTTCCTAATATTTATTTCATATAAGACTAGTCAAATATTCAGGGATGAAATTGAAGATAAAATCTATTAATATTGCAATCAAAGCCTGTGCTTAAGAAAAAAATGATTACAGAAGGAACATTAGCACTATTTACCATGATAGTAATTGTATCGATAATCGAAATTCTTGTTCCCTTATCAATAATCTATTTTATTGATGGTAAATATAACATTACAGCGCCAATAGTAACAATATTAATTGAAATATTAATAAGATTAATTGTAGGTGCCATTGCATTAAATCTTAGTATTTCCCTTAAAGATAAAGCTTTTATTGATATTATGTTTTGTTTATTTAGCACAGGATCTTATATGTTGTTTGGTTTGAGTGCATTTTTAAAAGTAATCAGTGAATCTAAAATAGTGCAAGTGTTAAATATTGATAAATCATCTAAGCTAAATATAGATAAAGGAATTGCTAGCAAATCTAATATGGGAACTGATAATGATGTTAATTCGCTGTATGATAAAATGGCTGATGCTAATTCAGTACAAGTTTATGATGTTATTAAATGGATTGATCCATCTTCACATTGGGGTAGAATGTTTTGGAGCATCATATTCAAGTAGCCAAAAAAATATTGATAGTATACAAAGATTTATTCAAGAAATGAGTCAAGTGTTGTCTTTAATAATGTTATACGTGATAAAGAAAGCGAAAAAGTAATTTCATTTGCAGTTGAAATAAAATCTAAACAAAGTATTCCCTTATGGTATCCATATGTAGTGTGGTTAGTCATAGAAGTTGTACTTATTTCATTAACATTTAGAATTATTTACAAAAAAAACATCGCATAAAGATCCAAAATTTTTAAATATGTGGAATTTTTTATGTTGTTATGTACATATAACATCATATTTGACTACGGGGATATTTATATATATATAATGATTTTGCAACAAATGAATATCAAATATATATGAAGGAATTATGTAAAACTCATAAACTGTCCTAGCAACCTTAAATTTGGGTTTATCATATATCAATTAATTATTACGGATGATTTGAATTATGTATTTTTACTATAATGCAACTCATCTTCCATGAGTTGCATTTTCTAAAAGAATAAAGAGTATGAAATGTTAATAACATATGTATTGGTTGATTTTAAATATGAACTATGATGACAATATCATTTACAAAAAGATAACAGTTAATGATATTAGTAATGTTATGAACAATATTATGATTTTAAAATTTAAAACTCAAAATATTAAGGAACAAATTATATTTAAAAGAAGCAGTATAAAGTTATTTTTGAGAATATTATCAATGCAAGAAATACACTTTAGTTTTTTTTTTCATATTGAGACCAAACAGCATCACAATTATTATCGAAAAAAATAAGAAAGGATTAAGTAATGAAAGATAAATATTATAAAATGTCGGTATCGCCCATTGAATATTGTTTAAATAATTATAAGGGAAAGTTGCGATCCATTAACTGAAATATAATCAACGACGAAAAAGACTTAGAAGTTTGGAACAGAATCACACAAAACTTTTGGCTTCCAGAAAAAATTCCAGTTTCTAATGATCTAGTTTCCTGAAGAAAATTAGATTCTAAATGACAGAATCTTGTGACAAAGACCTTCACTGGGTTGACTTTATTAGACACAATTCAAGCTACTGTAGGAGATGTTCAACAAATTCCTTCTGCCTTAACCGATCACGAACAAGTTATTTATGCTAATTTTGCTTTTATGGTGGGAGTCCATGCTCGTTCATATGGATCAATTTTTTCTACTTTGTGCTCATCTGCACAAATTCAAAAGGCTCAAGAATGAGTTGTTGATTGTGAAAGCTTACAAGCAAGAGCACGTATTTTATTGCCATATTACACAGGCAATGATCCCTTGAAATCAAAAGTAGCAGCAGCATTAATGCCAGGTTTTTTACTATATGGAGGCTTTTATTTGCCGTTTTATTTATCAGCAAGAGGCCATATGTCAAACACAAGTGACATCATTCGTTTAATTCTAAGAGACAAAGTTATTCACAATTATTATAGTGGCTATAAATATCAGAAAAAAATTGCAAAACTTTCAATTGAAAAACAAATAGAAATGAAAGATTTTGTTTTTAATCTTTTGTATAAATTAATTGATCTTGAAAAAAAATTTCTAACGGAATTGTATGACGGATTTGATATCGCTGATGATGCAATCAGATTTTCCGTTTATAATGGTGGTAAGTTTTTACAAAATTTAGGTTATGAATCACCATTTAGCGAAGAAGAAACGAAAATTTCTCCGGAAGTGTTTGCACAATTATCGTCAAAAACTGCTGAAAATCATGATTTTTTTTCTGGAAATGGATCTTCATATGTTATGGGTGTTTCTGAAGAAACTGAAGATGAAGATTGAGATTTTTAAATAATGTTAAATGTAAAAAGCACAAGAAACAACATCATTAATGACATACTTTTAGTTTATTTCTCTTCTGCTACAGGAAACACACACCGCTTTATTGAAAAATTGGGATTTTCAAGTGTGAGACTGCCTGTTAGTTTACATGACACAGTTACCGTTAATAAAGACTATGTCATTATTGTACCCACATATAGCGGAGGAGGAGATATTGTCAAAGGAGCTATTCCTAAACAAGTAGTTACATTTTTGAATAATAAAAATAATCGTAGCTATTGTCAAGGCGTTATAGCGACTGGCAACACTAATTTCGGAGAAACATATGGTTTGGCGGGATCAATTTTATCTAAAAAATTGAATATACCATTTTTATATAAATTGGAATTATCTGGTGTCAATAAAAATGTCACTGATGTGCAAAAACTTTTGATTAAATTTTGAAAAATTAATAAACAACAAAAAAACGATTTGATAAGAAAAGGGGAAAAATGTTAAAAAATGAAGAAAAAAAATGACAAGAAAAATATGTATCATTAAATGCTTCTAGTAAAATGAAGATAAATGGTGAGAACAACTTTGGTGCGGATATTTTGGCTGCTCAATTATACGTAGGAAAACACGTAAAAAAGAACACTAAAAAATTTAAAAACTTTAAAGACAGGTTAAATTTCTTATTGGATAATGATTATTATGATGCAAAGCTAATAGGAATGTATTCATATAAACATATTGAAGACTTAACTAATTATGCCTATACCTTTAAACATTCATTCCCTTCATTCATGGGAGCTTTGAAATTTTTTGATAGTTATTGTTTAAAAACTTTTGACAATAAAAAATATTTAGAAAGTTATGAACATAGAGTGGTTATGAATGCTTTGTTCTTAGCAAATGGCGATTTTAATGATGCTCATAGTTTTATTAAACAAATAATAACAGGCAGATTCCAACCGGCAACTCCAACATTTTTAAATGCAGGGAAAAAACAAAGAGGTGAATATTCTTCTTGTTATTTATTGCGTATTGAAGATAATATGGAATCAATTGGAAAAAGCATTATTTCTTCCCTTCAACTTTCAAAAAGGGGTGGCGGGGTCGCTTTATGTCTAACCAATATTAGAGAATTTGGATCCCCAATTAAAAAAATCAGTGGAGCATCCACTGGCCTTGTTCCTGTGATGAAGTTATTGGAAGATTGCTTTTCATATGCTAATCAACTAGGACAAAGGCAAGGAGCGGGCGCTGTTTATTTGCACGCACATCATCCAGAAATTATACAATTTTTAGATACAAAAAGAGAAAATGCAGATGAAAAAATAAGAATTAAATCACTTTCTTTAGGAATAATTATTCCTGATATAACATTTGAGTTAGCCAAAAATGATGAAAAGATGGCTTTATTTTCTCCACATGATGTCTACAAGGTTTACAAAAAACCTATGTCCGATATTTCTATTACTAAGGAATATGATAATATGATTAATAACGATAAAATCAAAAAAACATACATTAGTGCTCGCAAACTTTTCCAAAGTATTGCTGAATTACATTTTGAATCTGGTTATCCATACTTAATGTTTGATGATACTGTTAATGAACTTAACTCTAACTCAGGTCGAATTGTCATGTCCAATTTATGTTCAGAAATTCTTCAAGTAAGTACTGAAAGTCAATATAATGCTGATTCGTCATATAAAAAAACAGGAGAAGACATTGTTTGTAATTTAGCATCATTAAACATTGCAAAAGTTATGGAATCTGGGATTGAATTTGGACAAGTAGTTAATGATTCCATTAAAGCATTAGATCGTGTATCCAGAGTTTCAAATTTTTCATTCGCTCCTTCAATTGAAAAAGGAAATACTTCCAATCATGCCATTGGTCTTGGTGCGATGAATTTACATGGCTTTCTTGCTACTAATCATATTTATTATAATTCCGAGGAAGCAATTGATTTTACTAATATTTTCTTTTATACAATGGCTTATCATGCTTTTAAAGCATCATTGGATCTGGCACACAAATATGGTTCCTTTGATAATTTTGAAAACAGTAAATTGGCTGATGGTAGTTATTTTGAAAAATATACAACATGTGAGGATAATTTTTGAACACCTAAAACTGCAATCATCAAAGAAAAATTTGAACAATATAACATAGCAATTCCTACAAAACATGACTGAATAGAATTGACAAAAAAAATTAAGAAAGATGGAATTGCAAATGCTTATTTAATGGCAATAGCTCCCACTGGTTCTATTAGTTATTTATCATCATGTTCTCCATCTTTACAACCAGTTGTTTCTTCTGTAGAGATTAGGAAAGAAGCGCGTTTAGGGAGAGTATATGTCCCTGCATATAAAATTAATAATCAAAATGAAATTTATTATAATGACGGGGCATATGAAATAAAACCAAATCAGGTTATTGATATTGTTGCTGCTGCTCAACAACACATAGATCAAGGAATATCATTAACGTTATTTGTTACTGATTCTACAACAACAAGGGACTTAAATAAAGCTTACATTAGGGCATTTAAAAAGAAATGCAAAACCATTTATTATGTAAGAGTAAGGCAAGAATCATTAGAAGGTAGTGAAAATATTTTGGAAAGTGAATGTCAAGCATGTGTTATTTAATAAAACTTAATTTTTTGTTGTTTTGGCACAAATTATTTGAAATGAAGCAATAACTTAAATATATATTTGTTGTAAGAAGCATATGATAAATAAATTATGAATTTTAGTAAAATAATAAGTATACAAAGAGGCCTTGATAAATCTATCATTTCTGCTCACAAAATAAACAAATCATAAATAATGGATGAAAAGATATTGACATGTTTAGCTAAGTATATATAATGCGCAGATTAATATTTTCATTTAAATATCAGAAAATAAATAAAATTACTAACAAAAGTAACCCAATTGAAGAATTAATTGCATAAAAAATGCAATAATTTTTTTTATAACCGTTTTATTCAGCATGAAAATGAATAATTAGCTAATATATATAATAATTTTGCAACATCAGAGATGTATGAAGGAATTATGCGAAACTCATAAACTGTCATAGCAACCATAAAATGATGTCTATCCTATATCAATTAATTACTATGAATAATCTGGATTATGCATTTTACCATAATACAACTTGTCTTCAGTTAGTTGCGTTTTTAAAGAAAAGGAGTTTTTATAAAGAAAAAATGATTGAATTTATGTTTTGCATCCGTGATGGCAATTGTACTTGTATCATGTGGACAAAAAGAAGTAAAAACAATCACAAAAAATAGGTTGCTGCTCTGCAAGATAAACTGAATGCTGAACAAGCAAGAGTTAATGGTCTTAAATCAACAGAGATAGTTACCATAACAACAGACCCAATTGTTTCAACCGCAACAGAAGCTACGGTCCTTGGAATTGATCTTAGTCCGAATAAGGACTTTACATATACTTATATTGGAACAAACTCTAATGTTACAATTGTCGTAGTTTTTTTAATATAGTATATATACATATATATTTAAAAGTAATACATTGTTATCTTTTAATTTCTTTAAGTCTTGCTGATTTACCTTTTCTGTCTCTCATATAAAATAATCTAGCTTTTCTTACTTTATTAGACCTGATCACTTCAATTCCAGAAATTAGTGGTGAATTAACTAAAAATGTTCTTTCGACCCCAATCCCATAGGAAATTTTTCTTACAACAAGCGAAGATCCTGTTCCTTGACCTTTTTTAGTAATTACAAGGCCTTCAAATGTTTGGATTCTTTCTTTGTTCCCTTCTTTAATCCGGACATTAACCTTCACGTTATCACCAACCCTAAATTCAGGCACTTGTTTTATTTGTTTTTTATCAAGTGCTTCAATTAATTTATTTCTCATTTTGTTCTCCTTCTAATAATTCAGGCTTCACCTGCTTTGTTTTTTTAATTTGTTGTTTTTTTTTCATTCATCAATTAACTTGTGATTTCCGTTTAGCAATACATCAGGAACACTCATCCCCTTATATTCTCTTGGCTTTGTATATTGTGGGTAATCCAATAACCCATTTTCAAATGAATCATTTTGATGAGACAATTCTTTAATGACTCCGGGAATAAGTCTCACAATTGAGTCTGCTATTACCATTGACGGAAGTTCCCCTCCGGTTAAGACATAATCTCCAATAGATATTTCTTCATCGATTAATGATCTAACTCTCTCATCAAAACCCTCATAGTGTCCAGCAACAAATGTTATTTCCTCTAATTTGGACAATTCTTTCGCCTTTGCTTGAGTAAATGTTTTTCCTTGGGGTGATAATAATATAACTTTACCGTTTGTTGCTTGTATAGCCCTATCTATGGGCTCTACCATCAACAACATTCCGTGACCGCCCCCATAAACAATATCGTCAACTTTATTATGCTTATTTTTGGTAAATGCTCTAAAATCAATTACATTGATATCAACCAATTTCTTTTCGATAGCTCTTTTTGTGATAGACTCCTTCTTAAATGGCTCATAGAATCTTGGAAATAATGTTATAAAGTTTATTTTCATAATTGCTCTTTTGTTTTTATTTCTTCAATTTTAACTTCTGCAGGTGGAGTTTCAACTTTAGTAACTTCAATTTTAGCGTCAATAGGTTTTGCTTTTTTAACTTTTTTGTCAAAAACAACAATATCACTTTTCCCGTTCTTAGACATTTTGTCATATTTTTTAAATATATTTTGAACAGTTTCAGTTGCAATCGCACCTTCTTTTTCTCATTTAACTCTTAATTCTGAATTAATGAACGTTTCTTTAGTGTGCGGATTATGATAACCTATTTCTTCAATAAATCTACCATCTCTTGGCGCTCTTGCGTCAGCCGCAATAATTCTGTAGAAAGCATTGAATTTGCTTCCTATTCTTTTTAATCTAATCTTAACCATATTGGCCTCCTATTTCCTTATTATCATAACATATTTTGGTATATGTCAAGCATTTTTGCTTTACACTTATATATATCGCTAATGAGAAAATATGATAAACTATTGTTATGGGTATTAATACAATGAAAAAAGAATTACTCCAGACAAGTGAATCAATTCTTAGAAGAAGGAATAAAATTAACAAAGTAACTATTGGTGTTTTTGTATTTATAGTTACAATAACAATTTTAGCTAAATTAATTTATGGGATTATGCTAGATTTGGGATTGGGTGTTGATCACCTTACAAATAAAGCAAACCCTAATCTTTTACATCAATCATTTTGATTGGATAAAGAAATCATTAGAATAGCAACACTAACAAAAAATGGCAAACTCGTTAACGAAGTTCTTTATATAATGGTTAGTCATCACCCTAATTTTTTGTGAACATTCACACAGTTCACCTGAATAACAACAATTATTATTCTTTTATTCTTAGTATTCAGATTTTTTAAATATGAAGAAAGATTACCAAAATGATTAAGTTGAATTATGACGCAGAGAACATTGTCGCTTTTGGCTATGTATGAGATTATTGTGGGGGTAATCTTTTGATCAACTATGTTTAGTAATAAAGAGAATTTTTTTATTCCAAAATTATATATATTTGAATTTTTGATTACTATTTTCGCTCATACAGTAATACCAGTAATATTTGTGCTTTATTGAATTATACACTTGTTAAGAGACAAGGATGCTTCTCTATTAAAAGAAGGGTTCGTTCTCAAGGGAATGATTTTTCCTGTCATCTACATGTTTTACTATATGTTAATATCTCAAATTTGAATGGACCCATATGACTTAGTTTATTTACATAGTAACATGGGTGGCAACATTTGAAAACTATTATTGGGACTTTTTCTGATTTGAGTGTTGCTTGGTCTTATGACATTACTACATAATATTATCCTTCTAAAATTTAATAAAATGTATGATCCAGAATATGACTACGAAGTTATTAAATGACGTAATCATAAAATCGAAAAAATAAAAAGAGGCGTTAGAATAAAATTCATCAATAATAGAAACATTGAAAGAGAACTCCAAAAAATACAAGTAAATAAAGAAATGAAAAATAAAAAAATAGTTGAAAAGAAAAAAAGAATCCAACTTAAATTTATGAAAAAAAACAAAAAATAATAATTCTTGATCCTTAGATATATTAAAAAAATAATATTACAACTTAATAATTATTTAGATTTCATTTGCCCAACTACTTCAGCTGCAAAATCTACTTCTTTAACTTCAACACCTTCACCTACTTCAAATCTAATCATTTTAGTTGCTTTAGCCCCTTTAGAAGTTAAGTATTTTGAAACAGATATTTTTTCCATAACAAACTCTTGATCAACTAGCGTAATTTCTGATAGTTGTTTTCTTAACATTCCTTCAGCGATTTTTCCCTGGATATGTTCAGGTTTAGTTTTGATTGAATCATCATTGCTGATTTCATTTTTCATTAAATCCAATTTATCAGATGGAACTTGACTTTCATCTAGATAAAGAGGATTCATTGATGCCACATGCATTGCTACATTACGGATTGATGCAGAGTCTCCGCCTTCAGCAAGAACAATTGCTGCAACTTGGTTATTAGTATGCACATATGCGCCAATAACGCTTGAATCTTTAGCAATAGTTTTAGCTCTTCTAAGGATAATTTTTTCGCCTATTGTAGCTGTTACATCATCTGTCAACTCTTTAATGGTTTTACCATTAACTTTGGCTTGATTTGCTTCATCAATATTGGTAAAAATATTTTCCAATAAGCATTTTCCAATTTTCTGAACTAAATCTTTAAATAAATCAGTTTGTGCAACAAAATCTGTTTGAGAATTAATTTCATAAATTACAATTGATTTATCATTTTCAGCGATATTAACAACACCTTCTGCAGCTATATTTCCTGCTTTTTTGGCTGCTTTAGCAACACCATGCTCTTGTAGTCATACAACCGCTTTACCCAAATCATTATTTGATGCTTCAAGAGCATTCTTAACATCTATAAATCCGGATCCAGTTCTATCTCTTAACTCTTTAATTAACTTTATATCAGCCATTATTCGTTCTCCTCAAGCGCTTTCACAAGGTCACCTTTTAATCCTTTGCCTTCTACTACAATATTTTTTTCTTTGATAAGTTTTTTTAGTTCATCCACTTTTAAAGATGCAAAATTAGTTTTTGTGTGATTTTCACTAGTAACTTCAGCTATATCTGCTTTTGTTTCAACTTTAGTAACTTCGTTATTAACCTCAGCATGTTTATTAACCTCCATTGGTTTTTGAGGAATGGTTTTTGATTCATCTTTTTTAAATGATTCTCTTGTTTTGAACTGAGATTTTCTCTTCTCTAATACTTGTTGTCTTTTTTCTTTTTTAATTTTTCATTCGGGCTTCAGTTCTTCAGGAAGAATAATTTTTGAATCATCCTGATAGGCAAATAATTGTTCACCGTTTTTAGCTTTAGCAATACCATCAGCTAAAATTGTGACAATTAAAGTAACAGATTTAATTGAATCATCATTAGCCGGAATCGCAATATCAACAATTGAAGGATCGACATTAGTATCAACAATACCAATAACTTTAATTCCTAACCTTCTTGCCTCTTTAATAGCAATTAAATCACCAATTGGATCAGCAACAATCATGACATTTGGCAAGAATCTCATGTTTCTAATACCATTTAAGTTTTTTTGCAGTTTGGCAAGTTCTTTAGCAAACATTACACCTTCTTTTTTGGTGTAACCTTCATAATTATTCTCTTCCATTTTTTCAAGTGTCACCATTCTTCTTACTCTGTTATAAATAGTTTTATTGTTAGTTAATGTTCCACCTAATCATCTTTCTGATGCATAGTGCGAATTAGTTCTTAGAGCGTTTTCCCTAATTGTTGCTTTAGCTTGTTTTTTAGTGCCAACAAAAATAAAGTTAGCTTTATTTTCTGCATACTTCACAACCATTTTATAAGCAAATTCTAGCGTTTTTTTAGTTTTATGAATATCGATAATATGAACACCTTTTTTAGATGTTAATATGTAAGGTTTCATTTTAGGGTTTCACTGAGATTTGTTGGTCCCAAAATAAACACCTGCTTCTAATAGCTTGTCTTTTGAGGCAATATTCTTTACTTCATTTGTTACTCTGGGTTTGTTAAAATCATCTTTTTGTTGGATATTTTCCATTTTGTTTCTCCGTTTCTTTCTTCTCCAAAGTTCGAACATCAAGACTCCGCATTGGAGCAACACTTGTATGAATTCCTAAGGATGTAGTTTGTGCTATCCCAATGAGGGAATTATTGCTTTTTAAGTATATCACAATAAAATTGAAAAAAATATCAAACATGTCTTGTTTTGTTACATATAGATATAGGAGGTAAAAATGAAGAATAGAGGAATGATGCTTGAGTCATTAATAAATAAAACAATTATTATGTATAAAAGAGAATCGATTTGCATATTCCATAAAAAACATATTCCAATCAAATTTAGCGGGATAGAAAAGCATCATAATAAATTAAAGGTGAAGAACGGATTTGTTTCGTCTAAATCAACAGCAGATTACTATGGTATCTACCAAAGTGTTTTTGTTGCATTTGAGGCAAAAAGCACCATTAACGATAATTTACCATTATCCAACATTAAATCTCACCAAAGTGATTATATTAAAACAATTCTTGAACACGGAGGATGTGCTTTCTACATTGTTGGTTACACGCTTTACAATGAATACTTTATTGTTGAACAAAAGTTGATTGATTCATTGGAAAGAAAATCACTAACAATCGAAAAAGCTAGAAGTACATGTTATGAACTGAAACTTGAATATCCTGGCATATTAGATTTTGTTGGATATATTACAAAAATAATATAAAAAAATAACAATAAATCTAGGGGAGATATTTCTGCACTTTAGGATGCATATGCACTGACATCGGTTGTTACTTTTCATTGTAGTCTACTTTGCATTATATCATTGTATGTAATGATCAATAATTACTTTAATTTCATTGAATGAATATTTGTATGTTGGAAGATGATTTAAGCATTATAATTTAAAATTACCAAAGAAATATTCAAATTATTGGTTATCTAATGAGTTTTTAACTCAACATATCAATATTTTATATTTTTTTGCTCAGGATTCTTGCATCATTTGAATTGTATTGAGAACCATGATCTGAATGTGCAATCATATTCTCTCTTGTTTTTAAAGTCATTAAAGTATTGTAAATTAATTTGGTATCGTTATTAAAGCTAATTTTATAGGACTCAATAAGTTTAGTTTTATGGCTAATGGCGACAGAAATGTAAACAAAAATTTGTTGCTATGTAAATGACGTCAGTAGTGATAATATTATCTTTAACAAGATTAAAGTTTCTTTTGATAAAATCTTGAAATTCTACGGTTGTATTTTTGCTTTCAGATCTTTTTTTCTTCTTCCTATGTAATGCATTCTAATTTTCATCTATTCATATAGTTCCTAAGGGTTCTATCAGATATGGAATGACCGTTTTGATTTAATTTAGCAGCTATTCTCAAACTTCTATAGATTTTATTGTTTTCATAGAAAATTTTAAATATTTCATTTTTTAAATAATTAATTTTATATACCTTCTCTTTGCTTTCTTTATAAAAAGTTGTTCTATGTAATCAGAATATATATGCCCTTCTAGCATTGCTTATTTTAATTAAGCTGATCTCATGATTTTTGTTCTTTTTTTCCATAATTTCTAAATATCTTACTGCAATTTTTTTCAATTCTTCTTCAGTTAAATTAGAAACAACTTCTACAATCTTTTTTTTGGATCTCTTCTTTTTTTCTTCCTCTAGTTACAATTTTACTGTTCATAAATAAATTATCCTCTATTTTTCATAATTTGTATTTATTCATAAATTCTACTATCCTTAGTAATGCTCCCTTATATCTTTGAGATCCTTGTCTTTTTTTGTCTTGCATAACTAACATCTTCTAAATGCAATGCTTTAAAATATTCCGTACAATTCATAAGTCCTGAATCATATTTTTTAAATCACCAAAGTCATTGTTCTTTTGATAGTTGTTTCCCATAATAGAAAACACATTCCTTTCATAGAATGTGTTTATAAATTTTATTCTAACTTACCTTTTTATTTAAAGGTGTAGAATATTTTTTCCGGGTTTATAAGCTATTTTTTAATTAAGCTACTAAGTCTTTAAATCCTTTGGCTGCTTTAAATTTAGGTGCATTTTTGGCTTTAATGTTAATAGATGCTCCTGTTGCTGGGTTGATGCCTTTTCTTGCTGCTCTTGCCACTCTCTCAAATGAACCAAGCCCAGAAACTGCAACTTTATTACCTTTTTTAACTTCTTCTGTAACGACCTTGATGAACGCGTTAAGAGCTCTTTCTGCATCAGCTTTTGTAAGTCCTGTTTCATTAGCGATTGCTAATACTAATTCTAATTTTTTCATAAAATCTCCATTCTGTTTTTTGTGATATCGTGTTATCAATAATATTATATCAAAAAACCCATTAATAATGGTTTTTTTATTCTGCTTCCAACTTTCTGTTTGATAGTTTTACATAAAAAAATTCTGGTTCATCTTTGCCTCGAATAATATCATGCAAGGCATAAACAATTGGTAAGTCAAGACCATTTTCTTGACCAATTAAATAAATAATATCCAGTGCAAAAAGCCCTTCGATAGTGGCTTTTGATGCTAAAGCTTTTTGTTTACCAATAGTTATAAGTTCTTTACCGAATGTAAAATTTCTTGATAGTTCCGAGGTTGCAGTAACAATTAAATCACCTAGTCCGGTTAGACCCATTATGGTTTCTCTTTTACCTTTATGAAATTTATTAAAAACACTCATCTCTTTCATTCCTCTTGTTAATAATGCTGCGCTGTAGTTAATACCAAGACCTAATCCGTTTATAATTCCTGATGCAATTGCTATAACATTCTTATATGCCGCACCAACTTCTGCACCTTTTACATCTCTTTGTGTGTAAATTCTCATATACCTGTTTGAGAATAAGTTTTGCACTTCAATGTTGTTTTGGTCGCTTCTTGAAACTGCTGCTATACTTGTTGGAACCTCTTTAACAATTTCTTCAGCGTGAGATGGGCCAATTAAAGAAACGACCCCTCTAATATTTTTGTTTCTTTTTGATAATTCTTTCATTCCCTTGTGTAATGATTTTTTGGTACCGGGAAAGAAACCCTTTGATCCACAAATGATAAGTACTTCACTTGAAATGTTTTCAATTATTTGTGGATAAACAATTGACATCGCTGATGAAGGAACTGCAATTAATACATATTTTGCTCCATCAATTGCGTCTTTAAGTGAAGTTGTAGTTTTAAATTTTGGTAACTTAATGGAATCAGGAAAATATTTAATGTTGCTTCCATTAGATAAATCAAAAAGTTCTTTCTTATTTAGGCCATAGAAGACAATATTTTCACTACCTCCATCAAAAAGAACTTTCCCTAATGATGTTCCCAATGCTCCGGATCCAATAATAGTTATTTTTTCTTTAGTCATGCTACCCCTTTTTATTTCTTAAAACAATTTTTATTGGCGTTCCTAGAAAGCCAAAGTATTCTCGAAATTGATTTTCAATATATCTCTTATAAGAAAAATGTAAGTATTTTTCATTATTAACAAATAAGATAAATTTAGGAATAGAAGATTCAACTTGCTTTGCAAATGCAATATTTAATCTCCCGCCTTTAAAAGATGGAGCTGGTTGCATTGCCTGAATATCCATAATCATTTCATTTAATAAACTGGTTTTTACCTTTTTTCTTATATTTTCTTTTACGATTATTATTATATCTTTTAAACTAGAAAGTCTATCACTTTTTATTGCAGAAATGAATACAATTGGTGCTCAAGACATGAATTTAAACTCTTTACGAATTTTCTTTTCAAAATTCTTCATTGTCATAACATCTTTTTGAATTAAGTCTCATTTGTTAATAACAATAATGATTGGCTTTTGTTTCTCCATTGCATATCCTGCTAATCGAGCATCAAAATGTGATAATTCCAATGTTACATCAATTATAAGCAGTGTTACATGGGCATTTTCCAATGAGCTAAATGCTCTTGCAAGAGCATAGTGATCAACCGATTCAATTAATTTGGATTTCTTAGATATACCTGCGGTGTCAATAACCTTAAAATTTTCACCATTAATATCAATGATCGATGAAACAGAATCCCTTGTTGTGCCCGATATTTCTGAAACTATTGATCTTTCTTTACCGGCAAGTGAATTAAGAAGTGAAGATTTACCAGCATTAGGACGACCAATAATGGCAAGTCGATTAATTTTTTGATCATCTTCAACTATATCGTCAAGATTACTTGCAACTTCATCTAACAAATCTCCAACACCTTCACCATGAATGGCAGATATTTGAAAAATATCTTTAAGACCTGAACTATAAATAGATGGGTCCATGTCTTTGTTACCTTCTAATTTATTGACAGCAAGTAATACTTTCTTCTTAGACTTTCTGATCAAGGAAATAACAAATTGATCTGCAAATGTTAATCCAACTAACCCATCAACTACTAGAATAATTAGTTTGGATTCTTCAATGGCTATTCTAGCTTGGATTACAATATCTTCTTGAAAATCATCCTTACCTATTGTGATGCCACCAGTATCAATAATCTTAAAATTCTTACCAATTCATTCTGCATCATGGTAAAGACGATCGCGAGTTATTCCGGGTTGATCATGCACAATTGACACTCTTTTGCCAATTAACTTGTTGAATAATGTGGATTTTCCGACATTTGGTCTACCGACTATCGCAACTAGATTATCCATTTTTTCTCCTTTTTAATAAATTCTCTATGTTCATGGATATGACGTCAACCACATCATTAAGAGTCATATTAGATGAATCAACTAAAACCGCGTCTTCAACGACATGAAGAGGATCGAATTCCCTTGTGGTATCCCTATTATCACGTTTTTGTATTTCATTAAAAACCTTATCATAATCTACATTAAGTCCGAGTTTTTTATTTTGCTTAACTCTTCTTTTTGTTCTAGTTATGATGTCTGTTGTGATAAAAAATTTTAAATCAGCATTGGGTAGTACTCTAAATGTTGTGTCTCTACCATCCATGATTATTCCACCATATTTTGCAGCATCCTTCATTATCTTTAGGGCAAACATTCTTACTTCTGGAATTGCTGCTACCTTTGAAGAAGCTTGTGAAACATCGTCCCCTCTTAATTTTTTTGTGACCTTCACATCATTAATTTTAACTTCTTCATTATCTAATAATTCGATGGTGAGATTTTTTAATGCTTCAATGATGTTTGCGGGTTTATCTAAATCAACTTTAAGCTCAATAGCATTTAAGGCGATGGACCTATAAACAAGTCCTGTATTAATATATTTTAACTTAAATTTTTCAGCAACTAATTTTGCAACTGAAGATTTACCAGTCCCGGAAGGACCATCAATCGCGATATTTAATTTCATATTCAGCCTCCCTAAGTTGACTACTTTTGTTTCAATAGAAATGTCAACAGCTGTATTATCATCAATATATTCCATTTTTTTTGATATGCCGTCTTTCATGGATTCGAATATATCTATCAATTCCTCAGATGAAAAAGTAATTTTATCAATGTAATTGAGCGAATATGAATATTTTTCTTCAGTCTTATTAATGAGATTTAGCAATTCATATATTTTATCATGAGAAAGCTCATTATGCTTGCCAATATCCTTCAATAAAAAATCGTTTTTATAATTTTGTTTAAAATATTTTTCATCAAACGATGGATCTACCTTTGATAGCCTTTCGAAAAGCGTCCTGAATTTTGCATTTGAAAGACGAACTGCATTTTGCAACTCATTGTTCCTTTGGATATCATCACGATATGATTTTCAAAGTTCCATTCTTGTCTTCATTACATCATCCCATTCATCATTCCAGGATTAAATGAGCCATCTTTCATAGATTTAGCAACAGATTTCATTTGCTTAGACATTCTCTCAAACTCATTTACTAATTGGTTATACTCTTGTGGACTTCTACCGGAACCTTTAAGTATTCTGCCTTTGCGTGAAGCCGTCTTTAATAATTTTGGATTCTTTCTTTCCTGGTTTGTCATAGATGTAATTAGTATTTCATATAATTTTAATTTAACTTCAGCCCCATCTAATTTATCCTTGGATATTTTCCCACTCATCCCCGGAATCATATTCATAATTTTTGATATTTTACCGAATTTCTTCATTTGTTCAAGTTGTGCCAATAAATCATTTAAATCAAAATGACCTGACACCATTCTATTCATCATTCTATTCGACTGTTTTTCATCGATAAATTCTTCAGCTTTTTCAATCAAAGACAATACATCGCCCATGCCAAGAATTCTTTCGGCCATTCTATTAGGATGAAATAAATCAAGATTAGATATTTTTTCGCCTGTACCAATAAATCTAATCGGTATGTTTAGCATTTTTCTAATAGATAGTGTTGCTCCACCTCTAGCGTCAGAATCAAGCTTAGTAATAATGGAGCCTGTGATATTTAATTTTTCATTAAATATTTTTGCCACATTAATAATATCTTGTCCAGATAAGGCATCTGCAACAAAGAATATTTCATTTGGTTTTGATGCTTTCTTAATTAACACCAATTCTTGCATCAACTTTTCATCAACTGATAATCTACCCGCTGTGTCAATAATAACCAAGTCATAATCATCTATTTTAGCTTTCTTAAGTCCGTTGTGAACAATAAGTACAGGATCAACATTTGTTCCTTCTGAATAAACATCAATATTCAATTCCTTACCAAGGGTAATTAGTTGTTCAATGGCCGCCGGTCTATAAACGTCAGCAGCAATCATTAACGGTTTTTTTATGTCCAGCTTTTTCATGAAATATTTTGCAAGCTTAGCTGATGTAGTTGTCTTACCTGAACCTTGAAGTCCTGTCATCATGATTAAATGTGGTTTATTTTTTATTGTTGCTCTTTTTGTTTCACCGCCAAGAGTATCAGTTAATTCATCTTTAACAATTTTTACCATTTGCTGAGATGGGTTCAATTTCCCAATAATATTTGAACCAATTGCTTTTTCCTTGATTGATTTAATAAATTCTTTCACGACAATTAAATTGACATCCGCTTCCAATAAGGCCATTTTTATTTCTCTTGTGACTTCTAAAATATCAACTTCAGATAAAGTTGTTTTAACTTTCATTTTTGACATGGATTTTTGCAGTCTTTTTCCTAGAAAATCTAACATATGTTTAAATTATAAAGTAAAAGCACTATTAGATATTGATTTTGTATTTTTAGAATAAAAAAATTATTTTACAAAATAAAGAGTTATTTTGTGTTAAATCAAAATTATTTTATAGGTACTTTACTATCTTTTAAGCGATCTCTAATTTCTTTGTAATTGGGTTCATATTGATTAACTATGTTTCAAAAAGATGATGAGTGATTTGGTACTTTATAGTGAGCAAGTTCATGAATAACAACATAATTGATAATCTCATCATTGTAATGAGATAGCTTCGATGAATAATTGATGTTTTGTTTTCTTAAGCTATTACTTGCTCATGAAGAATTTTTGTAGGATGCAGATGATGTATGTTTTGGTATTTCCATATTTTTCTCTCATATTCTTTGGATTATGTCAACTCTTTTAAGTATGTCTTCCTTCAAAAAATGTTTGATAACTTCAATTGATTCAGAGTTAGTCCCGTTTTTGCTCCTGATATAAAATTTTTTTCCTTCAACAACAGCTAATGGTTTATTAAATCCGGTTAATACCGTAATTTTTAATTTAACTCCTGAAATCCAAATATAATTATCAACCAATGAATATAGTTCACTCTTTTTCTTATCATCTAAATGCTTAACAAACTTTTCAATGTGTTCTTCTACAAATTTTCTTATAAAACTGGTTCTTATCATCTTATTAGCAGAAACCACGATAGCATTATTTTTGATCTTTAAATACATATTATTATTGATTGTTCTTTCGATTTCAACATATATTATTTTCTTATCAATATAAAAACTTAATTTTTCATTATTCATAGTTTTATTATATATAATAAATGGCAAGGAGATGAACATGGCAAATAAAGAAACATTTAAGTATATATCTAACTTTCTAAACAGAGATGGAATCTCAGGATATGAAAGTGATATCGCTGCAGCATATAAAGCTGAAGTTAAGAAAAGCGGTGCAATAATTGAACGAGATGGATTTGGTTCAGTAATAGCAAAAATAGGAACAAAAGGTCCTAAAATTATGTTAGCTGCTCACATGGATGAAGTTGGATTTGTTGTGCAACAAATTGAAAAAGAAGGAATGCTAAGAATATCACCAGTTGGTGGTCACTGGGTACATACTATCTTAGCTATGAAGGTGAAAGTCATTAATACTAAAGGTAAAGAGTTCATTGGTGTAGTTGGATCTACATCTGTTCATGTTTTACAACCTGAAGTTAGAACTAAAGTTATGAAAATGATGGATGTTTATGTTGACCTTGGGTTGGGTTCTGTTGAAGAAGTAAAAAAAGCAGGAATTGATGTGGGAGATCAAGTTGTTAGAATGTCAACAGCTGAATTACTAGCTGATGGTGATAAATATATGGCCAAAGCCGTTGATAACAGAATCGGTGTTGCCATTATCGCTAAAATCGTAGAAAGACTTAAAGGTGTCAAACACGATAATGTTATTTATGCTGTTGCAACTGCTCAAGAAGAAGTGGGTTTAAGAGGTGGCAAAGCATCAACCCAACATATTCAACCAGATATAGCAATTGCCATTGATACAACAGTTTCTCATGATACCCCAGGTATTATCAAGGGAGATACTAAATTAGGGCATGGAGTTGCAGTTACAATGAAAGACAATAGTGCTATTGCAAATCCAACGCTTGCTAACATGTTGTTTGATTTGTCTAAAAAACACAAAATACCGGCTTACAAATATGTTTCAGCTGGGGGAGGAAATGATTCTGGAGTTACACAATATTCTAAAGGTGGAATTCCTGTTGTCTCAATCGCAATTCCAACAAGATATTTACATACACCATTTGAAATTGGTTCTATAAAAGATTTTGATGCCACTGTGGATTTACTAGTTGAATTCATTAAAATGTTTAATAATACAGAGTATAAAAAAACTCTTTATAAATAAAAGATTAATAAAATATTCGCCCTAGGCGAATATTTTATTATATACATCTTCATATTTCGAGACCGTAATAATCTTTGCTATTTCCTTGACCTTTTTAGAAAGATCAGAAATATCTTTTTTGTTTGTTTCGGGAATGAATATGATTTTAACTCCTGCTTCAACTGCACCAATAGTTTTTTCTTTCAATCCACCGATCTCTAACACCTTACCTCTTAATGTTATTTCACCAGTAAGAGCGATATCTCTTTTAACTGGTTTGCCTAAAAGTGCCGATAAGACAGCTGTTGTAAAAGCAATACCAGCTGATGGGCCGTCTTTTGGCGTTGCCCCTTCAGGAACATGAACTTGAATAACATTTTTTTCAAAATCAAATTTAATACCAAACTTTTTAGCATTTGATCTAATATAGGCAATTGCTATAGTGAGTGATTCTTTCATAACATCTTTAATCGAGCCAGTCAATATAATGTTTCCTGCTTTCGATGCATATGTTTTGACTTCAATCGGAAGTATTCCACCACCAACATTTGAAAAATACATTCCGTTTGTCAACCCCACTTCTGATTTACCCTTCAACACTTCTTTAGTTACTTTTTCTTTGCCTAATAATTTTTTAGCTTTTTCTATAGTGATGACATAAGAACTTTTGACATCTCCATTTAATTTTAGAACAACAATTTTCCTTGCTAATTTAGATAATGTTCTTTTTAATCCACGAACACCTGCTTCAAGTGTGTACTTATTAATAACATATTCAATTGTAGCATCAGAAATATTAAACAAATTTTTTGTAAGCCCATTTTCTTTGATGACATCACTAATAATGTGTCTTTTAGCAATTTCAATTTTCTCATCTGTTGTATATTGATTTAATCTAATCAATTCTACACGATCCATTAATGGATTAGGTATTTGATCAATGTAGTTAGCAGTTGCTAAAAACATCACATTTGACAAATCATATTCAAGTTCGATATAGTTGTCTTGAAATTTTTTGTTTTGCTCTGGGTCAAGAACCTCCAACATAGCAGAAGTGGGATCACCTTTATAATCAGATGACATTTTATCAATTTCATCTAATAAAATAATGGGGTTAGAAGTTTTAGCACGATTAATTGCTTGAATAATTTTACCGGGCATTGCTCCTACATAAGTTCTTCTATGACCTCTAATTTCAGATTCATCTTTAACTCCACCAAGTGAAACTTTAATCATTTCTCTTCCAAGTGTTTGAGAAATTGATTTTGCCAATGATGTTTTACCAACTCCAGGGGGACCAACCAATGTTAAAATTGGAGATGAGTGAGAATTTGTCTTTATCTTGACAGCAAGATGTTCTATAATTCTTGACTTAACTTCTTTTAAGCCATAATGATTAGAATCCAAAACTTTCTGAGCCTTTCTTAAATCAGATAAATCTTCACTATATGTATCTCATGGTAATTTCATTATTCATTCAATATATCCCTTTGAAACATGTGCTTCAGCAGAAATTGATGGCATGGATTCATATCTTCTCATTTCTTGTAAAACAACATCTCTAACGTTATGGGGATATTTTTTATCTTGAAGTTTTTTGTTTCATTCATCTATTTCTGAATCTTTTGAAGAAAGCTCACCCAACTCTTCTTTAATTGCTTTTTGTTTTTCTCTTAAAAGAAATTCGCGTTGTTGATCATCAAGTGTTTTTTTAACTTTCATATCAACAGAGTGATCAACTTCTCTTTCTTTTGTTTTAGATATTAATAAGCCATTAACTAATTCAAGTCTTTTATATAAAACAAATGATTCTAATATTTCTTGCTTATCAGAAAATTTAAAAGGTACATAATGAGCAACTAAATCGGTTAGTTCACCAGCAGTAATACCTGTGGCTAGTGATGAAAGAACATCCTTTGGCATTGGAGCCATTGAAGACATAATGTTTTGCATTTTTTGCGAGATTAAATCAACAACTTTTTGCTCATCTTCAGATGATACACTTTTGCTGGCTAATTCAACAACATCAGCTTCTATTAAATTGTCAGTTATTTCAATTGATTTGATTTTCACCCTTTTTATTCCATACATTGAAATCGATTTAGAACCATTTTCAGATTTTTTTTCAACTTTAATTGAAACTAGTGTTCCAACCTTATAAAGGTCTTCCTCATTTTCCACAAAAGGTTTTATAGGGTCCTTTTGGGAAATAATGACTAGTTTTGATTCGTATTGTAAAACACTTAAATCAACAGCATTTAGTGATCCTCTTCTTCCCGCTTCAACAACTGATGAATGGCCTGGAAAAACAATCACTCCCCTAGTAGGTACAACTGTGTATTTCATGTAATCTCCTTTTAACTAATATTATTATATCAAATTAGCAATCAAATATCTTAATTGCTAAAATATTTTTTTAACTTTAAAAATAGCGATCAAAGTTAATGATGTTAAACCATAATTAATGATATTACCAGTTAAATATACCAAGTATATAACAGCTCAATATTGAGTCACATTGCCTCATGATATATTGTAGGAACCAAATTTAAATGGTTCATCAGATGCTGCCATAAAATATAGTGGAACAAATAACACACCATTTAATGTCGTCATGATAAATGATGAGAAAAGTGTAATAATTGTAATACCGATATACATTCCATATTTATTTTTTATTAATCTTGCTTTTTGTGCGATAAGTAATAAATGAATAAATAATAGACCAGCAACAAATAAAATAGTTTGACCAATCATTTCAGGCGGATTGTAACCTCTGCCAATGGCTGGACCTAAGATATATTTAATAATCAAAGTCATCATACCCATTCAGTATCCAGATATAAAAAATATAGGAACAATAAAAACAAGTGATAAATTAATATCCATAAGTTGTGGAACTAGTGGCATAAATTTTGATAAAAACTGAAACAATAGCCCTCCACCAAGGAATATTCCAGCGAATGCGATTCTAAAATTTATATTTTTATAGGGCATAGTAAAAGACCCTTTCTAGAGTCTTATCATCTTCTTTATCCGGACTATTCCGTCGGCTTAGGCAACTATCCTAATCAGCTTTCGCTCGTGGGCTTGACCACCGGTAATGATTTTCACATTTCCCAAAGACTCTAGTAACATTCTATCAAAAAAATAACTTTTATATTGAAAATAGAAACTAGATATATATATAATTGAAATTAGGGAGAAAATATGGAAACAAAATATATATTTGTTACAGGCGGAGTTCTATCAGGATTAGGAAAAGGTGTTTCAGCAGCTTCATTAGGTAACTTGCTTAAGAACTCTGGTTTTTCAGTTTTTGTTCAAAAATTGGATCCTTATTATAATACTGATCCAGGAACAATGTCACCTTACCAACACGGTGAGGTTTATGTTACAAAAGATGGAGCAGAAACTGATTTGGATATCGGTCATTATGAAAGATTTATTGGTGAAAAATTTACCAAGAACTCTAGTTATACACAGGGAAGTATTTTGTTTGAATTACTTAATGAAGAACGTCAAGGTAAATTTGACGGAAACACAGTTCAAGTGGTTCCTCATGTCACTGATAAAATTATTGAAAAGATAAAAAAGGCGGGAAAAACATCTAAAGCGAATTTTATCATTACCGAAGTCGGAGGCACTGTTGGAGATATTGAATCTCAACCATTTATTTATGCTATTTCCCAATTCATCAGAATGAACGAAAAAAAATCAATGCTTATTCATACAACTTATGTTCCTTTTTTGAGTGCTTCAAATGAATTCAAGTCCAAACCAACACAACAATCTATTTCGCTTCTTCAATCAAATGGATTAAGACCGAATATCATCTTATTAAGAGGGAACAAAGAACCAGAAGCTTTTATTGTTAAGAAAATAGCTATCACTTCGTTTCTAAATGAAAAATTTGTTATACCTGTTCCTAATGTATCTAATATTTATAAGATACCTAATTATTTTGCCAAATATAAAATGTCTGAAATGGTTTTAAACTACTTTGGAATGAAAACACAAAAACCTGATTTAACCAAATGGAATAAATTCATTAAATTAATTGATGCTGAAAAAAAAGGTGAAATTAAGATTGCCATGGTGGGTAAATACGCTCAATTTCCGGAGGCATATAAATCAATTGTTGAAGCAGTTAAAGTATCAGCAATTAATCAAATGTTTGATGTTTCATTTAAATGAATTAAATCTGATGGTATATCAGAGAAAAATATCAAGAGTAAAATTTCTGGAACCGATGGGACAATTATCTTGCCAGGATTTGGTGCAAGAGGTTTCTCGGGAAAAGTTATTGTAGCTGAATATAATCGCGATAAAGATATTCCAACTTTTGGGATTTGTTATGGTTTCCAAGCTATGGTTATAGCTGAAGCTAGGCGTCAAGGCATTGACGATGCGACTTCTTCAGAAGTATCCGATGAAGGAACGTTTGTTATAGACATAATTAAAGGAAAAGACGGTAATATTGGAGGAACTCTAAGATTAGGAGAATCAACAACATTACACATTAGAGGATCATTAATTTCTAAATTATATACATCAGACCAATCAATTGAAAGACACCGCCACAGATATGAGGCTAATCCAAGATATTTAATGCAAATTCAAAATAACGAATTCAAATTCACTGGTTTTGATAAAAAACAAAACTTAGCTGAAGTTGTTGAAATGCCCAAGAAAAAATTTTATTTGGGAGTACAGGCTCATCCAGAGTTTAGCTCCACACCCATGTTTGAGCATCCTTTGTTTAGAGGATTTATTAAAGCTGTAATTAAAAACAAAAAAAACGGATAGATATTATTCATAAGTATTCTTACTATTTTTTTACAACTTTTTTGCCTTTACGATTAAATTCTCTTCTAGTCATCATAATAAAAAGATCATTTTTTATTGTTGATTTAATCTTAATATCCGCTCCAACCCTTACAACTTCTCACTCTATGGTGCCTGACGGGTGAGGTTTTTTGAGATGGACTATTGTCCCTAATTCGTATTGATCATTACTTAGCATATTTATTCACCTTTTTGAATTTAGGAACTTCAAATGCAATCGACATCTCACCTTTGATTTCATCCTTAATCGCCTCCATTACATCAACAACAGTTCCACGATAATGTGTTTCAAATTTCTTCGTTAATTCTCTGCCTAAAAATAATTTAATATTTTCAGTAAATACTGTTTTTATGTCCTCGAGTTCACTCATGATTCTATGAGGTGATACAAAAGCTACATATGTTCCGGGAGACAACTTTTTAAGTTGATTTTGGCGTTGTCCTGATTTTGGTTTTAAAAATCCAATAAATGTAAAATGAGTATCAAAATTAGATAATACAAGTGTTGTGAGTACCGCAGAAACACTAGGTATAACAACAATTTCTACGCCACTACCAATTGCAAGTCTGATAACCTCATATCCTGGATCATTAATAACTGGCATACCAGCATCTGAAACAAGACCTACATTTTTGCCAGATAAAATCATTTCAATAATTCCTTTAGCAGAAGATTTTTCGTTTTTATCATGGTATGCAATTGTTCTTTTGCCAATTATTTCTAAATGATTTAACAATTTTTTAGTTACTCTGGTATCTTCGCAAGCAATAACATCAACATCATTGAGTGTTTCAATGGCTCTAAGAGTGATGTCTTTTAGGTTTCCGATCGGTGTTCCAATAACATATAATTTACTCATAGCATTCCTCTAAATGAATTAGAAAACTAGTCTTATATAATTCAAAATTCACATAACTATTTTGAGAAATAAGAAAATCATTAATTAACGGTATGGCCTTTTTATAGTTAAAACTTTTATATGAATGCAATAATTTCTCTTGGTTTTTAAATGATGTGTTTAATCCTGTTTCCGTTTTTCAAATATCATTGAAAAATTCTTTTATCATATAAAGAATAGTTTTGTAATCAAATTTCAAAATAAGGGTCATTAATTCATTGATCATATTGTCTTTGTTAACGATAGATTTTTGAAGAATTATAATAATTTCATTGTATTGTTTTTGGAAAACATTTGATCTAAAAATTTTCATTGCTTCTTCATATGAATCAGCAATATTTGCAAGTAATGTCGTGTATATGGAAGGAATATCGGACTCAGATAATTTCTTCTCAATAATATTTTTATCTAGCTTTTTAACATTGATAATTTGTGATCTTGATTTTATGGTTGGGATAACCGCGGATATATTATTTGTTGTCATAATAATAAATGTATTTGGTGTGGGCTCCTCAATAAATTTAAGCAACGAATTAATGGATTGAATATTAGTGTTTTCAACATTTTTGATTAATAGAATTTTGATCCCACGATCATCAAGTGCTGACTCTTGTAATTTATTTGCTGCATCAATTACAAGCCCTTTTTTAATAAGGGCATTAGACCCATCTAAGACAATTAAATCAGCATACGAATTGATACTTCTAGTTTTACCAGAAAATGGTTTTTCATTAATTAACAAGTCAATGAGCATATTTGGTTCATTAATAATTTCTTGATATTTCATAGCAGAAAAAAGATATGCATGAACTATCTTGTTATTACTATAACTGTTTGCCAGGATTTGATAAACAATTTTATTTTCTTTTTTGACTTTTTCAATAAAACTCATACCTCAATTATAAAGAAAAGCACTTTATAAATTAAGTGTTTTATCAATTATCTTTTTAACATCATTGAAGACTTCTTCTCTTGATTTTGATGCATCAACAACTTTAAAACGATTTGGAAACATTTTGATCACTTTTTTGTATCCATCATAAACCTTTTGTCTAAATAAATCACTTTCCAATTCCATGCGGTCTTTGATCGATCTTTCTTCAACACGTTTTGCAGCTTCTTCTGGTTTGAGGTCAAAAAAGATTGTTAGATCTGGCATAGTATCGTCAATGACAGTTCTATTTAATTGTAAAATATTTTCTACACCAAGATCTTTGCCACCTCCTTGATAAGCAAGTGAAGAGTCTACATACCTGTCGCATAAAACAGTTTTATTTTGTGCTAATGCTGGTCAAATTAATGTTTCAAGATGCAATCTGCGATCTGCTGTAAATAAAATCGCCTCGGTCATCGGAGTTAATGCATTATCGGGATTTAAAATAATATTTCTAATTTGTTCAGCTTCTTTTGACTCTGTTGAACCTGGTTCTCTTGTAAAAACATATTCAAAATTTTTGCTATTTAAATACTTTTTTAATTTTTCAATGACGGTTGTTTTTCCAGAACCATCAACTCCTTCAAAAGTTATAAACATTATTTGATCTCTTTTCTATTTTCTATTGAAGCTTTCAAAGTCAATTCATCAACATACTCCATTGCTGCTCCTAATGGGATACCTTGAGCAAGCTGTGTTACTTTTTGATTTCTTAATAATTGCTTGATGTAATTAGCTGTGACAATTCCCTCAAGATTTGGAGATAAGGCGATAATAACCTCTTTATAATCTTTTGCCCTTGATTTTAACTTATCAATATTAAGATCATCAAATTTAATATTTTTGGAAATATTAATCAAGCCATTAAGAACATGGAAATATGGCTTTATGTCTTGTGTCTCATCAAATTTAAATACATCAACAGAGTTTTCTACAACAACTAAAACATTGTTGCGAGTTGTATCTAAACAAATATAACATTTATCATTTTCAGTTAAATGATTACATACTTGACATCTTTTAATTTTTTGTGAAGCGTTTAATATTGCATCTGATAAATCATTGCTATTTGCATGCTTAGAAGTAACTAAAAAAAATGCAATCTTTTCAGCTTGTTTCTTGCTGACTCCTGGCAATGACGAAAACTCATTGATTAATTCCATTAATGAATTGGGCCTCATTAGAAAGGCATTCCTCCACCAGGCATTGTTGGTGTCATTAACGTTTCTTCTTCTTCAATTAATTTGATAGCATCATTAAAGGCAATAATCATTAGATCCTCTAGTATGTCCTTATCTTCCGGGTCCACTAAAGCCTCATTAATATTAATGGATTTTATTCTCTTGTCACCTGTTATAACTAGGGTAACACCTTGTTTTTCAACTGTAAATTCTTTTAAAGCTAATTTCTTCTTACTTTTTTCCATTTCCTCTTGCATTTTTTTTGCTTGCTGAATCATTGCATTCATGTTCATATGTTCTCCTTTTAAGAACCAAATATATCACCAAATATTTCTTCTCCAAATGATTGTGCCTTGTTTTCTTCTTTTTTAATTTCTGGCTTTTTAATCTCTTTAGGTTCTGGCAAATTGCCTAATGCATTAGCCATTTTATATTCTTCTTTCACTTTTTCAAACTCTTCAAGCGTTATAGCAAATATACGATATGGTTCTCCCAACACATAATTTATAAGCTCATTAAATGTGTCTGTGCCAATAATGTCATTAACTTCACGAACAATTAAATCCTCTTTAGAAGTAATTAAAATAAAGGCTTCGCTTGCTGTTATTATTTTTGTTCCTTGAAGCAATGTTGCATCATTATGAAATTTTGGCTCAGATATATAGTCAACGATATTTGACCACTTGCTCTTTAATTTAGTCACATGGTCTTTATTTCCAAGAACTATTAAATTAATTATCTCATCAAGATCGAAGGTGGTTGGACTTGTTGTTGGTTCATCCATGGCAACTTCATTGTCAAGTTGAAACATATTCATTATATCAATTTCATCTGTTGAGTCAATCTCTTTGGATGCATTTTGCAAGTTAATCTCTTGTGTATTCAAAATATCTTCCTCAATTAAATCTGACTCATTTTCAAGAGCTTCATCAGCTATTTGTATTTCTGAAGTTAAGTTATCATGATTTATTTCTTTTTTAATTTCGGTGGTGTTTGTTTCAAAAATGCTTGTATCTTCTAATGATTTTATTGGTACTTTTACAACTCCATCAACTCTTGATGCAATCTTTTCCTGATATGAATCATTGATTATTGGCATTTCGGTACTTGAAGTATAATTTTTATTCAATAATTTTAATAATGATAGTTCAAATGTTTGAGATGGATACTCTGAAAATCTTAGTTTTGTCAATAATTCACCAAACTCCTCTAAAACATTATATGAAAACAATATTGAAATATTAAGCATTTTCATTTTTTCCTGATTCAATGTTGTTAATAAGTTAATGTCACTTGTTTTTTTAAAGATAATGAAGTCTTTAATAATTTCTAAAATATTCTCAATTAATTTTGTAATATTTGTTCCACTGCTTAAAAATAAGTTGGACAAAATCAATACTTCTTTTGTTTCTGTCATGTAAATCTTATTAAGTAATTCAATAATTTTAGAAGTAGAAACAATTCCAAAAACAGTTGAAATAGCATGAAATGATAGATTTTGATTGGAAAATGCAGATGCTTGATCGGCCATTGAAAGAGCATCTCTCATTCCACCATTTGATAATCTGGTGATAGTCTCAATAGATTCCTCATCAAATGCAATCCCTTCTTTATTTAAAACAAATTTTAATCGTCCCTCAATAGCTTCATTAGAAATTCTTCTAAAATTAAATCTTTGTGTTCTTGAGAGAATGGTAATGGGAATTTTGTGCGGTTCTGTTGTTGCAAGAATGAAGATAATATGCTCAGATGGTTCTTCCAAGGTCTTTAATAGAGCATTAAAAGCTCCTTTAGATAACATATGAATCTCATCGATAATATAGATTTTATATTTAGACATTGATGGGGCATATTTTGAATCATCAATTAATTTTCTAATTTCTCCAACACCATTATTTGATGCGGCATCAATTTCAACAATATCCATATTTATTTTAACTAAACATTGTTCACACTTGCCACAAGAACTTGTTTTTGATAATACATCACTACAATTTAAAACATTAGCAAAAATATGAGCAACGGATGTTTTACCAGTTCCTCTAGGACCAGCAAAAAGATAAGCATGCGAGATCTTATCTGTTTTTAAGATATTTTTTAATGTTTCAGTGATGTGATCTTGACCAACAACATCATCAAATGATTTTGGCCGATATGATCTGTATAGTGCTTTATAAGACATGCATAAATTATAGCACCCTAGCAACATGTAAAGATAATATTTTTGTAACATTTGTGAAAGATAAAAATAGTTTACAGCTAAGCTTATATATTGAAATTTAACTTTCTAAATTAAATATTATTGACAATGGGTTATAAATTATTTACAGTCTATAATGGTAATATTTCATTTCTTAGTTGTATTTCTAATAGAAATAAATACAATTTTAGAACATAAAATTTATAAAAATCAATACTATTCCATTTTTGCACAAAAATCTATTAATTCAGTATAGTCTTGAATATGTTGTTATCTAATAAATCTTTCCCCAAAAATAAAGCTAATACAAGTACTTTGAATATCTACTTTTTTACTTGTATATATTTTTAATTTAGAATCATAATCATTTTAAAGTTTTTTAGCGGATAAGCAACTTTCTATTAATTCTCTATCTTTAATCATTCTTTGTAAATTATTGTGATGCTGACTTTTTATCATTTTAAAATTTGTTCCTTTTTTAATAGAATATTGAATAAACATAGATTAATTATATATATTAGATGGACAAAATTATTTTGTTGTTTATAAATATTGCAATTTAAGTATGAATAAAGTCTATTATTAAGGAAATTATTCCTCAATTTGTAAAATCAAACTATTCGTTTTTCAAAATATTTAATTCACGATGTGTTGGAAATATATATTTTATCATTCTAGCATATTCTTAAAGTAAAAAATATTTTGCAAGATTTTCTAACATAATTTTCACTTTTGCAAAGTTAGTAACACAAACTCACCTTCCACAATTTTCGAGAAATGCTTCTAAATAATTTATGCATGTTGCCAATTATTATTGGAGTTTTCTCTTGGGTTTTTAATTATAAATTTTAATGAGTGTCTAAAAGAATATCACAAAAATTAAAACGCTCAGAGCATCTACAATAATTATTGAGTGTATAGACAAATAAAATACAATAATATATTTTTCCGCTATTCAATTAGTTCAATCTTCTGCAATTCTTTTATTTTTTCATCTTTAACCAATTTGTTTTGCAACTTCTTTTGTCTTTTTTGAAGAGTAGGATAATGAGTATTCATGGCAATGTTGAAATCTTTATGCACCTTAAGTAATGAGGCAGATAATTTTGTAATGGATGTTAGTGTATCTAACATCTGATTATAAATTTTTTCATCATTATGTACTCTTTCATAAATATCAAGTATTTGTGATATAGACCATGCAAACTGAACAAATGATGATGGTCCGCATATATAAATTTTGTGTTCTCTGATCATAGTTTGGAAAAACAAAGGATATTCGTTAAATAAACTCATATAAATTTCATCATTTTGCAATACTAGCAATCCATAATCAGCCGTTTTTGGCTTGCCTAGATATTTTTTCACTTCCTTTACTTGGGTTAAAACTCTTGACTTGAATGTAGAATTAATAACAACTTTTCCATCAACATCCACTTCGGTGTCCAAGACTTTAGAATCTACAGGAACTCATTTTTGTTCATGTCCTGATTTGATGGCAAATTCTACTTGATGCTTATCGTTCACAATCAAGTTTTCAGTCCAAAAATCATCTTCTAAACCAGATTTTTCCAAAATAGTCTTAACTTGCATTTCTCCAAGCTCACCTTTTCCTTTATTACCAGATTCAGCAAAAAATGTTTTTTGGATTCTTTTTAATGGATCAAGTTTCTCGTTAATATCCTTTTTAAGATTAGCAAGATTATTCTTGTTTTCAAGAATAGTATCTTTTAAATTATTAATTTCTTGATTTTTAAGAGCTAATTCTTTTTCTTGCTCCATGTTTTTATCATTAATGGATTCCTTCGATGCATTATTCTTTAATATTTCTCTTGATATCTTCGCAATCTCAACTCGTTGTTGTTGCATAGTCAAAATTGCTTGTTCATAGACTTTGTCTTTTTCAAGCAATCTTTCTTCAAATGATTTTTTTTCAATTCTTAGAGTGATTAATTCCTCATTAATTTCAGAATTATTCATATGTTCTTGAAGAGATTTTCAACTCATGAATAATCTAGAGAATCAATTTATTTTTTTCATTTATCCTACTTTCTTATCGAATTATACTACATTGTAATTTTACAAAATTGCCCAATTATTTCCTATCTAAAACAATTAAGTTTTCAATATGATGAGTCATGGGAAACATATCAAACGGCTTAGCATAAACAATGTTATATTGCTCTTTTAGGCGATTAAAGTCTGCTGCTTGTGAACCAGGATTACATGATAAATAAATGATTCTTTGTGGCATAAAATTTAATAATGAATTACATGCGGATTTTCCAAGACCTTTTCGTGACGGATCAACAATAACAATTTCTGGTTTGGCATTAGTATACTTCAAAAATTTATCAACATCATCTAAAAGAAATTGAATATTTTTGATAGGATTTTGTTTTAGATTCATAAGAGCTGATTTATGCGATGATTTATTTCACTCAACACCAATAACTCTTCTTGAACGCTTAGCAGCAAGAAGACCAATAATACCAATTCCTGAATAGAGATCAAATACAGTTTTATCATCATCCAAGAATGAAAGAATTTCTTTATATGCTTCTTCAGCAACTTCCTTATTAATTTGATAAAAAGCATTCAATCTAATATTAAATTTCATACCCATCATGGTATCTGTTGTAAACAATTTTTCTTTTTTATGACCTTCTATTCTGGTGTCAAGTTCTCTTATGATGACATCACCATCATGATCAGTATTAAGATCAATTGAAGTTAGTAAGAAATCGGTAATCTTAATGATTTCTTTTGTGCCTCTCTTGTAAAAACCGCCATCATGTAAAGTCACTTTATTGCGATAGTGTAATTGCTTTTTACCAATAAACATTTTCTCTAGTTTGATATTTTCTTCAGCATTTCTTTTGAAGTCATCTATAATTTTGTTTAGCTTAAAAGACGTTTGTTCTTCACGGTTCATGTGCATAATTTCATAACCACCTATTTCTGAATGATTTTGGGGCAGTTTTTGAACTCGATTGGGTGACTCTTCTAAGATATTAATTATTTTAGCTACACCTCATTTTTCTTCTTCTTTTGTGATCTCACATTTAGCTATTTCGCCTACAATAAGTCCACGAACATAGAAAACTTTATCATTATATTTTGTGATGGCATCACCGTTTGCATTGTACCCAGTTGCTTTTAATTTCATTTGTTTATTATACAAATAAAAAACACTTATAAATTAATATAAATGTCATATTTATGTAATTAGATAAGCAATGCATTGATTAGCCATTTATAATCATGCCATCTTCTTGAATAATTAGCCTTGTCTTACCATCTTCACCTTTAAGAGATAATTCAACATTATCCATTGTAGTTTCGGCTATTTGCTTTAAAGCTAGATTAGTAAAGAATGCTTGGTGAGAAGTCATGATCACATTTCTGTGCGCTCTTAACCTATTTAATAATGGATCGGCAATTAAATCATTTGATCGATCAAAGAAGAAAACACCATTCTCATTCTCATAAACATCTAACCCTGCACCCCTTATTATGCCATGGTCTAAAGCATCAAGTAAATCAGAGGTATTAATTAATTGACCTCTTGATGTATTAACAATGATGGCATTTTCCTTCATGAGTTTCAATGTTTCTTTGTTAACTATATACTTTGTAGAAGGTAATAGTGGTAAGTGCAATGAAATATAATTAGATTCTTTAAAGACGGTTTCTTTATTAACGTATTCGAATCCTAATTGTTTAGCTGTATCTGGAAAGTTTTTTTCTGCGTATTCATCATAAACAATTACTTTTGCTCCAAAGCCTTTGGCAATTTTAATAAAAGACTGTCCAATTCTACCAGCACCTAAAACTCCAATAGTCTGTCCATAAATAGTTTCACCTTCTAAGCCATTTAAAGCAAAATTCTTCATTGATGTTCTAATATAAGCAATATGAATATTTCTATTTATTGCTGTAATTAAGGTTATAGCATGTTCAGCTACTGCCTCAGGAGAATAAGCAGGAACTCTGAAAACTTTGATGTCATATTTTTTAGCTGTCTTAAGATCGACATTATTATATCCAGCAGATCTTTGGAATCAAAACTTGATGCCTAGTTCATGAATTATTTTTAAGATTTTTTTACTACCATTACAATTTACAAACACACAAACTGCATCATAACCCATGGCTTCATTAACATTTTTTATAGTAAGTCTCTCAGTACGGAAGACCAATTCGTGTTTATTATTGTTTGCTAAAGTAAATGTTTTTTCATCGTATCTCTTTGAATCGAAAAATAATATTTTCATATCAGCCTCTTTCATTTTAATTATACATAATAAAACACAATGCAGTAGTTATTGTATAAAAATCATTAAAATATATTAGCAATTAACTAAAAAAATTATTATTTCTCCATAAATAATCTGATTTGATCATTATATCCAAATCAAAACTTGGGCTCCAGTGAAGTTCCTTGAGAGCTCTATCATTTGAGGCAACTAGTTTAGCAGGGTCACAATCTCTTCTACCTTCAACATTATAAGGCACTTTTAAAGCTGGTGTTGATTCAACACTGTTCACAATTTCTTGAACAGAAAATCCATTATTGGAACCAAGGTTAAAAATATTTGATTTTCCATTAAAGGCATATTTAGCACCAAAAACATGAGCCTTAGCTAGATCACTTACATGAATATAGTCTCTAACACATGTGCCATCCTTTGTCTTATAATCATTTCCAAAAATAGACATATTTTTTCTGATGCCTGAAGCTGATTCAATGACAACAGGAATCAAGTGTGTTAGTTCTCGACTTTTTGTTGATTGACCAATTTCGCCAAAAGCATCAGCTCCAGCCACGTTGAAATATCTAAAAATTACATAATTCATTTTATAAGCCTTTGCCGCTCCTTGAATAAGCCGCTCGCAGGAAAGCTTCGAAGTTCCATATGGTGTGAATGGCTCCTTAGGTGAGTCTTCTTTTAAGGTGTCTAAATTTTGATCTCCATAAACAGCTGCCGTCAAAGAAAAAACAATATTTTTGACTCCGTATTCCTTCATTACCTCTAAAATAAGACCAAGACCATAAACATTATTTTCAAAATAAACAAGAGGTTGTTCAACGGACTTAGGCACAATTAATTTGGCTGAAAAATACATGACAACATCAAAATTATTTTCTGAAAATATTTTTTTCATGACATTTTTATCAAGCTGATCTTCTTCATAAAATTTTGCTTGTGGATGGACGACTTGTTTATTTCCAGTAGATAAGTTATCCAAAATAATCACAGAATGGCCATCTCGAATTAATTCATAAGTTGTATGAGAACCAATATATCCTGCTCCTCCAGTTAGCAATATATTCATTATTTCAACTCCTTAATCACTTTCAAATATGATAACATTTTGCTGTTTTCTTTAACTAAATCAACTTCTTATTTTGCAATGGCAATTTTATAAAATTTAATTTTAGGTTCAGTTTTAGATGGTCGTACCGCAATTCAAGAACCATTTTTAAATAAGAACTTGATTAAATTCATAGGGGCAACATATTTTAGTCCTTTTGATAAATCAATAATATCATATTCATCTTCAAATAATCCATCCGCCTTGTTTCTTATATTTTCCATAAATTTTATTCTATCTTCGATAGCACCAAGACCAAAAAACGATTTTGTTTGAGTGTCTTCATTTAGAAACATGTATTCTTTATAAATATCTTCAAGTAAATCTCATAAAGTTTTATTTTCTATTTTTGCCATGTTAGCAATTTCCGATATTAAAACAGCTGCTTGAATAGAGTCCTTATCTCTTGATATATTAGGGTTGATTAATGATCCAAATGATTCTTCAAACCCAAAGATATATTTTTTATCTTTGAATTTTTCAATGATGTCACTAATTCATTTAAAACCAGTGGCGACCTCAATTGCCGCTATTCCTTTACTATCGGCAATCAACTTACATAATGGCGATGAAACATAAGAATAAACTAAATAAGCATTATCTAAACTTTCATTTTTAACTATATAGTTAAAAATAATTGCTGCTGTTTGATTGCCGTTTAATATCTTATACTCATCACCTTTAAGAGCTACAACACCTATTCGATCCGCATCTGGATCGGTCGTGATGAAAATATCCGCACAATTTTTTTTAGCATATTCAATACCTAAGCCATAGGCCTCTGGTAATTCTGGATTTGGTGAAGGTGTCCCTTTGAAGTCTGGATCATGACTCATTTGTTCCTCAACATTAATAACAACATAGCCTAAATCTTTTAAGTATTTAGGTATAAACTTTGCAGAAGCACCATGTTGAGGTGAAAAAATAATTTTGATTTTCTTTGGTCCTGACTTGTACCCAATTTTTTTAACTAATTCTTCATACTTTAAAAAAGTTTCAGAAGGAATGGGAGAAATCAGATTAGTATTTATGTCAAATTGATAAGTTAAATATTCATTTCTTTCTTCTGAATATTTAGAAACTTTATCTGAATCAATTGGCAATAATTGCGCACCTATATCATTATATATTTTATAACCATTGTTATTAGCAGAGTTATGAGAAGCAGTAATTATGATTCCACCTTGTGCTCGCAAATCTCTAATAGCAAAAGAAACAAATGGAGTAGGAACAATTAGTGATTTATATGATTTTATACCAAATGATGACAAAACACAAGCAGTTATTTCAGAAAATTCATCTTTTTTATGTCTGTTGTCTGTACCTATGACAACAGAAATATCTTGATTTCCATATTTTTCTTTCAATAATTTTGCATAACCATATGTGAACTTTGCAATGTTATAGATGTTCATATTGTTAGAACCAGGTCCAATTTTGCCTCTAATTCCAGCAGTGCCAAAAGTTAATTGATGAGAAAATGCGTCTTCAAGATCCTTTGGTGACATTTTTTTTATCTGATCCACCAATTCCGCACTAGCGTGTGTGATCCAAAATTCAATTTTAGTTTTTATATCCATTGCTAACTCCTTATTCAATTATAACTTAATAAAAAATCCATTTTATATAAATGGATAAACAATGCTTTACATTAAATTTATAAAATAATAAAATGGAAATTAGATATATGAAATTTGTTACTTTATACAATAGTGACTAGTTATTTGCTATTTCTAAATTATCTCTAGCAATCATTATTTCTTCATCAGTAGCAATAACATAAACAGGAACCTTAGAAGAGTTGCTAGAAATCAAGATAACGTCTTCATTTCTTTTCTTGTTTCTTTCATCATCTATTTCAATTCCTAAAATGTTCAAGCCATCGATTACTTTTTTTCTCATTAAAGAACCATTTTCTCCAACACCTGCAGTAAATACTATAGCATCAGATTTACCACCAATTTTATTTAAGTATATTGATGTGTAGTCAATAATTTTTTGACAATATAGATCTAAAGTAAAGATCGCTTGTTTATTGCCTTTTTCAATTTCCTCCAAGATATCTCTCATGTCTTGTGAAATACTTGATACACCCTTAAGTCCTGAATCCTTATTGAGAATTCTTTCAAATTCTTCAGGTTTAATTCCTTTTTGTTTATAAACATAAGCATGAATCGATGGGTCAATATCTCCGGATCTTGTCCCCATCATTATTCCGGCTAAAGGGGACATTCCCATTGATGTGTCAATTGATCTAGAATCTTTTATTGCGCAAATAGAAGCCCCGTTACCGATGTGCAAGTTAACAAATGTGACTTTATCCTTCCCAAGTATTTTCTCAAGCTTTTGTGTAATAAATTTATGTGATGTTCCATGCATTCCATATTTTTTAATTTTTAATTCTTTAGCTAGTTTTTGTTCTATTGGATATGTGGAATTTACTTCGGAAATTGTAGTATGAAAAGCAGTGTCAAAAGTAGCAGTACCAATAGCATCTTTAAATATACTAGAAAATGCTTTGATTGCTTGTACAGCACCAGGATTATGCAATGGTGCTAAGGGCGAAAAGTCTTCTATTATATTAATAGCTTTTTCATCTAATACAATTGATTGATAAAAGACTGTACCGCCTTGAACAACTCTATAACCAATATTTTGAACATCAGATATATTATCAATAATCTTGAGCGTTTCTAGATCTTTAACAATTTCCTTTGATGCTTCAATATGAGAATTTAAAGAAACATCTCTTTTGTGTTTTTTTCCATTAAACTTTGTCTCGATTAAGCCATCAACAAAGATTCTGTCTGCAACTCCCTCTGCTAAAACATCCAAATTATCTTTAGTGAATAATTTTCATTTTATCGTTGAAGAACCAGCATTTACAACTAATACTTTTTTCATATAGTCTCCTTTATTTTAAAATGTTCTAACTACATTTCTTTAAAAAAATCATTATTTTTAATAATGTTTGCAAGTTTATCATTGTTGCCATGTCCTGGATATACATGTAAATTAGAATCATAATTTTTAAAAGCAGCAATAGATTCTAATTGTTTTTTAGGATCCGATCCAATGAGATCAGTTCTACCATAGGAATTGGTAAATAATACGTCACCAGTAAAAATCATATTTTCATATTTAAAAAGAACCGAACCATCACTATGACCTGGTGCATTGATTATTTCCAAATTTGGAAGTGCATCAATTTTATTATCAAAAAGTTTTATATATTTCTTTTTGATAGTTACATCTGTATATCCCATTCTGGAAGCCAAATGATTGTTTAGCAATAAGTCATAATCTCTTCTGCTTATATATGATTTAATATCATACTTTTCGCACAATATGTCAGCACAGGCCATATGATCAAAATGGAAATGTGTTAATAAAAGTAAATCCGGCTTTTGTTCTCCTAAATATTTGATAATTTCCTTGTCGTTATAACCAGGATCGATGATTACTAACTTGCCATCAATTTCTAATATATAAGTTCTTTGATCATATATCAACGACTTAATTATCTTCATAAATCTCCCTTATTAACTATTAAATTTTACCCTAATTACTTTATACATAGAATAAATTTATAAAAAATAGTTTTAAGCATTAATGAAATTAATCCTCAAACTATTATGTTTTATCTACTGCAAATATTTCATTCCCAAAGCATTTAAAATTGTTTGCAAGACAAAGTTAAATGGTTTGTTGTAGTGCGGTAAGAAATAAACATCCATTAAAGCAATTTCCGTTAATGTCATTTGTTTTTGGATGGCTAAAGACATTGCATGCATGATTTCAGTATGAGGATGTTTACCTCATGAGCCAATTTGAGCTCCTAAAAGTCTTAGTGTTTTTGGATCATAAACAATTTTAAATCCAACTTTTTCAGAATTATGCATAAATCTTGGTCTATCATCATCTAATAGAAATTGGCTTTTAACTTCAATTCCTAATTTTTCAGCCGTTACACATGAAACGCCTGTTGATGAATAATGCACACCAAAAACATTAATTGCATTGGTGCCTGTAACACCTGGCATGGGAACATTTGTGCCCATAATATTGAATGCAGCTACAACTCCAGTTTTAACTGCATTTGTTGCTAAAGCCACATGCATATGTTTATTAACTGAGTTATGCATCATTGAGGCAGCATCTCCAAGAACATAAATATCTTTATCAGTATGAGACTGTTGAAACTCATTAACCTTAATTGCTCCATTTGGAAGTTTATCTCCATCAATTAAATCTGTTAGTGGTTTAAACCCAATTGACATAAGAACCATATCAGCTTTGTGTATTCCTTTATCAGTTACAACTTCTGTGACTTTACCATCCTTGCCAAGGAATTTTTGAACTTTTGCTTCCATAGCTAATTTTACACCAACTTTTTTTATATTATCTTCTAATGGTTTTGTAAATTCTTCATCAAAATAATTGGGTATAACCCTTGATTCCATATCAATTAAAGTTACATTCTTACCATGTTTTTGGAATGCTTCAACTAATTCTATCCCAATATAACCAGCTCCAATTACAACAACGTCTTTGATGTGTGGTTGCTCCAAACACTTGATAATTAATTGTGCATGCTGAAATATTTTAGACATAAAAATGTTTTTCAGTTCAATCCCTTTAAAGGGAGGAACAATTGGCCATGTTCCTGCTGAATAAACTAATTTATCATAGTTATCCTTAAATTCCTCACCAGTTTTAAGATTTTTTACAACAACATATTTATCTTTTTGGTTTACTTCTATAACCTTGTGTTGCATTTTTACTTTAATTCCCATCTTCATTAGTTCTTTTGGATTTGAGTAAAATAAACCTTCGGGTGATGTAAATTCTCCTCCGACTCATAATGCAATTCCACAACCTAAAAATGATATATTATCATTCATGTCGTATGTTACAATCTCATGTTCCTTCTTTATATCTAATTTAGCTAATGTCCGCAAAAATGATGTTCCAGCATGATTAGTTCCTATCGATACTACTTTCATATTTCTCCTTTATTTTCGCTTAAATTATATACTTGTTTTCAATATATCCAAAAATTAAGTGATTTATTTTAATTATATCATAGCATCTCATGTTTTAAACATCGCATGGGTTGCCTGTTTTTTTAATGATTCAATTAAAAACACCTATTTTCACAATTTAATATTGTAGTTTTATATGAAATCTAACTTTGGTTTTATAGCAACAAGCCATGACTCTTGGCATTAAATTTGTATGTCATAATCTTGCAACCATATAATAAGTGCTCCCAATAGTGGCCAATAATATTTTGATCTAGATTTAGTTTTCTCAGTTTATCATCTTCAAATAATAGATAAAGCATGATCAAACATTGACCTATAAATTTTATTTGTTTTCGAAAGTGATCCAAAGGTATAATTATAAAAATAATATAAATTATCATGATCAGAAATATCTTTGGTAACTAGCTTGTGAAGATTATGAACATAAAAATCTCAATCTTCAACAGCAAATCTATATTCATTTGGAAATTTATAATCTTTAAAGACCACTCTATTTATTGCCCTTGAAACAACTGAGTCGTCCATTTTATTTGATTGAATTTTCTTGTCATTTTTATCAGCTTTGCTATCTTTTTTTTCTTTTATTTTAATAAAATTAAGCGATCCATCCGATAAAATTGCATTATCAATTTCTTTAAGATAATTTGAACTAACATAATCATCAGTATCAACAAATAATATTCAATTGCCAACAGAATTCTTCAATGCCGAGTTTCGTGCCCCGGGTAAGCCACCATTTAATTGGCTAATAATCTTTACGCCTTTAAATGATCTTGCTATTTTTTCAGTATTATCAGCTGAACCATCATTAATAATAACGACTTTGTAAACTTTTTCAAATTCTTGATTCATAATTGATTCAAGACATTTTTCCAAATATTTCTCTGCATTATATGCACAAATTAAAAATGAATATTTCATGTATAGATTATAATTCATATATATATATTTCAAACAATGGAAAATTCAAAGAGGGAATTATTTGATGAGACTCTGAAATAGATCTAAATGCTGATGTTGACATATATTTTTATATTCATGATTATCAAAAATGTGCAGAACAACGATATGGTTTTAAAACATTAGAAATCGACATAAAAAATAAAAGCACTGAAGAAATATTTTCTTAATATAGTTCATCAACAAGAAATCAACTAAGTAAAGTAGACTCTTATGAATTTAATATTATTTTTAAAGATGTATTAAGTAATGATGAAATTAAAGAATATGTAAAACGATGTAATGAGTTTGCTGATTTTAAGAAATTACAAAAAGCTTCATATGATTTAATCAAGCAAATGGTCAATGATAAGAAAATAGTTATTTCGGAATTAACAAAAAATAGACAATTAATTATTTGTCATTCCCATTACACCGCAACTGGTAGAACACGTTTATATCATTCTTTTTCCACCAATAATGAATTTGATAATAAAACAAATGCAATTGCTAACAGAGCTCTTACACATCATGATATTCTTCACTTTAAAGAAGTAAAATATGATGTTTATGATTTTGGCGGAATTGGAAATGTAAATGGTGATAACACTAAATATGAAGGAATCATTTGATTTAAAAAGCAATTTGGGGGCTCAGAAAAGATACTTTGAAAAGGCACAACCTTAAATGGAGATCGCGGTAAAGCTGTATATGATAAATATTGAAAATAATGTTAATTCTTAATATAAATATGTATTCGAAAAATATATAATATACTCATGTGAAATGACAGACAAAAAGTCTTAAAATTAGCAAAGGAATTTGTTAATATATGTGAGAAAAATAATATATGATATATAGCTGATAATGGCACTTTGCTTGGCGCAATTAGAAACAACAAAATTATCCCTTGGGATGATGATTTTGATGTTTCAATGACAATTCATTCATTTAAAAAATTAAAAAAACTTTTTCCGGAGAGGATAATAGATACCAATGAAAAGGGGCATCCTCTTTTGATTCCAAAATTCTTGGTATCAAGAATGCTATATTTATCATCAGTTGTTTTTGTTGATATTTTTTTAATAGTCCCATCAAATGATAAAAATATTAAAAAATTCACATCATTTAGAAATAAAACTCGATTTGCAATGCAATGTGTTCATTCAAAATGAAATAATTTTAACATCGGGACAAAAATATTATGATTAATAACATTATGGGTTAAATGCATATCAAAGAAAATGTCCTATGAAGAGGCGATTTCAATCTTGGAAGTTCCCAAAAAGCAAGCTATGTATTTTTATACAATAGATAATTCTATTGATCCAATCAAGATGAATAAACAAAAAATTTTATCACTTAAAAGAGATAAAATTAAGTTCGAAGACTTTGAAATTTATATTCCAATTGAATATAAAAATATTCTTATCAATAAATATGGAAAAAATTACATGATCCCTAAAAAATATGAAATTTTTAAAAAATAGATTAATATAATTTGATTAAAATCATTAATAGTGTATTACTATATTCCAACATTTTTAATTGCTATTTCATTTCGGACATTGCTTAAAATTGAATCAAATTTAGCTTTTCATGTTGTGTAATCATTTGGTCTTGAATCACCTAACAATACACCTTTCAGGCCATCATCACCACCATACTGTCCATTATATATATCATATATTCCATCGGTTGATGACGCCATTATTCCACCACTAACGTTATTATAACTTTCACCTTTTGAAGAATCAAAAAATGCTTTTTGCCTTAATCTCTCATTAATAGTAAGTGCATTGTTTGAATCTATAGCATTTTTTTGTTTACTTTCTGCTGCAATAATTGGTGAAATAGTTTTTTGTAAAGTGATTTTATAAGCATTATCTGTTTCATCTTGTTCAAAAACAAATCTCAAGAATTTTTTAGCATTTTCCAATTTTTGCCCTAACAAATTCTTGAATAGAGCCAGTGCATCGACACCAATTGATCCATATGGTGATGGAAGAACCTCTATTGCATTATCATATAATTCATTATTATCATTAGGAGAAGTTCTTCTATATCAATTATCTTTGATCATTTTTGATTGTCATTTATAACCAAGCATAATATTGCCTTGTCCTTCCCAAAGAGCATCCGCTTCACCTGGAGTACCAACTGATTTAGGATTTGCTGCATATGAACCACTTCCATTTCTGTTAAAGTAACCAAAATATGATTGATATAACTTTAAAAATTCAGCTTCACTTGATTTTTCACCACTTTCTACAGGAAATAGTGTTTGTAATTTAGCATCATCTAGTACTGTTCCGTTAAATATTCCATCACCTGATGAAGCAATTAATTCGAATGGGAATCCAATATCCTTAATTCAACCTGGACTATTATTTGCACCCAAAGATTTTCCGATTGAACCCAGTCTTTGGTACATAGCATATGGACCTTTATTGTATCACTCAAGATTTGGATTAACTAATTTAATAGCAGTGTCTATCTCTTGATCAGATTTGGATACATTGTTTGTTTTTAAATCTGTTACAGTACCAGAATTAGCCAAAAATGTTTTAATTGTATCCATTGTGGGATTTTGTGCTATTTCAATTTCTGCGAATGTCCCATCCTTTTTTGGAACATATGCATTAAGAGGCTTGGTTAAGTCCAAATTTAACTTATTAAAGAAAATCCCTTGTGACCCATATCCGTAAGGAATTCCGATTACATTATGATCACCGCCTCCATTTGCTACATTATTTGAATAGAATGATGCAAAAACCTTGGATGCAGCATATTTGTCTTCGTTCTCAAAGTCAAATTCCTGTGGTGTAGCATTAACTACATCGTATTTGGCATCTTTTATTTCTGTTAAATCTATAGGTTGAAATCATTTATTCTCTTTTATTGCATCTTTAGCTGTATTTTGATCTATTAATGCAATATCTGGCATTGAGTCAGTTCCAGATCAAGTTGCATAATTGGCTTTTTGATCACCCACTAATACTGTTTTAACTTTTATTCCTGTTTTTTCAGTAAATTTATCCATAGCATTTCTTCATGGGTTTATATCTTCTGATCTCATAGAAAGTGTAAGTGTCATTGGGGTATCAGTACTATTTCCACAAGCAACAACTCCAACAATGGGTGCTGCTAACATCAAAGTTGACCCAGCTATTAAATAAAATTTTCTTTTATTCATATTATTCTCCTTTTCATTTCATTTCATTTCTTTTATAATTATTTTTCGTCTTAATTTTCTATTTAAATTTATTTTGAAATCGACTTTAATTGCCTCCTTTTCCGGCAACTTGATCCATAAGATTATCATCTTTAACATTTTCATTATCATATTTAAATTGAATTTTTTCTGCTTTTCTTTTTTTGCCATATTTCTTATTAATGAATCCGTATAAGTCCTTAACAATTTTATGAGATAGTTTTTCTTTTGATTTTTCCTTTGTTGATAAAATTGTGTTCTTTGCTCTTTCATCATTGGAATTAATCCAAATGTCTCTTGCGATCATTGTTTCTTTATTTGGTATTGTTGAAATAGAAAATCCATTTTCACCATCAAAAATTTGAACAGTATTTGAATCAATAAGTATCTTTATTTTTTCTCCTACTTTTGGATTAAAATATCTTCCTCCAATAATCTTAAACAAACTCCCCAACTCCTTAGACTTAACATTAACTATATTTTCATGTCCAATGGATTCGACGGAGATTGTCTCCACATCAAAAATATTTTCTTTTCAGTGTGATATTATGTTTAGATTAGAAATAACATTTTGTGGCCTTATACCCACAATAATATGCTTACCAATATATCCCTTCATTTGTTCCACTATTTCGGGACTCCTTTTACTTAACTTTATTATTTTTTTGCCAATTTTTATTTTATCTATTGATTCTAATTTTCCCTCAATAAAATTTATTCCTGGTGTCCCAATAAAATCAGCAACAAAAACGTTAGTCGGGAGATTAAACAATTCACTAGGTGTACCTATTTGTTGTATGTACCCTTTATTCATCAAAACAATTCTGTCAGACATTGTCATGGCTTCAATCTGATCATGCGTAACAAATATTGAAGAAGAATTTAATAGATCATGGAGTCTTCTAATTTCAGTTCTCATTGATGATCTTAATTTTGCATCTAAATTAGATAGTGGTTCATCAAATAAAAATAAACTAGCATCTTTTGATATTGCTCTAACTAATGCAACCCTTTGTCTTTGTCCGCCCGATAAAGCATTGGGTTTTCTTCTTAAATAATCTTGAATCCCAACCATTTCTGAGAAATATTGAATTCTGGCAGGGATAGTTTTTTTTCAAATTATTAGAGATGTAGTGTATCTTTTTAATGCTTTTTTGTACTCTTCTATGTTTTTGTTCACTATTTTTTTCTTTTTTAAATGTCTTATTTCATCTTTGAACTTAGTAATTTCTTCTAGCCCAATGGTACATCTGTGGGATTTTTCTTCAGCTACTAATAATTTTCTTCTTTCTAATAATGATTTTAAAAGGTCGTGATCGCTACCAACTTTTCTCTCTTTTTTTATTTTCAACTTTAGTTCATCTAATAACACTTTATTTTTGTATTTTGAATTATAAATTTCTGCCTTTAAATATTTGATTTTAGAATAATTCGGATTCAAAATATCTAATGCCTCAAAAAGCAGAGAACTTGATATACCATTACTAAATGTCCTTATCTTTAAACCAAAGGCGATATTATCGTATACAGTCATGTATGGGTATAAAGCATAATTTTGAAAAACCATTGCTAAGCCCCTTTCTTTTGGAAGAGATGAATTCATAACAACATTTCCGATTTTTAATTGGCCTTCGGAGATTAGCTCTAACCCTGCTATCATTCTTAAAATAGTTGTCTTACCACAACCAGAAGGGCCCAAAAGAGAAATAAATTCATGCTCATTTATTTTAAGGTCAAAATTATGAACAGCCTTGAAACCATTTTCATAGACTTTTCCAATTTTTTCTAATTGAATTCCACCTTGATTATGAGATTCCCCGAATATCTTACGATACAACTTAAATAAATCACCTGTTGAATTTTCCAAACCTTCATCCTTAAGAATATTTAGGAATGTCTTTTGTCCATTTAAAATTATTTCAAATTTTGCATGTGCTCTTATAATAAATTCTCTTAACATATTACAACTCCTCTCTTTCTATGTACTTTAATGTTTCATACTGATGATTTGATATAACTATTGTTTGACTGATTAGGTCAAATATAGTTAATCCTCTTAATAAGAATAATGACATAAAATTTAAAAACATAAATCCTCATCCAATATATGGCAATGCATAAACAGACATAATTATTGATCTTAGGTAAATGTTTGCCATTGATGTCAAGAATCCCGTTTTATGAATCACATGTTGTCTGCATATGACCATACCAATTGTTCTATTTTTAAGTATCATCATAGTTGTGAAATAATAAAAGTTGTAATACATAATAGTTGCTAATCCTGATAAAATTATCCCCTTCTTGAATATGGACCAAATCAAAAACTGTATTACTCCTGGTATCAAAAAATCAATCGCAAATCCAATAACTCTTAAAAAAATAAACTTATAATATTTTTTATTATATTTTGGAAATTCAACAAGGATACCTTTTTTTGAATAAAATGGCATTTCAATAATATTATCAATTTCAACATTTATTTTATTTTTCGCCATCTATATTTACCCTTTTTTGGAATCTTAGTGAAACCATATACACAAATAATACAGGCAAGACAGATAGATTGGTGGCTGCAAGTGCCCTGCCTTGTCCAGCATTTCCGTGTTTAGTTTCAGATAAACTCACTAGTGCCGGCATAAACGTCATACGCTCAGGTATACCAGAAGCCCATAATGTGAACATTATAAAATTGTTTCATGAACCTATAAATACCATTGCTCACTGAGTTGCTAATAAGGGAAGCATACTCTTAATCGATATTTTATAAAAGACTTTCCAATAACTTAAACCATCTATTAATCCCGCTTCTTCAATAGATGCAGAGTTATTAAGATAGAACTGTCTAATCATGAAGATTAACACCCCAGAGGTCATTCCGGTTGTTATAATACCGATAAACCAAAGAAAGTTAGGAGTTCTAGCACTAATAAGACCTAATTTCATAAGAATTAATAATTGTGGGATCTGTGTTGCCTGAACAGGTATCATCATTCCAGCAATAATATATCAAATAACAACTTTCTTAGCTTTAAAAGCAATTCTGGCTAAAGCATACCCAGCTAAGAAATTAAAGAAACAATTAATCGTTGCATTCAAAGTACTATATACAACTGAATTAATTATTCATGTTTGTGCATAGTCTTTTGTCAATGAGGAATTAAAAAATGCTGAGTAATTATCTGTAGTTCAACCTGCATCCTTAATAAATGGGTTTAAACCTATAGAATTTATTTTATTAGGATTTTCAAATGACACTACAAGGGCCCATATAAAAGGTCACATTGAGATTAATATATATAATGACAAAAATGTGTATAAAATGATTTTTAAAACTTTTTTATTTATTCAATTTCTCTTTATTGACTTCTCTCTTCTGTGAGAATCAATAATGGAGCGCTCTAGTTTAGTCATTTTATTTCCTCTCCAGTGGCCGTATGATATTTGCAATTCTTGTTAACACAAATATTGTAATACCCAATAAGACAAGCGTTGCAACACCCAATCCTACATTGGGTGCAAATCCTGAACCACTATTTGGCAGCCCTATAATCCTTGCAAATCCTAGGAGTGTCCAAGTCATAACTGATGATGAATCTCCACCAGCGACACTCATGACATAGGCTTGATCAAACACACCCATACCACCAATAATGGATGTGACAACTGTATAAGCAAGTATTGGACCTAGTGACGGCACTGTTATTCGCAAGAATTTTTTAAATGTGCCTGCTCCATCCAAAGAAGCAGATTCATATTGTGTAGAATCAATACCAGAAAATGCTGTATTAAATGTTACAAGCCCACCAGAAATTCCTGTTCACACAGATGATATAATCATAATTCAAATGGCATCACTAGGATTTTTTATAATGTTGAATCCAAAAAATGAATTAGTCCCCGTCAATTTAATGAATATAATGGCTACAGCAATTCCAGAAGTCACTTGTGGCAGAAAATAAAATGTCATAAAAATATTCTTCTTCTTCACTGTTTTGGAATTTAATATTGATGAAATTATTAGTGCACCAATAATATTAAATCCAGTTGTAATAGAGGCATATATAAATGTGTTTTTTATGGCTATAAGAAATATACTCTTTTGTTGGTTAAACAACAAGCCTCAATTGGCTCATCCAACATATCTTATTTTGGATAATGAAGGATCTAGTCTTCCTGCATAAAAACTTAATCATATTGCTATTCCAAATGCAGCAAAAACATATATAAATAATATTAAGATTGGGGTAAAAACAAAAATAGAACCAGTCACATTGTTTCTTCTTCTTATTTTTTTTATTTGTCTATTAGATTTACCACTTGCAACATAATAGCGTTCCTTAAGTAATTTACGTATTTCAACTTTTGTCATTTATGTTCTCCAATCCTTGATTATGAATATATATAATTATAAAGATATAAAATGCATATTCCATATATGGAAATTTTTCCTAAATATGATTATTAAAATAGTCGAACATAATTCAACTATTTAGCACAAAACACTATTCTCTTAATTCTTTGGGAATTGCATGACCATCATCAAATAATCTTGATTCTCTAAGAACTATTTCAGAATCATAGGAGTATACTTTGATACCATATGCAATTTGTTCAAAGTTAGAATCCAATAATGCCACTTTACCAAAAGAACCTCCAACAACATAAACTTCATTAATTGAATCCATAAATCTTATTGAATCAACTTGTTTAGTATCTTCGTTGCTTAGGGCTACACTCATCACTTTATTTATCATTTTAGGGTTGGAACCATCTAATAAAGTAGAAATATTAGTTGTAACTATCTCACATTGGAACTCTCAGACACCTGATCAATTACTTCTAAAACTAACAACCTGTGATGATATGTACAATTTATTAGCATCATCAAACAGGATAGAACCTAAGATAGACATCGGTAAACCACTTCTTCCGTTAAATTGCTCATTTCATATATTGTATAATGTTGATAATTTATTATCTAGTGGCGTCGAATCAAAGAATGAACTATATTTACTATGTAATGGATCATTCTCGTTAAATCAATATGAAATCTCATAATTATTAAAGAAATCAGCTAAAGTTCCTCAAGTACTTGAGTCAACAATGGAAGTAATATTTTCTATATTTCCATCTAAACCAATGGTAAATGCTAATCCTCAAGAATTTAATGCCATAATTTTCCCATTGACTTCTCTTAGATCAACAATATCTCCCTTAGTCAAGAAATCAACTTTATCAGCATTAACTCTTCCTCCCGATTGAATTTGATTCTTAAATTCAACAGAATTTACAAACTCCTCTAATTTTGTAGATATATTTGATGTATTAGTTAACGTTGCTAAGTTAAGTGTATCTTGTTTAACGATATTAATTCTTTGTTCTCCATTAACTTCTACTTTATAAGCCACTATGTAACTACCGGATGGTGTTATTGATATTTTATCGATTGTTACATTATCGGCAATGGTTTCTTCACTAACTGCATAATCACTTTGATTAATATTCAACAATAAAGGTAAAGTAGATTCAGTACCATTTGTTCTGTTTTTTGTGTTAACACTTAATACTAATTCTGTATTTCCATTTTTAGAATTTGCAAAATAAACATTTTTTATTTCTCAACTTATATTTTCATCTTCTCTATATAGGTTTTCTATATTAAATGTTAAATTGTTTTTAGTTGTCAAGAATTTATTAATTACATTAATATTAACATCATTAGTAGCTTCACCGGTTTCTTTATTCAAGATATGCAAAGTACCTTTTTGGGTTACTACTGCGATGTGTGTAGCATCTCAATTAAATATTTTTCTAATATGTGTGTCTATAGAATAAATAGGTCCCAAGAGTTTTTTGCCTCATTCATATGATCCATTTGACATAAATTGTCCATCATTAGATAATTTATGAACTCTTGTATAATCGTCTCCAAAGTATATTTCACCGTTAGTATCTTTAAATTTTGCATTATATCCATCACTTGCTTGTTGATCACCTGCTTGTCCATAACCTGTTTGGGTTATAAATTTTGCAGAATCATCAGTACTTGTTCTTTCTCATGTTGCGGTTCATTTAGAAAGATCATTCATTTGAGAAAGATCATCCATATTTATGAAGTTTGTCAGAACTATTGAATTAGTTGCGGAAATAACTTCATTTTTTTCATTGATAGCTTCAATAATTATTTTAACTTCAGACCCAGTTGAAGATGGAATGTCTTGTAAAAATGCTGCTGGTAATGCGGATATGGTCAATAAAGAATCTTTTGTAAAATCACCTTTCGTTGAATATATTCTATAGTGATCAACTTTAGATGAATCTGTCATATCTCAATTTATTCTTATGTTTTTTTCTCCTGAAAATATGAAATCCCCATCATGTCTTAGATTTGTAACAATATTTGGTGTAGATTGCTCTGCCAATTGTTCCTCTGGAGTGAAAGTAATTTTTGAAATTAAGTAATTAGCATCTGCTATTTGCTCATTATCATTTATAAATTTAAGACCAAATTTTTTCATTGTCTGAGTTGCGAGATTTGCTGGTATTGTGTAAGTTAAACTGAAAAAATCATTTTCAAGATTCGTTGTTTCTGCAATGTCAACAATATATTGATCAAATGTTAAATCATCTTGATCAGAATCTTCTGTTCATATAACTATTTTGGGTCTTGTTTGACTTCCTTTTACAATAATTGAAAAATTATCATTTTCTTTTAATACTATATTGGAACCATATAGAGTACTAATCATTGAATGATTTGCTTCGAGTTTACCTGTGTACTTGAGCGATGAAGATCCATAATATGTTGGATCATTATTAACAATTTTTGAAACTCAATCATCGCTATCAATATTAATCTTATCTCCGGGTATGGAAATCCTTACTCCTTCGGCATTATAATAGTCATTTATTCAATTATATGTTGGAAATACATCTTGTAATCCTGCATTTCTATAACCATTATTAGTTAGTTGCTTCCCAAGTTTTTGTTCTACGCCTTTTACATAAAATTTATCGCCAAATCCCTGTTCGAATGAACTAGTAAATGTTTTTCTGCCGTTTATTACTGTTTTATCTTGGAAATATTTAGACATTTCAGTCCAAGCATCTGTTCCTCTTGATCTTGGATCTCTTGAACCTTCTGAATCAGAGAAAAATTTAAGATCTTTTTCATCACCATTTAGAACTGGATCATTCCTTTTAAAATAAGTATATATCCAAAGATTATTTCCATCATACTCATATCTACCACCTTGATCGGTACTTGTTAGTACCCCACGGTCATAGTCATATCCGTATGATCTTTTTTCTGGTGGAAGATCATATGTCCTATCTCTAAATTGGAAGTCAATAGCTGCTAAATCAAAATTTCCTGCACCAAAATATTTTTGTCCTTCTCCATAATCATATAAAATCATAAACTGTTGTTTTTCTCTCATTTTTCCATATAAGTACTCAATAAAGTCACCAATTTTTCTGGTTAATTCACCTGAAACTCCTGTAGTTTCTAGATTTAGGAATCATCCATCAAATCCATAATACTCAGCCATTTTCACCATTGAATCTGCAACTGGAAACTTATCGCCATCCTTAACAACCATATCCTCATATTGAGAAGTTGATCCACCAAAGGAGTTTGGAGCCATAAAGACTGTTCCTATGACTGGTACACCATTTCTGTGAGCTGTATTTATATCATCACCTTTAGGGATTACTCAGTTCCCTTCAGAAGTGGAACCTCCTCAACCAATCATTTTTGAAATATGTTGTCACATTGAGAAAATTCTGGTTTTTTCATAATTTTTTGGTACAGTCCCAATTTTATTACGAGATGTTGAAGCATTTAGGGATGCTAAAATATCTAAATCCTTGGGGTTTTGGCTTGAAATATATTTTGCAGCAAGTCTTCTATCTCTTAGTGGAACTGTTGCCCTATTATAATATCTATCAATATCGTTATTTGCATCTCATTGTTGAAGATCTCTTGCATGATAATGTAACCCAAATGGTTGTCCTGATAAAAATCTTTCCTGCAATTCACCTCTGTTGTTACCATCAACTAATGTGCTTGTTGGATTGGAGAAATTTCTGGTCATATCATCTTTTGTAAGTATTCTTGGAGATGAAGATATTCTAACATCATCTTGAACGGAAGAGTCATCATCTTGAACGGAATAGTCATTATCTTGAACAGAAGGATCATCAACTTGAACGGAAGGGTCATCATCTTGAATGTGAGAGTCATTTTCTATGTTGACATTATCTGAACAACTTAAGCCAAAAAACAATGCAGTAGATACCGGAATAACTATTGCACCAAGTCCTCTTAATTTATAATATATTTTTTTCATTTTAATCTCCATCTTTTATGTAACACTTTATTGACAAATAATTAAGTTGCATATTTAATTTTTATATACATATTATTATATTTATATGCAACATAATTTCAAAAAGGAAAAATTTCCAAAAAGAAAAATGCAATTTATTTAATTGCACTATTTTTAATGTCCTCTTTATAAGTGTTTTGTTTCATCGGCAGCCGTGGAGAATCTGATGACCCATCAAAAAATAACTAAGCATTTCTTGGGAGTGTCTCCAGTAGATGATTTTACCTTTATTTGTGTGCATTTTCTCTTGGTCTGCTTTGCATACATAATCCCATTCTATATGAAATATCATATTTATCCCCATAATCATATATCTGGTGCGCAGAAAATAATTATAGGAAATTTTCCCATTGATATATAATAATTTTATGACAAACAATGTGAGAAAAAGATTAATAGAAAGAATAATTACAGGAACAAAACAGCAAATAACCATTTGTACAAAACTCCTTAATGATAATAATATAAAAATAAAAAATTTAGAACACCTCTCTAGTATATTGAAGTGTTCAAATTCCTCTGTTACTCGCATGGTGAAATCATTAGGGTTCCCTTCTTTTAAACACTTTTTCTATGAATTTACTAGCAATGAAGAAGAGGAACTCAAACATGAAAATAATGATTTAATATGATATGAAAACCCTGCCAAAGAGGTGTCTCTGCTATTAACTGGAAAGATATTTATATTCAATTCAATAAGAGCTAAATCAATTGGAAAATTTCTTAACGAAAGACTCAATAGCGCAAATATATCAAATGAATATTTTCATGAATCATGAGAAAGAAATATCACTAATGTCGTGAATAGAATATCATTAAATGACACAGCAATTATAATTACTATGAATGGAGCTTCAAATCTTGCAAATAAAATCTTGGATGAATTAACTAATAGCAAAAAAGTTAATAGAGTGGTTGTTCTTACAGCTAATGAAAAAATAAAATATCATCATAAGATAAAACATTTTTCCATCTCTAAAATTGATAGAACGAATTACCAAGTAGAGACATTTGATGGATACAACTTTGCATGTTTAAGAATGATAGCCTTTTTATGCCCTTTACTTAAAGAGCTATATAAAATAAAAACTAAAAATAATTAAAAATATTTGAAGTATTTATCTATTATTATATGCATGCTGTTTTAATAACATTATTTCTGAAGTACCCTAAATCTCATTTACAAATAACTTTTTTTCAATAAAGAATGTTTCAGGATAATTGTTCCTTGTTTTGCAAATTATTTTTTTATTAAAACTTCATTTCCATAAACATTTTATTTTTATCCTGATTTATCAGCAACAAAACTCATTTATTTTGTGAAATCATTCCTGTGAATTTATCTTTAAATTATTTTGTTATAACTTGTTTAATATAAATAATCATAAGTAAATTAAGGAAATATCTAAAATTATAAAAAAATATTTAATCGCTTTTATTAATATCATGTTAATTGAATGTTTGTAAGGCGGTTACTAAGGCTGTATTATATACATCTATTGTTTCTGCACCACGCGATAAATCATTAACAGGTTTATTAATCCCAGTAATGATGGGTCCAATAGCACCAAATCCACCCATTCTTTGAGCGATTTTGTAGCCAATGTTTCCAGCTTCTAATGAAGGAAAAATAAAGATTGTGGGATTTTTTGGGAACCCTTTATATTTATATTTTAATTTTCTTACTTCAGGAGAAAAGGCAGCATCAAATTGTATTTCCCCAATTGCAGTATAAGCCGGTTTATAATCATCATTGAATTTCACTGTTGCTTCTCTCACCATAGTTGATCTCTCATGAACTGCAGATCCTGAAGTTGAAAATGATAAAAATGCTATTTTTGTTTTAAAGTCAAGCGCTTCTGCGAACATAGAAGCATTTTTAGCAATGTCCACAAGTTGATCTTTTGTCGGAACAATATTAACCGAAATATCTGAAAAAATATATCATTCATGTGCTTTTTCCATTAACATTACTGATGAAATAGTTTTTATTTCTGGTTTTGGTCCAATGACTTTAAATGCCGAGCTTAGCACAACGGCTGAAGTATCTACTAGCCCACCGATTACTCCATCAACTTCTCCTAGTTCAAGCATGAGCATAGCAAAAATAGGTTTTTTATTAACGACCATTTTTGCTTGTTCTTCACTTTCTTTACCTTTTCTTCTTTCAACATATTTTTTAATAAGAATGTCTTGGTTATTATTTCATTCCTCAATTGAAATAATTGTGCCGTGAAGCTTTTCTTTTTCTGCGTTTGTTTCAACTAATAAAATAGGTTCCAAATGACCATCTGCGGCATGTAGATATGCAGCATTTTGAGCTCTAGTGTCATTACCATCCATAAAAAGAATTTTCTTTTTAGAATCACCACTTTTTTCGTTTAATTTGTTAACTATATATTTTTTAAATGTCATAACATAGACTATTATATTCTTAGTAATAAAAAAAATAAATTAATTTCAAATATATAATTACAGAAATATCTAATGAATTAAAAAAAGATTTTATCATTACTCAATAACCTTAAAATAAATTTTTGTAGATTAGAAGAACCCTTTAATTAGATCAATAATAAGATTTTTTTTAACCTTGTAGCAGAATTCGTAATATCATGATCATTTTCTATTTTGTATTTATATTTTATTTTAATATTATGAATGGGTTGTTTCATAACGTCATAATATTTAAATTTTGATAAATCGTTTTCACCTCTTATAATTAAAATAACAATATGAAAATATTTTTTATACAACTTTTCTAAATTAATATAAGCTGCCATTTCTACAATGCTACCAGATTCTAAGTTAGTTAGTCAATTTACAACATGCGGGTAAACAATATTGTTCATTTGATTCATTTTAGATGAATCTGAAAATAAAATTTTTCCCAAAATTTCTCTATTAACTTCATCATTTTTAATTGCCGTTGGGTAAAGTTTACAAATTTGATAATAGACAACATGACCTTTAACGTATAAAGTTTTTTTAACAAATTCATCTGCATCATAAATATTTGACAAACCTGTTGCCTTTAATAACGTTGTTTTCCCTGAACCTGATTTACCAGTAACTAAAATCAACATTTAGACTCCTTAATTAAACATTAAACCGAAAATGAACAATATCTCCATCAACCATAATATAATCTTTACCCTCAAGCCTCGCTTTACCAGCTTCTTTGGCCCCGTTTTCTCCGCCATTTGAAACATATTCATCATAAGAAATAACTTCTGCCCTTATAAAGCCTTTTTCAAAGTCTGTATGAATAATTCCTGCACATTGAGGAGCTGTATAACCATTTTTGAAAGTTCATGCTCTAACTTCTTTAACTCCAGCTGTAAAATAAGTAGAGAGATTTAACAATTGAAATGATGCTCTTGTTAGTCTATCAAGTCCTGAACTTTTAATGCCAAGATCTGTCAAAAACATTTGCTTATCTTCACCCTCAAGCTGTGATAATTCACCCTCGATAGCTGCAGAAATACCAATTGATCCAACTCCAAGCTTCGAAGCCTCATCTTTCATCAACTTAAATAGTTCAGAATCTTCAGGGGTTGCTACAAATTCTTCAGCAACATTGCCAACATATAAAAGTGGTTTCATGGTTAATAAGTTATAACCCTTTGCTATTTTCATTTCATCACTTGTAAATGCTAATAATCGGCCCGGAATTTCTTTTTCAAAAGCATCCTTTAATTTGAGTACAACACAAAATTCAGCTTTAGCAAATTTGTCACTAGTGTTTTTAACAAGTCTTTCTGTTCTTCTGATAACATTTAAAACAGTATCTAAATCGGCTAGGATTAACTCTAAATTAATAGTTTGCATGTCTCTAACGGGATCGATATTTCCATAAATATGTGTTATATTTTCATCTTCAAAACATCTCACAACTTGAATAATCGCATCAGTTTCCCTAATATTAGCGAGAAACTTATTTCCGAGTCCTTCACCTTTTGAGGCCCCTTCAACAAGACCGGCAATGTCAGTGAACTCAAATGTTGCAGGTAAAACCCTTTTAGGGTTAACTATTTTTACTAATTTTGGTAACCTTTCATCTGATAATTCAACCACTCCAATATTTGGTTCAATCGTTGCAAAAGGATAATTAGCAGCTTCAACTTGTGAATTTGTGATGGCATTAAATAAAGTTGATTTACCTACATTTGGTAACCCGACAATCCCGGCTTTTAAAGCCATTAAATGCTATCCCTTACTCAATTGATTCCATAAACAAGTAAAAATGCCGAAAGAAATGTGACAAATAAAAATAAAAGAGAAAGTATCAAATACTTGTATTTTTTAACATTTAATTTTTTATTGTTCAATGATACAAATTCTTTTGTATGAACAACATTATTTTTTTCAAATTCCTTATTTTCCATAATTAAATTATAAACAAATCAAATTAAAATAACTATTAAAATTTAATTTCTAAATAATTAATTGTTTTCCCTTGTTTTGCTCATTTTTTTTCATATCCAGTCATAATATTGCCTTTGGAGTAATTTGAAGTATGAAAATCTTTTGTTATATTAAATAACTTTATATTGTGTTCTTTTATATGTTCAACTGATCAATCAAATAATTTATCATTATCAGTTTTAAATTTTAAAACCCCATCATTTGTTAGTATTTCTTTATATATATTTAAAAAATTAATGTGTGTTAATCTTCTTTTTTCATGTCGATTTTTAGGTCAAGGGTCACAAAATGTTAATCATATTAAATCTACTTTTCCAACAAACATTTTAGGGATGCTGATAATATCTTCGCAAATTATTTTGAAATTTTTAATTTCCATTTGATCTGCAATTTTGGCTGCCCTTGCTGCGACTGTGGCATATTTTTCGATACCAATAAAATTAATTGTTGGATTTTTCCTTGCAAGTTCAACAATCATTTCACCCTTGCCCATTCCCAACTCAATAACAGTATTGTTGTCAATATTCAATGGAAAATCACTAATAAGTATTTTCGACTCTATTAATTCATTCATTGCATTTGCATTATTTCTTAATCTCATATTAATATATTAAACTATAATGATGTTAATATGATTAAAATAAGCAACACTTTAAAAGTGATCACACTAGGAGTAATCATAGGATCAGTATTAGCTGGCTCATGTTTTGCTACTTATTATATTTTGGTTGATAACTCTAATCCAAAAGAAAAAGATAAAAATAACTCTAATCCATCTACTTTAAAAGAAAAAGATAAATATGAATATACCTCACACACCAAATATATTTTTAGTGATGGTGGGGCAAGCATGGGCGAAGTTATTGAAGATAATGATAGAAATGGTCCCTACATTAGTGAAGTGAACATAACTGATCAAGAAAACTTATATTGGTTGGGTCCTGAAGGTTTAGAAAAATTAAAGGAAAAAATAATAAAAAAGTTAACATATGGGCCTGAAATATTTCTATTAAAATCCATTAGTATTGGTGATGAGAATTTTATTAATGAAGATAATAATGGTTCTTATATTCCATTCACAAATGAGATATTTATTAATACAAAAAACTTGATAAAGGAGTATTTTCCCACTAATTCGGAAAATGACACGGAGGCCTTAACTGATGCTAAAGTCGAGTTAGTATACCAAATCATTTTTCACGAATATTACCATCATATTGCTAATTCATATTTGAATAACGAGCCGCTTGGTACAACTGCTTCATCTAGTGACATTTATTCAGATAAAACAAATGATGATAATCTTGAATTATCAAGAGTCGCCACACCATGAAATAAAGATTTTTTGGATACTTTTAAAAAGAATCTTTATTACGATCGTAACAAAGATATTTCTAATAATAATTTTGATAAACTGGAAGAACCAATTCGATGAAATGATAAAGTATATAAGTCATTAGGGAGTATATATAACTCAAAGAATATTTTTGATATAGCTAATGGGAGGAGGACACCAAATTTTTCCAAATTAGGCCATCACCCTGGTTTTGATGGTTACGTGAGTGCGGTTGGTGAACCGTCTTTCTTAATACCTGTAACCAACAAATCACTAATATACACAAATTCTATGAGTGAATTGTTTGTAAGAAAATACCAACAGCTAATTGAACCATACTACTATAATAAATATTTCCCTAACATTGGTATTCCTGGTGTTGTGCGTACAGAAGGAAAGAAACTGCTAACATCAGAATTACTTTACAACAGAAGTAGTTATGAAAGTCTATCAGAACGAAAACACATATACCCTTTTTCTCATGAAGTGATAGTTCAAAGATATTTGGATGATGGCCCCTTTGAACCAAATGGAGAAAAGAATGAGCGGTCTATAAAATTATATGAAAATTTGGATAAGCATTTTGGTCATTCTTCAGGTGATGACATTTCATTTATTTGGTCAAAAAATGATTCTAAACTTTTGAATACTGATCAAATTTATATATCCGTTGATGATATGAATGAAAAAATTAAATTTGGCGGTTATATAAACGAAGCAGAATCAAAAAAATATAAATATATTGGTTATTGAAATAATGGTGGGGTATTCATTTCAATTCCAATCGACATTCATGATTTTACATATAAAAGCAAAGAAACATTAACGGCGACTGAATATGAACCTTTGAATATTGAAATGGAAAACAAATTTTATATCCTTGATAATTGGGTTATCGTTGATGACATCCAAAACAAAACATTATTTTTTTCCCAAACCAGAAATGGTAAATTAGCTAATGGCGAAAATGCCACAAGCCCATTAAAGTCAGTTAGAAACTCTGATGAAACTGGTTATGCAACAACTTGGTCACCTTCATCTATTGATTATAAATTGTATACAAATGATAAATATAAAACATATGCAGGTATACAACAAAATGATTCATCAATAGAGGGTGGTGTTAAAATAATGATAGGTGAAAAAACATGATAGATAAAATGAAAGAAGGACAGATCGTTAATATTCAAGCATATAAACATAGCGGGTTGTTATATAGACAATGAAATGGCGCTAAGGTTATTGAGGTATCTGACCAAGACGTCGTGTTACTAGTTTATAAAACTAAAGTAATTGAAGAAAAACAGCAAAAGTGAACCGTCAGGGAACCAATGCTCTGGTGATTATCCAAGGAAAAGTGACACAATACAACCGGATTAATAAGATCATCAGGTACTTACTTTTATACTAACTTAGCTTCTCCTTTTATATATGAAGAGGGCACAATAAAATATATTGATTATGATTTGGATGTAAAAGCATATCCAGAAAAACCTATTAAAATTGTTGATAGACGTGAATTTGAAGAAAACAAAATAGAGATGAAATATCCTGAAAAATTAATTCATATTATCGAGAACGAAACAAAAATTATTGTCAAATTAATTAATTCTGGTGACTCTTATTTTGATGAAGAGGTCATAGCACAATGAGTAGAAGAATTAGTTAATAAAAATTATATCAGCGAAAAATTCATTAAATAGATAAGTGTAGATAATTTTAGAAACTATAATTTATTTTTCAAAGCTGCTTTTAAAATAACTATTTATATTTTTAACATCAATAATTTTAATATTATTTCCATCTAATTCCTTAAGTCTTTTGGTAACACATCATCAATTTCTAAATCAAACAATAAATATTTTTACTGTTTTCATTCAAGATTATTTCAAGTTGTTCAATGTTTAAAAAAATTAATTGCACTACTTAATGAAACTATTTTTATTTCAAATAATTTGTCCTCTTCCCATTTTCTCCATCAAACAAAATCTAGCCTAATCACCCTACCTTATAAAGGATAGTAAGGTTCAACAACATACTCAATATCATTTGTTTTACAGTAGACACTAACTCGTCAATAATTTTTTCTCCTATTAATTTATAAGTCTTATTCAACGATGATTTTTCTTTTAGAATCTCTTTTACAACTTTTACTCTTTATGATTTCCTGAACTATATACCCTTTAAGTTAAAATAAATGAAAGCATCACAACTATACATCATATATAGGCAGCTACAACCATATGTATTAGCTGCAAGTTTAACCTTACCAATTATTTTGTCTTGTTTTATTCATTTATTGATCTCTTCATATTTTTTGTTTTTAAACATATATAAGGTGCATGGTTTAAACTTAATGTCAATAAGTATGATTTTAGCTTTCTGCAAATAAGATACGCTGTTTTATTTGCATAGACTATTATTTTATATATAATTTATCTATGAAAAAATTTAATGAAAATAAAGCTGCTTTTATGAATGTTAACAAGAAATTGGAAAATAGGCCAGAATATAAAAAGATGTTAAATAATCTTCTGGGGATTGGGAATCGAGATAATGCTATTTTTTCTTCTTCCAAAATAAATAATATGGATTTATTAAGTTTGTTATCACCATCAGACTATAAAAAAATTTTTAAATCAGAAACATTCAAAGTGGAAATTACTAATACCAATGATGACATAGCAATAAAATCATTAATTTCATCAAAAACAATCGATGAGTTTATTTGGTTTGCAGATAACAACGCTATATATATTTCTATCACAGATAGAAAGCTCTTGGAAGATAATTTCATTGACAATAAAGTCGGAATCATAAACAAATTAAAAAAACAAAAAAATAAATTTATAGCAAAATGAAAGAAAATTAAAAATAAGTATTTAGACATGCAATCACAAACTAACAGTTGACCACTTTATATTGGCAGTATGTTCATAAGTGTGAGAACAACTTCGTCAACACTTTATGCACCACTAATTATGAAAAAAGTTGAAATAGAAATAACACATTCCAATAAAGTGTATCTAAAGTCGATAGACCCATCAGTGGATATCAACGAAAAATTATTATTCCTTTTACAAAAGGAATACAAATTCAGTTTATCAGCTTTAGACGCTGAAGAAAAATATTCTATTAATGATGTTGCCGAAAAATATAGTAATGATCTAAACAAGATTATTGATTCTAATTTCAGTTTTCAAGCTAAATTTCAATTTATGACAAAAGCCACAGTTAAAAACCTTGAATTAAAATATGAGGCAGGTGTTGTCCTCACATTTGTTTCTCCATCGGGTGGGGAACTACGCAATAAGTTGATTGACATTTTAGACACTCAAAAAATAGAAGATCTTCTTGACATAGATCCGTTAAAAAATATAAATAAAGAAGTGGATGATTATTTAAAAAATCAAAAACACATATTTAGAATAACAAAGACTGATTTATCACAAGAAAAGGCAATCATTGGATCATTAATTGATTCATCAATTATATGGGGACCCCCTGGGACAGGTAAATCACAAACAATATCAAACATAATTGCAAATTTACTTGAACAAGACAAAAACGTAATAATAACATCTGAAAAGAAGGCTGCTTTAGATGTAATTAAAGAGAGAATGGGTTTGTTGGCAAAATATATGTTTTTTGGTCTTGTTGATAAAAAATATGTAAACAAAGATGAATTTTATAAACCTTTTCAGGAACTATTGAAAATGGTTGTTTCATCCACACAATTAATACATAATGATGGTTCTCCTTCAATAACAAATAATCAATTAGAATACCTAGAACAGGCATCTGCGTTAGCTGATGAAGATTTAAGTGCGGTTTCACGGTTATCTTCATTGAATAACAATAATCATAAGTGCGTCAAAAAAATGTTTGATAATAACCTAATATTAAGGGAATCTTTGTTTGTACAGAAAATAACAAATGGCGAAAGTTACTTGGAAGCAATAACTTCAATGAATATCAAAAAGACTGGCTTTTTTTTCAGAAGATACCCAAAAGATGTTCGAGTTATGGATTATTTATTGAATAAAAATAAAATAGAGAAAACTTATGTTAAATCATTTATGGATATCAAGAACCATGAAAATATTTTTCAGTCAAATGAAATAATTGAGACTGAAAAAAAATACATTTTACAATCAAATGATAATGTAGATCACATGGCTTACTTAGACAATTTATTAGCAAGTCGTTTCAGAGAAAAAATAAATCGGATTAAACAAATGCCAAAGTATGAAAAAAAAATTATAACTTTTTTAAAAAATGTTAATTCTGGATTTAGGGTTCCTTATAAATTTGCAAATATATACAAAGATATTATTGATGAATTATTTTCTGTATTTGTTTCAACACCAGATACATTAGCTGGAATAATTAATATGGATGCTCAGTATGATTTCGCTATATTTGACGAAGCATCACAACTGCATTTAGAAAAAGCGATTCCATTTATTAGTATTGCAGATAAGTCTATTATTTCAGGAGATAATCAACAAATGAGGCCAACAAATTACTTCATAAGTAGAGATAACTCTGATGTGGAAGACGATAGTGAGGTTAATGTTGATTCATTACTTGAATATGCCTATAGAAAAGGGCTTGGAGATAGTAGGGAATATATGCTTTCAAAAAATTACAGATCCATGAATTCTGAATTAATGATTTTTTCATCAAAAGAGTTTTATAATTCCGAGCTCGATACCGTGGATGCGCATGGTTTTGATATAGAGTCAATTATTGTTTTTGATGTAAAGGGTAAATGAGAAGGCAGAGTTAATGAAACAGAAGCAAAAGCTACACTTGAATGTGCATTAAATAATTTAAAAACATTTAAGTCAATAATTATTCTTACTCTGAACTCTACACAAAAACAACATATTGATGCATTGATATATGAAGATCCTAATTTTAAAAATATTATTGATGCCCTAGAAAATGATCAAATTAAACTTAGGAATCTTGAAAATATCCAGGGTGACGAAGCTGACTTGGTTATTATTTCTGTTGCCTATGATAAAACCGCAAGATTATCTGCAACATATGTTGCTAAGTCTACCGGTAGGAATGCTTTAAATGTAGCAATTTCCAGAGCCAAATCAAAAATGATTGTGTTTAAATCAATATCCTCATTTGAGGTTACTGGTTCCAATAAAAACGCTTCCATTAATACATTTAAATCATGATTGGAATATCTTGAGCTATCTTCAAAAGAACGAAAAGGAAACTATCTTAGTGTTGATAGTCATAAAGAAAGCGAAACATTTGATTCGTCCTTTGAAGAAGATGTGTATGACTATATTAAAGAAAATTTAAAAACTTCTAAAAAAGTTTACATAATGACACAATATTCAGTCGGTTCATATAAAATTGATATATCTATTATGAACAATAAAACTCACAAATTTATGCTCGGAATTGAGGTTGATGGTTATAAATATCATTCGGGTTTTGAAAAAATGGTTAAAGATATTGAAAGACAAAAATTTCTTGAAGCTAAAAATTACCCTATTTATAGAATAACAGAGCTAAATTGAAAGATGAATAAAAAAGAGGAAATTAAAAAAATAGAATCTTTACTAAAAAAAATAAAATAATTAGAATGCAGGAAGTTTTTGCAATACAAAATGCCACTATAATTTAATGCTTGAATTTTCTTCTTTATCAGTTAAATTCTTCATTTCTTTATGAGATTTTTTGACATTAATCAAAATATCATTTTTTTGCTTCTTTTATTGTTTTAAAATCGTCTAGTAAATTTAAAAATAATGATTGTTTTGCAAGTTTAGAAATTTTTAAAGTTAAAGAGTTTTTTTACAATGAATTTTTACCATTTATTGGACAATTTTAAAAATTATTGCATGTTTTCGTGAATATATTTCATTCTAATCACATCGCCCTTTGAATAATTAACAATTTCCTTAATTAAAGTTCTCATATTTATTGGTTTTTTATACCATTTAAGTTCAATGTTCCTTGCACTTCCATACAACACATAACTAGCAAATGCAGCTAAAGCTCCATCATGAAAAAGTTCTCTTTTGATAATAAATTCTTCCTCAATATTATTGCTAAAGAATTTTTGAATTTTGGAAAATAATTATTAGCCGGAATATTTTTTTGGTTGCTCTTGCAAGCAAAATCATTTTACCTTTGGAAATATCAATCAACTTAACTCCTTTATAAACTTTAAATAAGATCTTCCTTTGTAAAATTGGTGCAAATGTAACAAATTCCACATTTTCTCTATTAATGAAAAAACTTTTATTACCAATAATAACTCTGATGTCTTTTAATATTTGCATCCTTAATATTTCAAAAATATTTGTTATGTCTATATTATTAAAATTCAACAAGAATGTCTTTGTTTTAAATTTTTTGCCTACATACATACCCAATGAATAGGCATAGAATTATTATAAACACCTTATTTGAATAATTCATAAAATCAAAAAATATTATAAGTATTTCCTTTTTATCATATAATGATTAAGCAAATAAATGGCGATTGTGGTGAAGTGGTTAACACATCGGCTTGTGGTGCCGACATTCGCGAGTTCGATTCTCGTCAGTCGCCCCATTTTTTTATAACTTTTTTGCCTAATGAAGTCAATATGAAAAGACTATTACACATAAAATGATTGATAGTATTTAAATTACTAATTAGATGATTCAAGTTCAGTCAGGATTGTGTTTGATCCCATAAGGGCACATGTAATCCGATTAAGGTGAATATGAACATTCTCAAAAACAACAAAATCCCCTAATTCTATGTTGTCGGTTTTTCCTTCTTTAATAAACACCTCGTAGTTTTTTAAAAAGACTATGGCATCTTTTTTATTTTTGCCTTTTAAGTATTTAGCCATTATATTAAGAGCTGATGTGGAAATAGAACACCCTTCACCATTGAAAAGAATATCGAAAATTAAATTATTGGATGTCTTTATAAAAATATTGAAATGATCTAAACATGTCAGCGAGGACGCCTTCAATTCTATGTATCCTCCCGGAATATTCCTTGTAAAATTAGATGGATTTTTGTAATTATCCATAATTATTGACCGATATGCGTTTCTTTTATTCATAATTTCTCCAATCTTTTAGTTGTATATAGTTCTTTAATTGCTCAAATATAATGGGCCTTTTAAACTCATCAAACTAGCAACCTTTGCATATATTATATATTTTTATAAAAAAACGCCACTCATTTCACATAATTTGTTTATCAATTTTTATCCTAACTTAATATGCAATCTAAAGTGTAGAAATATTTTTTCAGGTTTACATGGAACATTTTCATTTTAATATAGGTTCATCTTGGTACCAATAGAACAAAAATAAATACTGTTTTGTGCAAGGATAAGTGACATAATTTTCAGTAATAAAAATAAGGTTTTTCAGTGCAGTTATTGGTTATGCTGGATTATATTTTATTAAATGTTTTTGAATAGTAATTATTGATAAATTTATTTAGGATTAATAAATCTTTATTTATATATTTATTTAAACTTTTTTTCTTAGAAATTAATCGTCTTATAATTTTATGTTTATTTTCTAGCGTCCCTTTTCTTCCTGATTAGTCTCTAAATCAATTGTAAGGCAAAGGGGCCTTTCATAGCGGACATTATTATGATAACCTTTTAACAATAGAGTGAAAATACTAAATAGTTTAAACTTGTAATTATTTACAATAAAGGCACTAAACACAAAAACTAACAAAGTTATAAATAATTTATGGGATATTATTATATTGTATATTTATTATGTAAACCTGTTATTTGATATATAATATTAGTATGAATGAATATTTATATTTTCTTTCAACAAATGTACAAATCTTTTTAAATTGAATTTATATCAATATAACTTCTTTCTTTATTAATATCCCTCGAGGAACCTGAGGCCCGTTTCTGCTTTTTATATATTAAAACAAACCAATATGAAAAGGAGAAACATGGAATTAAAAGTATATAGTGAAATAGGCAAACTAAAAAAAATTCTAGTTCACAGACCTGGCAAAGAAGTACAAAGAATTTATCCAGAAATATTTGAAAGGCTTTTATTTGACGACATAATGTATCTAAAAGTTGCTCAAGAAGAGCATGATTATTTTACTGATAAATTAAAAGAAGAAGGCGTTAAAGTATTTTATATAGAAAAATTGGTAGCTGAAGTATTGGATGCTAATCCAAGCCAAAGAGAAAAATTTATTGATTCTTATCTAAAAGAAGCAGACATAAGAAGCAAATCAATTTATGTCGCTGCAAAAAAATTCTTTTTAGATATGAAAAATAATTTGGAGATGGTAAGAGCAACAATTGCTGGAGTTAAAAAATCAGAAATTAAACCTGACTTTTCCAATAATTTGACGGATCTAGTTTTAAAAGATGATGCTTATCCATTTTATGCAGATCCAATTCCAAATATTTTATTTCAAAGAGATCCAATTGCAACAATTTTCGATGGAATGAATCTTCACAAAATGTATTCAGTAACAAGAAGAAGAGAAAGTGTTTATTATGAATACGGATTTAAACTTCATCCAGAGTTTAAAAATATAAAATATATTATGGATCCAAGCGATGATGGAACCATAGAAGGTGGAGATGTTTTGGTAATGAACAAGGAAAATATTTTTGTCGGTATTTCTCAGAGAACAACCGCTGTTGGTGTTGAAATATTGTCTAAAAAATTATTTAAAAGATATGATCACCTAAAAATTGTAGTTGGAATCGAAATCCCAAAAAGTCATGCAACAATGCACTTAGACACCATTTTAACTCAAATGGATCACGATAAATTTTCAATAGATGCTGATTTTGCTCACGATAAATACACATCTTTTGAAATAACTAGAGGATTAAACGATGAATTGAATATTAAAAAATCAAATGACAATATTTTAACTATTTTACAAAAACACATTCACCCAAAAACACAATTAATTATTGTTGGAGGAGACGAATATGTTAGATCTAAAAGAGAACAATGAAATGATGGTGCAAATTGTCTATGCATTGAACCAGGTAAAATTATTGTTTATAACAGAAACGTCTACACAAACAAAGCTGTTAAAGCCGCAGGTATAGAAACTATTGAAATTAAATCAAGTGAATTATCCAGTGGAAGAGGTGGACCAAGATGTATGTCCATGCCACTAGAAAGGGAGAATATTTAATATATGCAAAATATGAGAGGAAAAAATTTCATTAAAATATTGGATTTATCAAATGATGAGTTTAAATATTTATTAAAGCTTTCCCATAATCTAAAAGCTCAAAAATACAACGGAATTGTAGATAAACCACTAAATGGTAAATCAGTTGCATTGCTATTTCAAAAAGATTCAACTAGAACAAGGTGTTCTTTTGAAATAGGGGCCGCTGATTTAGGAATGCATACTGTGTACATTGGTCCATCTGGATCTCAATTTGGAAAAAAAGAATCCATAGAAGATACTGCAAAAGTTTTAGGAAGAATGTTTGATGGAATTCAATTCAGGGGATATGCTCACAAAGATGTTGAGCTTTTAGCTCAACATTCAGGAGTTCCAGTCTGAAACGGTCTTACAGATGATTGACATCCTACACAAATGATCGCTGATTTTATGACAATTCAAGAATATTTTGGAACTGACTTAAAAGGTAAAAAAATTGTTTATTCTGGAGACGGAAGAAATAATATGGCCAATTCATTAATGGTTTCTGCTGCTAAATTAGGAATGCATTTTGTGATGCTATCTCCTAAAGAATTAATGCCAGCAAAAGGCCTAGTTACCAAATGTGAAAAAATAGCTAGCGAAACTGATGGAAAAATAGAATTAAGTTCTGATTGAAAAATAGCGACAAAAGGAGCTCATGTTATCTATACTGATGTTTGAGTTTCAATGGGGGAATCTGACTGAAATGGTCGTTTAAAATCACTTCATAAATATCAAGTAAATATGGATATGATCAAAAATGCACATGAAGATGTTATTTTCCTTCATTGTTTACCTGCTTTTCATGACACTCATACAACTGTCAGTTATGAAAAAGCAAAAGAATATGGAAATAAGTATCCTAATGTAAAAAATGGAGAATTTGAAGTGACAAATGCTGTTTTCAGATCAAAATACTCAAAAGTATTTGAAGAAGCAGAAAATAGACTTCACTCTATAAAAGCAATTATGTTAGCTACTATTGGTCAGTAAGTTTTAGATATTAAAAGGAGATAAAAATGAAAGATAAACAAATGAAAAAGAAAAAATATATACCTTCATCATTTTTAGTAATTATTTCTATCATGGTTGCATTTATTGTAGCTTCATGAATAGGACAAGGACTTTCTAGTGATATAACTGGTGTAGGTCTATTAGATATCTTTACTTCTATTTGACATGGATTTAAAGACAAGGCAGATGTAATTCTATTTATATTCTCAATTGGCGGTACCTTAGGTGTTATGACCAAGATCAAGAGTATAGATGCAGGAATAGATGCCCTAGTTGGAAAATTAGGTAATAAAGTTTGATTATTAATACCTGTACTTATGTTTGTATTTGGTATGGGTGGTACATCATATGGTATGTGAGAAGAAACTATTGCTTTTATACCTGTTTTAATACCGGTATTTAAGAAAGCTGGCTATGGTGCTTTTACAGCTATACTAGTTATATTAATGGGATCTGGCATTGGTTGTTTAGCATCAACAGTTAACCCATTTTCAGTGGGGGCCGCAGTTGCTGCCATTAATGATAACAAAAGTATGGTTGATGCCGGTATCAGCATAACTTCTGGAGTTATGCAAGGAACAAGATGGGTTTCATTCTTTATATATGAAATAGTTGGAATTTTAATGGTAACATTAATAGCTGCAAAATATAAAAAAGGAATCGGAGCTAATATGAAAACTGATTTTGAAGCCAAAGAAAAATGAGGATATACAAAAAAATCTGGAGGCGGATTTATAGAATCAGTTAAAGGTATTGGTGTAAGTATGGTTTCTTCTGTAAGAAGAGGAAGAATAGTAGATGGACTGGACAACAAACTAATTGAATCAAGATTTAAAGAAGTTGAATTAATTGAATTTACAAGAAAAAGAAAATTATCACTTGCATTGTTTGTTCTTGCTTTTGTGTTAATGATTATTATGTATTTGCCATGAGGTAACTGAATATCTGATCTTACCACACCGACTGCAACTTATGAAAAATACATGTTCTGATTTGCTTCAACAAAAGGGTCAGGTTATGCTCCAATTGGAGATTGATACTTTACTTCTGTTGCTGCATTATTCTTAATTGTTGCAGTATTGGTTTTCGCAATGAATGTTAAAGAATTTAAATCTGAAAATGAAAATGTTGAGGAAGGATTTATTTCATCATATATGGCAGGGGTTAAAGATGTTTTAACTGTTTGTTTATTGATTGGAACAGCCGCAGGGTTAGGATCAATATTAAACGCAACAGGATTTGGTAAATTTATAGCTGATAAATCAGCTAGAGGACTAACTTCATGAGTTGGATTTGGTATTGTTATATTTATTATTTCTATTATTTTATCAATGCTTGTTCCTTCAACATCAGGATTCGCAGCAGCCTTTATACCAATATTTGCAAACATCGCTGTTACCGCATTTCCTGGTAGAGAAACAACAGCGATAGGACTTGCTATGATGGGATTCTTATTTGCAAGTGGAATTGCAAACTTAATTACCCCAACATCAGCAGCGTTAATGGGTTACACCGCTTATGCAGGAGTACCATATAATGTTTGAATTAAACAAACTTGAAAAATCACACTAAGTTTATTCATAGTTGGATTTGTGTTAATACTAGCATTCTCATTAGCAGCAGCTGGTGGAAGCGCATTATTCTAATGAATACAATAGTGTTAGCACTAGGTGGAAACGCCTTAGGAAAAACACCTTCTGAACAAAAAATAACTGTTAAAACAACAGCTAAAACAATTGTAGATTTATACAATGATAATCATAATGTAGTAATTGTTCATGGAAATGGACCTCAAGTTGGTTGAATAAATAATTCTTTCATGAAATCTTTTCAGGATAAAATTTCTAAGGAAATTCTTCCTTTTCCTGAATGTGGAGCTATGTCCCAAGGATATATTGGTTATCACATTCAAAACGCAGTTCAAAACGAATTATTAGACAGAAAAATAAAAGGCAATGTAATATCTCTAGTTTGTCAAACTATTGTTGATAAAAATGATCCCGGATTTAAAGATCCTTCTAAACCAATTGGTGATTTTATGTCAGAAAAAGAAGCTAAAGAAATTGCCACAAAAAATAATTGAAAAGTGAAAGAAGATGCCGGAAGAGGATGAAGAAGAGTTGTTGCTTCACCAAAACCAGTAGATATGCCCGTTTTACCAATAGTAAGGAATTTGTTAAAAGACAATATTATTACAATTGTTGGTGGAGGTGGAGGAATACCTGTTATTAATAATGGCTCAATTGAAGGAGTGGATGCAGTTATTGATAAAGATTCCACAGCTTCATTTATTGCTGATAAATTAAAAGCAGACAAATTTATTATTTTGACAGCTGTTGATCAAGTGAAAATCAATTACGGAAAAGAAAATGAAGAATCACTTGCTACAACTAATCTAGATGATCTTAATGTTTACATCAAAGAAAATCAATTTGCACCCGGTTCGATGTTGCCAAAAATATTAGCAGCTATGGAATTTGTTAAAAATACAAGTATGCCTGCATTTATTGGCGACTTGAAAGATGCACATAAAATCATCGCTGGTAAAGCTGGAACAATAATAACAAAAAATTAATTAACCATTATGACTAAACCATAAAAAACAAACAACTTCAAAAGGAGTTGTTTTTATTTATGATATGTAATTTAAACCAAAATAAGTTAGGATATTTTTTGTTTTAACTTGTTTTATTGACTTGGTGGTTAATGTTTTAAGTAGTAATTAGCTAAGTATCCAAGTCCAATACCAATTGATAAGTTAGCAAGTAACCCCGATAGTTCAGATACAACAGGTTTTTTGGGTAATTTCTTAGTAATAACAATTGTCGCCAACATCTTACCAAATCAGATTTGAGCATTAAAATTAGCTGCTCCAAATTCTTCAAACATGCCCACTAATATGAATTTACCAGCGGCAGCTGTTAAGGCAAGTTGGAAATGACCAAATGTTGAATAATCCAGGTTACCTATACTACCATTTTGGTTAATTAATAAGAGCACATAACCTGCAATTGGTAAGAATCAAAAAATATTTCCTACCACTTCAATACCGACCGTGTGCCCCACGGATTGCTTAGTTCAATTAAAAACACTATTCAGTTTAACGTCTTTAATAAAATATGTTGTAAATAGCAAGGCACCAATTGTTGCCATAATAGAACCTATTAATTGGAATCCGATAATAGCAGGAACTTGGTTTCAATGACCTTCTATTGCAGCAACCATTAATGTAATACCTGGATTGATCTGTCCAAATCCGCCAAATCCTACAGCAGCAGTCGCAGAGAACAAAACTGCGAGTGCGACTATGACACCCATAAACATTCTTTTCTTGAATACAGTGTCAATACCGTATTTTTTCCTATGGACAATAATCATTGCCAATAAAACCGCAAATGTGAGTGTAAATGAACCAATCATTTCCCCAGTTTCGTTTTTTCAATTAAATCATTCTATCATACTCTCCCTTTCAATGTATATCTTAAATTAAGATTAAAATATTATACTATATAGTTAATAAAATAACCTTATATTAACATATTGATATTTTTATAGAAAATAGTGTTTAAAATAAAATGAATTTTAAATTTAATCATATATTTTATATAATTATATTATGAGAAAAGCAATATTCGCAGGGTCTTTTGATCCGGTCCATAAGGGACATATCCAAATAATTACTAAAGCATCACAACTATTTGATGAACTGCATGTGGTTGTAGCAAATAACCACTTAAAGACAAATCAAAACAATATTGAAGATAGACTAAAAATTATGAGAAAAAATAAATTTCCCTCTAATGTTTTTATTACATATGTTAATGAAAAATACATCGGAACATTTGCAAAAGAAATGAATATAAAATACTTAGTTCGTTCAGCTCGAAATAATATTGACTTTAATTATGAATTAGACATGGCTAAACTGAATAGAGAAATTAATAATAATCTTGAAACTGTTTTAATTATTCCTGATTATGAGGATATTATATATAGTTCATCTACTTTTAAAGACTTTGTTATAAAGGACAATAAATAATGGTTATATATATAGATATCGGAAATACAAACATAAAGATAAATTTTAATAAATATTATGTTTCGTATCCAACTAAGCAGAAATATTCTGTTGATTCATTTTATAATGCTCTTCCTAAGGAACTAAAAGGGAGAATCACTAAAGTCTTTATCTCGTCAGTTGCTCCTAGTGTTTTGGACTTAATAAATGGTGTTAGTAAAAAATATTGAGGTGTTTTACCCAATAATATTGCCTACCCTATGAAAACAGGTATTAAAATAAATGCTGATCAGCCAAAAAAAGTTGGTGCTGATCTTGTTTGTCTTGCTGCGTTTGCTACCACAAAAGGTAGTAACTGTATCATTGTTAATATGGGAACAGCTACAACCATTACCCATGTAGTTGATCATGCTTTTATGGGCTGTGTTATTTTGCCTGGCTTCATGACATCTCTTTATTCATTGTTTAAATCTGCTGCCGCAATTGGTGAAACAGCGCTCTATGTCCCAACAAATAAAAAAATCGGACATAGCACGGAAGAATCAATTTCAATTGGAATGATCCGTGGCCATGTTCATATGATTAATGGTTTGGTTAATGATATTGACCCCAACGCAAAATTAATATTATCAGGCGGTAATTCTAAAAATATTGCAAAATATCTTACTAATTTTAAATATGTCAAAGAAGCAACAATTGAGGGTATGAAAATAATTGTAAAAGATATGTAGTTATCACATTCCTAAATAATTAATGCCAATATATTGTTCTGAGAAAAACACTTAATGTTAATGATTGAGCCATTACCATTAAGTTTTTTGGATATTATTTATTGTCAATTGTTCTGGCAAAGGACATTCAAACATCATTAATTTTTTTGTCAAAGGATGAACTAATTGTAGCTTTGTAGCATGTAGTCTCTGTCCAAAGTCATCTATTTTTGCTCCGTATAAAGGATCACCAATGATTGCATGCTTTATATGGGCTAAATGGACCCTTATCTGATGCGTTCTACCTGTCTCTAACTCACACCTGACCAAAGATGTGTCATAATAGTTGGTATGTGCATAAACATGTGTAATTGCATCTTTTGAATTAAGCCTTGTAACTGACATTCTCTTCCTGTTTCTTGGATCTCTTCCAATTGGAACTTTAATATGAACAACTTTATTTTCCATTCTACCCTTTATTAATGCAAAGTAAGTTCTTTTAATTAAATGATCTTTTAGTTGTTCGGAGAGAAATTTATGGGCATCGTTTGTTTTTGCAACAACCAAGAGACCAGAAGTATCTTTATCAATTCTATGAACAATTCCTGGGCGAGTCACTCCATTTATATCAGATAAATCTTTGAACCTATATAGTAGGGCATTCACAAGTGTACCATCTTTGTGACCAGGCGCTGGATGAACCACCATACCTGACGCTTTATTAACAACAATGATGTCATCATCTTCATAAATAACATCGATTTTAATATCCTGAGGAATTGCCTGGATTTCTCTTTGGATAATTCTTGTTACAAGTATTTCATTTCCTTCTTGTACAGTAAAATTTGTTTTCCTCACTTGAATGCCATCAACAAAAACTGCATGACCATCGATTAATTTTTTTATATCGGATCGTGATATTTCAGAATTAGATGCTATATATTTATCAATTCTATCTTTGCTTTCAACTTTTAATCTTGTTTCCATTGTAATTACATTATACATATGACAAATAGAAAAATATCATTAGATATTTACTATAACATTTATATTTTACTAGTATTTAGTGAATCCATTCCGTTTGCAAACGTCTTGATAATGACGGTTGCTGAATCAATAACTCTTCTGTGATATTCAATCAATAATTTTCTTTTAGTTGATGGCATTTTCTGTGTAGAATATAAAAAACTTTTGCCACCAAGAACTTTGATAAACAAGGGATCCAAAGCTTTTTTAATTTCTAAAAAATCAGATGCTAAATCAGCATAAATACTTTCTTTTAACTTATTTTGATTTTCCTGATTAATGGGAATAAGTCTTGTGCCAGTATTAATAATGGAATAATCAAAGTAAGTGGATTCAACATTTTGTAAACATCTTATGGCTTTTTTATTTGCAGCAATTAGTTCTTCAGGATGATCAAAAAAGAATTTCCGAGCTAAATCATCATTTCTGCTGTTATGAATTAACTCTGTTAATGATTTGTTAGCTTTTCTAGAGTTATAGGAAGCAATAATTCCAAACAAAATACCTGTTACTCCTAAAGTTAGTGAAACCGTTCATAAGATAATGTTTTCAGTTGAGTTCATAAACTAATTATAAATAAAAAAAAGAAAAAATGCCTATTTAAACATTCCAAAACATTGGATTTTGAATTAAACCATATGACAAATGTCATAACATTACATCATTTTTATATTAGAAGCCAAAATAATTTCTTCATGCTCTTACATATATTTTTGAATTTTTGATTGTTCTATTTAACAGCTTTTTGCTGATGAATTTATCCTTATTTTATAATTCACTTATGACTTTTATGTATTGTGATTCTGGAATAGAAATAGGGGCTAGTTCAAATATCTTTTTATTTGAGTCAACATTTTTAAGCATCCGATCAAGATTTAAAGTATATTCTTCTGGTCTACCCATGACCATATGAACTTGATTCTACCTGTATAATGAATCTTGAGTAAATGAATTTGCCATTTTTATTGAACTTTTAATATGTCTCTATATTCCATATATTGAGTCTTCATGTATACCCAAAATATAATCAACGTTTTTTAGTTTTTCATTATTGAATTTTCACATGCTTTCTAAAACTACCCTAAATCATTTTTTAGACATGAAAAATATGATTCTATATTTGATTTAGGAATTGAAATTTTTATTTTGTTTTTATTGCAAAACTCTTCTAAAACAATGGGTTTAGCATATTGAAATTAAATGTCGTTGACATTAATAGCCTAGAATTGGCAATGCTCTTTAACTATATTTGCAAGAGAAACATTTGGGAGTATGGATAAAAACATTAATTAGTAGTGTTTCTAATTTGAGTACATCTTTTGTTGTTAAATCAACTTCTACTATAATATGCATTACGTTCATTATTTAATATAGTTTTTTATTTAATTGTTAATGATGCATCATTAAGAATTGAAGCATTTACTTTATTTCTAATATCAAAATGTTCAAATACTCTATTACCTTTTCCTTTGCCAATATAAAATGCTGTTTAATCTTTATTTTTGCCTATTGTCAATAAATATACATAGAAATTTAGTTTTTTAATTGTTTGGGATGAGAATTTATTCATAATAGCCATTAAAAAATCCCAAATGAGGTTAAATCACAAAACTATAATGTTAATTCAGAGATTTTATCATTTTGAACAACAAGTATTTTATCACCAAGTTTGCCATTGAATCTTGTCGCAACATTTTTAGCAGCATTTAAATTTTCTTTGATTGTAGTAAACATTGAAGTTTCTGGAAAAACAAATACTGAAGATGTAATTCCAAATTTAGTTATTTGTTTAGGATCTGCAACGACACCAAGAATAGCAAGATTTGGTCTAAACTTAGCAACCTCTTTTAGTAAAGCACCTGTACTAGAGAGAACAACGGCAAATTTATATTCACTAGAAATAGCCTTTCGAGCAATCATTTCAGCTATAACAGCTCTTTGCCCAGTAGATGCCTTGGCAACTTCATCTAATTGAACTTTATAAAATAGTTTATTATAGAAATCTACTTCAGCTGTTTCATTAATCTTTGCCATAACCTTAACAGCCTCTACTGGAAAGTCTCCGGCAGCTGATTCACCTGACAACATTGTTGCATCTGCTCCTAATTCAGTAGCAAAGTAAACATCAGTTACTTCAGCTCTAGTTGGATATGGTGTCGACTCCATTGAATCAAGCATTTGTGTTGCCACAATAACTGGTTTACCGGCTTTTCTACATTTTCTAATCATCATTTTTTGAGCACCCGGGACTTTATAATAAGGAATCTCAAGTCCTAAATCTCCACGAGCAACCATAACACCATCGGTTACTTTTAATATTTCATCAAAATGATCAACTGCATATTGAGATTCTATTTTAGAATATATTAGAATTTCTTCTGCCTTTTCTTCTTTAAGAATTGTTCTAATTTCCTTTATGTCTTCTGGTGTATTAACAAATGAGGCTGCAATAAAGTCGACTCCTTGTTTGGCACCAAATCTAATGTCTGCTCTGTCTTGATCGGCTAAAAACGCCATTGAAAATTTTGTTCCAGGAAGATTAATACGTTTGTTATTTTTTAGAATATGATGGTTTCTTGTTTTTGCAAGAATCACTCCAGGCTTAACATCAGTAACATCAAGTACTAGCTTACCATCATCTACTAATACAATTTTACCAATCTCTAAATCTATTGACATATCATAAGCAGTTGTAAATGAAGTTGTTGTGCCTTCCCTATTTTTATAAGAATCAGCGTCTGTGTAAATTGTTACAATTTCATTTTCAGCAATTTCTTGAACTCCATCTTTCATTTTACCAATTCTTATTTCTGGACCTTTAGTATCTAACATCAAAGAAATTGGTTTACCTTTTTCCTTAGAAATTTCTCTTGCTGTTACAATTCTTGGTCCTTGCTCTATATGATCACCATGTGAAAAATTCATTCTAATGGTTGTCATACCAGCATCAAACAATTTACCCATAACCTCTTTGGATTCTGATGCAGGACCAATTGTTGTAATAATTTTCGTTCTTTTTTCAATCATTTTATCTCCCTTGCATTTTTATTTTACTACAAATAAATTTTCTAAAAAAACTATTTTATTTGTGATGCTCAGAATTATTTAATAGGAATTTTTGCTTTTAAACATTTTAGAGAAATTATGCTTAATCCTCTAAATAAGTTTAATACAAAAAGTCTTTATCAAATAATGATAAATTTATTTTAACATTTTAATAATTATCTTGAATTAATAAACAAGGCTTTTTTAATATACTTGCAATACCCATTGAGCTTGTTTCTGTAGCATGAATTTTATAAGATGGGTAACCCTCTTTTTGGTTTTGTGAATTCGTCTATTTGCTAGTATGGTTTTGGTATACATGACAGCAAATTTATTTTCATATTTGCTTGCCTTGTTTTCCAGAAGATAGATACCATCCACATTGATAGTTAATGTGTTTAATTTTGTTGTCAACTTCACTGACTTAAAATAAAATTCCTCTTGCTTCATCATTTTAGTAATTTGATATGAGCTGATTTTTTCTTTAAATATTTTTACAAGTGCCTTATAATAAGTTACTGAATTTACGTCTTTAGTAAAAAAATGATAAAAACATTTTTGGATATATGCTTATGGTTCAAGCCCGATAAACTTATCAAATAGAATCATACATATTTTGGTAGCTCCATCTAAATTAAATATATTTTTCTTTCAAAAATGATGTCTCCAAAGGAAGTGAAAATTGTTCTTAAACCACTTCTTTTGTGATCTTGCCATTGCAAGAAAATTTCTTTTTCAAAAATTGTTTTTCTTTTAATTTAAAATAAAAGTGTCCTTTCTTGGCTTGGTTACCATTATTTTAAAGGACTATCCTCTCATTGGGGTATTTTTTTTATCAAAAACAAAAAATCCTCATCAAAATAAAAACTTTATTCTGTTATTCCTACTAAATTCTTATGCGTACTAACATAATTACTTTTCAAAAATAAAGTTTATTAAAAAATATTTCATTAATAATAAAAATTTACAATTAATTACGCTTGGTTTATTTTATTGATTTTATTTGTAAGCTCCACTCTTTTTCTTCTAGAAATTTTTAAGGCGTCCATAATTGGTATTGCTTTCATTGACCCAGAAATTTCACCAACAGCAAAACCAGATTTATTTTCTAATAATAACTCAACGGATTTAATTCCCATTCTAGTGGCCAAAATTTTTTCTTGTGCAGACGGAATCCCACCCCTTTGAATATGTGCAAATGAAATACCTCTTGTTGCCACGCCAGATATTTCAGAAATTGTTTTAGCAGCCTCATGAATATCTTCAAAAATAAACTCAGATATCAAGACAATCACAGAACGTTTTCCATTTTCTTTTTGTTCTTTAACTTTTTGTGCAACCTTCTCTATTGACATTTGAACTTCATTTGTAACAATGATTTCTACACCAGTTGCAATCCCGCCATATAGCGCTAAATCTCCACAACCGTGACCCATTACTTCGATGATCGCTGCCCTACCATGTGAGTTCATTGTGTCTCTAATCTTTTCAACATTTTCAACAACTGTATTCAAAGCAGTATTATAACCAATGGTGAAATCTGATGAAGTAATATCATTATCAATTGTTCCAGGCAAAGCAATTGTCTTGACACCTAATTCATGTAACCGCTGAGCCCCACGATAGGAACCATCTCCACCAATGACAACTAAAGCATCAATCCCCATTTTTTTTAAGTTATTTTTAGCAACTTCTCTTATTTTTGGTTCTAAAAATTTTGGAAATCTTGCAGAGTAAATAAATGTCCCACCTTTGGAAATATATTGATCTACATTCACATCACTTGCCGAAATGATATCACCTTTGTAAAGACCACTGTATCCTTCATACACTAAAAAAGGCTCAACATTATTAATTTTTGCCGTTTTGACAATTGCTCTTATGGCATTATTCATTCCTGGAGCATCTCCGCCAGAAGTTAAAATAGCTATTTTTTTAATCATTTTTTCCTACCTTTATTTATACTTTATTGTTTTCAATTATTATACTTTATTTTAGAATATACTTTTATATAAAGAGGTAATAATGAAAAAACAAAATAGAGTAATAATGATTGTTACTGATTCCTTAGGAATTGGTGGAGATAAAGAGGCTGCTAAATATAGAGATAAGGGAGCCAACACATTTTTACATATTAGTCAAACTAATTTATTAGAAATTCCAACATGGAAAAAATTAGGAATTGACTCCATTGCAAAATTAACTGGTTTTAATAAAGCTGTTAATCAAACTGCTTACATGGCAAGAATGCAGGAAATATCAAATGCCAAAGATACTTTAGCTGGACACTGAGAAATGATGGGAATTAAAACTGAAACACCATTTCCTGTATTTACTGATACAGGTTTTCCTGATGATATGATTAAGGTTCTTGAAAAAGCATTTGATGGTAGAAAAATTGTTGCCAATGCATCATATTCAGGAACAGTTGTTTTGAATAAATTTGCAAATCAAGAAATTAATGATAATAAAATTATTGTTTATACTTCTTCGGATTCAGTTTTACAAATATGTGGCCATGAAGAACATATGGGGCTTGATAAACTATATGAATATTCTCAGAAAGCAAGAGCGATTTGTGATTCAAATCCCAAATGAAGGGTTGGCCGGATCATTGCTAGGCCATATATAAGTGAAAACGGAAGTTGAAAGAGAACCTCAAATAGACACGACTATGCAGTAACCCCACCCAAGATTACTATTTTAGATGAGTTAAGCAAAAAGGGGACAAAGGTTATTGGAGTTGGAAAAATAAATGACATTTTTGTTGGGCAAGGGATAAATGAATCTCATAGAAGTACAAGTGATGATAATGGAATGGACATCACAATAGACCTTGTTACAAAAGACACAAAAAATGAATTTATTTTTATTAATTTAGTTCAATTTGATTCAGACTATGGTCATAGAAGAGACCCTGAAGGGTATGCAAAAAATATTAATAGATTTGATATTAAACTAGCAAAATTAATAAACGCAATGAAAGAAGATGACTTACTAATTATTACTTCTGACCATGGTAATGATCCAACATTTCCCGGTTCAAATCACACAAGGGAGCAAGTTCCTGTGACAATATTTTCAAAATCATTTGAAGCAAAACCAAAGTCACTTAAAGAATTTAAAGGTTTTGGAACAGTTGGAAACATAGTTGCAAGAGTATTTGGGATAGATAATGTTGATACTGGTGAAGATAGATTTGATGAAATTAAATAATATTTTTAATGCATAAAAAAGCACCCAAGGGTGATATGGTACGCTGTAGAGGATTTGAACCTCTGACCAATTGGTTAAAAGCCAACTGCTCTACCTACTGAGCTAACAGCGCTATATGGTACCCGGGACTGGAATTGAACCAGCACAGTATTACTACCGGGGGATTTTAAGTCCCCTGCGTCTACCTATTCCGCCACCCGGGCATATTTGAGTGCCTTATAATTATAGACAAAAAAATAAAAACACACATGATAATTATTTTAATTCGTGAGAAACATAAATTACATAAATCATTTATGAGTTTCATGGTTCATTCCAAGACTTAAAGAAATTATTGAATAGTAATCTATATAATATTAATATGAAAAATATAACAAGCGGAGATAGAGTCACATTTGACTTTGCAGGATATTTAGATGGTAAAGCTTTTGATGGAGGAAGAGCCAAAGATTACACATTAGTAATAGGATCTGGACAATTCATTCCTGGATTTGAAGAAGGAATGATTGGTCTAACTATTGGAGATACTAAAAATATAAAATTACCTTTTCCGGAAGATTATCACGCTAAAGAACTAGTGGGTCAAGACGTAGTATTTAAAGTAAAAATCATTTCAATCAAAAAAAACTAAGTAAAACAAACAATTAAAATGTTTGTTTTTATTATGTGTTAAATATCTATAAAATAAAAAGAAGCAAGGAGATATATATGAAAAACAAAAAACATAAATTAATTATTCATCTTGGTTTCTTAACATTAATAATAGTACCAACAATATCGTAATATCATGTGGTTCAGATAATACACAAACAAAAGATATCAATTTAGATTATCTGCATTCAAATCAAATATAAGTGAGAGAGTTAAATTTAATTTTACAAGATATTTAAATGGTGTAAGATTTAAAAGAAGAACAACAAAAGATTACACATTAGTAATTGGATCTCATACTTTAGTTTAAGATTTTGAAGAAGGATAGATAGGATTATCTGTAGGTAATACAAAAGATATACCAGTAACTTTTCCGTTAAATTATTATCCAAACTTGGCTGGTAAAGCTGTTATCTTTAAAGTAAAAATAAATGCAATAGTAAAAGCAAAGCAAAACAAACATTAATGAACTTTCAAACGGTAATGATGTTACTAATACAAATACTAATTATTTTAAAATCATTGCAGTTAATGAAAATACTGAAAAGATCTATGTTGATAATTTTCATATGAGAAAAGAAACAAAATATGAAACAGATGCCCATAGAACATATATAGATTCTGTATCTTTTACAAGACTAGAGAATGTTAAAATACATTAACACAAGATTATAATATGTTCAATTCTTTGTCACTAGTTAACGGGATGACATTGAATAGGAATTGATTGATAATTACATTATCATATAAGCAGTAGTAATTATTATCGCATTGATTGTTATGCTATGAATATTAAAGAATTATATGATCAATAAAAATGTTAAAGATAAAAAACATAAAAATAATTAAAGGGATATTTATGTCAAAAACAGGATTCATATAGATTATATTTATATATATTAGTAATGTACTAATTATTCATCTTTATTAATTTTAAAATAGAGAAGATATTTATCCAATGTAAAGCCATTTTCATAAGTCTATATAATTTTTAGTCCAACATACATGATAATTATTTAATTCTTTCAAATAATGGTCCACCAGTTTTAACAATTACTTTATCAAATTTAGTAAAATCAGTTATATTTTCAAATGACAACTCAGTGATCCCTAACATATCACTTGCTTCCTTAGCTTTATTAGGAATCACGATTGACAACAATGCTGTAACGGCATAAATACCATTCAGAAGAGTGTTTAAAATTATTTCTAGTCTGGATTTATTTTCTTTTAATGTCCATGGTTTTGTAATATCAATATATCCATTTAATTCTCGAGAAAGATTCATAACAGAGTCAAATGCATCTGTTGGGTTGAACTCATTAAATTTATCTTTAAAAATAATTAATGTTTCACTAATTAATGAGAATATTTTTTCATCAACTTTTGTTAAAGAATCTCTATACTTAACTGGTGCATCGAAATTTTGATGCATCATAGCAATTGTCCTTGAAAGAAGATTGCCATAATTATTGGAAAGATCTGAGTTAATAGCATTCTTCAAAATTTCTTCATCAAATATACCATCATTACCAAGTTTTAATTTAGCAGAAAAGAAATACTTCACTTGCTCAGATCCAAATTTATCAATTAGTTTTATCGGATCAACAACATTGCCCTTTGACTTAGACATTTTCCCATCTGGTGTAATAATTCATCCATGAGACAATATTTTTGTTGGTTGTCTAAGTCCAAGTGATTTCAATATTATTGGTCAATATATGCAATGAAATCTTGTAATTTCCTTGCCAACCAAATGAACAATTTCATCACCGTTAACTCAATATTTGTTAAAATCATCATCATTTTCTGAATTATAACCAAGTGCTGTAATATAATTACTTAGAGCATCAATTCATACATAAATAACATGAGTCTTATCCTCGGAAACAGGCACTCCTCAGCTAAAAGAGGTTCTTGATATAGATAAATCATCTATGCCTTTATCGAGAAAATTAGAAAGCAATTCTTTTATAATTTTATGAGGCATAATGAAGTCTTTGTTCTCGTGAATATATTTTTTTAACCAATTCTCATAAGCACTTATCCTAAAAAAATATGATTCTTCTTCAACCTCGACAAGATCATGTCCTGATAAGGGATGATAATATTTTCCTTTATCCAGTTTTGCTTGTGTTTCTGTTAAAAATTCCTCATCAGAAATAGAATATAACCCTTTATATGTCCCTTTGTACATTAATCCATCATTAAGGAGTTGTGAAAATATTTTTGAAATCGCTATCATGTGGTCTTTGTCAGTTGTTCTAGAAAAAAAATCATATTCTATACCTAATTTATCTCATAGATTTTTAAATGATAATGCCATTTTATCAACATATGCTTGTGGATTTACGTTAAATTCTTGGGCTTTTTTTTCAATTTTTTGTCCGTGCTCATCAGCTCCGGTCAAAAATTTTACATCATAACCATTCATTATTTTATAGTTAGCAAAAGTCCTTGCAAGTGTGGTTGTATAAACATGCCCAATATGCAAATCTCCTGATGGATAATAAATTGGTGTTGTTATATAAAATGTTTTTTTACTCATTTGTATTCTCCTTAATCTTTATAGGCTTATAAAGTTTCTTAATTTCATCCTTGTATTCATGTTCGTTAAAGTCATCTGTGTGTAAATAAAGGTTTTTAAGAAAATGTGTTCCTCATCCAGCTTTATATCTTCCTTCAACTAATACTAAGTTTGACTTTTGATTTTCCCGCGGATGGATAAACTGAACCCTTTTTGGCTCAAAGCCATATTTTCTCATTAAAACAAATATATCAACAAGTCTCTCGGTTGGTTCAACAATAGCTAAATAACCCTTTTGTTCAATGATCTTTGCAGACCCAACAATTAGTTGTTCGAGATTAAGATGAACTTCATGTGTTGCGTTGTGAAGTATATCACTACCATTTCTTCTAATAGATGCATCTATCTTATAAAATGGCGGATTACAAATTATGGAATCAAATTTTTTCATTTGTAATTTAGCGTGTTTTTTATGATAATCATTGAAGTCAATATGTTCTAGATGTATTTGTTTTTCTTTTTTATTTAACTTGACATTTTTTTTGGCAATTTCAAGAGGCTCTTGTTGGATTTCTATGGCATGAATCATGAGGGATTTATTTCTTTCGGAAACAAATATTGATAATGCTCCATTATTTGTACCAACTTCAAGCATGTTTTTTGTTGAAGAACTTATAGAAACAAAATTTCCTAAAAGAATTGTATCAATAGAATAGTTAAACATTTCTTTATCTTGGTAGACAAAGAGATCTGAATCATATCCTAATGAATTTTTAACTAATTTACCCACAGCTATTATCCTTTCTAATAAAAATATCAAGTAGGGGGCTAACATACCACCCCCAAAAGACTCTATATTCGTATAGTGAATTAATCTTTTAAACTAACCGGTTCATAACCACCAGAATTACAGTTTTGATATTTATTTAATTATAAAGTATATACCCATAAACCATGCAGGTGACAAAATGCAATGGCTGTAACTTTTTTATCTTTTGGGACATTGAATTCCACAATTGGATCTTCGTTGTGACCCAATATTTTCTATAGCTGTATTTACCATCAATCAACAACTCCAGAAAAACCATCTTATATTAATCATTGTTAGAGTGATACTAATTTTTATCAGTTTTAACAATATAACTTGTTTTTGTTCCCTCAATAAATGGAACCTGCTTGTTTGTATCAGGATTATTAGTTTGTGGTTTTGCTACTGATAAATCAGTGGACATTTTGCCAACATCATTTGCTAACATTTCAAATAGTATTCAAGCTTTTTTGTAATATTTCACTATTTCTTCTTTAAATAATATTGATTTTATATTTTTCAATAATTGTTTTTGTTTCTTTTGTATCAACACCAGATTGTACTTCCCCTATGTGGCCCTTTCTGAGTATAACCATCATAATTCTATATAGATCAATTTTGATCTCTAATATTTTAAATTTTTGCTTAGTTAATTTTTTATAGAAGTCAAGCTCAAGGTATTGCATTTTTTTATAATATCTTAACTGGTCTTCTAGTTCATTGCCATTTGCCAAAATAGCTATTGAAGCAACATTTATAATATCAGAGCTGATCACATCTTTAAAGATAATTTCATAATGCTTTTTGAGTTCATATAATTGTTCAGGCACAAACTTGTGTTTCTTATTTGAAAACAATTTGATTCCGGGTTCAGACAAGATGAATGCATCTTCTTTTAAAATCTTTTCATATTCCTTTTCTGACGCGGATAAGTTTACATATTCTATATTCAGATTTTGTGAAGAGAATATTTTCACATCTTCAGGAAACGGATTTTTTTCATTCATTGAGTTATATGAATCTTCTAGAAATGAGAATAATAAATCATAGATGTCAAAGGCAATATTTTTTAGATATGTATTAGTTGCTTTTTCCTTGTCTATTTTATATTGAAGGAGTAATTCACTCTTAGATGAAAATATCGATGGAGAAAATTCTATATCTCTTCAGATTGTTTTTGATTCAGTCAAAAGACCTTCGTGATTATTAACATCAATTTGATCAATCATTTTTCTGAGCCAATTAGTATGAGATAAATAGATTTTATTCACTTTATACTCATGTCCTGAATCAAAACTGATGGGTCTTGTAATATTTGGCATATCAATTGCCTCATCTGCATGTTCCTCTAAAAATAGTGGCGAATCAATTCTTATAGATTTAAATTGTTTTTTTAAATAATTTATGAGTTTGTTTTTATACAAGTCTATCTTAATTATTGTTTCTTTTTTTGTTGTGCTAGATGTGTATGTTGAATTGAATTTCATATCCTAATTATATAAAAATACATGTATAATTTATCGCATTAAAAGAGATGCAGCATCTTTGTCGATTATCACAACAACATTATCGTGATTTTGTAAAAATGATGCTGGTACATTTGTTGTTATTGGTCCATCAACTAATTTTCTTATTGCCTCTGCCTTCTTTTTACCAGATGCCATTAAAATGATTTTTTTAGCTTTCAAAATTGTCTTAATACCCATGGTAATTGCTGTTGTTGGAACATTATTTTTATTATCAAAATATCTAGAATTAGCATCAATTGTCGATTGTGTTAATTGCACAATAATTGTCCCCGATGTCTCTGATGAGCCTGGTTCGTTGAAACCAATATGACCATTTTCACCAATACCAAGTATTTGTAAATCAACACCATCATGTTTTGTGATTAATTCATCATATTTTGTTGCATTTGCTTTTACGTTTCCCTGGCCAGATGGAATGTAAGTGTTTTCTTTATTAATATCAATATGATTAAAAAATTTATTATTCATATATGAAAAATAAGAAGTAGCATGGTCTTTATTTATCCCAACATATTCATCTAAGTTAAATGTAGATATATCTTTAAAAGTAATTTCTTTGTCTTTATTTGATCTAATTAATAATTCATACATTTCTTCAGGTGTTGCACCAGTTGGAAGCCCTAAAACTGAATTTAGCTTATTTGTAATTTGTTGCTTCACTAATTGATAAGCTTTTTCTGACATTTCTTTATGATCATTTGTAATAATTAATTTCATATATGCCCTTTATTGTTTGTTTCCATTTATATACACTTCTTTAATATTAAAATTTTTATCCATCATAATGATGTCTGCAAAATAGCCTTCTTTAATTTTGCCAACACCAATTAGATTCATATTTTTGGCTGCATTATATGATGTCATTGCCACAATATCTTGAATATCATAACCCAATAATATTAATTTGGAAAAATTTGAATACATTGTTGCTGCTGATCCGGCAATGGTGTTTGAGCCCTTAAGAGTTATCTTATCTCCTGACTTGGTTATTTCTAGACCACCACTTTTTGAATTTCCGTCAGGAAGACCAGATGGCCTAATGGAATCTGTTACTATAACTATCTTATTGGGTCCCTTAGATTTTATTGAAAGCTTAATTGCTTCTTTATCAACATGAACTAAATCGGTAATTAGCTCTGCATATACTGTGTCGGTATTTAAAATAGCTTCAACAACACCTGGTTTTCTATTTTGAACACCACTCATAGCATTTCATAAATGAGTACAAGAATTAGCCCCTAAATTAATGGCATTTATAACATGATCATATGATGCGTTTGTATGACCAATAGATGGAGATATTCCCAATGATACCATTTCTCTAACAACATTGTTTGGCGTGACCTCAGGTGCAAAAGTGATCTTCTTAATTAATCCATTAGCTTTTTTTTGTAATTTTGTAATATCTCCATACTTTGGTTTAATAATGTATTGAGGATCATGTGCACCTTTTTTTTCATGAGAAATATATGGGCCCTCTAAATGTATACCTAATATTTTAGAACCATTAAATTTTGCATCAGAAATATTTTTTAATGATTGATGAATATTTTCTAGTGATTCTGTCATAACGACAGGAAAAAAGGAAGTTGTTCCATGGTTGCCAAGATCGATAGATAATTGTTCAACAGCTTCTCGAGAGTCCATAGCATCGTTACCCATGAAACCATGAATGTGTGTATCAATAAAACCTGGAACAATAATTTTTACACCATTGCCTTTAATTCTTTCAATGCTAACTATTTTGTTATCTTTTATTTCAATATTGGCATTGCTAATTATTAAATTATGATTGATTATTTTTACGTTTTTTAATTGCATATTTCACTTTCTTCTGTATTATATTACAAATTGTGTTGTTTAATGTTATTTGGTCATGAATTCTTAATAAATATTTTTCATTATTATTCGATATGAATAAAAAACCATATTCCTTGTATTCATAAGATTCTATTTTTGAAAACGGAAATGATAACTCAATATCAGATCCAATAACAATTATTCGCTTGTTGGAAACTAATAAATCACCTTTGCTGATTTTTTCCATATTCTTTTCCCTAAATAAGATTGCATTCGTAAATTTAACGCCTATAGATTCTCTTTTAGATAACTTGATATTGCTATTAATTATTTTGATATGGCGATCAATGGAAAATGCTCTTTCTTCCAATGTAAATAACTGTGATAACTCAATATCATTCAGCCTTATTCTTGTTTTCCTTATTATTCTTTTAATATTAATAAATAATCTTTCATCATCCAATTTGCTGTTAACAATCCATTTATCTACTAAATTATGTAAGAACATCTCTCTGTCTCTGTGTGTTTCATTTTTCAAAATAAAATAAATCTTATACCAAGGAATAATATTTATGTTTTTATAATTTATTTTATCTCTATATTGCTCTTCCATTAATAAAAATAAAATATGTGATTTGTGCTGATTTAGTCTCATATAATATAGTATATAATACATTCATGAAATGAGGTAAATATGTTTGGGAGGGTGTGCATAATTATTTAGTAGGAATTTTTGCTTTTAAACATTTTAGAGAAATTATGCTTAATCTTCTAAATAAGTTTAATTCAAAAAGTCTTTATTAAATAATGATACATTTATTTAACATTTTAATGACTATCTTGAACTAATAAACAAGGTTTTTCAATATACTTGCAATACCCACTGAGCCCGTTTCTGCAGCAGGAATTTTATAAGATGGCTTCAGTTACCTTGTATGTAAAACAATATCAGAATGAAGTTCATATATTTCAGAAAAGTTAACTCCTCCCTCTTCCAGATCAGTTGTTATTTCTCATTGATTATATCTTGCAACATTTAGCATAATCACCTTATGTCCAACATCTTTAGAGAATGCTATCTCATGTTTCATTGTTTTTGTAATTTGTGTTACTTGAACACCAGATCCACTTATCCTTGGGCAAAACAAATTAAAAATAATTTTCATCCTAAATCATTTTGGAAATTCATATTATTCTATGGTCTTCAATTACTTATAATTAATAAATCAAAATTACCAATTTTTGTTATAAAAAAATATGCAAACTTACCATTGCCATAAAATATATATTCAAACGAATATCATCATTCATTAAAACAAAATTATTTATAAAATAAATTGATATTTAGATGCTAATAAAAACAACCAACATTAATTAGTCATAATATTTATTTTTTAGTATCTTTTTTTCTTTGGCTCATTTGTTGAAGCATGTTTTTTAGCACCCACAACAGATGGTTTTTTAGCATTTTCAACATTTCTGCCAAGGTTATGGAATGTTTTATCCCCATCAAATTCAGCCGCAACTCCAAGCTCTTCTTCAATTTTAAGAAGTCTATTGTATTTTGCAATTCTATCTGTTCTTGACATTGAACCAGTTTTAATTTGTCCAGTGTTAAGTGCAACAGCTAGATCAGCAATTGTTGTATCTTCTGTTTCTCCTGAACGATGTGAAACAACACATGTATATCCAGCTTTATGAGCAAGTTCAATAGTATCAATTGTTTCAGATAGTGAACCAATTTGGTTTAACTTAATAAGAATTGAATTCATTGCATCTGTTTTAATTGCATATGTCAGAATATTTTTATTAGTTACAGTGATATCATCACCCATGATTTGAAGATCTCCACCCATTTTTTTAGTCATTAATTGAAAACCAACTCAATCTGTTTCATCAAGTCCATCTTCGATGGAAATAATTGGGAATTTTTTAACTAATGCTTGGAAATATTCAATAATTTCTTTAGAGGTAAATTCTACTTTAGATTTTTTGATTGCATCAGTTATGAATCCTGGTTTCTTAGCTTTAATGGCTGCCTTCAGTTTTCCAAATACATATTTGTTTCCGTTATATAACTCTGATATAGCTGGATCCATTGCAATAGCAACTGCACCTTTACCTTTTGTTGCAGGTTTAAATCCTGCTATTTTAATCGCTTTAACCATGAATTCAAGTGCTTCTTCATGAGACCTAAGGTTAGGGGCAAATCCACCTTCGTCTCCAACTTGCGTTCCGTGACCTGCATCGTGCAATAGTTTAGCAAGATTATGGAAAACCTTATTAGCCATTTGAAGTGCTTCTCTAATTGTAGAAGCCCCAACGGGCATAATCATAAATTCTTGAAAATCAAGTGTATTTGAAGCATGTTCACCACCATTAATAACATTTAGCATGGGAACTGGTAATTTTCTAGCGTTAGTCCCACCAATATATCTATATAAAGGTAACCCAGTTTCATCAGCAGCAGCTTTTGCAATTGCTAGTGAAACAGCAAGAATTGCATTAGCTCCTAATTTTAATTTATTTTTAGTTCCATCCAGTTTAATCATTGTTAAATCCAAAGACCTTTGATTAGAAACTTCTAGCCCAACAAGTTTAGGTGCAATTATTTTATTAACATTATCAACTGCCGTCATAACACCTTTACCACCGAATCAATTTTTTTCGTATTTAGTACCTTTGTCCCTTAATTCATAAGCTTCCAGCATGCCAGTTGATGCTCCTGATGGAGCAATTGTTGTACCAAATCCTCCAAAATCCGTCTCTACCTCTACTTGTATGGTTGGATTACCACGTGAATCCAAAACTTCTCTAGCGTGAATGTTTGTAATAACTGACATTTATTCTCCTTTTAGTTTATTTAATCGTACATTATGTATGCAATATACTTGGTTATTATATAACATTTTTATTTCTATTTTAATAGATTAAAAAAGATGGTAATTATTCCCTAATTATTAGTATAATAAAATATAAAGAAAAATGACTTATTTGTCATTCTTTTTCTTTGGTGGATTGATTGTTTTGTCTAAATGTAAATTCATCTACATATGACTGCATTCACTTACTAACTATTAAGGGATAATTACCCATAAATTTATTTACCATTATAGATTATTATTGAATGTTCAATATGCTGCACCATAGATACCAGCATCAGCGCCTGTTTTGGCAGATAATATTTTGGTTGGTTTTGCAATAAAATCATGCTGAAAATCCTCAACCATTCATTTTAATAAATCTGTAAGTGGTTTCCCAATGGTTGACGGACTCCCTGCAATTATTATGACAGCGGGATTTATGGCTGACTCCATGATAGAAATATGTTCTGCAAGTGGTCTTAATGATTTGCTAAAAGCTTCTACGATTTTACTATCTCCATCGATAAAAGACTGAGCAGCTTCTCTCACTGTACTCTTTTTACCTGTTATTTCAAAAAGTGATTTTTCAATTCCAATTGCTGATGACATGGGCTCAACGCAATTTTTCAATCCACACGTACATTCTCTTTCGTCTTGAAAAAATCCACCATGTCCAAACTCTCCAGCATATCCATTTTCTCCAAATATCAATTGCCCATTAATAACTATTCCTCCACCGATGCCAGCTCCTATGGTATATAGAACAAGTGAATTATAATCTGATCCAGCACCAACTCAATATTCTCCAAGTGCGGCAGCATTTGCATCATTAACCACAAAAACATCTCTCTTGATTTTCCTCTCAAATTCTTCTTTAAATTTGTAATTTTTAAGATTTAAGTTTCCGGATAATGTAACAATGCCATTTTTATGATCTATAAAACCAGGAACAGCACATCCAATTGCTTTAATATCATCAAGGTTTATATTGTTTAAAGAAAATGAATCAATAATATCATTAATCACATTATTTTTATTAGTTTTTAGAATATATTTTTTAACTATTTTTTTATCTTTAACAACACCTATTTTAATTGTTGTACCACCAATATCTATTCCTAATATCATGAAATGATTATACATAGTAAATTTATAAATATGTTTTAATAAACAAAAAACATAATTTCTATATCATGTTTTTAATTGATTTAATATTTATAAATAATCTAGAAATTATCCTAACAGTTCTTTTGCGATTTTATAAACATTTTCTGCTTTAGCCATATCATAATCCACTGGGCTAATAACAGCAACCGGAATATCTCCAGCTAATTCTTTTGAAAATTTTTAAGCATAAATCTTACTTGTGGCTCAAGAAGACAATATCAAAATCCTTTATCTTGCCTTTGGTCACTTCGGATTCATGGGCTTCTGTATGACCTTCAATGTCTTGATCTTTCATACAATCATTAAGTGATTTTTTAAATAATGATGTTGACATTCCTGCAGAACAAGCTAATAATATATTCATATTTTCTCGTTTCTTTACTCTGCAATTTTAACAAATGAAACTTTATTTTAATAAAAAAAACGTTAATCTTCATAAGAGAAAAATTACGTGTTTTTGTAAATGAACTTTTATTTTAAAGCTTTTTTTGCTTCGGCAAGGATTAATTCAAATGCCTTTGGTTCATGAATAGCTAATTCTGATAACATTTTTCTGTTAACCTCGATATTAGCTTTTTTAAGTCCATTCATAAAGACTGAATATGTAAGACCTCGACTTCTAACTGCTGCATTAATTCTCGCAATTCAAAGTTTTCTAAAATTTCTTTTTACAGTTTTTCTATCTCTAAATCCATATGTTCATGATTTAACAACTTGTTGCTTAGCAACTTTAAACCCGATTGATTTATGTCCTCAATAACCTTTAGCAAGTTTGAGTCATCTTTTTCTTCTTTTTCTTGATACTACTCCACCTTTTACTCTCATAGTAACCCCCTAGTATAATCCCTTAAATCTTTTCACATCTGACGCTGACATCAGTGTTGATTTTCTTGACTGGCGTTTTTGTTTTGTTGTTTTGTTTTGTGCTAAGTGTGATCTAAATGCATGACCTCTCACAACTTTTCCTGTGCCTGTTACTTTAATCCTCTTTGTCAAGGCGCTTTTGGTCTTCATCTTTGGCATTAGGTGCCTCCTTAATTTTCTTCCTCTTATCTTGCTGTAAATACATGTCCAAGAATCTACCACCACTAAGTGTAGGTTTTTTCTCGACCATAGCTGTATCTTCAAGAGTTTTATAAAATTCGTCTAGTTTATCGTATCCTAAATTTTTTCTTGCCATTTCACGACCTCTAAATTTAAGAGATATTTTAACTCTATCTCCTTTTTCAATAAATTCTCTAGCTTTTCTAGACTTTGTCATAAGGTCATGTTCACCAATCATTGGTGTTAACCTTATTTCTCGATTGTTTGTAACAGATTGTTTGGCCTTGGCATCTTTTCTTTTCTTCTTACGTTTATATTTAAATTTTCCGTAGTCCAATATCTTTGCCACTGGTTGCTTAGGATTATTAGAGATAATTACTAAATCTAATCCTTCAGATTCAGCTAATGCTAATGCTTCAAATTTTGTCATTACCCCAAGTTTTTCACCTGTAGATGATATGACAAACACTTTTGGAAACGGAATAAATTTATTCATTATATGTTCTGCTGTTGGTTTTTTTCTGTTTATGCTTCTAGCAATAATAATCTCCTTTAAAATAAAAAAGTGGTTTTAACCACTTCTCAAACTACAATAATTTTCATATTGGTGTAGCCAGTACCCATGTAATAAACATCAGGTGAGAAGTGAATCTACTTTCTGCAACAATGTTGCTATTAAATAATACCAAAAAAACCTTAAAAAATAGTAAAATATTTATATGAAAAAAGAAATAATAGTAAATATCGAAATCCCCATGGGATCAAATATAAAATATGAATATGATAGAAAAAAAAGAAAGATTGTTGTAGATAGAATATTGAGAGCTGGTTTTGTGTATCCTGCAAATTACGGATATGTTGCTGAAGCTTTAGATTGAGACGGAGATGAATTAGATGTTTTAGTTTATTCCGGAGAAACATTTATGCCAGGAGTTTCATTAAATGCAAGAATTATTGGAGCAATGAAAATGATCGATGACGGGGAAACCGATACTAAGTTAATTGTTGTTCATTCAGATGATTATAAATTAAATGACATTAACTCAATTCATGATCTACCAAATAGATGAATTAAAACTGTAGAAACATTCTTTACAACATACAAGAATTGAAAAAGACAAGGTATCACATCAGTATCTGGTTTTGAAGATATTGATTATGGTGTTAGAGAATACAATGATTGTCTTGAATTAATGAATACATACGGAAGTCTTTCAAAAAACGAATTCATTAGCCAAATGAAAGAACTACATCCAAAAAAATATAGATATAACTAAAAAATCACAAATTGCGATTTTTTAGTTATCTCTGATAATGATGTTTTTCTTTGCAACTTTTTTGCCAGTGCCCTTTTTCTTAGGAGCGGATTTTTTCACAATTGCTTTCTTTGGAGTTGCTTTTTTGGTAGTTTCTTTCTTGACAAACTTTTTATTGCTATAATTCTTTTTGCCAAAAAATCTTTTCTTTTGTGATGGATCTGGTTCAGTGTGCATACATTTTGGAAATGCTGAACAACCAAAAAACTTAGTTCCATCCCTTTTGTTTCGTCTAACAATTAACTCTTCCTCACATAAAGAACATTTCTTACCAGCAGGAATGTTCATCATTTTTGTCACCTCAATAATGTCAGCGGCACTGGTAAGTGCTTTAGAGAACTGTTCTCAAAATTCATCTAATAGTTCTTTATAACCTGTTTTATTTCCGGAAATATCATCCAATCTACGTTCTAATTTGGAAGAATATTCTTCATCCATGATTTTCGGGAATGTTGTGATTAACTTATCGAAAACGATTTTAGCAAAGTCTGTCGCTTTAAGAGCATTCCCTTCTTTTGTTACATAATCACGATTTTTCAATGTTCTAATTGTAGTCGCAAATGTTGAGGGTCGACCAACACCAATTGAATCAAGTTTTTCAATCAAAGAACCATCATTAAATCTTACTGGAGGTTGTGTTTCATTTTGTTCAACCAAGTATTCTAAAACAGGAATAGCATCTCCGATATTGTATTTAGGTAACTCCCTCTTTTTATCGTATCCTGAAGCTTTGTAGTATCCATCAAAAATTACTTTTGATGATGACATTCTAAATTTAACTTCATTAACTTCTAGTTCATATCTAATAATTTCTTTTCGTGGAACCTTCATTAATGATTGCAACGTATTTATATAAACTAATTTATAAACTTTGTATTCTGAATTTTCAAGATTGAATGAACTTTTGGCTTCGTCTGGTGTTAAATCTAAGCTTGTGGGTCTGATGGCTTCATGGGCATCTTGAGCACCAGCAAAACCACTAATTTTTTCTGCTAAATATTTTGGTCCGAATTTAGTAGAAATAAATTGTTTTGCTTTGGTAACAAAACTACTAGACATTCTAGTGGAATCAGTTCTTGGGTATGTAATTAACCCACCTTGACCATAGCCTTCATATAATTTTTGTGCTGCCATTTGAATAGCGCTTGCTGACATTCCTAAAGCGGAATTTGCTCTCTTGTATAGAATAGCTTGTTTAAATGGAGTTTTTTTAGACTCACTTCTAATGGATCTTTTAATATCTTCAACTATTAATGGTCCGACTAATTTTTTCTTAATTAATTCTGCTTCATCAGGTAATATTCATTCTTTATGTTCTTTGTTTTCTCGGTTATGATATTTTGCTTCTATATCTTCCGAAATAACCGCTTTACCAAGAAAGAATTGCACAGGTACAAAAGTCTCAATTTCTCTTTCCCTTAAAACAGTTAACTTCATTGCAATTGATTGAACCCTGCCTGCTGAAGGACTTGTTGGTGCATTATAGATTTTCTTTCTCATTAAAGACGATAGTTTATAACCAATAATTCGATCTAAAATTCTCCGAGCAATTTGTGAATCAACTAATAAATCATCAACCACTGATGGATTATTTATTGCTTCTTTAACTGCATCTTCTGTTATTTCATTAAATCTAATTCTTTTATATTTATCATCTATTTTTAAAAATTTAACCAAGTTATCAGCAATTGCTTCTCCTTCACGATCAGGATCAGTGGCGATTAAAACTTCTTCAACTTTTTTTGATGCTTGTCTTAATTTAGAAACAACATTTTTTTTCTTCGGATCAATTTTATAGTTTGGTGTCCAAGTGTCCATGTCAACTCCGAATTGATTAACACCTGATGATGGTAAATAAACTATATGACCAACCGAAGCCATAACTTTATAATCTTTTCCTAGGTATTTCTCAATTGACTTTATTTTATTTGGTGATTCTACTATTACTAATTTACTCATATAAATAGCATACATTAAAAAATCTTTGTAAAGAAAAAATATTTTCGTGGTGAAATATTTAATTCTATACATTAATCACATATATCTTTTATACTTGTAATTAAATTAGCTCCTTGTTTAATTAACTCTGAGTTGCCATCATCAGAACCACCTCCAACAAAGCAATAAATTTCCTTTCCAAGATTCAAAAAATTAGTAATCAAAGAGTTGATACCTCCATTTTTTTCTGAGTTGATTAAAATAAGACTTTCACACATCGCGGCAATCAATCGATTCCGATTTGCAAAGTGTTCCTTCTTTAAATGTTGATCTGGTGGATACTCAGAAATCAATAGGTCAATATTCTTTTCTGTATGATTCAAATATGGCTTATTGATGCCATTTGCAAGGATGTAAACCATACCTTGCCCGTTTTGATTAGCAACATCAACATCAACACCTTTATATGAAGCAGATACCAAGGTATGGCGGTTTGTTAACTCTGGCATAAACTGAGTAATTTTTTCCTTTGATGTTTCATTAGAGATGTTTCCGGTAAAAGAAATCATCTTTTGACTAAGTAATTTTTCATCTCCTTTTAATCAAAGAACAAATGGAGGTTTATAGGCTTCCTTGAGTTTGTTTGGATAATTTATATCTAAGATGGTGATTATTTTTTGGTCACTTGTCTTTAACTCTTCTTCTAACTTGTTCATTTCCGATATTGGGACTTTCTCTTTCTCTTCTAAAGCTTTAAAAATCTTATCTCAATCGCCCTTATACTTAATGGCAAAGTAAATTAAAATTATATTCATTTCTTCCTCCATTTAATAATGTTCAAAAAGAAGGAATGTTTTTTAATATAAAAAATAACTGAATAAAAATGGCTATTTTTTACATAATTAAATTAAGCATAAAATCATTTAAACCAATAAGGTCATTAACATTACCTGTTTTAATATTTTTATCAAGATGTGCCAATTTAATGATAATGCCTTTTATACTTTCATTTGTGGTGGTTGATATTAACTCAGACGCCTTCTTAATTCGGAATATATGAGCATTCATCTTTGTGGCAATTTCCATGTTATTCATATGCAACTTCTTATATTGATTCACTTTTAAAGCAAATAAAAATACACTTGCTATTTTTGAAATAATGACAGTTGACTCTTCGTTATTTTTGATCATCTTATTATAAGAATAAATAATTCCATTTTTATCCATTGCAGATATTGCATTTGAGAGAGAGAAGGCATCCTCGATCACATATTCTCCGATTGACCTCTCGATTTGATCTTTGTCAATCTCTTGTGACTCAAGCATAAGTTTATCAATCTCGGAGATAATGATCCTTAAATCATTTGGTACTTTTGTGCCTAAATTTATGGCAGCTGCATTAGTGATGGAACCACCCTTACTAATCACAATTTCCCTAATTGTGGAAGCCATATCTTTGGAATCTAATGATTTAACTTCATGAATATCAGCATTTTTTAATAAAAATTTAACCAGTGAATTACTTTTTTTTATTTTGAAGTTATTAATGATCACAACTTCTAAGCTATCATCCAGAGTATTAAGAGCATTAATAATTTCTTGAGTTTCTTCTTCGCCAGTTAAGGCTTTAATGTTCTTAAGCACAATCAATTTTTTTTCAGAAAACCATGAGATCGTTGCAATCTCAGCAATAATTGAAGCAAGGTCCGATGCTTCATCGAACTTGATGGGATCAAGACCCTCTTTTTTTATTATTGAATTTAGTTTTTTATCAATAAAATATTGTTCTTCTCCGTAAATAAATATCATAACCTTCATATTATAAAAGAACTAAGAGCTATTAAATATAAAATTTGAATAATAAACAAACTTAAGTTTATTTTCACTAGCGGATTGACTCCATCCATAACTTTTAACAGCCATACAAAAACTATATAAACTTGGTTCATAACATCCTTGAAGGGGAATAGAAAAATTGATAATGTATAAACCATCATCATAATGGGAGTAAATATAATCCCCATTAGAATACCTAGTGGTGCAAAAAAATGATTAATATAAATGGATATAGGTACTGTTATGAAATAAACAATGATTGATATGGATAAATATTTCATTAAATCACTCTTAAATTTAAATGAATTAATATATAACACGGTCCCGGTTGCTAAAAATGTATAAATGAATGATAATGATTTAATGGAATATGGTTTGTATAAAAACATCAAACATATGACAATGGCTAAAATTTCCATAGAAGTGAACCTATTTTTAAGCAATTTCTTATTAATGTTGAGTAATAAGATTAAAATAAATGCTCTTGAGGCAGACAATGGAAAATTAATTAAAAATAAGTAAATCAATATCATAAATAACGGCATTCATGGATTGGTGTATTTATCTATTTTCATAATTTTTAAAATCTTGCCTACTAATAAATATAAAAATGAAATATGAAAACCTGATATCACAAATAAGTGCACAACGGATAACCTAATGCTCATTTGATATATGTCTTTAGCTGCATTTGTTTTAACTCCAAGCATAACAAGCGGTGCCACTTTTGTATATTCACTTGGCCCTATTGTTAAAAACGAAAGTGATTTTGTTCTAATGTCGCCAGAGTGTGAAGCTAATGATATTTTAGGAAATTTTATAATATTCTCAATGTTAAGCGTTTTTAAGTAAGAAACAAAATCAAATTTCGCCCCATTAAAATTTGTTGGAGTTTCTATTTGCCCCGATATTCTTATCTCATCAAATAATTCAAAATGTTTCTTGGTACTAATAAGAACGTTATTGCCATTAGCTTTAATAATGTAACCGGAGCTAATTATTTTTTTAATTTCAAAAATCCCATTAATGCTTTGGTGCATTTTTTCTTGCCTTTGGAAATACATTAAATACCAGGCGGCAAAAAAAATGACTATTCCAGATAAAATGAGTATTGGCCTCTTAATTAATAACAATATTAACACTGAGCAAAACAAAATATATATCAGACTAAATGAAGATATGATGGTTAAGTATATAAATAATGAAAGAAGTGCCATGAAGAGATAATCTAATTTATTTGATGTGGATGGTGATATCTTTGAAAAGCTTGTCAGTGATTTTATGATAGAATTTATTTTTACCCACTCCTTCATAGATTTCATTAATGCTTCTTGTTCTTTGTAAATTCAATTTCTTAATGGCGTACTCAAAAGTCGTACCCTTGGGAACTGTAATGGGGCCATTATAAAAAGTACCAGATCCTTTTATGACAATATAGTCTCGTTTGCTTATTTTTGTTTTAGAATTATGAGTTATTAAATAAACTCCAATTCCCATTCCAAATAAGATGATTATCATAATTACTGTAAAAATATTTTTCTTCACATTAATATATGTAGTAAAATATGAAAAGTTTTACAAAAAAATCATTTTTTTAATTTTTACATAATACCTTGTGATATTAATATTGTAAAAATAATTTCTCATGTCAGTGTGATTGCCATAACAACATGAAATAAAATAGTGATATGCTTTTCATTCATTTTCTTTGATAATAGTGACCCACATAATGAACCAGGTATAGAACCAATGATAATAATTAATGGTAAATATCATAAAATACCATCTACTTCGAAATCTGCATATTGACCACTGGCTAGTCCCACAATAATATTTGAAGATGCATCAAATATTTTTAAAAATAAAGCATTAACTCCAGTCTCTTTTAATTTCATTCCTAAGCTAGTGACTAATAAGAGAATAAATAAGACACCGCCAGAGATGACTAATGATCCTTAATCAAGACCAATGAATGCTCCAAATAGTGGCAAGTTGGCTTTTACTTTTCCATTTATATTTACTAAAATAATTACCCCAAATACAAGTATGGAAAAGATTATGTATAAATATAATTCAGAAATAACATTAGTAGGGACAACTCCAAGAGCAATGTGAAGTGTTTTATCTTATTGCAGTGTCCTTTTTGTTTCATGTATCTATAATAAAGCAAAAATGGAAACATAAGCAATAAGTTTCGCATGAAGAAACTTGTCTTCATCAATGATTAAAAGTATAAGAGGAATAGCAATTAGTCCTCCTCATAGCCTGATTAGAGATGCGATAATTGCTGATAGGAATCCAACAATAATTAATAGTAAAATAATAGATGGTGTTGATAATGTTGACATTAATTTATTATATATCCATATGGCAATATAAAAAAGTGTCACTATTTTCTTAAAAACTATCAAAACAATACATTGGAAAGTATTTTAAATTTCTTGTCATAAAAACTACACTCCTTTTAATTTGTACGTGTAGAATTTATTTTTCTTGGTTTAAATTACCATTTTTGATCTCTTGTAATAATTGATCAATTTTTGATCCTTTTTCTTGGGACTCATCATGTAAAAAATGTATATCAGGAACCCTTCTTTGTCTAGATCCTTGAGCTAGTCTTTTTCTAACAAAACTTTTAGACTTATTTAAATATTTCATTGATCTTTCTTTATTAGTACTAAAAACTACATAGACATTTAAATGCGAGTCATCATTAGATAACTTCACGCCAGTAACTGTTGTATCAGAAATATTAACATTAGTGACTTCATTAGCAATAATTTCTGATACAGATCTTAGATATCTAGCTTCTTTTTTATTATGGACAATTGACACTATACCTTAATTTCTTGATCAATAAAGAATTCCAAGATATCTCCTTCTTCGATATTATTGAATTTATAAATATGACATCCAAATTCTTTACCATTTTCTACTTTTTTAGTTTGATCTGGTCCTCTTTGTAATGAATCAAGTTTACCTTCGTGAATAACTTTATCAGCTCTTTTAAGTCTGACGCCAGATTTTGAAAGTGCATATCCTTTAACCATTTCAGAACCTGCAATATTACCAACTTTAGATGAATTAATAACCATTTTAACAACAGCTTCACCAGTGATAAATTCTTCATATTTAGGTGCTCTCATACCAGAAATTGTTTTTTCCACATCTTCGATCATTTTATAAATAACATTGTAGGAAACAATTTGAACTCTTTCATGATCAGCAAATGATGCTATTTCTTTATTTGGTTTCACGTTAAAGCAATATATGATTGCTCCAGAAGCTTGTGCTAAGACAACATCTGATTTTGTGATAACTCCAGCAGATGCTCTTACAATATTAACAATTGCTTCATCATTATTGATCTTGGATAAAGCATATTTAACTGCCTCAGTCGTTCCTTGAACATCTGATTTAATAATAATATTTAAAACTTTAATCCCATCTTTAATTTGAAGGGTTGTTCTTGCTTTTAGATCAATTTGTTTATCAGTAAAAGCTTTTTTATTAGCAAGTGCTTTGGCAAATTTTTCATCTTTAAATCCATAAAATTTATCCCCAGCTTCTGGAGAATAATTCAAACCCGTTACAACAACTGGCATTGATGGACCGGCAGATTCAAGTGTTTTTCCGACAACATCTTTCATTGATCTAATACGACCAAAATTAGAGCCAGCAACGATAAAATCTTTGACTATTAATGTTCCGTTGGTAACAATAAGTGTAGCTTCAACTCCCTTGCCAGTTGTAACACTAGATTCAACTACCACACCAATTGATAGTCTTTTAGGATTTGCTTTTATCTTCATTAATTCTGCCTGAATAAGGATTCCTTCAAGTAATTTATCGACACCATCTCCACTTAATGCAGACCCTTCAATGAATTGAACATGCCCACCTCATTCTTCAGCTAACACATCATGCTTTGAGAGTTCTGCTCTTATTTTTTCTGGATCAGCACCAGGTTTATCCATCTTATTGACAAAAACTATGATTGGAACATCGGCAGCCTTGGAGTGATCAATTGCTTCTTTTGTTTGAGGCATGACTAAATCATCAGCCGCAACAACCAAAATAACAATATCTGTTAAGTTTGCGCCTCTAGCTCTCATAGCCGAAAAAGCTTCGTGGCCAGGTGTATCTAAAAATGTAATTGACTTATCTTTATGAAAAATTTGGTAAGCGCCAATGTGCTGTGTAATTCCTCCGGCTTCTGATTTTGTAATCTCTGATTTCCTTATTTTGTCTATTAATGTAGTTTTACCATGATCAACATGACCCATAATAGTCACGATAGGACTTCTATTGATTAAATCATCATCGTGATCTTGGATCTTAACTTCATCCATAAAGTTAGATGCATCTATTTGATGTTCTTTTTGAAAATCAAATCCATAATCAAGACATAATTCAGCAATCTCTTCTTCACCAAGTGTATGGTTGATGTTAAACATCTTCCCCTCTTTAAAATATTTGGTAATAATTTCTGTTGAACTTATATTTATTTTATTAGAAAATTCACCAATGGTCATTTGTCCCGAAAATGTAAACACACCATCTTTTAATTCTGTATCAACGCTTTTTAGTTGCTTATCTATATCTTGTTTATTTAACTTACGATTATCTTTCATACTTTATCCTTTCATAATTTTTTCTAGTTCTTTATATATGCTGCTTGATACATTTGTCTTAAAAGATTTATTAAGAACTTTTTTTCTTTTAATTTCATCAATGAAATTTGAATCATTGATTATATATGCTCCTCGACCAGGTACTAAAGAATTGACTTTAAATTCTCCATTTTTTAATCTAACTACTCTTATCATTTTGGAAATATCTAAAATTTGATTTGTTACAATACACTTTCTTTTAATGTTATTCATCTAAAAAATCACGATCAATATCCGCAAGTGTTTCATCAAAATTGAAATCCTTATCAAATTTATCCAATTCTTCTTTTGAAAATAAATCATCATCAATTTGTTGATCAAGTTCCGCATCATCTAATTCTGTTTCACTCATGTTTTCATTAAATGATTGAATATCCATATCAAACCCATCAAAAGCTAAATCTTTTGTCTGAAATGAAGTATTTTGTCTTCTTGGTCTTGAATCTCTGGAATCAAATCTTTGTCCATCTTCAATTAATGCAGCTTGTTCTTCATTTATATTACCATTTCAAGTGAATTCTAATTTCTTTTGATTGGCTTCATCTATTGACAAAACATCAATTCTCGTTGATGTTAGCTCAACGGCTAGTCTAGCGTTTGTACCTTTTTTACCAATTGCCAACGTTTGATGTTTGTTTGGTGTAATAATAATTTTATGTCCTTCAATATCATTGCCATCCTCATCTTTTTTATTAATAACAGCAATTACCTTAGCTGGAGAGACGGCATTTGCAATAAATGAATCACTATCATTTGTTCATAAAATAACATCAAGTTTTTCACCATCTAATTTTTCAATAATAGTTTTAATTCTTGATCCTTGCGCTCCAATTAAAGCCCCTACTGCATCAACACCTTCCGATAAACTTCTTACTGCCACTTTAGTTCTAAAGCCAGGTAGTCTAGACATTGAAGTAATTTCAACAATACCCTCGGCAATTTCAGGAACCTCAACCTCTAAAATTCTTCTAACAATTTGTTTTGAGCCATTAGAAACTATAACTTGCGCATCTTTGGATTTTTCTAGCACATCTTCAACGTAAACATCAACTCTTTCTCCAACACTAAGTTTAATGTTAGGATTTTTTAATTTTGAAGGCATAAATGCTATTGTTCCATCTTCAAGTGCAAGAATAGCATGTGAAGCTGCTGATGATGTCACTACTGCAGATACCATTTCCCCTTTGAGACCCTTATGTTTAGTATAAATGGCTTGCTTTCTTTTTTCCCTAACACTTTGAATAATCATTTGCTTAATTCTTCCAGATATACCTTTAGCATATGCTGTAAAATCAACTTCTTCAGAAACTGTATCTCCTACTTTGACATTTTTATTAATCTTTTTGGCGTCTTTGATATTAATTTCAATTGACTTATATTGATCTTCAACTTCTTCATCAACAACATATTTAGTATTATTAGTTAATTTAATCTCTTTCTTGTCAAAATCTAAGATGAAATCTAGATCTGCATCTGGATCAAATTTTGTATGAAATGATTTTATAACCGAATCTGAAATAATTTCGATTATTTCCTTCACCTCTAAAAGATTTTGTTTTGCTAATTGTTCAATAGCTTCGAAGAAAGCTTCTTTTTGTATTTCTAGTTTTTTGTCTGCTGCCATAATGGTCCTTTCTTATTTTATTTTTGAAAATAAATTTATTTTCTTAATATTTTCTGTGATAATTTTTATATTTTTGAATTGGCCTTTGTTATTTCATTCAATCGATAATGATTTATCGTCATATGAAACTAATTCACCAATAAAAATAATTTTATCTTCTATTGCTTTATTGAGTTCAATCTTCATTGTTTTCCCTAAATTGTTTTTAATGTTCTTAAATTCAATGTCATAATCCGTACCTCGAGAATAAATATCTAAAAAATATTCTCCGCTTGAATAATCAATTTGGTCAACAAAAGATGAGATATCCTTTGATATGTTAATAACTTCATCAAAGTTGGAAATGTTTAGTTCTACACACAAGAACTCATCAGAATCTCTTTTTTCTCAGAAAACTTTGGAAGCATATTTCGCAAATTTTTTGATAATCTGATCCTTGACTGTCATATTATCCTCCCTCAAACAAAAATAGGATGCCAATTGGCTCCCTATTTATTCAATTGACAACATTATTATATATTAAAATCCAAAATCTAATGACATTTGGTTCGAATCAGAATATTCACTGGTGATACCTAATTCTTCGAATTTATTTAGTGTTGTGTTATTCACAGATGTCCTTTTTTTAATATCTTCTTTAGAAACAAATGCCTTATCGGTTCTAGCTGCAATAATTGATTTAGCCACAGAATCGCCAAGACCATCAATTGCAGAAAATGGCGGGATTAAAGTATCATTCATGATGACCCATTCATTTGCAAGTGAATCCTTCATCGATATATTTCCAATTTTAACACCTCTAGCAAGGGCTTCGTTGGCAATTTCTAGAACAGGGATTAACGCAATTTCTTTATTGGAAAGTTTTAAATCACCGCTTTTGTATTTCCTTGATTTAAAATCCTTAATAGCAGCTTCTATTTGTGTTTTACCAGAAATTACTGTTTTAATATCAAAAACATCTGCTCTTGTTGTGAAATATGTGGCATAGTAAGGGATAGGATAATAAAGTTTGAATCATGCCACTCTTCAAGCCATGGTTACATAAGCAACTGCATGGGCTTTAGGAAACATATATTTTATTTTTAATAGTGAGTCAATATACCAATCTTCAACGCCATGTTCTTTCATGGATGTAGTTCAATCTTCATTTAATCCCTGTCCTTTACGAACATTTTCCATAATTTTAAATGATATTAAAGGATCAACACCTTTATTAATTAGATCGATCATAATATCATCACGACAAGAAATAACTTCTGTCAATGTTTTCCCATCATTTCTCACCAATAACTCGGCATTAGTTGCTCATACATCCGTTCCGTGTGAAAGACCAGAAACAGAAACTAAATCTCCAAATGATGTAACATTCGTCGTTTTTAACATGCCTCTTACAAAATTAGTACCAAATTCAGGAATACCTAACGCGCCAGTAGATTCAGCGAGAATATCTCTTGGTCTAATTCCTAATTCTTCAGGAGAAGAAAACAACGAAATAATTTTCGGGTCATTCATTGGTATATTTTTAGCCTGAATCCCTGTAAATTTTTCTAGTAATTTTAAAGCGGTGGGATCATCATGTCCAAGTAAATCTAATTTAAGCACATTATCATGAATTGAATAAAAATCAAAGTGAGTTGTTTTTCATGCAGATTCAACATCATTAGCTGGGTAATTAATTGGTGTAAAATCCTCGACATCAAATTCAGAGGGGATAACAATAATACCTCCAGGGTGCTGTCCAGAAGTTCTTTTTGTCCCGGCAACTCCTTTTGCTAAATATTCAGTGAAAGGGCGTGACAACTTTTTACCTGTTTGCTCCGCTCAACCCTTTACATATCCAAAGGCTGTTCTTTCAGCAACAGTGGAAATGGTTCCAGCTCTAAAAGCATGTTTATCTCCGAATAATTTTTTAACTTCTTGATGAATAATCGGTTGATAATCACCAGAGAAGTTTAGATCAATATCAGGAACTTTATCAGCATTAAATCCTAAAAATGTTTCAAATGGAATGTTTTGACCATCTCTCATTAAATTAGCATCACAATTAGGACATTTTTTTTCTGGTAAATCAAATCCTGAGTTTAAACTTAAATCATTTGAAACTTCAAAATATTGACAACCACCACAAATGTAATGAGGTTCTAAAGGGTTAACTTCTGTTATTTCGGCAAGAGTTGCAACAAGTGATGAGCCAACAGAACCACGAGAGCCAACTAAATAACCATCATCAAGAGATTTCTTCACTAATAAGTGAGAAATCCAATAGATAACAGCAAACCCATAACTTATGATTGGTTCTAATTCTTTTTTGATTCTATTTTCAACTAACTTCGGTAATTCTGCTCCATAAATTTTCTTTGCGTTTCTATAAACTAGATCAGTTAAATCCATGTTTGAATCACCAAATTTTGGCGTATATAGTTTTTCTTTTATTACTTGAATTTTTTCAACTTGATCTGCTATTTTTTTTGTGTTAGTAATAACCACTTCTTCAATTAATTTAATGTCTCCTAAAAAATCAAAAGCGTGTATCATCTCTTCTGTTGTGAGGATATGTTGATCTGGATAAACTGGATTTTCCTCATTGAATTTGAATAACGGATGTCTGACTCCCCCTAATCCTTTGGCAGATATATAAACGCGATGGTAGAGATTATCTTCAGGGTTTATATATCGAGAATCACATGTGGCTACCACAATTTTTTCTTGCTTAATAGATTCATCAACAATAAATTTAATTATGAACTTAATATCCTCAACATCCACACCCCTGTTTATAAAGTGCTTAAAGTTTTGTAAAGGTTGAATTTCTATGTAGTCATAAAATGATATTTCTTTAATAATCTGCTCTTTTGAACCATAAAACATTCTATCTAAAAGTCTTGAATTCAATCCTCCTGATCCAATCAAAAAGTCTCCTCTATCTTTTAAATCATCAATAAATAATTTGGCACCATTAGCATAGTTGTCAACTAATGCAAGTGATGTTAATTTAAATAATTTCTTAAGACCAATTTGATTTTTGGCAATAATAACCATATCATTTGAAAATGTTTTTTCATAAAGTGACTTATCAATAAAATCAAATAATTCCTTTTGTGTTTTAAGGTTTAAATTTGATAATTGATTTAAAAATTTCAACCATATTCTAGCAAGAATATCAGCATCATAATCTCCTCTATGGGCAACAGATGAATCATAATCAACGCCCTGCCTTTTGGCAACAGCACCCAAGTTGAAACGCTTTTTATCTGGTTCCACAATTCTAGCTACAATCATAGAATCAATAACGGGATCTGTAATTATTTCAATATTATATTTATGGAGTTTTTCATTAATAAATGTAATATCAAAATTTGCATTATGAGCAACAGTTGTATAACCAAGGATATAATCGCGAATAAGCTGAACACCCTCTTCTTGTGATACAGCGTTTTGAAGATGATCATCAGTAATCCCTGTTAGATTTTTTGTAAATTGTGAAATTGGTTTACTAGGTTTAATAAAGAATTGTTTTTTTTCTATTATTTCGCCACTAGATATTTTGACTGCGCCAAATTCTATGATTTCATCAAAAATAGGTGAGAGGCCAGTTGTCTCAATATCAAAAACAATATAATCGGTTCTTTCAAGTGTTTTATCGCTATGGTTATAGATAGACTTATTATTTCTGCTTATTACATCAAATGTGGCCCCATAGATTGGTTTTACTTTGGATTTTTTAGTGGCATTATAAAAGTCAGTAAAAGATTGTATACCATCTTTATCAACAATCGCAATAGCTTCATGACCTCACTCTTCTGCCTTTTTAACTAATTCAGTTGCGGAAGATATTCCGTCCATAGCACTCATTCTGGTTTTACAATTTAGCTCAATTCTCTTGTGTTTTGCTTTATCAGTTCTTATTTCCTTGAATGATTTAATTAATGAAATTTTATTAGCGGTAATAATGGGTTCCTTCAGAAATGCATCTAATTCGTATTTACCATTAATAGTCACAAAAGAGCCAACATTATATTTATCAAGTTGATCAACTTCTTTTTGATTCTTTGAAAAAACTTTCACATATATCGCATCATGAAAATCAGTTATAGAAAATGTGGTTATTACTCAACTTGTTTTGGTTTTTTTTGTGTCAATATTAAATATTTGGCCTTCAATCATAACTAGATTTGCTTGAGATGTAGGTAATTCACTTATGGCAAATTTTTGATATGCTCTTTTACGAGTTAGGGTCGCATCTTCATCGGATTCGTTAGTGGTTGCAGATATTGCGTTTTTAGCATTCTCTAGATTCTTACTAAATTCCTCTTGGAGAAGGCCTTCATTAGCCTTGTCGTATTCCAAAGTCATCTTGAAATTATTAAAGCCCATTTTGCTCATTATTTTTTCAATTTTATCTTTAATTTCTTGAATCTGGTTAACAGAATATTTTGATTTTAGAAATATTGTGCATCCTAATTCTGAAAATTCCTTTTTTGAGGCCATAATTATTTTTGAAATATATTTTTTATTCATGTAACTAGATACAATTCAATCTAAATATCGGTTAACTTCTGCCTCATTATATATAATAGATAGCACATTGAATTGAAACTTAGTTTTATATTGAAAATTGTCTCTTAGTTTAATAAGGAAAAGCTCCATTTCATAAAATGGGATGATTTCGTTAACAAAAAACTCAATATTGAATATATTGTTTTTTTCTAATTTAGCCTCAGTTACTTTAATATTTTCAAAATGTTGTGTGACAGTAAAATCAATCTCTTTTGCTAACTTTTCAAATGCATTATTCATATATCAATTTTAACAAAAAGAGCTAATAAAAATTGGCAATTTACTATAACAAGTAAAAAATCATAACAATAAAGAAGACTAGTGACATTGCATCCAAGCGATCCATCAAACCACCATGACCTGGTATCATTTTTGAAAAATCTTTGATATTGAGAAATCTCTTTATTGATGAAAAAACTAAGTCACCAATTATAGAAATAATAGGTAATATGATTATTGATGTAACTAAAAATGCTGTTGGATTTGAGGTTGACTCGAATATCCCTAAGTACCACCCCATAGATGCAATGAAGGCTGAAGTGAATACATAACTAACAATGAATCCAGCTCATGTTTTCTTTGGTGAAATCATCGGGGCAAGTTTTGCACCATTTAATATATATTTTTTAAGATACTTCCCACCGAGGTAACCGGCCGTATCAGCAATAATAGCAATTGTGACAAAAAATAATAATCAAAAAAAGTTATAGTTTGCAACTAACCAAACCATCTTCACGAAAGTGAAAATTGAGAATAAAACAAATACTATTATAATTTGGTTGGCAATAACGTTTTTAGATGCGAATAATTTCCGATCAATTATCAATGGAGTAAATGATGTTAAAAATAAGATTAAGAAAATCTTTCAATTGAATGACAACTTAATTAGCCCACCTAAATTTTCTCGCGTCTCATTCACAGGCCTAGTCAGTGAATCCCATGGTAAAAATACCATTATCAATATCAGTGATGATAAAAATAATGCTGAATATTTTGACATTTTCATATTTTGTAATACTTCATAGGTGCCAAGTATTCCTATTAATGCAAATATTGAATATGCAATGTATTTACCAGTTTTACCGCCATATATTAACAATAAGAAAGTAGGAATAATAATTAAAAGAATTCCAACTATTGACGTGTATCTTTGAAAATAATTATGTTTTTTAATAAAATCTTTTATCATTGTTTAATTATAACAAAGCAAGCAATAAATGAATGAAATAGTAACTTAATAATAAGGCATATAAAAAAACCTAAATTGTCATTAAGTCTTTTTCTTTGCTTTTGGTAATAACATCAATTTTATTTGTGTATTTATTAGTTAGTTGTTGAATTTCTTCTAAGTAATCTCTACTTTGATCTTTCGAAAGTTCTTCATCTACTTTGATCTCTTTATTAACATGTTGTCTTGCACCTCTAATTAAAACTTTGGACCCCTCGGTGTATTTTACAAGCATTTTGACCAATTCGCGCCTCCTGTCCGTGTTAATTTCAGGAAACGTAATTCTTGTTTTATCACCCTCATCAACAGCAACAATACCTAACGATGATTTATTTATCATTGCAACTATATCATTGTTTATTGACATATCGTATGGCTTTACAAGTAACTGCCTAGAATCAGGAATTGAAATGGCTGCTATTTGACTAAGCGGAGTAGGTGAGTCAAAATAATCAATAACAATCGAGTCCAAGAGAGAGGGATTAGCACGACCAACGGTAATTTTCTTTAAATTACTTTTATATGACTCTACGGCCTTTTCCATTATTTCGATCGCTTCTAATTCGTATAATTTGTATTCCATTATTTTATTACCCTTGTATGTTTAATTTCACCTTTACTTGCTCTTATTATTGAATCTTTTTCTGTAATATCAAATACTATCAATTCAATTCCATTATCTTTCGCCATAGATGCGGCTGTTGAATCCATAACTGTAAGTCCTCTTTCTAAAAGTTCATCATATGTAATCTCTTCAAATTGTTTTGCATTTGAATTAATTCTTGGATCAGAATCAAATACCCCTGAAACACCATTTTTGCCCATCAAAATCTTCTTAGCATTAATCTCTGAGGCAATCAGCGTTGCTGCGGTGTCAGTTGTAAAAAATGGTCTTCCGGTTCCTCCAGCAAAGATTACAACATCACCATTTTCAAGCATTGCTATGGCTTTTTCATTGACATAATTTTTTGCTACTTTTTCATCAATATTTATTGCAGATTGAACATGTGTGATAATACCCTCTTTTTCAAATCCTGATTGAACAGCCAAACCATTCATAAGTGTTGCCAACATTCCAATGTAGTCAGCTCTATTTCTTGGTATTCCATTCTTTTCAGCAGAAGCTCCTCTTCAAAAATTTCCTCCGCCAACGATAATTCCCACTTGAAATTCATTTTTAAGCATTTTCTTTACTTGTAAAGCGATGCCTGATACAACTTCTGGATCAATAGCTAAATTCTTTTTCTTATTTGCTAGTCCCTCACCAGATAATTTAATAATAACTCTCTCTCTTGACATATTACCCCTTTTTTTCTACTTAATTATACTAAAATAATGAGTTATGAAAGTTTTTCGTTAATGGAAAGCAATTTTTTTTCTGCTTTTTTAATTGCATCAAAAATTGCGCTTCTTGTTGTAGCAGTTATTTCTGATATCTCTTTTAATGATAAGTCTTCTATATAGTGAAGGTGGAAAGCTTGTCTTTGTGTTTGCGTTAACATTTTATTGTATTGTTCAAAAAAATGAATTAATTCTTCTCGTTTATTTAGATTCATCAATTAGTCCTTTTGTCATCCCATAAATAAATGCATCTAAATTAAATTCTTGCAAGTCATCTAGGGATTCTCCTAATCCAATAAATTTAACCGGCATTTCCAACTCATCTTTGATTGTTAAAATAATGCCTCCCTTTGAAGTTCCATCCATTTTTGTGAGAATTATTCCTGATATAGGAGTTACATCTTTAAAATGTTTGGCCTGTGAAACACCGTTTTGACCTGTGGTTGCATCCACAACCAATAATGATTCATGTGGAGCTCCAGGAATTTCTTTTGTAATTATTTTTGACATTTTGGCTAATTCATTCATAAGATTAACTTTGTTTTGTAACCTTCCTGCTGTATCAATGATTAAAATATCATATTTATCTTCTTTTGCTTTTTTAACAGCATCAAAAACAACAGATGCTGGGTCTGCATTTTGTTTTTCAGATTTTATAATATCAACACCAATTCGTTCTGCCCAAATACTTAACTGTTCTACGCCACCTGCTCTAAATGTATCGGCAGCTGCAATCAAAACATTCTTGCCTTCCGTGCTAAATTTACTAGCTAACTTAGCAATGCTTGTTGTTTTACCGGCTCCATTCACACCAACCATTAAAATAACATTTACTCTTTCGTTTTTGACATCTAAAGTTGTGTCAACTATTGTTTGATTTGTATATATAACAAATATTTTATCTGCAATAATTTCTGCAATTAAGGACATGTCTCGTACATTCTCTTTTTTGACTTCCTTTTTTATCTCGTCAATTATGTCCATTACAAGCTTAACTGATATATCAGACATTATTAATATTTCCTCTAACTCTTCAAAAAATTCTTTATCTATCTCGTTATGTCTACTTTGTATTTCTGTTATTTTTTCTGAAAATGATGATCTTGATTTAGACATACCAACAATATACTTGTCAAGTTTTTTTTCTTTTTTTCTAATTTGTATTTTCTTTTTTTCATTTTTTTTATTAATTTTATTTTCTCTTTTATAAATTGCAAAATCAGCAAGACCTTCTTTGATAGGTTTTGGTTTAGTTTCTTTTTTAGGGTCAATACCCTCTAATGCTAAAAGTCTTTCTTTTAATTTTTTAAAAAATCCCATAAAAATATTATATATAAAAGTAGTATGAATAAGTTAGTGCGATTAAATACATTTATAATTAATAAAACATATTTTTATGTTTGTCATTTTTTTTGCAAAAGAATAAATAAGAACTCTGAGAATTCTCATTTACAATACGATTAGAATACAGAAACCTGACACCATCACTTCATAGACATTGTCTTTTCATAAATATTCTAATTGAAAACTAAGTTTTCAATTACTCAATATTTTTTTGATGTTTTCTACCATAAATTATTTGCAATTTTGTTAGTTTTTGTGATGTTTAGATTGTTGGATCTTTTATTGGAAATACATAAACTATAAAAGTTTATTAATTTATTCTGAGATTTCATGATTGTTTACCTAGCAAGTTAGTCATTAAAAGCCTTTTGTTATAGGTTTTATAGTCTATATTATATTTTAATAATTAATTTTATGCTAAAATATAACCATATATTGCAGTGCCATTCATCAATCGTAATTACACTTTATTGTAAATAACTACAAGTTTGAACTATTTCATAATTTCACTTTATTGCTAAAAGGTTACCAAATGAATATACCAAATTCAAATCAGTAAATATTTAGAATGGAAATACATCCACATTAACTTAAATCATTACTTTTTAGATATTGTTCATTTGTTTTTCAAACCATCATTGACAAACGTTTTATAATAAGCGGCATTTGCGGATATCCCCACAAATATAAAATAGGTTACTATTAAGGACGACATGCCAATATACATGATTGCACCTATAACACCGTATGAATCATAACTTCATAGAGATGAAATGAAACCAAATAATATTAGAAACCCGGTTGTAGGTAGTGTTGATACCATTGCCCCAGGAACAACGTGTTTAATTTTAATTTTAAATCTGGGCGAAAATTTATACAACAATATAAAACCAACAAAAAAACCTATAAACATCCCAAAAGAAAGATATATATATAAAAGAGCTTCCTTGAGTATGTCTTCTATTTCAAAAGTTGACAATCATTTTGTGAATAACACATTAACAGAAAGAATAAAAAATAGAAATAATGTAAAAACAATAACTAAAAACATTCCTTTAAATTTATTCATTCAATATCCTCCAAGATATTTATGTTCATAAATATATGATTGAGTATAAATTAACTTAGAAAATCCATTGGAAGCAATTCATGTAGAAATAAGAATTGAAAGAATAGTAAGAATAGATGCTGATGTTGTAATATTTTTGTTGCCTACAGCTTCTTTAATTTGATTAAAAATAGTTGATGCACCAGGAATAAATTTACTAAGTATTTCAGCTATAGCATTTTTTTTGCCATCTGTTGATAGACTTATGAAAAAGGCATCGGCTTCAGGTATCATATTAAATATTACTATCAATGATAATATGGGCATAAATGCCATAATCAAATAGAAGGCAATTGAAGATGGTATATACACAAAATCATTCGACATGATTCTACGATATGTTCTATTTATTATTTCAATATTTTTTTTAGGGTATTTTCATTTTTTTGGTCTAATTACGATTCTTAATGATATATAAATAAGAAATTTCACAAGCCGCTCTGTTCAAAATATTTTGTTTGTTTTAGTGCTAACTAAAAGGTCATGCATAGCGCGATTTTTCTTAACTTTTGCTTTTTTCTCAGGTTTAGTTTGATACCCTGCTCTTGGTTTGTTTTTTTTAAACATATTTTTTTATTTTTTTCTCTACAAGGTTGCTTGTGACAACGGGATTGGCTTGTCCCTTTGAAATTTTCATGACATTTCCTACAATATATTTTATCACTCTTTCTTTCCTATCAATATTATTATTTATAAAGGAAATATTGCTATTTATTACTTCATCAATTAAAATATTAATTTGTGATTCTTCAGAAATTTGTTTCATATTTTCATCATTAATAATATCCACAACATTCTTTGACGATTCTGAAAGAAGTGGTATTATTGTTTTCAAGTGCTTTCCACTTATACTTCCATCTTTAACTAATTTAATGGCTAACTCTATTTGTGTAGGATCAATATCCAGAGCAGAAACTTTCATATTCTTTAAGTTTGCCAAAGAAACTATTTCCGAGAAAAAAACCTTTGCTAGATTGACCTTATCATCTGATTTAATAAGATCAAAATAATTAGCATGGTCATAATCTGATAATAATTTCTCTATATATGAATGATCAATCCCATAACTTATATATCTTTTTTCCCGTTCCCATGGCAATTCATTTATGTGAATAGAATCTATAAAATTATTTGTAAGTGAAATGGGGTTTATATTTGGTTCCGGGATAAATCTATAATCTAATGCTTCCTTTTTTATCCTCATTATTTTGTTCGTTCTTGTTTCTTCATCAAAGCGTTTGGTTGATTGACTAATTTTTTGCCCCAATAAAATTTGTTGAGTCTGTTCAACAATTTCATTTTGAATGGCACTTTTAATATTTGAAAGAGAATTAATATTTTTTATTTCTACCTTTGTTCCCAAAACATTGGATCCATATGGTCTTAATGAAATATTTATATCTGCCCTCATGGATCCCTCTTCCATTTTGGCTTCAGAAATGTTTAATGCAAGAGCTAAATTTTTTATTGATTTTACATATTCCGTTGCTTCTTCAGCACTTCTTATAACGGGATCTGTTACAATTTCTATTAATGGAACCCCTGCCCTATTATAGTTCAATAGCGTTCCTTCTTCCGTGTGAAATGACTTAGCTGTATCTTCTTCCAATTGTATTCTTTCAATTTGTATATTTTTACTAATTGAATTAATTTTTATTGGAATAAAACCATTTGAACCAATTGGATAATCATTTTGAGTGATCTGGTAACCTTTGGGTAGATCTGCATAAAAATAATGTTTTCGATCAAATCTCAACAACTTGTCTATTTTCATATTAAGAGCTTTCCCTAACTTAATCCCTTTTATGACCGCTTCTTTATTGACAGCGGGCAATGTACCAGGATAGCCTAAATCAATTTTATCCACTAGGGTATTTTCCTTCTGACCAAAAACATTAGGTGCGGATGAAAACATCTTTGTTTGTGTATTTAATTCAATATGTATTTCTATACCTATTATTACTTCAAGATTATTCATTATAGTCCCCCAATAATTTCTCTATGTAAAGAGAATAGGAAAGCAACTTTTTATCATCATATATCTTTCCATCTATGGAAAGATTAACAGGCATTGATTCATCTTTTATTCACGGAATGGATATTGAGGGGTTGCCGATAAAATTCGAATATGTTAGGAAATATTTATATCAATTCTCTTTAATACTCTCCGTTCAAAGTGGAGCTATTCCTGCAGTCGGATAAACTAAAATTGAATCTTGAAAAATATCATCAAAATAATTCTTGATTAATCTTCTTATTTTTTGAGCTTTCCCTAATAATAAATCTTTGTTTTCTGGAAGCAAAAAGTATGATCCTAAAGCAAATCTCTTTTGAACCATTCTTCCAAAGCCGTTTGTTCTTGTTTTTATAATTATCTCTTCTCAATTCTTGCCATCAATTCTATTACCAAACGGGATGCCTGATAAATTAGAATTATTTGATGATGATTCTGAAAATGAAATAATAGAGTACACAATCCCAAATAAATCAAACAGTTCTATGTTTGGCTCAATAGTTATAATTTCTATTTTATCGGATTTTATTTGTGATTTTAATTTATCGTATTCTTGGGAAACGTTATCCGAAAGCATATTTTTCATATTTAAAAATATTATTTTTTGCGGTTTTAATGATTCAAGAACCGGCTTTTCAACATCAGTAGATGAAAAGTCCTTTTTGTCAAATCCATATAGAATTTTAGAAACTTCTATTGCATCATTAACATTATGAGAAAATCACCCAACAACATCTAATGATGAAGCAAAAGGATACATTCCAAATCTTGATACAGCCCCATATGAAGGCTTAAACCCTACTAGTCCACAATAACTTGCCGGAAGTCTAATAGAATCTCCTGTATCAGAACCAATAGCAATTGAAATATTTTTTGTCATAGTAGCAACAGAACCAGCCGATGAACCTCCAGGCATTCTTTTTGAATCGATTGGGTTATTAATTTTTCCAAAGGAAGAGTACATACCAGTTCCACCAAGAGCCAATTCATCTAAATGCATTTTTCCCACTATATTTGCTCCTGCATTTAGCAATTTATTAACTATTTCAGCATTATATTTGGGTTCAAATCCTTCCAATATTTTTGAAGACGCTTGGGTTGGTGCATCATCAGTTGCATATAAATCCTTAAGTGTTATTACAACGTTACTTAAAGGACCATTAATTTTATTCTTTTTTTCATAAATATGTGCAACAGCATTATTCAGATCATTCTTCAATTCATTTTTTGCTTTTTCAAAATTACCCTGGTTTTTAATCATTTTTAACCACCTTTGGTAATAAGATGAAATCACCTTTGTGATCAGGTGCATTGCTAATAATATCTTCAACCGGCATAGTTTTTCCAGGGATATCACTTCTTAAAAATGTTGTTTTTCCTTCAAATATCGTAATCATTGGTTCAATGTTATCGGTGTTATATTTCTTCATTTTTTTAATATCTGATTGTATTTCTTCTCATGTGTTAATTAATTCATTAGAAAATTGTTTATCTATTTTAAACATTATTTTCATTGAAACTTCATCTATTCTTTTCATGATTCCACCTCCAAAATACTTTTAAATTCATTTTCATTAATCATTTTAACATTTAGTTCTTTAGCTTTGAGTGATTTGTTTCCTGGATTTTCTCCCATCAAAAGATAATCAATATTTTTTGATATAGCAGAAGAGACATTCCCACTATTATTCTCAATAATGTCTTGAAATACTTTTCTTGGTTTAGAAAGAGTGCCGGTTATAACGAATGTCTTGTTCTCAAATAATTTTGAACTAGTCACGGAAACTTCAGTTAGATTTAAACCATATGAAAACATTTTTTTAATTTGATTAATATTTTTTTCTAAATAAAAATATTCAACAACTGAATCAGATACTTTTTTTCCTAAGTCCCTTATTAACATAAAATCTTTTTGTGATGAATTTATTATATTTTCTATTGACCTGAAACGTTTAGCTAAAATTCTTGATCCTTTTTCGCCTAAATGTCTAATTCCTAACCCAAAAAGAAAGTTACCTAAATCAGTGTTTTTGGAATTTTCAATAGAAGATATCATTTTATCCACAGATTTTTCTTTAAAACCATGCAATTTTAAAAGGTTGTCTTTCTTACTGGCAAGAGTGAATATTGAAGCTGCATCAGTAATAAATTTTTTATCTAATAGTATCTTGATTGTCTCCGTGGAAATTCCATCAATGTTCATCGCTTTTTTAGAAACAAAATGTTCTAGTGAAGCCGTTTTTATTCCTATGCAATCTTCATTAATACAATACTGATCAACTTCCCCAACGAATCTTTTTAAAAGAAATCCACATGAAGGGCAAGTGTTAGTTTCGATTCATATTTCATCATTATTTTTTGTTTTTATACTAATCACTTTTGGGATGATATCTCCTGCTTTTTTTACATTAACAATATCCCCAAAATTAATACCCAATTTTTTTATGTAATCTGCATTATGAAGGGTTGCTGCAGAAATAACGGAACCATAAATTCTAACTGGTGATAGCTTGGCATTATATGTAACCCTACCAGTTCGCCCGATAGATGGAAAAATGTCTTCTAAAGTAGTCGCCGCAATTTCCGCAGGAAACTTGTATGCAATCATAAATTTTGGGAATTTAACCGTATAACCTATATCTTCATAAAGCGAAATATCATTAACTTTAATGACTATTCCATCAACAACATATCCTAAATCATTTCTTTTTTCTGACATTTCCTTAATAGTATTTATAACCTCCTGAATACCTTTGACTGGGATTATTTCATTGTTTATTGGTAATTTATTTTTTTTGATGAAATTCAAAAGTCCTTGATGTGTTTTGATTACTTCAATTTTTTTGTTTGGAACCTCATAAATAAATGCAGATAAATTTCTGCTAGCTGCAACCGATGAGTTCAGTTGTCTTAAAGAACCAGATGCTGCATTTCTGGGATTAGCAAAATTATTCCCATTTTTGTTTAGGTTATCAAAGGCATCATTTGACATGAAAACCTCTCCTCTGAATTCCACTTCTTTTTTATAGTTGATTTTATGTGGAATACTTTTCAAGGTTTTAATATTATGTGTGACATCTTCGCCAATCAAACCATCACCTCTAGTGATGGCTCTAATAAGTTCCCCATTTTCATAAATTAAAGAAATAGATAAGCCATCGATTTTGTATTCTAAAATATATTCCAAATCAAAATCTATGTGAAGTAAATCCTTAATATGTTTATCGAATTTTCATAAATCATCCTCACTAAAAGCATTCGCTAAAGAAAACATTTTATATTTATGTGTAACCTTATGGAATCTATTATCCACTTTTGCTCCAACTTTCTTTAGAATTGAATCAGTTGGCTCTAATTTAGGATTATTTCTAATCAGGTTTGAATAAATGATATATGTTCCATCATATTCCTCGTCAGAAACCATTTGATTATTATTTAAATAATATGTTTTAGATCATGCAATCAGTTTTTTATTTAAATTGATAATTTTATCTCTTAAGTTTTCCATATATAAATTATAAAGAAAATGTTCCTATGAACATATCTTATTTATTGTTTATATCATTAATTTTTTTATTATGTCTTTGAAGCGTTTTTGCAATTTTGCGTTTTTCTTTTAACTCATCTTTAATCACTTTGACTGATTTTTCAACTTTTGGTACTTTAATATTAAACTTTGTAGTTTTATTTATTTTACCTTTAAGAATAGAAACTTCATTACCTAACATGTCAACTCTTTTATTTAACTTAGCAATTTCAATTGAATTCTTCAATGATTTTAAGAGAATGTATGCAATAAATCCTAAAATTAATAAAATTATCCATTGCTTTGCGTTATCCATTTTTATTCCAAACATATAATAAGCAATCATGTTGAATATATTAGGAATATTATCAATATTAAACAAGTGCAGAATGGAAACAATTAGAATATATATAACAAATAAGGTAAAGATGATATTTGTTGTTAACCACCCAATCATATTTTTTAATTCAATTTTCTTTCTTTTAACCTCAATTGTAAATCATACAAAAGATGATATAGCAATAATTAATAAAAATATAGGCAATCCAAGATTCATGACATTGCCCAATTCTTCTTGTCAAGGCCTGTTATACATTTTTAGTATTCCCCTTTCTTTTAAATGGTTGAACAAATAATATTAATAATATTTGATGTCAAATATATTTTGCTAATTTCAAGCCTTTAAATTTTGCTTGTCTACTCTTTTTGTTTTTAACTTTAATTTGCAATTCAATGAATGAATGCTTTGATCTAATTAAGTAGGTAACCGATGATGGAGTAATGGATTCATTTGTGTCCATCAAAGCCTTCATTGTTCTTCTATTAATCATTCTTAAATCAATGTTTGCATCAGTGACTTTTCTAAAAGAAATAAAACCTATTGCATATTTCAATAACCTTGTATAAAAATACCTTAATTTGTGGGGAGCTTTTTCTTCAACAAATCTTGAACCAATTAAGAGATCCACCTTCTTGAAGGCCATCGTCTTAGTAAAATATGATATGTCAGTAAGATCAAAACCTTTTACAGGATTAAACTCAATTAAATTGTCATATTTATTTTCATATGCATACTTTATTCCTAATTTTAAAGCATTGTCATATGTTGATTCAATGGGGATTATCAATCTTTGAAAATTATTATTCTTCAATAAGTGTTTTGTTCTATCGTCTGCTCCATAATCAATTAATAAATAATCAACATTTCCAGCACTAGATTTTATATTATCAATTGTTTCGATTATTTCTTCGCCAATGTCTTTTACTGGCATTATTAAAATAGTTTTCATATAAATCCTTAGTCCTACCAATCTGGCCGAGACCAAAATTCCTGTCCATTTAGATGTTCCAATTCACCTTCTAGTCCAAATATTTTTAAATATGCTGAATGTAAAAACATTCTCATAGCTGGTTTGCCACCATATTTTTGATCACCATAAATCGGTACACCTAACTTGGACAACGATGCCCTTATTTGATGTTTTCTTCCAGTGACAAGCTCAGCATATTGCTTATTATTTTCCATCCAAAAAAGTGTTTTTGTGTCTTTACCAAATTTCCCACATCTTTCTCTTTGGTAATTTTCATCATGTTCTATTTTGAATGTTGTTATAATGTTACTCTTTAGATCTGATTTAAATTCATATATTTTTTTTTGTTTATCAGCTTTTTCATTAAACATTTTTAATGCCTTGTATGTTTTTGCATAAAGCATTATGCCTGATGTTTTTTTATCTAGTCTGCCAACATGTGATGGAGTAAATGAATCTGTTTGTTTAAATTTTAAATACGAAAGCACTTGGTTGTCTAGACAGTTAGGAGAATCATGAACAACAACCCCAGATTTTTTATTAACGATTAAAATATTATCATCTTCATATATTTTTGAAAAATTAATATTAGCCTTAATTTCCTTGATTCCTTTTTTTTCTTCCACAACAAGTGCATAAATAGTTATAACATCTCTCTCTTTTATGACATATGTTTTATCTTTTGTCCCCTTGCCATTTATTTTAATATCTTTTTGCCTGAATGCTCTTTCGATTCTAGATTTTGGAACACCAGGAAACATCTTATTAACAAATTTTGTAAGGGTTCTACCGTCATCGTTGTATGTTGCTATAAATTTTTTCATATTTATATTTTACCTATAAAAAACATTATTGACTAATGTTTTAATTGATCACTCTCGTGATTGGAGCAGGCAAAGGGAATCGAACCCTCATAGTCAGCTTGGAAGGCTGAAGTTCTACCATTAAACTATGCCTGCGTTTATGCTAAATAATTATACATAAATAAACTAATTAGCAAAAAATAATATAACCAATTTTATTTAATGTTGTACAACACTCATTATCAAGAGAGTAATGCAAATATATAATTAATAGCCTTTTTTTATTCTATGAAAATTCACTTTATTTTTTATAATATATGATTTCTCAATTTCCTCATTTGATAGTTTTAATAATCTAGCATTACCTAGATAAACGCCAAAAGCATACCTAACGGTGGCTTCATTTAGATCGTCCCCCATTGCCACAATAGCCTTAAATGTTTCCATTAATTGAAGGTTTTTATTTTCCGAAGTAACAATGGATTCAACAATTTTGTTTTCGATATTCAGATAAATAAATAAAGATGAGAAAAAATGAATACCATCAACAAATTCCTCAATTAATTTGCTTTTATTGATACTTTTTTTTATCTTTCAGTATTTAAACGATTCATATTCATTTGCAAATTCACCAACCTCCACTAAAAGCGCCAAGATTCTTTCGTTAACTACTTTTGATTCCTCTATTTTGTGAGTAGAGATAATAGATTTATCAAGTTCTCTTTGCATGTTTATTATTTTAGTAAAGTTCATAACTTATTCATTATATATTTATTTTAATATAATTTTTACAACAAATTTTTTTAGATAACCAACATTATTCACTAATAATGTTGGTTATTTTCTTTATGTCTGGACAAAAGAAATATTAACTACTATGTCTGGTATTATATCTAAATATTTATACATAAATACCCCGTTTAACAAATAGTTTTATTGATTGAATTCATTCAATAACAACTGAACATCTTCTTGAGTCTCAGCTGAAATAGCATTTAGAGCTAAAATTTTAGCATCTTTTGAATCAATTTGTGAAATTTGTTTTCTGGCCTTTAAAATTGATGTTGCTGCCATTGAAAATTCATCAAGTCCCAGTCCAATAAGGAATGGAATGACATTTGTATCCCCGGCCATTTCGCCGCACATACCAACTCATTTACCATTTGCATGGGCTCCATCAATTGTCATTTTTATTAAATTTAAAATAGAGGGGTTTAATGGTTGATATAGGTATGAAACTTTTTCTGACATTCTGTCTGCCGCCATAGAATATTGCATTAAATCATTGGTGCCAATTGATAAAAAGTCAACATATTTAGCAAATTGTTTTGCTATGATTGCAGTTGATGGCACTTCTACCATTACGCCGATCTCTATTTTTGTTGATATTTTTGGGTATTCTTTAATAACCTCTTTAAAGACCTGATCATAAATTGCCTTAGCCTCCTTGAATTCATTTATTGTGGCAACCATAGGAAACATAATTGCTAATTTTCCGAATTCAGATGCTCTAATTAATGCTCTTAATTGCGTTTTAAATATATCGACCTTATCAAGAGACAATCTTATTGCTCTATATCCTAGAAATGGATTCATTTCTTCAGGGAATTTAAAATAAGAAAGTGTTTTATCACCACCAATATCAAGGGTTCTTATGATAACTCTTTTACCATTCATTGATTTTAAAACACTTGAATATGAGTCAAACTGCTCTCCTTCGGTAGGCCAGTCCTTTGCATCCATATATAAAAATTCTGACCTGAATAGACCAACACCTTCGGAATCATTCTTGATAACATTCTCTACGTCTCTTACAGAACCAATATTAGCAACAAGTTCGACCATGTGACCGTCTTTTGTTATAGAAAGCTTCCCTTTGAATTTTGCTTCAGCTTTTATTTCTTTTAGATTTTGTTCTTGTTTATCTTGAAAATCTTCAATCACCTTACTAGATGGGTTAATAATTACATCACCATGATCACCATCTATTACTACAAAATCTCCAGTTTTGACTTTATCTGTAATATTTTTCAAACCAAGGACTGCAGGAATTTCTAGTGATCTTGCCATAATGGCTGAATGCGAAGTTTTTCCACCGATGTTGGTTGCAAATCCTTTAACGAATTTTTTATTTAACTGAGCCGTGTTAGATGGAGTTAAATCATGAGCTACAATAACTACTTCTTCATCAATGGTTGAAAGATCTTGTGGGCTAACGCCAGCAAGAGAATTGATAATTCTTTTAGAAACATCTTTAATATCAGCTGCTCTTTCTTTCATATAAGCATCATCCATATTTGCAAACATATCAAAATATTTTTTAGAAATGTTATCAGTAGCAAAAATGGCATTAATGTTTTCGCTCTTAATTAATTCCTTTATTTCATCAATCATTGTTGGATCAGATGCAACTTGAATATGGGCATCAAAGATTGCAGCTTCTCCTTCACCTAGGTTCTTAAGTGCAACTAACTTTATTTTTTTGATTTGATCAATAGTCTCTAAAATTGCTTTATCTAATTTTATTAATTCTTCTTTTGGGTCAGCTTCTGTTTTTGTAATTTTTATTTCTTTTTCAATAAATTCAAAAACCTTAGCTAGAGAAACTCCAGACGATGCTCCAATGCCTTTTATTTTCATTATTGCTCCTTTATGAATAAAAATAACTTAAATCAAGTTATTTTTTGTCATCACATCTTTAATTGCTGCTAGCGCTTCTGCTTCGTCATCTCCATTAGCTGTTATAGTAATAGATGCACCTTGTTTAATTCCTAAGGCCATAACATTCATAATTGATTTTAAATTACCTGTTTTGCCTTCTGATTCAATTGTAATGTTTGACACGAATTTCGATGCTGCTGCAACAATTACTGATGCTGGTCTTGCGTGTAACCCGACTGGGTCTTTTATAATTGTTGTGAATGATGTCATTATTTCTCCTTTATTTTCATAATTCATTATACATTTTTTTACATTATAGGTGAAAAGATAAATACTGCTAATCTTGTTAAGAATCCTTTTAAAGAAAATTTATTTATGGGTTTAAAAACCATATCTTCAGCAAATTTGTCATAAAACTCAAATAAATTATTAACTTCTTGAATGACAGGACCAGATACTAAATTCAAAAACTCAAATTGAGAATAAAATGATCGTAAATCTATATTTGCAGTTCCAAAGTATGCATAACAGTCATCAAATACACCGATTTTTGAATGTATTAGAATGTCTTTTGTTTCTTTAAATTTGATTCCATACTTTGAAAGAATAGAAGCATTATATTTTGAAACAATGAGCACAATTTTTTTATCTGGTTTTCCCGGGATATAGATTGTGATATCAACCCCAGACATTGCAGCTGTTTTGAGTGCGGATATAATTTCATGACTAGGCACAAAATATGGTGTTGTCAATTTAATGGATTTCTCGGCATTGAGGATTCATTGAACAATTGATTTTTCAATTATGTTTTCATTAATTTCTGGAGAATCTTCAACTAAAATATTTCTGGAATTACCCCCAGTTGTCTCTAATACATATTTTTTGGGGTCTAACTTTTCCTTTTTTACTATTTGTCAATCATCAATAAATAACAAGGAATATGATCTGACGGCTTCGCCCGTAATAATTGACTGATAGTCGAGTCAAACACCATATGTCTTGTTAAGATTAGCATACTCATCAGCAATATTTATACCACCAGCATGGACTTTTTCCCCATCAATAATGACCATTTTTCGATGATTTCTGTATCCATTTTCTGATCCGATAAATGGAAAATAAACTTTCCCAAAAATAGCTACTCTAATGCCTGATTCTTCAAGTTCTTTTATTTCATATCAAGGCATTGCTCAACGACCAAAATCATCAACAATAAATCTAATTTCAACACCCTGTGCAGCCTTTTTAATTAATATTTTTTTAAAATGTTCGTATATCTCGCCCGGTTTTAGTATGTAGTAATTTATGTGAATAAATTTGTTAGCATTTTTTATATCATTAAATAAAGCATTAAAAATATCCTGCTCTCTTCTATGTATTTTAATATTTGCGGAATAAATGCCTCGATGAGATATTTCTGATTGTTTTTTTTGAATAATTAAATCATTTTTATTGTTGAATTTTTCTAATTTAAATGTTTCCTTTTTATAATAATCATTTTTGGAAATTCTATTCTTATATCTTTGACCAAATATAATAAAAATAATGTGGCCAAATACAGGAAAAATAGTCATAACAATAATTCAAGACAGTTTAGCTTCTGAGTGTCTATTTTGAATAAGTATCAATAAATTGAATATCAATGTTAATAAATAAAATGAAAGGATTATTAATAATGGACGAGATAATCCAATGATAAACATAAAATAAAACCCATATATTATGGATACAAGAAATAACATTACGATAATATATCAAAAAAAGTTAGATAAATGTTTCATATTTAAATTATAAAGAAAAAGCTAACCATTAGGTTAACTTTGTCATATGGCGGGTAAGAGAGGACTCGAACCTCCGCGCCGATCGCTCGACCTACATCCTTAGCAGGGACGCCTCTTCACCAACTTGAGTACTTACCCATTTTATAAAACCAATAACATTATACCTATTGACACTCCAAAAAATATCGTAGTTGATAAAGCATCAATTAACGTGGTAAGCAACGGTGCAGCCATAACTGTAGGGTCAATTTTTATTTTTTTTGCAAGCAGAGGCAAACTACTTCCAACAAGTTTAGCCAAAATAATCACAATAAATAGTGCAAAAGATGCGACTGCAGAAAGAATAATATAATCAGTTGTAAAATCATCTTTTGCAAGATAATAAATTAATAGCCTGATAAAGTTTACGATTCCGAGAGATAAACCCATTATTGTAGAAATTTTTAATTCTTTGAATAATACTTTTAAGTAATCCATTGTTTTTATTTCCCCTAATACTAGCGACCTTATGATAGTTGTTGAAGACTGACTGCCGGCATTTCCTGCAGCTCAGGAAATAAAGGGGAAAATCGCCACCATAGCCGTTGTAATCAAAGGAGCAGCCAAAGATGTTTTTGATAAAGATAAAAATAAGTCAAGAACTATTTGTGAAAGTGTGGCAGATATCATTAATAACATTAATAAGAAGACTCTTGATTTAAATATTTGATAACTGGGCGTTTTTAAATAAGTTTGATCTCCATCATTTTCAATACCATGCATTTTTTCAATATCTTCATTTGCCTCATCGATAATAATATCAATTACATCATCAGATGTAATCATGCCCATAATTTCTTTTCGAATATTTAAAACAGGTAAAACTGACATATCTTGATCAGCAAATATATTGGCAGCCTTTTCCTTATCAGTTGTCGTATAAACATAGGCAACTGGTTTCATGAAAGATTTAAGTTTTTTTGAATGGGGCAAAAATAATAAATCTTCAATTGCAATAAAACCTTGTAAATTATTTTTGTTATTGGTAATAAAAAAATAATGTGCAAGACGTGCATCATTTTTATTAACCTTTATATATTGAATTGCATCTTTAACGGTCATTATTTGTTTGAGAGTTACAATATCAACAGACATTAATGATCCGACTTCATCTTCTGAATATCTTAATATTTTATTAACTGTGATTCTTCTTTCGTTAGAAGTCATTAATAAAATTCTTTTGGAAATATCAACTGGAACCTCTTCGATAAGATCCGCAATTTCATCAGTGTATAAATCATCAATTATGGATTTTAATTCTGTATTAGAAAATGATTTCAATAATTGTTCTTGAAAGTTTGAATCAATAGCGGAAAATAATTCAGATTGAAAACTTGTATTTAGCAACCTAAAAAAAATCATTCTTTCTGCTTGAGATAAGCCTTCAAATAATTCAGCTATATCAACAGTGGGATGCTCATTTGCAATTTTTCTTATTTCAGAAATATTTTTTCTGGCTATCGCGGATTTTAGACTCATGTCTCCCCTTTTTTTAGCTTAAGAAATCAGTTATTTTTTCTTGAAATTCTGAATATTTAACGGGAATTATTTTACCTTCATAGGCAAAAGTAATTCTTCCAGTCTCTTCTGAAACAACTATTGTTAAGGCATCAGTCTGTTCAGAAATGCCTAATGCCGCTCTATGTCGTGCGCCATATTTATTGTCAACGGATTTAGATGTGATTTTATAATATGTACCCGCGTATGTAATTTTGTTATTTTCAATTAGTATTGCCCCATCATGAAGTGGAGATTCTTTTTGAAATAAAGAGACAATTAATAACGATGAAATATTAGCATCGATTTTTACGCCATCGGTTCTGAAGTTAATCAAATCTTGTTTATTTATAATTGTTATAATTGCTCCAGTTTTGTTTTCCGATAAATTTCCACAAGCTTCATATAAACTATGTATAAGCCTCATTTTTGATGATTGTCCTAAAGATGAGTAATTTGTTTTTTTAAAAATTATTCTTAGTAAATTAATTATTCAAGGTAGCAATAGGAAAAAAGCTAATAAAGAAAAAGCTATTATTATTGTTAAAAATATTAATTCGTTAGTCATTTATGTTCTCCTTAATTATATCTCTAATATTTATTATATTAGTATTATTCATTTTTCGTTTATTAAATCTTCCTAACAAGGGCCCCGAAAATAATGTTACACCATTTTTGTATGCAAATCTTAATTGATTTTTTGAAGATACATTTAGAAGAATTGTCTTCTCCTTTAAAATAAAAGATGACTTTAACAATTTTTCTTGTAATATGTAGTCAGGGTTAATCTCAGAAATAATATTTGATTGATTAGTTGTTGTATTTATCAAGCCTATTATAAAACCTTTCTCTCTTAATTTTTCTATGTTGCTTATTTTCAATTTATTATTACTAATTTCCTTGTTACTAAAAATAAGCATTAAATCTGAGGGGGTTTTTTTCATAATGGAAATTTTATTTTCAAATTTATCAATATCAAATTCCCTATTCAAAAAATTTCATGAATATGCAACGGCAATACTTTTTCTGCCGTGACTATTCCTAATTGCATCTAAAGATATGTATCTATTAAATGAATCAAAAACACCTGACTCATAAGCAAAATCAGATGGAGAACTAATTAAGAAATCTTCTGATACATTTATGAACTCAAAATAATTGAATAAAATGTCATTATTTATATTGAATACAGGCGAAGACTTTAATGATAATTCATCAAAGCTAAATACATTGCCAAGCTCTTCAGTATCAATGAAATCATTTATTCTATCTTTATATTCTTTTGAATCATACAACCATATTTTATTTTTTGCTGCTCCTAGGTATTGTTTAGAAAACATTGCCATGTTTTCTAAGTCATTAATGGATGAAGACTGAATACCATAAATTGCAACAGATGCAGATATGTTTGCTTTTATTTTTTCTCCTGATGAAATAACAAATGTCTTACTACATTTAGTAAGTAGAAACTCCAATTCATTTAATGGATCATCAATAGGTCTTTCTATTTTTAAATTATTTTTAACACATAAATGAATATCCATTAGTCTTTCTCATTTCTTGAAAAAACCATAATTATCTTTATCGATATTAAATAAAATATAACCATCACCAAATTGCTTTTCTATTTCTCTTAAAACAGCATCAGATATTTCCTTGTTAAGCATTTTTGGGCTACCAATACTAAAATTAATGTTAAATATCCCATAAACAGCTTTTTTAATTTTGTATTTTTTTATATTGTTGCTTATTGCACTTATAGATAGTGGCGCTTTATAAAATGATAAATATTTATAATTTGATGATTCATATAAAACATTTGCAGCAATAGATGTTTTAATAAAGTAGTTGATAAATACTTCAAGAATAATACTTCCCAAAACTGTAAATAATATTTTGGAAACTAATGCCTCATCAAATGAATATCCAAACCAAAAAAATGCAATCATGATTCCAATTCAAGAAATTGTAATCATGATAAGATAAATTATCCAAAGAATCTTTCTAATATTTCAAAAGAATTTCCAAAGAATAACAGCAAATAAAAATATTAAGTATATTGACAAAATTATATATGTGATTACTCCTGATTCTCACATGAATACCCAATAAATTAATGAAACAATCAACGAGTATGATGAAACACCCTCATTTCTAACCACTAGTAACATGACAGATGGAGCTATAAATACAAAAATATTAAAATCACTATAAATAATTCTTAAGAAAATACTAAAAATAATTATAGAACCACCATACACAAATCCTTCAATCATGTTGTTAAAAATTTTGAATTTATTTAAGGGTGTATAAACAATTAAATCCTTTATTTTTTCTATAGAAAAATATAGTACGAGCATAAACACGAGGAGTAGTATTGTTATTAATAGTGTGTGTATGATCAGCATGCTTAAATTATAAAGAAAATTACCATCTGAGTATTCTATTTCTTTTTAGAATTTGCAGCTTTATTTACGGGCGTCTTCAAATCATTGCTCATTTGCATTTTTAAAAGCATAGTCTCATCCTTAATTATTTTCTTTTTGTTAATAGTTGCATCTGTAAATAATAATCTTCTAGTGTCTAATTGAGCAATAAATGCAAAAACATTAGATAAAACAGGCACAACAAAAAACAAGAGAAATAATGAATCAAACAACTTTCTTTCTTCAGTCTTAAATATTTTTCATGCAAATATCCATGAAACAATAAATAGGATGAATGATGAATAGAAGAATACACTACTAGTGATACCTGTGATTAGATTATTTTCACATGCAAGGGTATCTCTAAAATTAGAGATTCATTTTGATGCCGATCATATGTACTGGTACTGGTCAGAATTATCCATTTCAATAATGGAATATCCTAATGCTGCAATTCCAATTAAAAATAAAATAATCCCAAAAAAGGATATAAATTGAAATATAGCTAAAATCTTCTGTTTGTATTTCATGAATATCTCCTTAGTTAAAATTATATACAAAATTTTGGTGAAAAACATATGGTGGAGATGCCGGGAGTCGAACCCGGGTCCATTATATTTCTAAGTTATTGACATCTACAGTTTAGTTATGATTTTTAAAGACCAAATTGATATGAATCAAAACAAAACATATTCAATCTGACCAATTAGAGTTCATTAGCTTTAATTGGATCCACTAATATATCTCAAAAATAATACAGACAAATAATCTATGAGAGAGATTAAGTATCCGCTAGCAAGCAATTACGCAAAAGCTAGAGAGTTTTGGTTGAAGGTTGAAGAAAGATGTCTCAAGTGGCTTCAACTGTTTTTGTTTCCGTTTAAATTGGAACCTAGTAGTATTATGGTCTACCAAACCACTGCAGTCAATAACAGGAAATATATGTCGAATCCATTACATCCCCATTAGTATTTATTACGTCTTTGTCTTTCGAAGTCTCTTTTTTTAATAACTTCTCTTTTGTCAGCCCTGTTCTTACCTTTACCAATTCCGATGTCTAACTTTATCTTACCTTTTCTTGATCATTTGAGAGTTATGGCAACAATAGAATTACCCTTAACTTTAACAGTTTCTTTCAATCTTCTTAGTTCTCTTTTGTGTAACAAAAGTTTTCTTGGTCTTGTTCTGTTGCCAGGAATGCTCATGTAATTGGATACATTCATATTTGAAACAAATAATTCGTCCTTGACAAATGAACAAAAAGAACCCCTCAGGACAACATTACCATCTCTAATTGATTTAACTTCTCAACCATTTAACTCAATTCCTGCTTCAAAAGTACTCAATATTTGAAAATTAAAGAATGCATCTTTATTTTTGGATATCACTTTTGCCATATAAACTCTCTAGCCACTTTCATGACAATGATATTATACAACAAAAGAACATGTTATTAGATATGGACTATTTATTTATATTAATAAGTCTCCATGTGTCTATATTTTTTGTTTAACACTTTTTTTCTTAATCTAATTGATGATGGAGTTACTTCCACTAATTCATCTGGTTCAATAAACTCAAGTGCTTCCTCTAAGCTTAAGACAATTGCTTTTGGCACTCTAATGGCATCATCAGTCCCAGCAGATCTAACGTTAGTCATAGCTTTATTTTTAATGGGATTAACATCCATATCTTGTGCTCGAGAATTAATTCCTATGACCATACCTTCATAAACTTTTGTCTGGGGGTTAATAAATAAATCACCTCTTTCAGAAATTTTTCATAATGAATAAGCCATTGCTTCACCTTTAACAGTTGAAACAAGTACACCATTTTTTCTAGATTCAATTTCGCCAGCGAAATGTCTATATTCATAAAATGTTTTTTCTAAAACCCCTGTACCTTTTGTTGTGGTAATGAAAGATTGTCTATAGCCAATTAATCCTCTAGTTGGAATATGAAATACCATTCTTGTTTGACTCCCATTATTGTTCATATCTTGCATTAATCCTTTTCTTTCAGATAATTGTTGAATAACAGCTCCAGCAAACTCAGAAGAACAAGTTATAACAGCTTCTTCAAATGGTTCTTTTCTAGTTCCATCTTCAACTTTATAAATAACTTTTGGTTTGGATACTGAAAGTTCAAAACCCTCTCTTCTCATGTTTTCTATTAAGACTGATAAATGTAACTCTCCCCTACCTGAAACTTTGAATCCCTCATCATCAGTGGATAGCATATCAACTTTTAAGGAGACGTTTGTCTCAAGTTCTTTTTCTAGTCTATCTTGAATATTTCTTGAAGTTAACATATTCCCTTCTTGACCAGAAAGTGGGGACTTATTAACAAGAAAATTCATCGAAATAGTTGGTTCTTCAATTTTGATCTTTTCCATAGCGGAAGGATTACTAATAACGGAAATAGTATCTCCGATGGTAATATCTGCTATTCCAGCTACAATAGCAATATCACCAGGATAAACTTCTAATACCTCTTCTCGATCAAGACCTTTGTTAACAAACATCTTGGAGAATTTAACATTTTTTGTAATACCATCATGATTAATAAGAGCATATTTATCTTTCGAAGTCAGCATGCCTTTTCTTAATCTTCCAATACCCATTCTTCCTAAATAATTATCATATTTTAAAGATGTAATTTGCATTTGTGTTTCATCTGAAGCACTGAAAGGATATTCCAGAACATGCTTTAATAATACATCAAATAACGGTATTAAATTGTTTGATGTCATACTAATTTCACTATCCATAATTCCATTTTTTGCTGTTCCATATAAAACCGGGAATTCCATTTGTTCATCTGTAGCACCCAATTCCATAAATAATTCTAAAATCATATCAAGAACTTCAGCAGGTCTAGCTTCGTCTTTATCCATTTTATTAATAATGATAATAGGTTTTAATCCTTGCTTTAAAGATTTTTCAAGAACAAATCTTGTCTGAGGCATTGGTCCTTCAGATGAATCTACCAATAAAAAAACAGTATCAACATTCTTAATAATTCTTTCTACTTCTCCTGAAAAATCTGCATGCCCTGGTGTATCAACAATATTTATTTTGATATCCTTATAATCGATAGCACAATTCTTGGAATAAATTGTAATTCCTCTTTCTCTCTCAAGGTCATTGCTATCCATTATTTGTTCAATCTTTTCATCTCTTTCATTAAAAGTTCCTGACTGTTCAAGCAAAGCATCTACTAGGGTAGATTTGCCAGCATCAACATGTGCTATTACGGCAACATTTATAATTCTTTTTGTTTTATTATTCATTTTTGCCATTGGATTTTTTTCATGAAGTATAATGCTCTTCTAAAACAAAATCTATGGAACCCTCCCTTTTGTTTATACCAACAACAATGGCTATAACTGATTGCCCTACGACAAATTTCTTAGAACCAGAAACTAACTTTAGGTTAGTTTTGTCAAGATTATATCTGCCATCCATTAGATTACTAGCATGAACAAGACCTGCAACTTTATTGTGTAATTCAATAAAGAAACCAAACTTCATAACAGAGACAATGACGGCATTAAATTTCTGTCCAATCTTGTTTTCATAGAATTCTGCTTTTTTAATATCAGCAACATGTCTTTCGAGTGTTACAGATTTTTGTTCCGTATTAGAAGCATCTGCAGCAATAGTTGGCAAAATATCCGTAAAATGCTTTACTTGATTTATTTTATTATCAAATAAATAAGCCTTTAGCATTCTATGAACCATTAAGTCGGGGTACCTTCTTATTGGTGATGTGAAGTGTGTGTAGGATGTTGAAGCTAATCCAAAATGACCTATATTTTTTTCTGAATAAATGGCTTTTGCCATTGTTCTCAACATCATCACTTTAATAAAATCATCAAATCTATGTTCTTTCAACTTTAAGACGGCCCGAGCAAAATCCATTGGTTTTTTTGTAGTTGGTATTTTCACATCAATTCCTAATACATCAACAACATTTTGTAATCCTTTTAGTCTATCGGCTTCAGGAGTATCGTGAATACGGTAGATAAATGGAAGTTTTTTATTGGCGATAGTTTCAGCAACAGTTTCATTTGCTCTGACCATAAAATCTTCTATCATTATTTCTGCAAATGCTCTTTCCTTAACGATAATGTCTTTTGTCTTACCTTTTTCATTGATTATTATTTTTGATTCTTCAATTTCAAAATCTATATAACCTTGATTTATTTTGAACTGTCTTAAAATGTTTGAAAGTTCTTTGGCATTTTTTAACATATTTTCAAGTTTTTTATCTTCAAAATTACTTTTACCAAAATAGAAATCGTTAACTTCATTATATGTTAGCCTGTGACGAGAGTTAATAATTGATGGGTATATTTTAGAGTCAATTGTATGACCATTTTTATCAATGATCATATCACATGATAATGTTAATCTATCAACATGTGGATTCAATGAACAAATACCATTAGACAACTCTTCGGGTAACATCGGTATAACTCTGTCTGCAAGATAAATTGATGTACCTCTTCTTTGGGCCTCTTTATCGAGTTGAGTATTTTCGGTAACATAATGAGTAACATCTGCAATATGTGTTGACAAAATAAAATTACCATTATCTAATTTCTTAACCTCGATTGCATCATCAAAATCTTTTGTATCATCCCCATCTATTGTTACAATTAACTCTTCTCTTAAATCTTTTCTACCTTCTATATCTTTTTTTGATACATCAAGCGGAATGTTTTTAGCCTCCATCAGGGTTTTAGGATCAAAGATAAATGGGACATTAGCATCTTCGATTGAAGATAAGATGTCAATTGAAACATCATCTTTTTGACCAAGTAAATATAATAATTTTATTCTTTTAACTTTCCCAAATTCAATTATTTGAACTTTAGCAACATAATCAATCTTCAAATTTTTTTCATCATCAAACTTAAAGGGGCCGATTATTTTCATGTCATCAGGTAAAATACTAAATTCGCCTTGGAATTTTTGCAAAAGTCCAACAAACTTAGTCCTGTTTCTAATTACAATATCCTTAACAATACCTTGAAGAGATCCATCTTTCATAGGATCTTGAAAGACATCTAAAACCACTCTATCATTGTCCATGGCTCCATGAATATTGGGCTTTTGAATAAAGATGGATTCTTTTGCTTGATCGACAAACCCAAAGCCTCTAGAATTTAACCTAATTATCCCTTCTTCTGTTTTAATAATTTCAGGCACAAAATAATCACCATCTTTTGTACTAAATAATTTGCCTTTTTTAACTAATGAAAACAAAAATGTAGAAAAATCTCTATTTTTGCTTCTTGGAATATTCATTTGTCTTGTTAATTGTATAAATGATATTGTCTTATTGTTTAGTATTTTAAATAGTTCATTTTTATCAAACATTATATAAACGATCTAATAATTAAAGCCGTAATCATCAAAACAATTCCTCCTGAAAACATTATCCATTTAAGAATTTTCTTAGAACCACGTTCTTTAGAGACTTTAAATAAATCTAGGTCAGAAGAACCAACCAAAGCACCAGAGAAGGCATTTGATGAAGGGGCCATTATAAATGATACAACAATCAAAACTGCTGATACAGCAAATAATATTCAAATTAATATTGTCATTTAACCTCCTTTTATTTTTTAATTATATATGTTATTGGTTTTTTTGCTAATGATTAATAAATACTTATTATTTTTATTAATTTCAGTCTAGTGGTTTTTAGTCGGAATGAAACAAAATTTGTGCTTGGTTCCAAATAAAATAGCATATGTTATGAATTAGCTTTTTTTCTCAACTTGATTAAATAATGGTTGAGTGCTGATCTAGTTTTATTAATCTTATTTTTTTTATTATAAAGAGGAATTAATTCGTTTAATGATTTGTATTGATTTTTACTCTTGAGTTCATAAAAAGATAGCTCTTGATCCCTGAAATTTTTTTGCATATTATGTTTCTGAATATATAAATAATCGTCCATAAATGCTGAATAAGAATCAACTAATTTTTTTTGATTGTAAATATCAAGGTTGGAGTACCTATTCACCATGCTTAGCAGATCCCTATTAATTCTTGAATCTTCAAAGGCAAGCATTGATTGAAATGCTTGAATTGCTTTTAGGAAATCAGAAATTTCATCTGCCTTTTTTATATACAAAACTCATAGTTGGCGTCTTTGAATTAAGTTAAAATTAAAATTATATTTATTTAGAAAATTCTTAATAATATTTGCGGATAAATTAGAATACATTTGTATCTCTAGATGATAGGATGTTGAATCTATATTGGAAATAGAACCACCTCCTAGAAAAGCGCCAGCAAAATAATAACCGGGCAGTTTGATTTTATTTTCTTTTAATGGTATTCTTTCTTCTACTATGATTCAATTCCTGTTCTCGTATGTATTATCATATGGTATATATAGTTGTCCAAGCATATCCTTTAAAACATTGGAGATATCTTTGTTATTAATTTTTATAATTGTCTCTTGCATTTGGTTGAAACCAGCTGTTGAGATTATCCCGTCAAGAAATTCTTGGGCTTGAGCCTCATTGAATTCCTGACTTAAAATTTCTTTTTTAATTTCTAAAGCGAATGACACAAAGAAATTATAAAATAAAAAACATGCAAACAAATAAAATAAGAGAGCTATTTTACAACATAATTATGTCAGAATCTCATATTTTCACTTATTCCAAATGCATGTAGTAATTAACCCATCAATGTTTTATGCTGTTATCTTGTTCTATTTGCAATTAATTTTCCAGCAATAGTTCCGTCAGAAGCTGCTGTGGATATCTGCCTAATAAGTTTGTTTCTTACATCACCAATTGCAAATATTCCTTCAATCTTAGTCTTCATATCTTCATTAGTGACAACATAACCATGCTTATCAGTAATACCTAATCCGTCAAGAAAATCAGTATTTGCAAACAACCCAATATAGGGAAATAATCCATTTACTTTCATTGTTTTGGTTTCACCTTTTTCATCATATGTTAATTCTTCTAAAAAATCTCCACCTTTTACTTCTTGAACATTAGATAAATAATGGATAATAATATTGTCTCTAGATTCAACGTTTTTTATCGCTGGTTTAGATGCTCTCATGTGGTTTTTTCTCACGAAAACATGAACTTCTTTAGATACTGATGATAAGTACACTGATTCTTCAGCAGCAGAGTCACCACCACCAATAACAGCAGTTATTTTATCTTTAAACAAAGGACCATCACAAATAGCGCAATATGAAACTCCCTTACCATCGAATACATTAATGTTTTTAACAAACTCGGGAATTTTTTCTGTCGTACCAGTTGCAATGATCACAGATTCTCCTACAACCTCTTCACCGGACTCTAATTTAACAATGTGTTCAAATGGTCCAGCATTTTTTATGCCAACTACATTGCCATATTTAAAGTCCGCACTAACAAGTGCATGATTAAGCATCTTCATTGAAAGATCTGCTCCATTAATGGATTCTTCGCCAGGTCAATTCTCAATAAGGTGGGTCTTAACCATTTTTCCTCCAGGTGCATCTTTCTCAATAAATACTGTTTTCTTATTTGCTCTTCCAGCATAAACGGCTGCTGTTAAACCAGCTGGTCCGCCACCAATAATTATTACATCATATTTGCTTGCCATGTTACCTACCTTTACCTTTTGCTACTCTATTTAATTCTCTTTTTGATCATTCTTCAGAATTATATATATGCAATCATATATTAATCTTATTGGGTATAACTTTTCCTCAAAATATATATTTTTTTTTTGTGTCAGATTTTTTACCAAATCAAAATAACTTTCTTGTCTTAACTGGTTGTATTAATTTAAATCTATCTTTAATTCATGGACAATATTTCTTAATCAACTTGCCTGGATTAGTAAAGAATTGGAATCAAATAAATAGTATAACTCCTGCTAATAATCATAATATAGACATAAGGACAGAAACTTGAAATGTGCCTCACATCATGATATCCGCTTTGTCTCTCAATGGTTCCATGATAACTCTAACAATCCCATATCATATTAAGTATAGAGCAGCAGTTGTCCCGGGCTTCAAACTATTTTTTCTTAGAACTACTCAAACAATTATTATGTAACCCAATAGATTTAGCATAGATTCATAGAAGAAGAAGGGTTGACGGAAATGGCCATCAATAAACATGTAAGGCTTAATAAAGGTTAATCAATCTAATGATGATGGATTTTCCACTATTTTTCCATAAACTTCATGATTAGCAAAATTCCCTCAACGACCAATTACTTGACCAAGCAATACTGACGGAATAATGATTCCTGCCACGGTCCTTATATCAACAACATGCCTTCTAAATAAAAGATAAAATCCACCGGCAGCGATTGCACCTAAAACTCCTCCATGAATTGATAATCCTCTGAACTCAAAGAAACTCTTAGTTGATGAAAAAATATTAAGACTACCAGAAAGACCAAATCATATTCTTGCTCCTAATATAGAACTTGGAATAACTATAATTAATAACATCTGCAATATTTCTCAAGAATATTTTTGTCTTTTTCAAAAGTAAGTAATAGTAAGAAATGAAAATATAATTCCCAACATCATTGTAATTGGATAAATGGATACAAAAGATCAAGTTCATGTCTTTTCTCCTCTGTCTCAATCATATCCTGAATAGTTCATTATTTTCTACTCCTTGCATTGATGGTTGCAACAGGATCCATTCCATTTTGCCTAGCAACAAACGCTTCAACAGCGACTTCTATCAAAACAGAAGTGGATCGACCTCTTTTAACTGGTAATTCTATTTTTGGTATGATGAAATTTAAAATTTTCTCTGACATATCTTTTCTACCTAATCTATCAACCTCTTGTATTTTTTCAGAATCAATTAATTCAATAATAAGTGAAACTTCAGCAATGTCTTTTACAGATTTAAGGCCATAAATTAAGGGAATATTAATAAGACCTATACCCCTTACTTCCAAAAATCCCTTTGTAATTACAGAGCTCTCACCATAAAATTTTTCTCCAATAATTTTTAGTAAAACAGAATCATCTGATACAAATGAATGGCCTTTTTGAATCAACTCTAGAACCGCTTCTGATTTTCCGATTCCTGAATTTCCCTTAATAATTACACCAAACCCATTAATAATTACAAGTGATGCATGAATAGTTACTGTTGGTGCTACAAATGCAGATATAAATGGACCAACCATAATATTAAATGTGGCCAAGTGCAAATCAGAAATAATTAGCGGGGTTCTTGTGTCTTTGCAGATATCTACAATTTTCTTGTTGTTTTTAAATCCTGATGATAAAAATACAAGAGGAGTTTTTGTTGTTATAATGCTTTTTAGAGTTTTATCGATATAGTCACTGTCTTTTTGTAATAAAAAATGGCTTTCCTTAGTTCCTCAAGCGATAATTGATGTTGCTGTTGTTGTCTTTATTCCAGCTAATTCCAATCCCATTCTATGGATAGATGCAGTTTTTATTTCTCTGGTTAAATCAGCTCCCGGGGAAAATGACTCCAAATGAAATTTATCAAGTAATTCTTTTATAATGTGTCGCATCGTTATTCTCCTTTAATAATATATTGTGTTTATTATAGCATGATGGGTATGAATTATTGCTCCCACAGTCCTTAATGATAGTAAAGATTTATTTATTTTATTCATTTTTTCCCTTTTCTATTTTTGTTTTGTTATTTTTAATTCACACTCATTATACATAAATTGCAAAATATGTAAAAAATAAAAAAGACTTTTTGTCTTGAAACTTTGTTCTTACCTCAGGTGTTTTCCTTGTTGTAACTGGGGTCTTTTTCTTAGATGCTTATAGTTTTTATTGTTCTTTTTTAATAACTTTCTTTGCCAAACTTGTAGAAGAATTAACTGTTTTGGTTGGCTTTGTTTTAACTTCGACAGGTTTTTTAGTAATCACTTGTTTTTTTGCAGCGTTTTGTTTATCTACAACTGCAGGATCAATTTGTTTGTTTTCTTTCTCTAGTTTCTGTGCTTCTGCTTTTTGCAATTCAGCAGCAACCATAGCTTTAACTTGTTGGGCATCTACATCATTTCTTTTGATACCATATTTGTTTGATAGCAGTAATTTAACTGTATTATGTGATATTCTTCTTAATAATTCCTTAAAGAACTTCCCGCCTTCTTCAATATATATTTGAAATGGATTTTTTTGAGCATATGAAGCAAGTGAAGATGATGATTTCAGTTTGGACATTTGATCAATATGAAGTTTTCAGTTATCATCAAAAGTTCTTATCAAGATTTCTCTTTCAATTTCATGCAGTGAATCTTCAGAAGTATTTTCAACAATTACTTCTCTTATTGTGGAATAAGCATCTGCCAGTTGTCCTTGGATCTCTTCAATAATTTCTAAATTCATTTTCCCAACAAAATCTTCTGATTTAAGTTTAAACTCTACCATGTTAAATCAAAGGAAATTAAGCGTCTTACACATCTTTTCTATGTTGATGGTATCATCTTTATTTCTAAATGAAGGAAATTCTGTAATAACTTCTTTTACAACAGAATTAGCCATTCGATTAATGACATTAATTAGGTCAGTGTGACCAATGATAATATCCCTTTGAGCATAAATTAAATCTCGTTGCTGCCTGATTACATCATCATATTGCAAAACATTTTTACGTGAATCGTAATTAAACCCCTCTATTTTAACTTGAGCTCGATTAAGAGCTTTTTTAATTTGGCCAGACTTTATTTGCTTATCCTCATAACCTTTAAAAGCTTTTAATAGTTTTTCTTGATTAGAAAATCTTGCTAGTAATGTATCTTCAAGAGATAAATAAAATTGTGACTCCCCAATGTCGCCTTGACGACCAGAACGACCTTTGAGTTGATTATCTATTCTTCTTGCTTCAGCTTTATTGGTTCCGATAACACACAGACCACCAGCAGCTAATGATTCTGGTGAAAGTTGAATATCAGTTCCACGTCCGGCCATGTTGGTTGCAATAGTAACGGCACGAGCCTCTCCGGCTCTAGAAATAATTTCAGCTTCACTTTCATTTTGTTTGGCATTAAGAACAGTATGAGTAATATTCAATTTTTTCAATAATTTTGATACTCTTTCAGATTCGGAAACTTCTTCTGTTCCTAAAAGAATAGGCTGACCTTTTTTTTGTCTTTCTTCGATATCTTTGATCATTGCCTCATATTTATATTTTTTTGAAACATATATCTTATCTGGATGGTCGATTCTTACTAGTGGTTTATTTGTATCCACAACTGTAACCCTCATATTATAAATATCAAGAAACTCTGACTCCTCTGTTTTTGCAGTACCGGTCATTCCAGATAGTTTCTTGAACATCCTGAATAAATTTTGATACGTAATGGTGGCCATTGTTTGTGTTTCTTCTTCAATCTTAACATACTCCTTGGCTTGGATAGCTTGATGAAGACCATCTGAATAAGATCTACCTTCCATAATACGACCTGTAAATGAATCAACAAGTTCAATCTTGTTTTCTCTAACAATGTACTCAGCATCACGTGCCATAACCAAATTTGCTCTCAGGGAATTTGTTACTCTATGAACCAAATCAGAATTTTTGATGTGATAAAAATTTTCAACATTAAAAAATTTGTTGGCGGAATCAATACCACTTGAAGCTAGTTGGACAGATTTAGATTCCATATCAATATCGTAATCTTCTTTTTTTAGTTGCTTAACAAAAGTATCAACTTGTAAATAAAGTTGTGAGGATGTACCAGCACCACCAGTTATAATGAGCGGTGTTTTAGCTTCATCTATTAAAATAGAATCAACCTCATCAATCAAAGCATAATTAAATCCTCTTTGTACCTTATCTTCCATTTTTTTAACCATATTATCTTTTAAATAATCAAATCCAACTTCAGAGTGAACTGAATAAGTAATGTCGGCTGCATATGCTTCTCTCTTAACACTTGCAGGCATGTCTCTTTTGTTAATGCCCACAGTTAGCCCCATAAAGTTATGAACTTTGCCCATTTCTTCAGCATCACGTTTTGTTAGGTATTCATTAACAGTGGAAACTAAAACCCCTTTACCACCCAGTGCATTTAAATAGACAGGCGCAATGGAAGCGATAGTCTTACCTTCGCCAGTTTTCATTTCAGCAACTGACCCATAGTCAAGAATTAACCCACCAATCATTTGCACATCAAAAGGTCTTTTTTTTAAAACCCTAAAAATAGCCTCTCGAATGGTAGCAAAAACCTCTGGTCTCATCTTTTCAAGAGTTACACCCTTTTCAAGTTGTTCCTTAAAGTAATTCGTTTTCGTCTTCAACTCCTCATCAGTTAAAGCTTTTGTTTTGTCGCTTAGTTCGTTTATCAGCACTAGCTCTCTTTGTGCTCTTCTTAATTCTACAGATTTAAATTTCATATATCAATTATAAAGAAAAAGCTCAAATGGCTCTATCTATTTTTTGCATCTGTTTCACTATATTTTGCCCTCTGATCATCCTAACTTATTTTAATTTGTAAGTATAGAATTTATTTTTCCTGATTTATAGTACCTTAATAATAACCATTATGGAATTATTTCAAAACAACATTAATATCAATCTTTTATGATTATTTATAATAGTGAGCAGAACACAAAAAATAATAGAAAAATGCCATACATTATGTTTATGGCATTTAGTATTAAATATTATTGTATTAAGATCAAGTATAACTTACTCCATCCATTATAACTGCTTCCTTAATTTTAAGGTATCTTCAGATACAGGTAATGTAATAACTTGAACAACTTTGGCAGTTCCAGCAACATAGTCACTTTGTGGATTAAATTCAAATAAAACTCATTTTTTCTGTGGTGATGCGCTTTTATGGGAAACACCAGCTCCATTTTGTGGTGGAATATGTGTTCCTTTGTATAAAGGAGTATACGAATCCATGGCTCAGAAACGGAATCCTTTCCAGGCACAAAGGTAGCACCACTACTTCTAAATAAAATAGTTGTGATTTTTTATCATTGATATCGTATGTAGTTACAAAATCAGTTTGAAAGCTTCCATACATTTTCTTCTATATAATTAAAATGGCATTCAAGAAACAACTCACTAGTACAATTAATTTTGAAAATAAAGGTCTTATTTAAAATATAAATAAATTCTCTAATTTCATGTTTAGGTAAATACTTCACTTCCTCTCCTAATTTATTAGTAATTAAGAATTTTATACTGTAACTTTTTGTCTTTATATTTAATTGAGTAATTAATTAGATTTTTACCTTGAATTATAAATAAATCATCACAGAGAGTCGTTGGTGCCGCAAAAACTCTATCTTTTTTTTGTTGCTTCTTTTTTGGATAAAGTACCTGCATTGTTTTTAATTAACATATCAATTACTCTGTCATTTGTCATAGGAATTTGCATTTGTTCTTTTGTAATAACACCCTTAATTCCTTTTTCTGTATTTCCATAAACTTTAGCAAGTTTTTTGTATTCTTCTTCATAGTCCTTATCAGTTAACTGAATTTTTTCTATTTTAGCAATTTCGGCAAATATTAATGAGTCTATTAATCTATTTTCGGCTTCATTTTTATATTGTGACTTGATTGCTTCTTGATTCATTCCTGTGAGCTTCATATATTTTTTCATATCAAGTCCTTGTTTCTTAATTTGATCTTCAAAATTCTTAGCAACACCTTGCATTTCTTTCATAACTAAACCCTGTGGGACAATAATTTTAGTGTCTTTTTGAATCTCCGCAAAGGCACTCATCTGAAACTTTCTTCTTGCGTTTTGTCTAACTTGTTCGAGATTTACTTCTGTGATGTAACTTCTTAGACTTTCCATGGTGCTTATATTAGGAATACCGGTTTCCTTAGCAAAATTATCATTAAGTTTTGGTCTTTGTTTTTCTTTAACTTCGTTAATTTTAATTTTAAAGACAGCAGGCTTACCTTTAAGATTTTCTGAAGGGTATTCTTTAGGAAAACTGATATTTAGATCTTTCTTTTCGCCTTTTTTCAATCCAATCATTGCATCTTCAAAACCTGGAATAAATTGACCTGAACCAATTTCGAGTTCATGACCCTTAGCTTCCCCTCCTTCAAAAGGTTTTTCATCAACAAAACCTTCATAATCAAAATTAGCTATATCGCCTTTTTTGATTCCGCCGTTCTTTGGCACAAGCAAAGCATGTTTGTCTCTTAATTTTTCTAATTCATTGTCAACAACATCTTTTGGAGCATCTTCTTTAACAAATTTTGCTTGTAAATTTTTATAATCAGATAGCTTAATATCAGGATATATAGGATAAATAAACTGAACTTCTAATTGTGATTCAGTTACTTTTGTCACAGAATAAGTTGGTGAGTCTAAAACCAACTCATTTTTGATTTCTTTTGCTGCCGTTTTAACTAATACATCCAATGCCTTGGTGATTGATTTAGAAAAAATGTCTGACTGTGAAATATTCTTTTTAGCTATTTGTTGAGGCACTTTCCCTTTCCTAAATCCTGAAACTTGTAGTTTCTTTGCAAGATCTTGAAAAACATTATTTTGTATTTCTTTCCATTCTTTAACATCTGCAGAAACTGTAATTAACATTTCTGATGTTTCTTTTTTTAATTCTTTTTTTACCATGTGGGCTCCTTATTTAATGAAATAATTATAAAGAAAAAATATTAATTTTAAAACTATAAAACTAATATCAACGTTCAACCTATGATATATGTAGAAACCGCTAGTGATGGAAGCGCAATGCTAAACAAATTATTATTATATTTATGAAAAATGGATTGAAGAAAAATTAGAAACATAATAATTCCTGCAATTAATGCAATTGGTCAATTATTGCCCACTCCCTTATTAGCAAATGTTGCTCCATCTGAGTATGATAAATCCCCAAAGAATGATATACCGATATTGAAGAAGTGTGATCCAACTAAAGCAGCAATTGCTGCTGGTTTTTGATTATGTCTAAATAAAATTATGAAAGCAATAATTTCAGGAAAAGAAGTGGTTATGGCAAGAAGAATCCCACCAACGCCTTCTTCTTTTAACCCTCATCTTAAAATCATAGAAGTTGCAGTTCAATTAACTAATAGCGATAATAAAATAATAATTAAAGAGAAAACAATGAAAAGGCAAATGACTTTTTTTATATTTTCTTTTTTTACTTTTTTATCAAGAACTACTTGACCAACATGCTTATCAAACTTATATTGCAATATCAAAGTAATTAAATAAAAGAGAAAAAAACAAAGCGGTATTATTCCAATTATTAAATGATTCCCGATAGAAATATCTTTGTTTATAAAAAGAAGTAACGATAATACAAATGACGCTAATGAAGAAATTAATAATGTTGCCTTAGAAAATTTATCCAGTGTAGAAGCAAAAGCCGTCTTGTAGAATATCGATAATGATATAGCAATAAGAAACCCGGAAAAAGCATTAGATCCAATATCATCAGCAACTCCGGCACCTGGATAACCGGCTGATGATTGTGCAATCTCAGTAATTAATTCTGGCATGGAAGTTACAGCTGCTAGTAAAACTCCACCAACAAAGGCTCCACCATAGCGAGTATTTTTAATTATGGCCTCAGAATATTTCACAAGTTTAAGAGATCCTCACAACAGTAGACTAACAAAAGGTATAAATAATAATATAGAATATGTTCCTCCAGAAGTTCATGAGTTAATTCAAATGATTATTGGCAACATTATTTCTGTCCATTCATGATCACTAAAATTTCTTCTTCTTCTTTAGAAAATACAATATTGTTTCCAAACATACTTTGAATTATATTGAATATTTGTTTAGCTAAAAAATCACCATTTTTTATTTTTAAGGGAAATGTAATTAATAAATATCTTTCAATTTCCTCAGTTAAAAGTTTAGCAAGACTGGGATCTTTGTCTGTCAATTTATCAATGCTCATTAAGGCTTTTTTAACTTCTAAATCTTCAAATAATGATTTGTTTTTTTTAGGATTAACTATAATACCTTTTAGTTTAATATCGATATCAACTTCTTGGTTAGATAATAATTCATAAAGGAATGTTTTAGAAATATTTTTAGAGTCTGGTTTTTCTTCCATCCATTTTTTTAATTCATCTTTAAAATTTCTAATATTCATTTCTTTGAGATTATTGATGGCGATGGCTTCATGCAAAACATTATCTGATCAAAGATATTCCATTATTTCTTCATTGCTCATCTTTTTTTGTGAAATTTTTGATTCCAATTGAGATTTAACATCTAAAAATAAGGTACTAAATTTTGGCTCATATTTTTCAGGGATATAAGGCATATCTAACTCGACCTTCAGTTTATGGAACGCTTTTTCTAAATCGGTTTTTATTAATAATTTGATCTCAGTGATTTTTTCTTCATAATAATTTTTCATAGTCTAATTATATTGTAAAAAAGATATAAAAAAATGGTGATCACGGAAGGATTCGAACCTTCGGCCACATCCTTAGAAGGGACGTGCTCTATCCAGCTGAGCTACGCGACCACAACAAAATAAGTATATCATATTTGTAAAATTGTTTATATATTTTTAAACTGTGTCTCAATGATCTTGCCATTATCTAACACCAAAATGGCATACCCTTTTTTACTATTATTCCTAGGACCCCATAGTGCCCCTGGATTTATTATGGTTATCCCGTTTGTTATTTCACTAAAGGGGCAATGAGTATGGCCAAACAAAACAATCGAAGAATTATGGCTATGAGCGATACTCAGTGCACCATTGACTATATCAAACATATTAATACCCCTTGTGTGTCCATGCAAAATAGATATATTGAAACCTTCAATCGTAAAGTTGTCTTCTGCAATAGAAAATCATTCATTATTTCCAGAAACATACTTATCAAATTTGCCCTTTATATACTCTTCGGGTAGTAATGAATCTCCTAGGTGAATAGAAAAATTATATTGTTCTTTTCTTAAAATTTTTTCTAAAATATTTTTATCACCATGATTATCTGAAGCTAATAATATTCTAGTCATTATTAATCATCTCCAAATGGATCTTCAAAAGGGAATATATCTTCATCTTGTGTTACAACGGTTTCTATTTTTTTGATATCTATTTTTTCTTCTTCGATTTGTACATGTTTATTTTTAGCATATCTTTTTTGCTTAAAGGTGTTTTTATATAAACCAATTAACGATCCAGAAAAAAGGAGTGATGTTGATATGGTCATTAAAATAATTGAAAACACTAAAGCCCCAATGCTTGAAAAGATCATAGAAAAAAAGGAATACATAAAAGCACTGATGAATCCCCCATTTGTTGTGGCTGGAACTCAGACATCATTGCTTGATATAAATTGTGATCACCAATTGGAAGTGGCACCTCATGTTTTATAACCAATTTGTGACCAACCTATTTTGGACTGGTAATAACCAGTTGATACCGAAATAAATAAAATGGATATCACCAAAAAAACATAAGACCAGGATGATATTTTAAATCAATAAGGTAATTTTATTTTCAAACCAAAAAGGTTGTATAACGATGTTAAGATAATATATCCATAAAATAACGGATGATAAAAACCCATCATCATTCCAACGGTATATTTATGAATTGTAGTTAATACAGGAACAGAAAAGAATGCGAAAATTTGCATAGAAAGAGCAATAACAAAAAATATTGTTGCAACCATTTTCTTGTCTTTATATCATATATATTTTGTTACACTAGTACTTTTGCTCATACTTAAATTATAGTGAATAAACACTTATTAAACTAATTCAAATGTTACCACTACTAACGGTTCCTTGTTAACTAGTTTTAATACAATTTTTCTAACTCTTTTTCTGATTGTATTTTGAAGTTCTCTTAAATCAAATTTACCCATTTCATCAGTTTTTTGAATAACCGTTGCATTAACTAACTCATCTAGAACTTTAATTTCACCTTTGGAAACAACACCAACAAATTGGATATTATTTTTACCAACAATTTTCTTTGTCTTTCTACTAATGCTAGAAGTGATTGTTACTAAACCACCTGCACTTAACATTTGTCTTTCCCTAACAACAGAATACGAAATATCTCCAACACCAAATCCATCAATAAGCACATCTCCATATTCTTTAATTCTTCCATTTTGTGATGCTATTTCTTTATCTTTAAAGAAAACCACTTTACCATTCTGCATGATAATTGTTTTATTTTTTGTAAGACCACCTTTAATAGCACCATTTGTTGCAACAACTAAATATCTATAAAGAGCTTGAATCGGCAAAAAGAATTTTGGTTTTAGAATTCTTATTGTTTCTTCGACATCATCTTGTGTTGGTCTAGTTGGATAATAATCTTTATCGGAAATATCAATTATATTTGGAGCAATCTTTGCCACCGAATCTAGTGCCTGAGTGGCAGCCACTTCAAGACCATTAACAGGAGGAGCGATTTGGATAATAATATCGTTTTTTTTAAATTTCAAGAAAACATCCTTATTATCAGCAATTCTTTCGTATCTTTGATAAAGTCTTGATCATGTTCCGGTTACTAAGACAACACAATTATCAACTTTATTGATAGTTTTAAAATCAATGAATTTAGGTTGATCTTTAATATCAAGCATTTTGTATAAAAAAGCAAATGTTCTGCCATACAATGCAACTGGTCTATTATATTTTTTAGCTAAATCAAGCACTTCACTGATGGTATACATTTCTTCATCATATGTACCAACAATGATTCTTTGATTAGCTCCTGCAGATTGGAATTTATCTTCAATTAAAGGAATAACATTCATTTTTTCACTTGATTTGCCATGATAGTTTGCTCTTCTTGCGTCCATAATTAAAGCAAGAATATCATTTGATTCACTTCTTATATTTTCTAAATCTGTTTTGCCATAAACACCTAAATCAGCATTAGTAAAATTAGAAGTAAAAATAATATCGCCATCGGAAGTTTGAAAATTCAAGGCAATTGAGCCAGCAATAGAATTTGCTAATTCAAATGTTTTAACATTTATAGACCCAATTTTGTTATCTTTTGTCAGTACTTTGAAGCTAAAATTATTATGACCAATTTTGTATTTGGAAACCCTTTCCTGAGCTACTTTTATGGAAAAAACAGAACCATAAACAGAGACACCTGGCAAGTCCATTAATAGTCATGGCAAAGCACCAAAAGCTTCATCATGTGTGTGCGTTAAGAATATGCCTTTGATTCTGTCTTTTCTATTTAGTAAATAAGATGTATCAGCAATTATGCCATCGATTCCATATAGATTATTAACTGGAACTTTCATCCCTGCATTAATTACGTAAATATCGTTTTCTAACTCAATGACATAAGTATTTTTTCCATTCTCATCCTGCCCACCTAATGCAAATATATTTATGTTTGCCATAAAATCTCCTTTATATGTATTAATATTAAAAACGTAAGACTAATTACAATTACATTATACAAATAATAGTCAATAAAATAAAGCTTATTTAGCTTTATTTTATTGACTATTATTTGCGACTTTATTAGTTTTTGTGTTTAGCAACTTTGTGATGTTTTTTGGTTGTTTGATATTTTATTAAAAATATATGAATGTCTAATTTATTTAAGTATTTAGTTATAGTTTATATAGAAAATTAATTATTCAAAGCCTTTAATTATAGGTTTTACTGTTTATATAATGTTTTAGACCATCAATTTATATTGAATACAACAATGTACTTTCGTTGTTTTTATTAATAATGATTTCACTTTATTGCCAAGAAGTTATTATTTAAAAGTAGTTATCAATTTTGTATTGGGATCAATCTATAAGGTATAATTTTGCTATGGAAAACATATATAAAGAATTATTTTTAACAACAACAGATACAGTTGTAGGCATCGGAGCTCCTGTATCACCCAAAAACAAAAAAGCTATTATGAAGATCAAATTTAGAAGTAATGATAAAAAATTAATCATTATGGTGGGCTCAATTGTGCATGCAAAAAAACTAAAGGGTTGAACAGAAATTGCCACACACTTTGCAGAAAAAGTATGACCAGGGCAAACAACACTAGTCATCAATGACACCCTTGCAGTAAGAGTTCCTGATAAACCTGCACTTCAAGGATTACTAAGATTAAAGGGACCATGTTATATGACATCAGCAAACAAATCCGGCAAAAAACACCTTAGTCTCGCTGATGCCAAGGAAACTTTTCCAAAGATATTAGAGTACCACGATTATGGGGAAGGTTCTGAAAGACCATCCAAAATAATCGACATCAGAAATAATGAGGTTTTAAGATAATGGCCAAATTTGTTATAGCTTCTGATCATGGTGGATATGAATTAAAATCTGCAATAATCAAGCATTTTGAAAAAAACGATAGGGAAATTGAAGATTTGGGAACCGCTTCTGCAACGGCTTCTGTTTCATATGCTACATATGGACATAAATTAGCTAAATTTATGCTGTCTAATAAGGATTATGTGGGGATTGGTATTTGCGGGACGGGATTAGGTATCTCATATGCATTGAATAGACACAAGGGCATTAGAGCTGCAAGATCTACATCTGTGGAAGATGCGCATTTAGCGAGGCAACATAATGATGCGAATGTACTTGTGCTTGGTGGAAGACAAATTAAACCTCATAAAGCTTTTAAAATGATTAAAGAATTTGCAAATACTAGTTATGAAGGCGGAAGACATCAAAAACGTATCGAGGCAATCGAAACATAATATCCGTATAAAATAAAGATAAATAAGCTTTATTTTATTGATAACCCTTTAACAATAAAGTGAAATTATGATTAATGAATGGCACTGCAATATATTACTATATTTTTATATCAAATTGATTATCTAAACATAATATAGACATAAAACCTATAACAAAAGACTTTTAATGACTAACTTGTTAGGTAAACAATCATGAGATCTCTGAATAAATTAATAAATTTTATAAATTTATGTATTTCAAATAAAATATCAAACAACCAAAAACTAATGGCTAATTCTTATCTTTGTACATATTTACTAGACATAATAATTATTGCTCATCGGGTCGCCTTTTTTTGGCTTATTTTAACCGGTGCATATGTCCATTATGAAATGGATTATATTCTGCAATGATTCCTATGGTCATATAACAATAATAAAACATTGACAACTTAGTTATGATAATTTATGTTAGATTAAAATCATGAATATCTACCTTGTAAATATTGCCATTGGAGTGTAAAATAATTGTGTTATTTATAAGTCTTGTAAGCAATTCTAGGTTTTTTATTTATATCATTTAAAACCTTAAAGCCATGCATTTTGATGTATTTTTGATTATGTTCTGATATTTCAAAAATAATAGTGCCATTTGGATTAAGGTATTGCTCTGATTCACTAATTATTATTTTATAAAAATCATTACCATCTTCTCCAGCAAATAAAGCAATATCGGGTTCGTTGTTAATAACACTTGCATCTATAATGCTACCATTGGGTATATAGGGAGGATTAGAAACAATTACATCAAATTTTTGAGTAATAGACTTAAACATATTTGACTTTATAACTTGAACATCCAGACCATTTGCTTTTGCATTATTTTTTGTTTGCTGAATTGCATCATCTGAAATATCAGAAAGTACAACTCTCGCCCCTGTCTTTTGTTTTATAGTTAGACCAATATATCCACTACCACAGCAAAGGTCCAAAACACTATGAGTAGAACCAATAAATTCTAGTGCTTTATGAAGAACTTCTTGAGTTTCATATCTTGGTATTAAAACATTTTTATTAATCATAATTTTAAGATTATCAAAATCAATAAAACCCATAATCTTTTGAATAGGGATACCTTTATTTAAAAGAGCTTTTTCTTTTTTTGACACCTCTTCTTTTAGGCTGTGTCTTCTTTTTTCTTGAAGTAATAGATCTATTTTATTCATAATTAAATGATATAAGAAAAAACATGATTAAATTCCTGCATCCTTAATTTTTTCAGCTTGCTCTTCTGCTAGGAGTGCACTAATAATTGGATCTATTTTTCCGGTCACAACATTTTTTAAAGACGTTGAGAATGATATTCTATGGTCTGTAACTCTATCTTGTGGGTAATTATAAGTCCTAATTTTCTCAGAACGAGCACCAGAACCCGCAAGTTTTCTATATACTCCAGCTTCTTCGTCTTCTTTTTGAAGTTGCTTTTCATAAATTCTTGCTTTAAGAACTTTCAATGCTAGCTCTTTATTAGATATTTGTGATTTACCATCTTGAGAAGAAGCAACAATTCCCGTTGGCATATGAGTGATCCTCACTGCTGAATCAGTTGTATTAACCGACTGCCCCCCTGCTCCTGAAGAGCGATAAGTATCAATTTTAAGATCTGATGTCTTTAGCTCTTCCATGACAGATTCATCGACTTCAGGCATGACAGTGACTGTTGTTGTTGAAGTATGAACTCTACCTTGTGTTTCTGTGGCAGGGATTCTTTGAACTCTATGTACGCCTGATTCATACTTTAACTTTGAATAAACATTTTTGCCAGCAACTTTAAATATCAGTAATGAAAATCCACCAGATCCACCTTTTGATGTTTCCAAAATCTCTACTTTCATGTCATTTAGAGATGCTCAACCTTTATACATATTAAATAAATCTCCAGCAAAGATGTTGGCTTCATCTCCACCAGCAGCTCCCCGAATTTCCATAATTACATTTTTATCGTCATTTTTATCTTTTGGTAATAGTAGAATTTTGAGCTTCGCTTCAAAATCACTAAGTTGCGGTTCATTATCATATATCCCTATTTTGGCCATTTCAATCATCTCAGGATCTTTTTCAGTTTTTAAAATATATTTATCATCTTTAACTGATGTTTCTAATTTTAAATATTTTGCAAACATCATAGAAACATCCTTAATTGCATTCATCTCAGAGACAATCTTTTTGTATTTTGTAATATTGCTCGCGATGTTTGAATCACTAAGAGAATCATTCAACTCCAAGTATTTTTGATATATTTCTTTTAGTGAGTGGTACATTTGTTTTTCCATATTGGTTACATTATATAAAAACATTATCTATAAATGATAAAATAAATATTATGAAAAGAACAAGAACAAGGTACGCTCCTTCACCTACTGGATACTTACACATTGGTGGAGCAAGAACAGCATTATTTGCTTATTTATATGCAAAGCACTTTAATGGTGATTTTATAGTTAGAATCGAAGATACAGATATTGCTAGAAATATAAGCGATGGCGAAAAATCACAATTAGAAAATCTAGAGTGGTTAGGAATTATTCCTGATGAGTCACCGATTAACCCTGTTGCTAAATATGGACCATATAGACAAAGTGAAAACTTAATTAGATACAATGAATTAATTAATCAATTATTAGAAGTTGGAAAAGCTTATAAGGCATATGATTCTACGGATGAATTAACCAAACAAAGAGATGAACAAGAATCTATCGGCGTAGCCTCTTTTAGATACCATAAAAATTGGCTAAAAATATCAGAGGAAGAAACAAAAAGAAGAGATACAGCTGGAGAATATACAATAAGGCTTTCTCTTAAGAAAGATAAATGATATGAATGAAAAGATATTGTTCGGGGAAAAATTGCTGTTAACACAAATGATATTGGAGATTTTGTTATTAAAAAAACAGATGGTTACCCTACCTATAACTTTGCTGCGGTTGTTGATGATCATGATATGGAAATATCTGATGTTCATCGTGGAGAAGAACATATCACCAACACTCCCAAACAATTAGCTCTATATGATGCCTTTGGATGAGAAGCACCAAAGTTTGCTCACTTCACAATCATTACAAATATGGAAGGCAAAAAATTATCCAAAAGAGATACTCATATGAAACAATTTATCAGTGACTATAAAAATAGTGGATATAATCCTCATGCTATAGTTAATTTTCTTGCTCTGCTTGGATGAACACATAAGGATGCGAGGGAAATTTTATCAAAAGAAGAATTAATTAAAGATTTTGATCCAACCAGACTTTCAAGATCTCCATCAAAATTTGATATTAAAAAAATGGATTGGTTTTCTAAAGAATATATTAAAAAAATGGATAACAATGAACTACTAAAATTTGTTCATATTTCTCATGATAGCGAATGAACTGAAATGTTTTTAAACACGTATAAACAAAGTGCTGTAACTTATCTTGATCTAGAAAATAATTTGAAGATATATGATGATACATCAGTTAAAAAAATAGAACACTCTAAAGTAGTTAGCGTCTTTGCAAAGGAACTTAATAAAAAAGAATTTACATCAGAAAATATTCAAGAATCAATTAATTTAGTAAAAGATATTTGTAATGTAAAAGGTAAAGATTTATTTATGCCAATTAGACTTGAAACCACTTACCAAGAGCATGGCCCTGAATTGGCAAAGGCTATTTATTTATTTGGAGAAGAACTAATTAAGGAAAGGTTAAAATAATGACTCTAACTTTCACATCTAACATTGAACAAAATGGCCAAAAAAACAAGATTGAATTTTCTTCAGAAGTACAAGTTACTAGAGAAGGTAATTTCAAAATTTATGAATTCCAGGATCCATCGAGCGGTGTTTTCAATAGAGTGGAAATATCAAATAAATTTGTCAATATCTTTGCGGGCCCCTCGACGATTAATATAGCTCTAAATAAGTCTTTGGATAATGCTTTTCAAACGCCAGCAGGGCTTCAAACGCTTAACTCTTATATGACGGAATTAAAATCAGGAAAAGGTGTTGACGAATTTACTTATACATTATCTCTGAATGGAACTTTATTTGGTAAGTATAACATTACTTTATTAATCAAATAATTCGACATAAAAAACATTGATAAAATCAATGTTTTCTTTAGTCTATTTTTTAGTCTTTTTTTGTCCGCTCAATATTTTGTTGAATCTTTCAACTCTACCTGTCGCTTTAACAGCACCTGTATTACCAGTATAAAAACCGTGACAATTTGAACATATATCGATACTAATATCTTTTACAGTTAAAATTATATTGTGTACATAATCACATGTTGAGCATTTAATTTCTTGTTTGGTTGATGTAGGATGAATATCTTTTTTCATAACAATTCCTTCCACATAGGTGCTTTGACCTATATTTATTTGCTAATTAATAATACCATATAAAGATACTATTTTTATGCACTTTTGGGAAATATTTCTTTATATCTATCTGGCCATCTTCAAAAACCTAATTTGTTTTTAGCAGCGTGATACTGAGCATCTAGTAGTTGTTTATAGTATTCGTGTCTATTTGTGAAATAAGGATTTTTTTGATCAACACTTATATAGGCAACTCTCGCAAGACCAACTTTTAACAACTCGATTGCTAGATCCTTGTTATTAAAACTAACCTGTGCAATTGTTCTACCGAATTTACCTATCGTAATGGTGTCAATACTTGTAACTTTATTTAAGATCAAAGATTTCGCAAGTATGGTGGCCTCATAAGCATATAAAGCTTCAATACCGGTAGTTGGTTCAAAATTATGGTATTGATCAGACACTTCTGGAGTATCAACGCCAAAGAGCCTATAAATAGTTTTATGTTCATCAGTAAAAGTATCTCCATCATGAACAGAAATAATTTTTAAGTGATCATTGCTTTGCTTGTTTGAACAACCAAGTAATGAAAAAGGCATAATTAATAAAGCAATTCTAAATAGTAATTTCACATATCTCCTTATTTAAATATGTAGCAAAAAGAGGAAAGTTTTAATAAAAAACACAAAAAATGTTTTATTTTACTACTTTTTACGTTTGCTTCGGTGTTGGTAGATAAAGAATCTATGAGTTGCATATGATTGAAGGATCATTCACATACCACCAGCAATTCAGTAAACTTGCATACCAGCTGAGAAGGCTAATCCCATGATACCAAAGACAATCATCATAATGTTCTGAGTCTTGTTATTTTTCTTCATAGCAGCTTTTTGGTGAACATTTATTCTATTATTATTCCGCTTACGCGTGAGCAGTCGAGGCATTAACTGCTGCATGACTGCAAAGAATGCAGCTAGAATCATTAATGGTAAATATTGTCACTCCGTCCATGTCATTAATTCCTTATATGATGTTGCAGAAAAGTTAATTCCGATCCAAACCGTTGCCTTTATATGGGGAAGAGCACCAATAACACGCCACATAGCCAAGAAGAATGGCATAGTTAGGAATATTGACCCAATACTTCCCAATGGGTTGATCCCCTCTTTCTTGTAAAGTTCCGAGACTTCCTGTTTTTGTCGCTGTTCCATTTGTTTATTACCTTTATGATTTGCGTATTTAGCATCAATGATAGCTTTTTTACCAGCCATTTCTTGCATTTTAGTTTGTTGCATAGTTGATTTAAATGACAATGCAAAGGTAAAGGCACGTATTGCCCAAACAACAATGAAAATTGTGATCAGAGTTTCTCATCCATCCATGTCACCAAGGCCATCAATTAATTTAGCGGCAATTGTTGCGATAGGATAAACAAATATCCCATAAAAAGGACCAACACTTCATGCATCACCTCACCTAACAAAGGGGCGATAATTAGTTTTTAAATTAGAACCCACTCCAGGCATAAAATTTTCACTAAAAGTTAATTTAGAAATTGTTGCACCTTTCGTCATTGGGATCTGGGCAATTATTCCTGCATATCCATATAATGTTCCCATAATATTATTAGCATCTTTAATTTGATGTTTACCTTCAATTGTTTCATATAATTCAAGAAAATCATCATTTAGTATTTTTTTTATCCATTGCGCTAAAGTCATTGTAGATGTCACATTTTTTGCCAAAATACTATTAATAATATCTAGACCAAAAAATTGTTTATCGGTCGTAGCAACAATAGATGTAGGATCCACATACCGCAATTCTATGGGATCTATATATAGATGATTTCCGATTCCCTTAATACCATTATTAATATTAGCTGTTTTATTTTTGAAGTAATCAATATATTTAAGGCCTTTGTTTCCTAATGTTGATAGAACCATAGGCAAACCATTTGCATTATTAAGCACTTGACCTTTGGGAGTATTTGCCATAGTAACATCACCTGTTATGGCAGCAGCTTCATTAGCGCCTTTATATGCATCTTGCAATGGTCTCCCTATAACATCAACTCTAATTGTTTTTAAAAGTGTCTTGTCATCAATTCATATAGTGTCTTTAGGGTCAATTCTTAGGTCATATGTTTCATATGCATGAACTACAGTTGTTTTATCATCAACAGTTAAAGTGGTTTGTTTATGTTTTGTGTTCTTTAAGGAAAAGTTTGTAATATGAGGTGAGACTTTGTCTTTATTTGCATAAAATTCAACACCGCGACCAATTTTAGTATCTACTTTTACAATAAGCACCTGTACACAACCAGTCATAGTAAAGACAAAAAGCGATAAATAAAGAAACATTCTGAAAAATTTTCAAAAAAGTTTTAATTTTTCTTTTAGATCTCGCTTCTCTCCAGGACCCTTTACCTGGAATCAATCATAGTTATTAGACTTATTTTGTTTCATTAAATCCCTTCAAATGTTTTCTTGATTTCATCTAGTTTCCTAGTAAATGATAATTTTAGGAATGGTCTTCTAACAATTAATACAACATCCATTTTTTTTGAATATAAATTCAAAATATCCAATAAATGTCGCACTTGTCTTTTATACTTATTTCTGTAAACAGCATTTGCAAACTTTTTAGAAACTGAAATTCCGACTTTTAATTCTTTTTGATTTTCTCTCATGTAGAGTATTAAGTATTTTGAAACTTTTTGATTACCTAAGTTGATTACTTTCTGAAAATCATAATTCTTTCTTAAAATATTTTTTTTAAACATTAAGCTTCTGAAGAAACGGTTAATTTAGATCTACCTTTAAGTCTTCTTCTTCTCAATATACTACGACCAGATGCACTTGCCATTCTGATTCTAAAACCATGTGTTTTGGCTCTTTTTCTTTTATTAGGTTGATATGTTCTCTTTGTCATTTGGAACTCCTTTAGTTGCCTTTAAAGTATATCATTTTTTTAAAAAAAACATTAAAAGTCAACTTTTTTTAAATCAACAAATATAGCATCAAACATCAAACATAAAAAAGCAAAAATTGGACATTAAGAATAAGAAATATATCAATAATGTTGATAACTATTAAAAAAGCTTATTTGTAGGGCTTTCGATTGTGGATAACTATCTTTCTAAGCAATACAAAAAATGCCCATTTATCAACATTAAAAAATATTGTTTTATATGTAATATACTTTAGGTATGAAAAAAGAAAATTCTGTAATAAAAACATCACTTTCTGATCAAACAAACACTTCATTACTTGTTGAATACCTTGAGGCTATCGTAGCAGATGAAATGATTCTTAATTCTTTTATTAGAGACCTAAAATTATTCCAAATAAACGAAACTAAGGTATCAATATTAGTTTCTTCATATAGAGTGAAGATTTTATTGTTGGATACATATATGGAAGAATTTCAAAGTGGAATTGACCAAATATTTGAAAAAAAGATGGACATCACTTTTAATGTTGCTAGTGAAGTGGAATATATTCAAATGGGTGAAAAAACTATTTCAAAATCTATGTATATTTCAGAAAAATTAACCTTTAAAAACTATGTTACTTCAACATTTAACGAAACCACAGTTAATGTAGCAAAAAAACTTTCAAACAATCCAGGAATATTTTCACCGCTGTTTATAACTTCAAGTTCAGGTTTAGGCAAAACACACCTTTTACATGCAATTGCCAACGATTTCTTGGATAAAGGATTTTCGGCAGCCTATATTGAACCAAATAATTTCACAAGAACAATTAGAGAGTTATCAAGAGAAGGTGGTGATGCTATTTCTAAGTTTATTGATTCTATGGTTGATTTTGATATTTTATTATTTGACGATATTCAATATTTGGGCGACAGACAAGTTACATTGAAAGTATTATTTAATATCATTAACTACCATACTCAAAACAAAAAACAAATTGTTGTTGTCTCTGATAAAACCCCTCAAGAATTATCAGGATTTGAAGAGCGTTTCGTCACTAGGTTTGTTTCAGGTTTAACTGAAAAAATTCACTTTCCAGAAATAGAAGATTTAATGAAAATTTTGAAATTTAAATTAAAGGAACAAAAACTAAAACCAGATCAATGAGAAAAAGAAGCATTAAAATTTGTAGCTCGGAATAATTCATCATCTATTCGGTCTATTGAAGGAGCAGTTAAAAGAGTTGTCTTCTTCACTATGTCTGAATCGAATATTAAATATACCTATACTGTTATTAGTTCTATCTTTAAGGAATTAACCATCGATCCAAGTGAATTAACCCCACAAAGAATTATTAATGTCGTAGCCAAATATTACAAAATACCAAAAAAAGTTTTGATGAGTAAATCAAGAAAAAAAGATGTGGCGTTTGCTAGACAAATGACGATGTGATTAGTTAGAAGTGTATTAAAGAAACCATATAAAGAAATTGGAAATATATTTAACAGGGATCACTCAACAGTTATCAGTGCAGTCCAAAACATTGAAACAAGTATGAAATTAAATTCAGCAGTTAAATCTGCGTTAAATAAATTAGAAAGTAACATTAATACAGTAAAATAAGGTGGATAACTTCACACAATCAAATCCCTTTATCAATGGGGTTATAAGCAGTTATCCACTATATCCACAGACCTAATAATAATAAACAAATAACAATAACTAAATAAAAGGGGAAAAATATGAAAATTAAAATTAATAAAAAAACATTATTAAATACATTAGAGACATGTGCAAAAGCATTGAATCCTCATTCAGCTTTAACATCGTTGCAAGGTATTATGATTGTTGTTTTAGAAAATCAAATAATATTTACAACTTCAAATAGTAATTTATCAATTAAAGAAATAATTGAAAAAAATGATGGATTAGAAATAATTGAACCTGGAAAAGCACTTATTCCTGGTAAATTATTTATTGATATCATTAAAAAACAAGATGAAGAAATTACTATTTTCAAAGAAAAAGAATCTGTGATTATTGAATCTCTTGATTCTAAAGTACATATTAATCTACTTGATGTTAATGAATACCCAATTATTTCGTTTGATAATTATGGTGAAGAATTTATTATTAATGCTGAAGAATTAAAAAAAATTATTAGTGAAGTTGCTTTTGCAGCATCAGATGGAGATAAAAGAATTATTCTTAATGGTGTTAATTTATCATTACAAAACAAAATTTTAACCATTGGGGCAACAAATTCTTTTAGGCTTGCTTGTAAAGAAATTGAAGTTGAATCTAATATTGAATTTAATATTTCTATTCTTTCTAAAAATTTAAGACATTTTATTCCCACTAATGTTAAAAACGATATCAAATTATGGGTAACTGATGCCAAGATTGTGACACAATTTAAAAACACAACTATTGTTTCTAAATTAATCGACGGAATCTATCCGGAAATTAAACGTTTAATTCCAAATAATTTTGAAACTGAAGTGATAGTTAATACAAAAATATTAAGCAATTTATTAGATAAAGCAATGGTTATGACTAGCGAATCAAACGTTGTTGTAAAGTTAACAATTGATGAAGATGTTTTAGCATTAGAATCAAAACGTGATCAAATCGGTGATTTATTTGCGAAAACAAATTCTTTTTCAAAAACAGGTGCTAAAATAGAAATTGCTTTTAATGGTCAGTTTCTTAAAGAAGCTATTTCAAGATTTAGTGGTGAAGTTAAAATTGGATTCAATGGTCCACAAAAACCATTTATAATTAAATCATCATCAAATAAATTATTAATTCAATTAGTTTTACCACATAGATCTTATTAAGGAGAAAATATGTCAATTAAAAAAATATTTGAAAACAAAAAAGAAGAATCAACTTCTATCAAGGGTTGAGTTATTTCTAATCGCGGAAATAATAACATTAGATTTTTAATAGTAAATGATGGTTCAACATTTGAAAATATTCAGGTTGTTTTGAAAGAACATGAAGCAATCACATTTGGTAAGGTTAGAATCGGATCATCAGTTAGTATTGAAGGTCAAATAAAATTAACTCCAGATGTCAAACAAAGTCTAGAAGTTATTTCTGTTAAATCTACTATTTTAAAAATAGCTGATGAAGACTACCCTCTTCAAAAACAAGGCATATCGAAAGATGTTTTAAGAGAAATACCTCATGTTAGGCATAGAACAAATTTATTTAGAGCTGTGATGAGAGTCAGATCAACTCTTGCTCAAGAAATTCATAAGTTTTTTGCTGATGAGAACTTTTTATTAATGTCATCTCCTATCATTACATCTAATGATGGCGAAGGAGCTGGCGAAGCTTTTATAGTTGATGATGAATCTAAGGGATTATTTTTTAATAGAAGGGCTACTTTGGGTGTTACTGGTCAATTACATGCGGAAGCTTATGCTCAAGGGTTTGGGAAAGTTTATACATTCGCCCCCACTTTTAGAGCTGAACTTTCAAATACGAAAAGACATGCTGCAGAATTTTGAATGTTAGAACCTGAAGTTGCTTTTTATGATTTATCAAAAATTATTAAACTTTCTGATAAGATGCTTAAAAAAGTAATTAAAGGAACTATCAAAAAACTTCCAAAAGAATTTGAATTTTTAAATAAATTGGTTGACAAAACACTATTAGAAAAATTAGATAAAGTTTTACAAAGAAATATAACTATTTTAGATTATAAAGACGCTATTAAAGAAATAGGAAAAGTCAAAGGTCAATTCAACAATAAAGATATTAAATTTGGAATGGATTTAAATACAGAACATGAAAAATATTTAGCGGACACATTTGTTGGAGGTTTGGTAGCTGTTATTAATTATCCCAAAGAAATTAAATCATTCTATATGCATCAAAATGATGATGGTGTTTCTGTAGCTGCATTTGATGTGTTGGCTCCAGGAATTGGAGAATTAATTGGTGGTTCTCAAAGAGAAATGAACTTAAATAAATTAGAAACAAAGCTTGATGAATTAAAGATGGAAAAAGAAGATCTACAATGATATCTTGATTTAAGAAGGTTTGGCGGGTCTATGTCAGCAGGATTTGGTCTTGGGTTTGAGAGATTAGTTATGTATGTGACTGGGCTTGATAACATTAGAGATTCGATTCCTTTTCCTAGAACACCAAAAAACCTAAGAATGTAAATAACCATTTATTGTTTTTTATTTATAAATAATGATAAAATTATATTTAAAGGGAGAGTGATAATGAAATTATCAATAATAGTTCCAGTTTATAGAGAATCCAAAGATTTAGATAAATTTTTTAAAATAATTAAAGCTCAAACTTCAAAGAATTACGAAGTTATTTTAATTATTGACACTAATAAAAATCATATTTTAGATGTGGTTGAAGAGCATAAAAAAAACATTGAAAAAAAAATGCAAGTTATATACAATTCATCAAGAATTGGTAGATCAGCTGCCGTTCAAACTGGTATTAATAAAGCAAAAGGTGCATATTCTATCATTATGTCTACTGGGGATATTATTAGAAAAACTTTTGTTGAAGAATCATTAGAAGTGATAGATAATTCTAAGGCTGATATTATTGAGTTTAAAGCAACATTTAAGGAACCAATCAAATTTAATGGAAGAATTAGACTTAAAATACCAAAATTAGTAGATATACATGATAATTTGGAAGTGGTTGCATATGCCTATGCCTTTGATTTTAACAAGTTATTTAAAAGTTCAATTCTTAAAAAAACTACTAAATACAACGAATCTATAAGTATTAATTCCAGGTTTTCTATTAGTAACACATATAGAGCTTTTGCTGTAGCTAAAACATATTCGAACGTTTCAAAGTCTTTAGTGATATCAAAATCGAAAGTATCAATTAATTTTAATCCGCTTAAAATAATTAAACAATGACAATATCTGATGGACACCATTACCATCTCATCAGCATACCGCATCTTTAGTCAGGAAATAGAGTATGCCGCTTTTTTCAATATTGCTATCTTCTTATTTGGTATTGTCGGAGCTAGTAAAAACTCTGTTCTTTTGAAGAAGCTTGAAAAATCATTTAAATCATTGAATCAAAAAGAATTTAGTGCATTTTTGGAGTCTAATCAATATATGGCAAGAAAGAATTCTGAATCTTCGTTTTTACACATAGAACCCAGAACATCTTTTCTAATCAAGTTGCATAAAGAATTTAAGTAATATGAAAAAAGAAAATAAGATTGTAAAATTTTGACCAAAACTTATAGCCAGAATAATTGATCTAGCAATCATTAGTGTCATAACAACGATTGTGGCATATTTTATGACTCATGAGATTAACAATAAGAGACAATTTATTGAACCATGAATGTTTTACATCTTTATGATTTTCATGGCGTTACTTTTTTTAATTATTTTTTTACTCATTCCTTGTTATTGAAATGGCAAGTCGATTGGTATGTATATTGCAAGAATAAAAATTGTGCCACTTAAATATAGTCTTAAAAAAACTATTATTATTCGAGAAACTTTTTTTGGTTTAAGTTGAATATTTTTAATTTTTATTATGGTTACATTCATCAATCACACATTGATTATTAAACTTATTGATAAACAAAATGACATTGTTTATAAAGGTTGAGAAGCATTTAGAGTTGCAATATTTTCCACAACTTCTTGAGTTATAGTTATAATTCAATTAATATTTGGAATTTCAGGGTTAATTAGAAAAAACGGAATATCTTTGCATGACAACTTTGCATCTGCTAAAACCGTTTGAATTAATAAGTTCACAGAAATACCAATTATTAAAAAAGCCAAAACCATCAAACCAACAAAAGCTAAAAATAACCCAGTTAAATGAATCGATAAAGGAGAATAATGTCTGAACTTATAAATGGACTAAACGAGCAACAAAAAAACGCTGTATTACATACAGAGGGACCTTTATCTATTGTTGCCGGTGCTGGTTCTGGTAAAACAATGACAATTACTCATAAGTTGGCCTACTTAATTAATGAAAAAAATATAGATCCATGAAAAATACTAGCAGTTACATTTACAAATAAGGCAGCTAATGAAATGAAAGAGCGTGTTATTAAACTAGTTGGTGAAGAAGCTAATAAATCAAATATTTCAACTTATCATTCAATGTGTGTGAAAATCTTGCGACAGGAAATAGGTTTTTTTGGTTATCCATCTAATTTCAATATTTTAGATACAGTTGACCAAAGACAAATTCTTTCTCCGTTATATAAAAAAGTCAATCTTTCACCAAAGATCATTTCTTATAATCAAATGATTGCTTTTATATCACGCAATAAAATATTACTTAATAAACCAGAAGATTTATTAGATGCTTCTGACGGTGATGCTGAAAAAATTATGGCTGGTATTTATCGTGATTATGAGATTAAAACTAAAGAATATAAATCACTTGACTTTGATGATTTATTGTTATTTGTCTTTCGTGTTTTTCAAGAGTCCCCTGAAGCTAGAGAAAAATGATCTAACAAATTTGACTATATTCTTGTAGATGAATTTCAAGATACAGCCATTATTCAATATGAAATTATTAAAGTTTTGGCAAAAACAAATAACATTACAATCGTCGGAGATCCAGACCAAACAATTTATACTTGAAGGAATGCTGATTCAACATTACTTAGAAAATTCCAAAAGGATTTTGAAGGAGCAGCTTTAGTTATCTTGAATCAAAATTATCGTTCAACAAGAAATATTTTAGATGCTGCAAACAAGCTAATTAAGCACAACAAAGATAGGGAGTCAAAAAATCTTTTTTCAGATAATGCCATTGGAGAAAAAATTGTTTTCTATCATGGATTTTCCGATAGCTCTGAAGCTAAATGAGTTGCTTCTCAAATTAGAATTTTAAGAGATAAAAATGTTGATTTAAGAAACATCGCTGTTCTTTATCGTGCAAACTATATTTCCCGATCAATTGAAAGGCAATTTAGTTTATCTAATTTACCTTACATCATTTATGGTGGTGTCAAATTCTACAAAAGACAAGAAGTTAAGGATAGTATTGCTTTTTTAAAGTTAATTAATGATTGGGATGAAGTGGCTCTTGATCGAGTTATTAATGTACCGTCAAGAAAACTTGGTAATGTAACATTATCAAAATTGTTGGCATTTGCTACTGAAAAAAACCTTTCTTTGCCCGAAGCTATTTTAAAGCACTTTAGAGATTTGCCCGTTTCTACAAATCAAAGAAACGAATTAGGGAAATTTGTTAATTTAGTTAATAAATATAGAGTAGCCCTTCGCTCTAATTCCATCTCTAAAGTTCTATCAAAGTTTTTGATCGAAGTGAAATACTATGGGATTTTTAATAGTTTTGAAATAGAATCAAAAATCCAAAATATTAAAGAATTAATTAGATCAATTGAGCAATGAGAAAATGAAAACCCTGATGTTGGAATTCATCAATACTTAACTGAAATATCCTTGTATGCAGACGGTGATCAAGATAAATTTAGCAATGAATTTGTTTCACTTATGACAGTTCATTCAGCAAAAGGTTTAGAATTTGATCATGTTTTTATTGTTGGGTTTTCAGAAGGAGTATTTCCATCTTCTAGATCACTTGAAGAAAATTACAAATTAGGGTTAGAAGAAGAAAGAAGACTAGCTTATGTTGCCATCACAAGAGCAAAGAAGAAGCTATATATTTCCAACTCAAGAGGTTACAGCAACATTGATCATAAAACTCAAAAGAAGCCATCTAGATTCCTTGATGAATTAGGTATTGACATTATAGAGCATACATCTCAATTTATTGCTCCAAGGAAATTTTCTGAAAATTATAATAACGAAAAACCTCTGAAGGAAAATGATATGGTTATTCATCCTAAATTTGGAAAAGGTAAGATTATAAGTATTAGTGGTGATTTGGCCGAGATTTTATTCAATGCTCCATATGGCACTAAATCATTGATGAAAGATCATAAATCAATTAAAAGGGAGAGTGAATAATGGAAACAAAATTTCAACTTAAAATAGGTTTATCTATTTCTTTACCATTAATATTGATATTACTAACAATTTGTTCAATCATCTGAATTAGAAGTAACAGCATTAGACATGATGAAAAAGTTAATGGTAGAAGAATTTATACATTTGACTCTCGTGGTCGCAAGATAAATAGTTTTGATCGTGAATGGAATCGAGCATATGATCATTCTGTAGTTAATAATGTCAAGGCCGGGATATGAGTTGATTTTAATAAAGCTTTCAATATTTTCGATACAAGTAAGAATGAGCGCATATTTACAAATTTAATTATGTCAGTGCAAAAATCGCAAGAAGCTGGAGGTATTATTTTAAAAAAAGATATAAGCAGAAAGACATACAAAAAAATTAAAATTAGATTAGCGCCAGTTGTTGATTCGGAAAACTTTACATTATCCATAAACTGATGAACAATTAAAAAAGAAAAAAATACTAAAAATAAATTAACCTTAATGGACAAAAATGATGTGGTTAATTTAAAAACTCCTTATATAGGATTTGTGGCCTTCAATCTTAACTATGGTTTTTCAAATATTGAAGAATTATTTTTCGAAGCTATTAGATATTTTTCTAATAAAAATAAAAATTATTACTTTATCACATCTGGTATGGCTATTCTAACTCTTGGTCATAGTAATCTAGATAATCTGAACAAATCTCTTAAAAAGCTTATTAAGAAAATATCATCAAAGGAAAAAATACTAGGGTTTAATAACTTGTATAACGGTACATCATATGTTGTTTCAAAAAATATAAATACTAAATCAAGAGTTAATGCAGTTATTGGAGCATTAGATTTTTGTATTAATTTATCTATTAGAACCAACACAAAATTTATTAGCAAAGATAATCCAGAATTTAATGTGGATGAATATAAAGCAGTAACCGAAGCAAATGTTATTTTTAGAAACGCTATTAGAAATAAAGAAATATCTTATAAGGAGATAATTGTTAAAAAATTAGAAAACAACCGAAAAATAGTTTTATATGCCACAGCTGAAGTAAGTGGTATCACAGCGGAATTACAAAAAATAATATTAAGAAATCCTCAAAATAAAAATTTGCTTATTAACAAATTTGCTGAAATTGTGGGAATTGATAAAACTATTTCTAAGCCTATTTTAATTGACGTTAATGATTATTGATTGGCTGAAAATTACAAAAAACTTAAATATAAAACAGCAATTTATGTAATTAATATGTATTCAATCAATGTCATTTCCAAAGAAATAATTAAGCACTTAAAAGATAACGGATTTACTTTAGCCATTAAAATAAATAAGATTAATGATTCCATCAGAAATGTTGTGAGAAAAATTGACCCACAATTTATTATTGTCGATAGTGAATTAACAAATATGCAAACATCACATTCCCTTATACAATTAATTTCTATTAGTAAGATGGCTCAATTGTTAGGTGCAATAATTATTCATGAAAATCCTACAGATAATATGAAAGAAAAAATGAATGAAGAGATTGGTCTTAAACACTATTATGATATTTAAAACATATTTTGCCTTTCATATTTTTATTTAAAATATATAAGTTATTTGAATTCATTATGTTATTTAATTTTTTATAGAGAAGCGGATAAAATTTATTCATTTAAATTACGGAAAAGTAAGATATGAAAAAAAGCTAACTAATTGTTAAATATTTATCCAAAATGGTCTTTTTTTGAGTATTTTTGTTATTATTAACTTATGAGAAAATTAAAAAATATTACACCACTAGAAGAAGATTTTAGTCAGTGGTTTACTGATGTTGTAAAACAAGGAGATTTAATTGAGTATGGTCCAGCAAAAGGATCAATTATCTTTAAACCAATTTCATATGGTATTTGAGAAAATATTCAAAAAGAATTAAATGCCATCTTTAAAAAAAATCATATCCAAAATGTCTATTTACCGCTACTCATTCCTAAATCATATCTTAATCGAGAAGCAGATCACATCAAAGGGTTTGCTCCTGAATTAGCAACCATCACCAAAGTTGGCGATAAAGAACTTTCAGAACATTATGTTATTAGGCCTACTTCCGAAATGCTTTTTGGTGAATTATTTCAAAAAGAAATTAATTCTCATAATGATCTACCAAAATTATACAACCAATGAGCGAATGTTATTCGTTGAGAAAAAACAACTAGGCCATTTTTAAGAACTTCTGAATTTTTATGACAAGAAGGACATACCGTTCATACCAGTTCAGCAGAGGCACGCAAGATAACAAGGAAAATGATCAAACTATATGCCAAATTTCTTGAAAAGTATTTAGCAATACCCGTTTTAATTGGCAAGAAAACTCATAAAGAAAAATTTGCTGGGGCAGTTACTACTTACACTATTGAAGCAATGATGAAAGATGGCAAGGCACTCCAATCAGGAACATCTCATTATTTAGGACAAAACTTTGCTAAAGCAATGAATATCAAATTTCAAACCAAAGATAACAAACAAGAATATGGTTTCCAAACTTCTTGAGGAGTCTCCACAAGATTAATAGGAGCTTTAATTATGGCTCACGGAGACAATAGAGGAATTATTATTCCACCCATGATTGCGCCCACACAAATTGATATCATCGAGGTCTTTGGTCATAAAAACCCTGATGTAAGAGAAATGGCAATGAAGTTAGAGAAAATACTTGGTCGGAAACTCAGAGTTAGAAGAGAAGCATCTTCAAAAGGACCTGGTTTCAAAGCCGGACAATCAGAAATTCAAGGAACACCATTAAGAATTGAAGTCGGTCCCAGAGATTTGCAAGAAAACAAAGTGACTTTTGTTAGAAGAGACACACTCGAAAAATATCAAGTCAACATAGAAAATATCAAAACAAAAACTGATGAATTACTAAAAGCAATTCAAGCCAACTTATTACATGTTGCCAAAGATAGATTAAAAACAAATACAGTTATGGCTGATACATATGAAGAATTAAAAAAATTAATTCAAAAAGGTAAGTTTGTGGTTGCACCATTTGCCGGAGGAGATAAAGAAGAAGATCTTATTAAACTAGAGACTTTGGCCTCAACAAGATGTATTCCATTTTCTTACAAATTAAAGGAACTCAAAGGGTGTATAATAACAATGAAAAAAACAAGGAGGCTAGTCGTATTTGCAAAAGCATACTAACTAGGATATAAATATGATTGAATATATAAAAGGGTCAGACGTTAAAGGAAAAATAAATGATAAAGGAATCACATTAATCAATGTAACTGCTGCTTGATGTGGACCATGTAAGATGATGGCACCAATTTTGGAAGAATTATCAACAGATGTTGATACATTTAAAGTAGAAATTGATGATAATCAAGAATTTGCAACAGAAATGAAAGTACAAGGGGTTCCGACTACCTTCATTTATAAAGACGGGAAATTATCTGATACACTTGTCGGGTATATACCCAAAGAAGTTTTTAAATCAAAAATAAATTAAATGGATGAGTTTTTAGTAAGCTCATTTTTTATATACCTTTTTACTAATATAATTAGTAAAAACACTTAAAGAATAAAGGATAATCTTAAGAAGTTAATACGTAAACTAAAGAAATCAATAAAAATGTTGAAAGATAAAAAATATGAATTTATAGAATCCGCAAAGAAAAGTAGATTAAATAAGCAATATTTTAAATTTAAAACAGTTAATTAAATATTTAATAAAGATTAAAGCTCAATGCACAAAAACAATTAAGACGCTTATAATAGCGGTTCTAATTTTATTAGTTATGAAGTCAAAACAAAATTTTCAATTTAATTATGATCTTCGGAAATGTAGAAAAATTTGTACAAAACCCCTATGTTGTAAAATTACAATAATGAGTTTTAATATGAATAAATATTTTTTATCTTATAAATTATTTCATTATTTTAATAATTATCAGTTGTTCAATTGAAAATTTTGTAATTGTTCTTTTTCTGATAAAGAAGTGAAATTAGCCACTTCACTAAAGTGAAAAAAACTAAAATAGTTATAAATTATTTTAGTTCTCATTTTACATCGGGATGGCTTGGCTTTTACTTCAATAATTTTTGCTTTCATTTATTCCCCCTCCTTTTTTCATAAAAGTTTTATCAAACAATAACTCATGTTTAGTGATCTCTTCATATGTTCTTCTAGTTGGTTGAATAATATGTTATACATCTTATCATTTGTCAAAGTATTTTATCAATCAAGCATATCCATAATTAAGATAGTAGATTTAATACTTTTGGGTTTAATTAACTTAAGAAGGACCATTTGTTTTTATTCTATAAAACAATTGTAAAATCGATACATAAGCAGACATATTTTCTAATAAGTAAAAATTATTTGTTTTTTTATTATGGTAAATTAAATTGTTTTTAATAATAATCATCTACAAAATTATCAGCGGTATGTTAAAACTATACACATTAACAACAAGTTAATACTAGACATTATTTTTTTCTCTTTTTTTCTTTATACATTATAATATATATGTAGAAGAGGATGTTGCAGAGGAACAAGAGACTTATTCCCACCCTTAAGTCCGGGAATGAGCCAGAATCTAAGAGTGTTGTGGGGGAAATCTCCAAATTTTTATAAGTATAAAATTGTTATTTTTATCTATTAAAATTTATTTTAAATGCACCTCTTTTTTTTCTATAAAAAAATGTCTTAAGGCAAAGAAAAAAATAAAAAGGAGAAATATGAATAAATTAAATAAATCAGTATTGACATTAGGAGCAATTGGAGCCTCTTTGGCACCAGTTGTTGTTGCTGTGGCGTGTGTAGGAAGTTCAGTAGATAATTCTGATATAGTTGTTATTAAAACTACTTGGGCTAAATCTGGACCTCAATATAAAGCATTAGATGCAGTTGTTAAGCAATATAATGATACTAAAAAAGATGAAGTGGGGTTCAAAACTGTTAAAGTTGTTCATGTTCAAGGCGGATATGGAACAATTCTGCCAATTGAACTTAAAGAAATCAAAAATAATCATATGAAAAACGTAGCTAACTTATTCATTGATTATCCAGATGCGCTTGGTCAACTTGTGTCAATTGAAAAAGAACTTAATTTTAATATACACGGTCTATCAAGAGATCAATTTGAAGAAGCATTTACAGATGTAAATGATGAAATAGGTGGAGTTGATAAAGGGGGATTTTATTCAATCCCATTTTCTAAATCAACAGATATGATGACAATCAATATTCCAGTAATGGCAAACATTATTAAAACTATGAGTGCAAGCGATAAGATTACATTTGTACCTGGAATAGATATTGAATATAGGGAGGCTGTTGGTAATGCTCCAATTGTTAAACCAGTTTCTTCAATAACTAAAAAAATAAATGAATATATATTAGCTGCAGAAGTTAGTGAGTCACTGGAAAGTGAGGAACTAACATATATTGAGAATGCTTGAGAAGAAGACACAGCAGGATCGGCATCCCTCACAGGTGCTCCAATGTTAGTTAATGATGATACATTTAAATCATATGAAAAGTTGCTTGCGTTTATTACTGCTGCACAAACATATTTTTCAGGCCTTAACGGGAAAGATGATTCTATTCATGTTATGGGACATGATGCTCCTACAAATATGCTATATACGATGGCATTTGGGAAAAAAGGTTCTGATATGAGTCAGTTTCTCTTTAAAAAGGGATCAGATCCTAATGAAAAAGGATTGGATTATTTATATAAAGATGCAGGATCAACAGAAGAGGAAACACTCAAGAGTGTTCTTGGAATGTTACACCCATCTATTTCAAATGGAGGATTGTTCATTAATGGAGGTGGATCATATACATCTACTGAAATGATTAAACATAATTTTGCAATTTCAATAGGATCAACAGCAGGTTATTCTTATAACTTTAATGGCACAAATGCTGCATCAGCATCTGTAAAATTAGCAAAAGCAAAAGGCACCATGGAAAAAGGTGACGATTATAAATTAGGAAAATATGATGTTTCATTTGGAAGACCATTACCAGCACACCTTGCAAAAGGAGCGATTGCTTCAACAATAGGTAAGTATAATAACCCAGTTTATCCAAACACATATACCGGAGTACTAGGGAAGTATGATATTAAGATTAGTGAAGCAATTGTGTCAGAAGCTATTAATACTGCAGTAGAAGCAACAACTGTAGATGCTCCTATTGCTGGTTATTTTGTTGAAGATGTAATAGGAACTTATGATAGATATGTTGGTGGGGTGCATGCATTTGATAAGAGAAAATCATCTATGTATGTACCTGCTACAAGCGTTGTTGTTAAACAAATAACAGATGCACAAACATTACAAAAAGAAGAAGTTGTGTTTACTACTGCACCGCTTAAAGTTGGTGCCGATGATAGTAATGGTGTTTTAATGAGTCAAGGTCCATCAATTATTGGTATAAAAACAAATAAAGTTATGGATATGGCTTCAACTATATTCATAAAATGATTCTTTGATAAAAACAATCTTATGACAAAAGAATCTAATTCCCCTTCTGTTGCAGAATATTTTACAAAAACATCTCAATATATTATTCCGTACAAAGATGCTTTTAAAGTTAGAAACTCATATAAAGAAGGTACTAAAATTGCATTTGATGCTTTTCAAAATGCAAATACAGCTGAATCTGGAATAAAATTATTTGAATCTCCGGTTGATTTATTTAGTGGAAGAGTAAGAAAAAGTATATTTGATATTGTTTTAAGAGAAAATTGATCAGGTTATGTTCATTCCAGAGGAACTAAAACACCAGAAGAGATTTATGCTTTAATCAAAAAGCTTACAGTGGCTTTGTTGAGATAAAAATTATGGTTAAAAAATTATTATGAATTCCTGTGATAACTTTATCATTACTTACACCTGTTACAGTAATTGCTTGTTCGGGCAAAAAATCCAAAGTGGTCGGTCATAATGATCCATCATTTTTTACACACTTGGATGAAAGTTTTGATTTAACGAATCATGTGATACCATTAAGAAAAGCAATAATTGATTCATGAATTGATGGAGATACTCTAAAAATTCATTACCCAGATGATCCTAGTGATGTATTTAATGTTAGAATTTCACTTATTGATACTCCTGAAACACATAAAAGGGTTCATGGGGAATTCGTTCATACGACAGGTAAGGAGAGGGAATGAGGCGATAAAGCCACGGAGTTTGCAAGAAAACTATTGCCTGCAGGATCAGCTATATGATTTTCTACAAACGGCGGAAAGTCATATAACAGAATAGTTGGTTCAATATTTTATGGCGAAGATATTAGTTCATTAAAAAACTATTCTATATCTATAATTTATAACGCCTTAGCACTACCTTCTGTATCTTCAGCAACAGTTGTGTTATCAGAAACAAATCCACTGAACATAATTGGTCTTTCATTTGCTGACTCTTACAATTATGCCTTCGAGAAACAACTTGGTTTATTCTCAAACAAAAGTGTTCTTATAGAACACGGAATAACAGATGACGCACCAGTGAGGTACAAAACCGATAGAGAAATTAGTGATGCCATAACAATATATGATTTATGAGAAGACAGAAATGAGGGTAACAAATAAATATGGATATAAATGAGAAAAAATTTATATATATAAAAAACATTGCCAAAGAAAACAGAGCTAAGGCCAAACAAGCGCCTTCAATTGAAGTTAGAGACCTCGTGGTTGACTTTGGAGAAACTTTAGCAATAGATAATATTAATTTTACGATTAATAAAGGTGAACTCGTTACATTATTAGGGCCTTCAGGATGTGGGAAAACCACAACTTTAAATGCTCTTGCAGGTCTTTTGACACCAACATCAGGAGATATATTCTTTAATGGTTATAATATTACAAAACATTCCCCTCAAAGAAGAAAACTTGGATTAGTTTTCCAAAATTATGCACTTTACCCTCATATGAATGTTTATAAAAACATTTCGTTTCCGTTATCTAATGATCAACAATGGAAAAATAAAATTAAACATAGAAACTTAAAAATAAATCATGAAATATTTAAAATAAAACTAGGCGATATGACAACTAAAGAGGAATTGGCTTCACTGAATGTGAAGTTCGAAAGAATCTCTCGTGTTCAAAAAGAAGTTCATCTTTTCTATCAGTCACTAATTGCTGACTATAAAAAAGAAATAATTATTCTTCAAAATGAAACGAAACATATTGATCTTTGAAAACAAAGTCAATTATCTTTGGCTCATAAAAATGCTTTAAAAAGTTATGAAAAATTTAATGAATTGTATAAGAATAAAGAAATTACAAGCATTGAATTTAAGGCTAAAAAAATAGAAATTAGAGACAATGTCAGTCAAAAAATTAAATCAGTTACTATTGAACATAAAAACAAAATGACAAAACATAAAGAAATAATTCATAATGCCAAAATTACTTGAAACGATAAAGAAAAAGATTCTTTATTGTCTACAATGATTAAAGAAGCCAGACTAGAATATAAAGATAAAGAAGCTCTTAAATTTAAGCTAAACACGATAAGAAATCATTATGGGTCTAATAAGTCCATTAACAACTATAAAGTTAAAGATGCAAAAATAAACATAAGAGTGGTTCCAAAGCAAGCGCTACAATACTACCAAAACTTCGTTAAATATTTAACTAAAAAATATGAAATCAAATCTTCGAACATGACTGAAGAAATGAATGAAAAAAAGAAAGAAATAAAAAGTATTAAAGCAGCAATAAATCAAGCTGTTCTAGATGTTGCTGCAAGAGTGGGTATTACAAAAAATTTAAAGAAAAAACCAACAAAATTATCAGGAGGTCAACAACAAAGAGTTGCAATTGCAAGGGCGATTGTAAAAAAACCAAGCATATTATTACTTGATGAGCCATTATCAAATCTTGATGCAAAACTAAGAATCTCTACCAGAGAATGAATAAAAGAAATTGTTACTGAATTGGGTATTACAGCGGTATTTGTCACACATGATCAAGAAGAAGCTATGTCAATCTCTGATAAAATTATTTGTATGTCCGATGGGTTAATTCAACAAGTTGGATCACCTATGGATCTGTATTTAAAACCGAAAAATACTTTTGTTGCAAAATTTCTTGGAATGCCAGTAATGAAATTATTCAATTTAGATATTAAGAAAAACGGCGATGCATTTTTGGAAAATATCAAGGTTGCTACAAAGAAATTAGTTAACCATAAAAACGTTAAACTTGGAGTAAGGGCTGAGCATTTTATAGAAAGAAATAAAGATGCTATTGAAGTAAAAATAATTCACCTAGAATTTCTTGGTAGAGAAATTCTTTCAACTGTTAAACACAAAAAATATGGATTATTCAAGGTATTTTTAAGGAAAAAAAGGAATTATAAAATTGGAGAAAAAATATTCTTGGGATTTTCTAATCAATCACTATACTTTTTTGATCAAAATGGAGAAAGGATTTCTAATGTTTCTTAAACAAAAACTCTCTAGAGGGGCAAGGACAAAAGATGTTGATTTATTAAGAGTCAATAAAAGAACCAAATTATGAATCCCGCTATTATTATTGCTTCCAGCTTTTACTATTTTAACTATATTCACAATCATCACCTTTTTTAACACTTCAAAGGATGCATTTCAAGCTCGTGTTGATCCATATAGCATGGTTGGTACCAAATGGTCATTAGATACATTTAGGTATATTATTGAAGATGAAGTATTTGGTAGTGCTATTAAAAACTCACTAATTTATGCAATCATTACAGTTCCATTAGTTTTAATAATTTCAGCAGTTGTAGCATCCGCTATTTCTTCGCTATTGCGAAAAAGGATGAGCGGATTTTTTCAGACGGTGTTCTTTCTTCCGTATGTAACCTCAGCTATTTCTATATCATTATTTTTTGTATTTATATTTGATTATGATTCAGGCTTAATGAATAAAATGTTTAATACTCATAAGCTGTACCTTAATGATACAGAGGGTCATGGTGCGCTTTATGTTATGGTAACCATGGGTGTATGGAAGGGTCTTGCATTTAATATTTTGATATTTACAACAGCTATGTTGGGTGTTGAAAAAGATCATTACAAAGCCGCAGCAATCGATGGTGCTGGCCCAATAAAACAATTCCTTCAAATAACATTACCATCAATTTCAAGAACAACAAATTTCCTTATAACTATGGGAATTATTGGCTCTATCAAGGTCTTCCCATTAGCGTTGTTTAATAATGATCCTGCTATTGCACAAACAAACGGAGGGATGTCATTATTGCTATATGTATTTAAATTTGTTTCCGTTTCAGAACTGAAAAGAGCGGGAGCTGCATCGGTATTTTTGGTAATAATAGCTATTTCATTCTCTATTTTTGTTAAATCATCAATGAAATTACTTGTAAAATCAGCATTATGAATAGGAGAGAAACGTGTATCATTTAAAATTAAAAATCAACAATTTAAGAAATAATTTCTTTATAAAAAAGCAGTCAGAAAAAGTTTCGAAACAAGCTGGAAAATCATCACTTTCACTTTCTGTTCTTAGCTTATTATTTAAAATAATAATATTGGGAGGAATCGGAACAATTGTATTATTTCCATTTTTCTATATGATTTCGGGGTCTTTAATGACTTATGCAGAAATATCTGATAAACAAGACATTCATCTTTGACCAGATAAGTTGCAATGGAGCAATTATACAGCAGCTTTCCAAGCGGGGTATTGAGATGCAATGTGGTTAACATTCATTGTTACTTTATTGTCAATTGTAGCCAAAATATTTATCACATTAATGATGGGTTATGCATTTGCATTTAGCAAATGAAAAGGTAAAAATCTATTATGATACTTCTTATTATCATTATTAATGTTGCCTGAAGTTGCAATATTATCAGGACAGTTTAAAATGGTTACAGACTTAAAAATGAGAGATGGATCAATGTTAATTGCCGCCCTTGCCTTTCCATTTGTTGCTTCAGTATTTTCAGCCCTAATGTTTAAGAATGCCTTTAGTGCAATTCCGCTTAGAACCAAAGAAGCCGCTATGGTGGATGGTGCAGGAGGATTAACATATTTTTTTAGAGTTGCAGTCCCAATGGTTACTCCAACAATATGAACCGTGGGAATCTTAACTGCTTTTGCAGCATGGAATTCGTATATGTGACCTAGTCTTCTTCTAAATGATGGTTCAGGTACACAAGTTATGTCTACATGGCAATTTACAATTGGTAAAGATCCAGATCCAGCACAAACAAGATTGCTAACTCAAGTTAGACTTGCTGGGGCTGTGCTTGCAATTCTACCAATGTTCATTGTTTACTTCGCTATGAGGCGCAGAATTATGAAAGCAATCTCTCGACAAGGTTCAGCAATTAAAGGATAATTTATTTATCAAAATTAATATTTCAATAGTATAGATTAAATCTAGTAAGTTAGAATATAAAATTAAGACATAACCCTTCTAGAGTCGTGTCTTAATTTTATATCCTAACTTAATATAGCACTTATTTTCTTAAACTAATTAATAATATATTTTAGTTTTTAATCATTAACACTTCTTGAATTAGATCCATTGAATTATAACTAGGACTTTTTCCTGCACCCATTCCAAGAGCTTTTGCACCATCAATTGTTCCATTGATTGATATTTTGAACATATTAATTGATCCATCAAGAGCTTTGGTAACAATTGCTTTAGTCTGAAAATCTGTAACAATCAAATATTGATATGTATTATCTAATTTTTGAATTCTTAGATAAAAATTATTAGCAATCAATTCTGAATCTTGAAATAGTCCACTTGGTTTTTCTCCCAATGTAAACGTGTGCATATCTGGGTTATTCACAGTTCAGCTTAGTTCTTGAACTTGATTTGTACTTTTTTCTGGACTCGTGTTTACTATAGCCGTGTTTGCTTCAATTGGATTTCCAGATAGGTATGTATCCCCAACGGAAATTGATGTATATTCTGCAACAACCATATTATCATTTAGTAAATTTTTTATTTCCGGAACAACAGGAAGTTGTTTTTTACCAGTAATATAATCATTACTAAACCCCATTTTTGTTTTAATAGCAGTATCAATTGCTATTTCTTGAGGTGTTACAGGGTCCATAGCAGCCCATAAGATCATTAATTTATAGAAACCTTTATCAAAAGTGATATGGTATCTATCATGCATATAAAGACTAGCACGGGCGACATCACCTCTAACGTTTATTCTTGGTTCAACAACTTTAAGCGATCCATTTTCCACATCAGTAGTGCTTGTTATTTCAAAGTCTACTCCATTTTTTCAACCATCACCAGTAACCATTCCATACATATAATTATTTCTTGGTGCATTAAAATCACCTTGAATCGATGGTCTTAAATTATGTAAGTCAGCTCTGGCTAATTTAGATAAAGCGCTTCCTTCGCCTAAAACTGATTTAATTTTTGACTGAGGCGTCATATGTTCTCATCCATTACTTGCTAATTGGTTTGGAATATATTGTCCATTTGGTGTTGCTGCTGTTAGTAAGTTGAATGTTTTAGATGGATATGCAAATCCTGCGCCACTATATAGGGCATTGTAAGGATTATTATTATTACCAGTTTTTAGCAAAGAACCGGATTCAGGTAAATCACTATCTGTTTTATACATATTGTATTGTGAACCATTTGCTGAGTAATCTTTTGGTGCTGTAGATGCATATGTATGATTTGCATCATTTTGAATATCTTCAATTGAACTATCATATGTGTTATATCAGTTTTCAAAAGTCATTTGTGGATAAATATGCTTTGTATCTTTAGTAATAGCCTCTACAGCTTTGGAATAATATCCACTTGGAGTACCCCCCGTTACATTATCTGTATATGTTGTACTTGGTAAAGTTCAAAACTTGTCATTTTGCAGTAATTGATTATTATGGATAAATGAATAATTAAATTTATCAGTGGTTGCAAGAGTTGCTCCTCTAGGAATTAATGTTTTATCTGTTTGAGTATTTGTTATGCTTTTTCCTACACCAAAAGCCTTTTTCAGAATAGTTGTGATTATAGTGGCTATGTGAAATTTTTCATCATTTGGTTGTTCACCTGTTGTGAATGGTCTAACTATATCCGCGATTTTAATTGGACCAATTAATGTTTTTAAGTGTTTTAGTATACGGTCCATATCATGATATTTGTTACCAATGTTGCCACCACCTTTTAATGTTGTTCCATGCATAACATCAAATGGTATTTTCAAGGTATGTAGTGCACTAATCAACTTTTCTAAAGTAAGGGTTGATAAAACACCTAATTCCTTTGTTAATTTAGTTTCACCAGCTGCAATTTTTTGCTCATCTGTTTCTTTGTTGATTACACTTCCACATGCAACTACTGCTGTAATTGGCAAAAGAGGCACAAGTGAGAATCCGAGTCCTAGCAATATTTTTTTCTTCATTTTTCTCCTTTTAAAATTCTCTATTTCTCTGCAGTATTCCCTACATTTGCATTATACAAACTATTTTTAAATTATTTTATAAAAATAACACATTGTTAAATTTAATGTTAATAAAATCAATTTTACCTATAAAAAAGTTGACTTACCATTGTACAAATATCTTTTAAAATTGATAGTACATGTATAAATATTTTTTATTGATAAAGAATTCATTAGGAATTTATGAAGATTTATGTTTCTTTTAACCTTTTATCCACTCATTAAGTATGGATGAATCTTTTCTTTGGATATGGAGTTATATGGTTAATCTTATAATTGTTATACTTTTTTCCAAACAAATTAATAATTTTTGAATACTCAAGTGTTAAATAAAAATATATTTTATTAACCCTTGTTCGATTTGTTTTTTCATTAAATTTTAAGGAAAGATTGTTTTGTTCAGGGATAAGTGGATTTTTTTTCATTACTGAAAATTAGACACACTTATCCCTAAACAAAATATCTCAAACTAACTTGAGATTGGTAAAATTTTTAAACAAACTATAAAAAACATGTTTAATTAAAAATATTGTGTGTGAAACTATAAATTCTTAGCTACTTTATATTTTTTGTATTCAGCAACTTTGTGAGGCGATATATTATTTTTCATTATGTATCGAAATATGACCATTTTTATATGTTATTAGTTTCTTTGCCGATCATTTGAATATTCTTTTCATAAATTCATTATTAAAAGCATTTTGTTATATGTTTTTCTATTTTTACCACATTTCGTGTCACTTATTATTAATCACATTAATCGGTCTATTTAAAACAATCTTTTTTCTTTATAATTTCTATTATGAATTATAAAAAAGAAATTTTTAACAAAATTAAAGAAAATAACAAAATAGCTTTATTTCAACACATCCAGCCAGATGGAGATTCAATCTCTTCTTCTATTGGTCTTGGCATGGCCATTAAAGAAGCATACCCAAAAAAAGAAGTGGTTGTTGTTGCAGATTATGAATATCTTAAGGAAAATTTTAAATTTTTAGAATTTGATAAAAAAATGTTTAAAACTGAAGTAGATGATTCTTATTTAGGAATTGTTGGAGATGTTTCTGTTAGCGCTAGAATCCTTAACATAGATCAATTATTAAAAACAAAAGAAATTATTTGTTTTGATCACCATCAAAATGTAACGGATTTAAAATCAACGATTTTTTGACATGAGCCAACTTGCCCCGCTTCAGCAATGCAGGCATACCAAATAGCCAAGGAGTTTGAAATTAAGTTTTCCGAAGGCACTTCCTTATTTCTAATGATTGGGATTTTAACTGATACTGGTTTTTTCAAGTACTCAGCCGCAAACCCGATGCCTCTTCAATTCACCTCCGAACTACTAGAGAATATTTCCAATAAGAAAATGAATGATTTAAATAGGCTAATGGCCAATAGGACAAAGGCTGATTTAGATATGCATGGATATATTTTAAACAACATTAAGTATAAAGAAAATGTGGCATACATCATTTTCTCTAAGAAAACTGTTGTTAAGTATGGGTTATTTAACTTAAAGATAAAAATAAATACCATTGGCAACATTGAAGGAAGTAATATTTGGGCATTTTTCCTTCCTGAAGAAGAAGATGGAAAAATGTTTTATGGATGTCACATGAGGTCATCTGGTCCCAAGATTTCCCCAGTGGCAACAAAATGAGGTGGTGGTGGTCACTTCAAAGCATGTGGAGCTAAAGTTAAGAACTTAGATGAAGTTCATAGTGTGATAGATGACTTAATTAATGTGAAAGAAATGGTTGATGAGCCAAATTATGAATAAAAAATTATTTGCATTTGACTTAGATGGCACATTATTATCAAACTCACAGTTTGGCAAAATACCTGAAAATACAATTAACATAATTAAAAATATTAGAGAGCAAGGGCATGTTGTTTGTATTTTGACTGGTCGTCCATGAAAGGCAACTAAAGATATTTATAAAAAATTAGACCTCAATACTCTAGTTGCTAATTATAATGGTGGGCATATTCATAATCCAACAGACTATGACTTTTTACCGATTATTAGAACCATGAAAGCTACAACCGTTATGAAAATTATTTCTTCACTAGAAATTTTAAAGATTGCAAAAAACATTGCTATTGAAATAACCAATGAAACTCATATCCAAAATAATACGGTTGATTTTTTTACCCAAACATTTATAAAAGGTGATGGAACAGGGGAATTATTTTCTCCTATTAAATGAGAAAATGTTGTGAGAGAACCTTCGGGTGTTCTTATTGAAGTTAAAACAAAATATGCAAAAGATATGGATCACATTAAAAAATATTTTCATGGTTTATATGGAGATGAAGTCAGTTTCTCCTATTGGGACACCGGAGAGGGAAGAGAACCAATTTTGGAATTTACCAATAAAAGTGCTAGGAAAGATATGGCTTTAATTAAAATGGCTAGATACTATGATATTAAAATGAAAGATGTTGTGGCATTTGGTGATGGATTTAACGATGTCGAAATGTTAAAAACAGCAGGAGTTGGTGTGGCTATGAACAATGCTTCAGATAATGTAAAAACATTCGCAAATGTTATCACAAAACATTCAAATAAAGACGGAGGTGTTGCCAAATTTATCAAATGATACCTTAAAGGCGGACACAAGAAAGTTAATAAGGTTGTTTATGACTTCAAGACCATTCAAACAGAACCAATTAAAGAGTCTTAAAAATCATGTAATCTATTTTTATATTCAATATTTTGAATAAACATATTTAGTAGACAAATGAAAACATGAGTAAAAATAAATGCTTTATCTTATAATTATGTTATGAAAAAATTAGTTATTTTGGGTGGTGGAACAGGGCTGCCAACACTTCTTCGAGGTGTGAAATATTAATGATATTGATATTGCTGCTATAGTCACTATTACTGATTCAGGTGGATCAACAGGGGTTTTATCTTCCCACTTTGATATACCGGCCATTGGTTATTTAAGAAGGGTGATTGCATCTTTAAGTAGAGACAGAGAATTATTAGAAAAATCAATGGAATATCGTATCTCCGGAACTGGGACAGATCTTGATGGACATGCTATTGGTAATTTAATTATTGCTTCACAAATATTAATGGAAAAAGATTTTTCAAAAGGGATTGAAAGAACAACTAAAATGTTAAATGTCCTTGGGACTGTTTTGCCAGTATCCAATACTTTTAATCATCTGCATGCTGAACTGTCCGACGGAAGTATTGTTGAAGGTGAAGCTAAAATTGGACATTCAAAACAACCAATTAAAAGAGTTTTTTACAAAAATGGTGTGGCAACATTAAGGACAGTTGGTGCCATTAAGAATGCCGATTATATTATCTTGGGTATTGGTTCTTTATACACATCTTTAATTGCTAATTTAATTTATCCTAAAATAAAGTTAGCTCTTAAAAGCACAAATGCTAAAATAATCTATTTTGCTAATGCCTTTACCCAACATGGTGAAACAGACAATATGACTCTAAGTGATCACATCAAAGCAATTGAATAACACACCTTTAAAGGGATTACTGATGAAGTGATTGTGTCCAATACAAAAATCACAAAAGCCACACTTAAATCATATATTGACACAAATCAAGAATTAATCAAAAATGACTTAACTACTTTTAAATTATTTGATTTATTAACTGAAGTCAACAAAGACACTGTTCGTCATGATGAGAGCAAAATTAAAAAATGTGTTGAAGAAATAATCAAATAATTGAAAATCCATATTATCATGAATTTTCTTTTATAATTTTGACATGAAGCAATTATATAAAGATATTTGAAAAGCAATTATAAAAAATAAAAAAATCACAATTTTAACTCATATTAATGCAGATGGGGATACGGTAGGAAGCGCAGTTGCTTTAAAGCAATTGATTTTAACTAACACAAGTGGTATTGATGTTAAAATATCTGGTGAAAAAGTACCGGCATACTTATCACTTTTTGATGAGAATGATATTGTCAGTGATGAGTATTTTAATAATTCTCAGATTGTTGTGGTCGATACTTCTAACAAGAAGCGAGTTTTTGATAAAAGGCTCGTAACTAAGGAAGCCATCAAAATTGATCACCATCACGAAGAAGAAGAGTGATTATTAGGTGTGGGTGGAGATCATTGACCAGCCACTGGTGAGGTTCTTTATAACTTAGCACAAGCAAATAACCTTGATATATCTAAAAGAACAAGGGCTGCAATTTTTGTAGCTATTTGGACTGATACTGAAGGTCTAACTCAAAGGAATTTTACAGATAAGACCAAAAAGATTCTAGAATCATTAGATGTTGATAAAAAAATGATTATAAATTCATTAAAAGCTCCTAGAAAGATAATGCAGTTAACAAAATCTCTCAAGAAGAAAATGGTCATTAGTAATAATGTGGGGTACTTATATTATGATGAAACTGAAGTTGATAACGATTATCTTAGATTAATTACTGGAGAGTTATCGAATATGTCAGGATTTGATGTTTATTTTGGTATGGTTAAAACAGATAAACATATGTTTAGGGGTTCTATCAGATCAAAAATCAATTTTGATGTTTCTAAATTTGCCAAGATGTTGCATGGTGGCGGCCATTTTAATTCTGCAGGGTTCTCAGAACAAAATCTTGATGTTGTTACTGATGTTCTAAGATTAATAAAAGAAGAGTTAGCACAAAATAAATTGTAATTATTAATGATATTTCATAAGAAAAATAATAATAACTATATTGAATAATTCCCATTTTTATTGTTTTTTTATCTTAAGATATCACAAAATCAATATTTCCTTATAATTATAGATATGAAAAATAACAAAAACACACCCAAACACACCAAAAGCATCTCTAAAAACATCAGAACAAATGAAAAAAATATTAAAACTCAACCTAAAGCAAAAAAAAATGTTTCAACTCCAAAGACATCAATAGCCACGAACTCCATTAAGAAAAGCCAACCTTCTAAAAAAAGAAAAACCGTATCACGAAAAAACCCTATAAAAACGCTTAAAAAGAATTATTCTACCGTAATGTACGCACCGATTAGGTCGTCGATGGCTTTTAGAATTTTTGTTATTACAATTGCGGCCTTAATTGTAACATTTTCGCTGGATTCATTTATTCACCCAGCTAAATTATATTCCGGAGGGTTAAGGGGTATTCAAGAGATAATTTTATATGCCGTTCCATATGTTGAAACTAATCAATGATTAGGATATATCATTTTTTTTAGTATTAATGTTCCTTTGGCTTATTTTGGATTTAAATACATAGGGCTCAAATACACACTTTTAACTATGTACTTCATTTTGGTACAATCCTTATTTTCATTTATTATGCAAATGCCTATAATTCATAATGCTATTCAAGTATATCCAATCTATCAAGTTGGAGAAACTAATTTAGATGGAGATCTCGTTTCACAAGATATGTTTAGGAAGGATGCGTCTCGATATATGGCAGGGATAATCGGGGCCTTTATTTATGGGTTTGGTATTGCGCTTACATTTGTGGTGGGGGCTTCTTCTGGTGGTTCAAAGTTTATTGTTACTTATTTATCAGAAAAATATAAACTATCATTAGGTAAAGTTGGAATGGGTATTGCAGTAGTTATTGTTTTGACGGGTATTATATTTAACTCAATTATTATTGACAGAATCTATTGATTAGAAGCACTCCTATCGGTAAAACTATTCGCTTCAGCTCTTTATATCATTCTTCAAAACACTTTGATTAATGTTATTGCACCAAGAACAAAAATTACAAAAATAGAAATTCAAACTTCTCAAGCTGATGTTGTTAAGAAACTTATTTTAGGAACAATCATTGATAAGAGAACATGGTACTCATATAAAATCAAAAAGAATTTAAAAAAAAGTAGGTCCAGTATATTTGTTTTAACTGTTAATAAAAGAGAATCCGATTATGTCTTAAGAAAACTTCATAAAGCTCTTCCAAGGGCATATGTTAGTTCTTACGATGTTAATTTGAGAACTGAATACTTTAAAACCAGAAGAATAGACTAATATTTAAAAAACTTCTTGTGAGGAGTAATTTTATGCAGTTTTTCTCTATTGGTAGAGTCATTAGTTTTATAGAAAATACATATCATAAATTCCTAATGAATTCTTTATCAATAAAAAATATTTATACATGTACTATCAATTTTAAAAGATATTTGTACAATGGTAAGTTAACTTTTTTATAGGTAAAATTGATTTTATTAACATTAAATTTAACAATGTGTTATTTTTATAAAATAATTTAAAAATATTTTGTATAATGCAAATGTAGGGAATACTGCAGAGAAATAGAGAATTTTAAAAGGAGGAAAGTGTGATTGGAAGAAAAACATTATCGACGGTCGGAACAATAGGTGTAATAGTATCACCTGTTGCAATGGTATTATCATGTGGTTCATCAAATTTAGGTGTAACAATGAAAGACATTGAAGGTACGTTAACAACAGGATATGCTGACTCAATAGGGAAAGTCGCTTTAGGAACATTAAGTCTTGCCGGAGGGTATTCTGACTTAAGAGCAAATATAAGGGATGGCGGAGACGAGAAAGTATCAGTTTTAGGTGTCGTCCACAAAAGAATAGCAAATGATGGTCTTCAAGCAAGAAGTGATATGAAACCAGCTGATCAAAAGGCATTTCAAATTATTTTTAAGCAATTAGTTAGACTATCAGCTGATGAGTCATCACTCCAAGTTTTACTAGATGGTGAAGTTAAATCATTATTCAAAGTATATTCTCATAATGATTACACATCTCTTGACAAAAACACAAAAATTACATATCTAGAAGATGGTGTAGCAAAAGAAGCAAATGCTTTAAAGGGTGAAGCTCCAGAAATTTCTGCTTCTCCAGCTGATGATGATTCTGATTATTTTTCAGTAACTAATTTAAATGCTTTAAGGCTTTTGACTTCAACATCCACTATTTCAGATGTTAAAAACGCCCTAAGCACTACTAAGGCTAGATTCTCAGTACAAATGATTCCATCAAAGAACCCCACTGACGTTCAATCTGTTGCAGTAGCATTGAAGAGTTTCTTTGATAATGCAACTGGAAAAGATAATCCAATTGCTGCATCTGCAAATTATAGCGTAGCTGCACGTCAATTAGAATCTAGGCAAATTGATCTTGCATTTTTGCCAGTAGATACATGAGCCACAATTGCCCCTTCAACTAATTTTTTACTACAAGCTAGTAGATCTACGATTGTTGGAACAATGATTCAAGAAGGAAATACTCTTAAAAAACCTACGTCAACTATTGGTGACTCATCAATTGCTGTTCAAGCACTTGATAAATTTGGTTCTTTATATTTATCAGATCTTAAAGATATAGATCCTAACACATTATCTGGAGAAAGTGATTTTGTTGATCGTGCTCCCAAGTTCCCGTCATGAGAAGCTAATTTTAATGCTGCCGTAACAAATACAAATGACCCTTTGCATGATTTTGTGCTTGCTGCACTATTTGCTAGACATACTTATACAGACAGAACTAATGATATTTACAAAGCGGGATCGTATGAATCAGTTATTTACGGTAAAACTGATTCTGAAATAACAAGAAAAATATCCGAAGCTGTAAAAGCTAAATCCAATTTTTCAATGCCGCTATCTGATTTAGGAACTGTGACATATGGATATACATCTATAACTTCATCATCATCGTATCTATTTCCTGAACTGTGATTTAATTCACACTTCACAAAATAATTAAAAGAAATTTTAATAATATGAACATCAAAAAATGAAACATTCAGTTTGAAGATGTTGGGCTTATATATCCCAATGGATATGATGCATTAAGAAATATAAATTTAAAAATTCTTGAAGGTGAATTTGTTGGGATAATAGGTTTATCTGGAGCCGGTAAGACAACGTTGTTAAAATCAATTAATAAAATATCTAAAATAACTAGTGGAAACATAATCATTGGTAACATTGAAAATCAGACAAAAGAAAATGCATACCTTGTTAAGAAACTAAAGGGTAAAATGGAAAGAGAATACAAAACCCACATTGGAATGGTATTCCAAAGGTATAACTTACTATATGGATCTAAAGTAATCACGAATGTCCTTTCAGCTAAATTGGCCCAAATAAACCAGGTTAGGGCTCTATTGGGCATTTTCAAAAAGGAAGAAAAAATGCTTGCGTTGGATTCTCTTGCTCAAGTAGGCATTCTGGAAAATGCTTATGTAAGGGCTGAAAATCTTTCTGGTGGGCAGATGCAAAGAGTTGCACTTGCTAGAACCATTGCTCAAGGAGCAAAAGTAATTTTAGCTGATGAACCTGTCGGGGCCCTTGATCCCATTATGGCTAAATCAGTTATGGATTCTTTTTTAAGAATTAACACAAAACAAAACAAAACAATCATAATTAATCTTCATCATGTTGATTTAGCTCTGCAATACACCGATAGAATAATTGGGGTTAAAAATGGTGAAATAGTTTTTGATGGTCTTTCAACAAAAGTCGATTTAAAGGTTCTTAAAAAAATATATGGTAGTAAACTAGAAGGTTTCGATGAAAAAGAATTAAAAGAAATTTGAAGAAAAAGAAAAGTCGTTAAAGAACCAAAAAAAGCAAAGCAAAGAAAAAAAGTTAAAAAAACAAAGGAATTAAATAATGAGTAGCATTATTGATTTTTTTCATAACAAACCAATTAGAATAAAAGATCAAAGAGTAATTAAAAAAAGCGCTTGACCAGTAATTTTGTCTTCGCTTTTGATAACATGTTTAGTAATATTTCTTTTTTATATTTCTAATCCTAAGTTTGTGAATTCATCAGTTTTTTTTCATAATTTATCCAAATTCTTTGATTTTTCTGATAAACATATTGGATTACAAACCATTACAATTGCTCAGACACTAGGAGACTCATTAAGATTATTATTAAACACACTTATTTATTCCGTGCTCGGAACAGTGTTGGGTATTATTGTTTCGATACCATTGGCATTATTGAGTTCTAAAAATATTGTCAAGAAGTGATATATATATACTCCATTTAGATTCGTGATGTCTATTATGAGGGCAATACCCCCACTAGTAATTGCATTTATCATGTTTCAAATGTTTTCGCCTACATTGACTGCAACATTTGCAATAGGTGTTTTTGTTGCAACAATAATGACTAAATGACTTTTTGAAGAACTTGATACACTTGATATGGAAACATTCAACGCACTGCAAGCATTTGGCAACTCAAGATTTAGAGCATTGAGACAATCGGTGTTGCCATTTCTTATGAAAAAGGCTTTATCATATGGCCTTTATGCTTTTGAAATTGTAATACGTTTTGCAACCATTCTTGGAGTCATCAATATCTCAACAATTGGTATGCTTTTAAGCGATAGATACAGTGATGTTGGAATGTGAGGGCATATGACAATAGTTCTTCTTGTTTTAATTGTAACAATAGTATTGATCGAAATTTTTTCTAAAATCTTTATTAAGTATATTATTGAAAAAACATTTAACAAAGTGTCCATCAATAAAAATGATTCTAAAAAAGTAGCTATTGACCATATCTATAAATCTGCCCCAAAATTTTGAATTGTGAAGTTAGGTTTTGGTTTATTATTTATAATGGTGCTAATTTACTCGATTATTCAAATCAAATGAGCTATGGCCACACCAGAGCGTCTTGGAAATTTTAAATCTCTTGTGGGCGACTTATTTCAGCCAGACTGATCTTTATTTAAAATAGTTGGCACGTTAAATCCAATAAATGCTGCTTTTAATGCGCTTTTAATAGCAGCACTAGCAGCAATTATGGGTACGTTCTTTGGAATTGTTTTTGGTTCGTTAGCGTCAAAAAATATTCTTGGCCCATATTTTTCTTGAGTGTTTAAAATATTAATAATCACCATAAGATCTATTCCTGCATTTGTGTATGCTATTATCTTTATCTTTATAATTTCTCCAGATAATAACTTTATGTTTGGTGGGGTTCTTGCACTGGGAATTCATTCTATAGGGATGCTTGGAAAGCTAACATATGAAAAAATAGAATCATTAGATTCTGGCCCTGCTGAATCATTAAAAGTAATGGGATCTACAAAATTACAAGTAACAAGATGGGCCTTAATTAAAGAAGCGATGCCCCAAATACTATCTAATGCTTTATATAGAGTAGAAATAAATCTTAAATCTACGGTTCAAATTGGTACTATCGGGATGTCGATATTTGGGTATTCTGTAGCAACTTATGCAGCAGATCCTGCTTATTATAGTCAGTTGTCATCGTTTATAATTGTTATTATTGTAATGATTTTAATTCTGGAGCAAATATCTTCTCTTGGCAGAAAAGTTCTTATGACTGGAAGAATTTTTCCAAATAGAAATATCATATACAAATTTTTAAGAAGGACAAACAAGAAGAAATCATTGATGAATTGTATGGCATTTAATTTAAAATTTTCTGAGAAAAAAAATTGAGTTGACTACAATAATTTAGTAAGTAAGAAGTTAGTTAAGATAGGAAATGGCAAAGATAAATTGCAAAACGCTAAAGAACAATTTGCATCAGAATACAAAAAAGAACAAGTTAAAGCTGAGAAAAAGTTTGAAATTATTAATGCAAAAGATAAGAAAATGCTTAATAATATTTCACAAGAAAGCGATTCCTACAAAAACATTCAGAAGAAAATATATAAATTTTTAGCGGCCAAAGAAAAAATAGTTCAGGAATCTGCTTTAAAGCATATTTATGAGAAGTATTCAATATAATCCTAATTACCAAAATTATTTTCTTTATAATTTATGTATGAATAAAATGTATGAAAAAATATGAAATGAAATTAAAACAAATAAAAACATTACTATTTTGTCACATATAGATGCTGACGGAGATACTACCGGATCTGCCACTGCTTTGAAACATCTAATATTGGATAACACGAATGTCCAGGAAGTAAAGATTTCTGGAGAAAAAGCCCCTAGATTTATTTCCTTCTTGGATGAGTCAGAAGAAGTGTCCGATAAGTTTTTTAATTCATCTCAAGTTATAGTTGTTGACACATCAACTATAAGCAGAATTCATGATCAAAGAGTTAATACAATTAATTCTATTAAAATAGATCACCATCATCATGAAAATAAATGAAAATTGGAGATTGGTGGAGATAAATGACCAGCAACAGGGCAAATTCTTTATGAAATGGCTAAACAGTTAGATTTAACAATCCCAAAAAGAGCTGCTGAGGCCATGTGGGTGGCGATATGAACCGATACAGAAGAAATGACCCAGAGAAGTTTATCCACCAATACTTGAGAAGCTATTGAACATTTGGTACAAAATAAAAAAGATGTAATAAAAAAACTTGCATTAACAACCGATGAGAATAATTCAATCAATAATTTACGGAAAGAATTAGTTGTCCAAAATGATATTTGTGCCCTATTAACAGAAACAATTGTTCCTAATGATTACTTGAGGCAAATGACTGCTTTGTTTTCCAATGAAAAAGGATTTGAAATATATTTAGGTGTCACTAAAGTTAGCTCTAATATTTATCGCGGTGAATTGAGATCAAAAGGAAATATTGATGTCTCTTTATTTGCAAAACACATGGGTGGAGGTGGCCATTATTCATCTTCTGGTTTTATGTGCAAGTCATTAAAGGAAGCAAGAGAATTTCTTGAATATATAAAAAGCAACAGATAACAACATGAATATAAATAATTATAAAAGTTATATAAATTTTTTAATGAATTAGTAAAATTATTAATCTTTTGTATTTTTCCTTATAATTACATTAATGTCAAAATTAATTCTTATTACTGGTGGCTCTGCATCAGGCAAATCTACAGTTGCTAAAGCCATAAAGAAAGAGTTTGGTAATGATGCTTTGCTAGTCTCGCAAGATAACTTCTACTTGCCAGTGGGTAGTCCAAAAACTAATTATGATACACCGAAAGCCTTTGATATGAATTTACAAAAACAAATAATTAAGGACTTGCTTTCTGGTAATGATGTTCAGATGCCCATATATTGTTTTTCTAAACATGCTAGAGATGGTTATGAAACAATTAATTCCAAGGGAGTAATTATTTTTGAAGGGCTATTCACTTTCAAAGATCTTGAACTAATGGAGTTAGCAACACTTAAGATATTTGTTGATACTCCATCTGATACAAGACTAGGTCGAAGAGTTATGAGAGATGTTAATAAAAGACAAAGAAAAATTAGTGATATTATTAATCGTTGAGAAAAAGATGTTAAACCAGCTTACCACAAACATATTTCACAAGCTAAAACCCAAGCTGATATCATTGTTCCATGAACTGCTGTGAACATGAAATCATTAAATGCTTTATTCAATTCCATTAGACATAATTAGTAAGTTTATCAATCTATATTTGTTAGTTCCTTAAATGTATTTTTAATTCTGTGTCTTACTGACAACGGTGATGGGTGGGCGTCCATTATTTTTTTATTCACCAATAATGGTGCATATTTTTTTGCTTCATTTCCCCAAAGAACTCATGTGATTTTCAGATTATTATCCATCCACTTAATTAATTTATTTGTAAAGGGCTTTCAAGCTTTTGTGTGTGAATTAGGTTGACCATGTTCAACAGTTAAAGATGTGTTTAGCATCAATACTCCTTGATCTTCTCAATGCTTAAGAGTTTTATCGGTTTTGAAACTACCTCTAACCTCAATTAACTCCTTAAATATATTTTTGAGGGATTGAGGTTCTTTAATATCTTTATTAACAGCAAAAGCTATTCCGTTTGCTACACCTGGTGTTGGGTAAGGATCTTGTCCCAAAATTATAATTTTGATATTATCAGGATTTTTATTAAAAAATCTTAAAGCTTTATTTTTTGATGGTGAGACATTGTCATCATATAGCCTATCTAATATTTTATTAGCTTCATTAATCAATTCAATTGGTCAGTTCATAAATATATTTTACCAAATACAAATGACAAATGACAAATAATGACATTTTACATACCATGTATATTATAAAGAATAGAAAACTATTATTTTTAGAAGAGTCAAATCATCTACCTTATCAAGTGAAACCACTTGTTATTGGTGGGTGAATAGTACAAAAAGATAAAATTATTGAAGTAAACACAGCTATAAAAAAATAAAAGCCTATCACGGCATAAAGTCCTTAACAGAAGTTAAGTGGACAAAAATAGGGAAATCCAAGATTAATTTATATAAGAATCTTGTTAATTTTGCAGTGTAAATGATTATATGCAATTAAGGGTTCTAATTGCAACAATCAAACGCAACTTAAGGATAAGCTACAAGGATTGATATTCTAGATTACATTACTCGTTGGTTGCAAAACTCCTTTTACAATTTATGGAATAATTTCGGATCAAAAAGAAATTCTAAATGAAAATACAATTGATAAAACAATGAATATAGCAATGATGCCTCAACTTGATTATATTGATTCTAAAGAATTTCAAATAATATAGTTATCTGACATATTTTTGGGCAATTTCTTCATGAAATTTTAAAATAAAATCATGGCAAAAAAAGAAATTTATGATTTAGTAGAAAAGCCAAATTCACCATTGATAAAATTGGTACTAAATTTATTTTGGTAACTGTGTTTAAAATTCATGAATATGAAATTAGAAAGAAGGGAATAAACGAATTGTTGATGAAAATCCTGCTGACATAAAAATCATTTTAATAAAATAGTCTATAATAATATTGACCGAATTACCTAGTTGTAACAAACGAGTTGAGGGGACCTTGCGGAGTCTTTTCTTTAAATTATTTTTATTTTTGTAACACATAATTATATGAATATAATTATTTACTATATTTTCATTAACAATATTTAATAGATTGTAATAATGATATTTGACGTGCAAAAATAATATATAATATAAATCAAAAGAGGTGCATATTATGAAGACAACATTAGAAGTAACAATGGAATTTTTAGAAAGCAAGAATGGTGAACCTATGGAGTATGCAAAAATATGAAAATATGTTTTTGCTGAAAAAAAAGCAGATTGAAAGAAAGCTGATCCAAAGAGCCTTCTGCAAGAGATTAAAGATTCTAAAATTGGTGAACTATATACTCTATTAACTATTAGTGGTGATTACGTCATGGTTGACGAAAGTAAATTTGCATTAGTAAAAGACTTTACATATGGCGAAGTAAAAGCTATGAAAGCAAATGCGGTGGAAGAATTATAAAATATAAAAGTTATATCAAATGGTATAATTTTTTTGTCAAAAATTGATACAAGGAGAAATATGGCATTTGTTAATGCAAAAGAGATGATTAAGAAGGCTTATGAAGGGCATTATGCTATTCCACATATAAATACTAATAATTTAGAATGAACTAAGGCCATTTTATTAGCTGCCGAAGAAATGAAGTCGCCAGTTATCATTGGTTCCTCAGAGGGAGCCGTTAAATATATGGGTGGTTTTAAAACTGTAAAAAATCTTGTAAAAAACTTGCATGATTCAATGGGTATTACCGTTCCTGTAGCTATTCACTTAGATCACGGAACTTTCGAAGGCGCCAAGAAAGCTCTTGAAGCTGGATACACATCAGTTATGTTTGATGGATCACATTTCCCCATTGAAGAAAATATTGAAAAAACCAAAACTATAATTGCGCTTGCAGCTAAGCAAGATGCTTCAGTTGAGGTTGAGGTTGGTACACTAGCCGGTGAAGAAGATGGAGTTCAAGGATCTGGCGATGTTGCTGATCCTAAAGAAGTTAAGATTATGGCTGATTTGGGTGTTGATATGATCGCTGCTGGAATTAATAATATTCATGGACCTTATCCAGAAGGATGAGAAGGGTTAAACCTTGGTGTGCTATCAAAACTAAAAGTCGAAGCTCAAAGAGGGTTAGTATTACATGGAGGAACAGGAATACCTTCTGATCAAATTACTAAAGCCATTTCAATGGGTGTTGCCAAAATAAATGTTAATACAGAATTACAATTAGCAAATGCTGCTGCAATCAGAGAATTTGTTAGATCAGGGAAATCTGATCAAGGCAAAAACTATGATCCAAGAAAACTTCTTGCTCCTGGTGTGGATGCTATGGTACAAGCCGTTAAAGATAAAATAACACTATTTGGTTCTAATAACAAAACTTAATAAGAACAATTTAAAATAACTATTGATTGAGTTATTTTAAATTATTATCAGTTTTTTGGCTAATATAATATTCTCTATTACTGTTTCTTAATATTTTGTAATTAATCAGTTTTTTATTAAGCCGATGAACATATTGGGATACAAGCTTTGTTGTGTCCTCATCATATTTTCATACTTCATTAATAATTGTTTTTTGTAGATATGGTTTTCCATCAATCATGAATGTTAGTAATTTAAACTCGGTATTAGTGAGATTAATTGTTTGTCCATCATCGGATACAACTTTTGATATTAAATTAATAATTAAATTTTCAAATGATATTTCTTGTTCGAGATAATAGCTAGATGAATAGCGACGGAGAATTGATCTTATTTTATGAATGAAATATTGGTCGCCATAGTTGGAATTAAAAACATAATCAACATTTTTTTGAAATAAACGAACCTCATTTTTTTCGCTTATATTTTTTTGACTTATTAAAATCCTAGCATTTGATTTGGATTCGTGAATTCTTTGTACTAACTCAGTTTGTAGTTTCTTTTCAAATAACCCATCGAATAATATTATGTGAGGTTTATTTTTAATAACTTCATCTATATTTTCAAATTCATCCATATGAATATCTAAAAGGTATTGTTTTTTTATTTCGCTAATGATGTCCATATTAATACGGGATATTTTTGAAGATTTAATAATATAAAATTTTATTTTTTTATCCATAACCTAATTTTATCTTTATTTCTTGTGAAAATGATTAAAAAAAGCATTAATTATTAAAGTCCGCATCATTAGATGAGGATAATTTATATTTATTATGGTTTATTTTCTTAATTTGTTTAATTGATCAACTGCATGGATTGCAGCTTCATAAATAACTTCAGAAGTAGATGGGTGTGGATGAATTGTGGCGGCCAATTCATAAACAGTTCCCTCAGTCTCAATTAATGTAGCTATTTCGGAAATCATATCTGATGAATTATTATTAACGACATGTGCACCAAGAATTTCACCATATTTTTTTCCTATCAGTAGCTTAGTAAACCCTTTGGCGTTTTTTGTATCAGTCAGAACTCTACCCACATTAACATTTTGTCATACTGATTTTATGTAATCGATTCCTTCAATTTTTAATTGTTCTTCTGTTTTTCCGATTGAAGAAAGTTCTGGATGAGTATATACACAAGAAGGGACTCTGTTAATATCTCATTCTGTGTGTTTACCTTCAATAAAGTTTGCAACCACATGAGCATGTTTATAAGCTACATGTGCTAGCATGATTACTGCATTTGAGTCACCAATTGAAAATATATTAGGAATTGAAGTTTGTAATGTATCATTAACTAAGAATTCACCTCTTTTACCCAGTTTAATTCCGAGTGTTTTATCAAGACCCAAATTATTTGCTCTTCTACCTACAGATTCAAGAACTTTTTCTGATTTAATTTTATGTTCTTTTCCGTCTTGTTCATAAACAATAGACCCATTTTCGAATTTTTGAACTTTTGCATTCAATATAATATTAATACCTTTATCCACCAACATTTTATGAGCAAATTCTTTAATGTCTCCATCCATTACAGATAGAACTTCAGGAAGGCCTTCAATAATAGTAACTTTTGTTCCTAGATCTTGGTAAAGAACAGCAAATTCAGTGCCAATAACTCCTCCGCCAATAATGGTTAATGTTTTAGGAATAGCTTTCAAATCAAGTGCACCTGTAGAATTAATTAATAC